>NZ_MDHA01000043.1 GCF_001705665.1 Thioclava sp. SK-1 | reverse complement strand
GATGCCGGGCTGAAGCTTTGGCCGGATCGGCTTGGCATGCCAAGCGGTGGTAATATGTTGACGGTGCAATCGGCAGCACCCTGCAGATCGACTCGACACCGTAAACAGCCCTTTGATCGTCGATGAAACCGATCATCGCTTGAGTGGGCGGTCGAGTTCCGCCTGCGCAAAATAAGCTGATGCCTTGCGCAATATCTCATTTGCCTTGAGCAGTTCACGGTTCTCTCGTTCCAGCGTCTTGATGCGATCACGTTCCTCGGTCGTCACGCCATCCCGCATGCCGCTGTCCTTCTCGGCCTGCTTGACCCATCCGCTCAGTTTCTGGGGAATACAGCCGATCTTGGGTGCAATGGCCGCTATCGCGCCCGCTTGCGTTTCATATGAACCTTGATGTTCAAACACCATCCGGACCGCCCGCGCGCGAACTTCTGGCGAGTAGCGATTTGCCATTTTGCTTTTTGTCATAACCATCATCCTTACTTAAGTTGATGGTCTCCGATAAACTCGGGGCGATTCAGAATGCCGTTGTCACGCATGATCCGGGCGACGCGGCGCTGGCCAACTTGAAGACCCAGTTCCTTCAATTCCTGCGTCATGCGCGGACGGCCATAGCTGCCCAAGCTGAGCCGATGTTGTTCGCGGATATATGCCAGAAGGATCATGTCACGACGCTGGCGATGTGAGGGCGGCCTGCGACGCCACGCCCGTAGCCCACGATCTGAAACCTGCATCAGGCGGCACAGATACGCACGTGAGAGATCTTCGCGATACTCCGCAATGAATTGAAATCTCATTGCTTTTGGCTCGCGAAGAAGATTGCCGCCTTTTTTAACACCTCCCTCTCCTCCCGCAGAATACGGTTCTCTTTACGCAAGCGCTCATTCTCGCGGCGCAACTCCGCGTCCTCAGCGGCTGTTGGATCGGTCGAGTAATCCCGCATCCACTTGCCCAAGGTCGAAAAACCAACCCCAAGGTCCGACGCAACCTGTCGCCGTGTCAGGCCGCTGTGCGCCGCGATCCGAACCGCTTCGCGCTTGAAATCTTCACTATGCTTGGGTGCCATATCCAGTCTCCTTCAAAGCGAGCATTGCTCACAGAAAACCGGAACGGAAGTGATACATGTCCAGAGCTTGTTCCGTTCTTCGTCTTTCCCATGACCCAGTATCCTTACTTCTGGGCCTCCGGCAAACAAGGCGCGGTTCAGACCACTTCATCCTGTGTGCGTAGGTATTAATTATTATCATGCGCTTGCGATGAGGACAAACTGCCTGCCTGACAGGCCAACGTTTGCACCTTCGAGTGTATTTTATACCCCAAAGCCCACCGTATAAGACAGCGCGATTTCTATGCCTAATCAAGGGGCACGTCGTAAATCCCGAGTATCCAAAATGCCGTAATATTTCGTCATGATCTTGGCGACCTGCGGGGCCAAAAATCGCACCGGAACCTGCGGAAAAGTCAGTTGGTCAAAGGGTAAATCGCTATCGGCTGCGCCGGTGATTTTGCGCGCCAGCTTATGGGCGAAATAGATCGATCTTGTCACGCCGGAGCCGCAATATCCGCCTATGTGCCAAATCCCGTCAATCTGATTAAGATGCGGCGCGTGATCGGCAGTATAAGCGATTTTGCCAAAGCTGACATGTTCAAAATCGTCCGGCGTCAGGCTGGGGAAAATGCGTCCAACGCGGCGGGCAATATCGTGACGTTGGCGCATAGGCGAGGCATGGCGATCCGTCAATCGCCCGCCGAACATGAACCGTTTTCCGTCCGGTGTCGGGCGCGACCAGATGAACACCCGCCCCGTTTCGCCATGCATTTGCAGCTGCGGTGACATGGCGCGAATATGCTCGGGTGCAAAGGCACGGGTGGTCGCCACAGTTACCCAGATCGGGACGATACGATTGTTCATACTGGGCAGTCTGCGATCCGTATATCCGTTGGTTGCGATCACCACATGGGCGGCATGGATGTCGCCTTTCGGCGTCACGATGCGGTGTCCTGCCGCTTCGGGGTGAATTTGGCGCACGGGGCAATGCGCGCGCAGCACCGCCCCCGCAGCTTGGGCACGTGCGGCGAGCCCTGTCACCAGTTTCTTGGGGTGAAGCCCGCCATCGCGCGGGTAAAATACCCCACCACAATAGGCGTTTGATCCGATATATTGGTGCATGTCAGCGGCGTTGACAGCCGTGTAGGGCAGGCCGACCTGCTGTGCCAGTCGCTCCGCCTCGGCCAATAATGTGGTCAGTTCAGCATCGGTGCGTGCGCCGCGAAAGCGGCCAGTCAGCTGAAAGTCACAGTCCAGATCTTCTTGTGCGACGAAATCTTCAAAGAAGTCCAATGCTTCAATCCCGGCACGCATCAGGGCCTGCGCCGCCTGCGTTCCATAGGCGCGTGTCAGCCCGGCCATGCCAAGCTTATGAAAGCTTGGGCCGACCATGCCGCCGTTGCGCGACGAGCAGCCAAAGCCGATCTTTTCGCCCTCTAATACCACCACGCTGCAACCTTGGCGGGCGAGAAACAGGGCTGTCGCAAGGCCGGAATATCCGCCGCCGATGACGGCGACATCATAGCGCGCGCGAGCGCTTGCGGGGGCAGGGCAAAAATCTGGAGTGTCGAGATCCCAATAGGATGATGTTTTGTCGAACATGCGCAGCGCTTCTCCCGGCCAATGTGGCGCGGTTGCCGGCGTTAAACGGCCCCGCGGTCCTTGCTGGAGTGTTGTGGATCGCGCAGCACAAGTCCAATAGGTTCAGGTCGTTCAAGCATGTGTCAATGTTATGCTGTGGTGTGGCTTTCAATCTGCGCGCCAAGCTCTTGTATCAGTGCCTGCGCGGTGGTGGACAGGCGGGCGCCCAGGGGCTTTATCAATGCTACGTTCATCTTCTCATGCCCAGTCAAGGGTCTTGAAATCCCTCCTGCCATGCGATGATGCGCGGCGGTCCATGGGTCCACGACAGATACGCCGAAACCACGCAGCACAAAGGCGCTGATGACTGTCGCAAGATAAGATCGCAGAACATACCGCGGGCCATGCGGCAATGTAGAAAACCACCGCCCTTGGATCTTCCCGGTTACCGTGGCCTCGTCAAAGCCGATATACGCGATGTCCGAAAGATCATGCAATGACACTTCGGAAAGACCTGCAAAGGCATGATCTGCCGGCGCAATAGCATGATACCCCACCGGATAAGATGCGATCAAATCCACCTCATGCTGATGATGGCTAAGCATATTTATGCCAAGCTCAGCACGGCGCAAAGCGACCTGCCGCACCACGGGTAGGGTGGTGATCTGCACGGTTCCCAGATCCTGAAATGTTATGCGTCGCGATAATTGCGCGATGCTATCGGCCAGCAATGTCGCGGCAAATACCGGCGCGGTTGCGATAGACAGCCCGGTCGTGCCGCCGGCTCGGATCCGTTGGGCGGTTTGGTCCAGATACTCCAATCCGATGAAGCTGCGCTCAACCACCTCCCAGTATTCATGGGCGGCAGGGGTGGGGACCACGCGCGAGCCGTGGCGCGAAAACAGTGAAAACCCAATGCCCGCTTCCAGGTCGCGCACCAATCGGCTGACTGCAGGCTGCGACATGCCAAGGTATTCTGAGGCCGCGGTGACGCTGCCATTGCGCATCACTTCGCGAAAGGCTTCTATCTGACGATGTGTGATCATGCATAACATTTTAACATGCTTGGAGAGCTGTTCGTCAATCGTATAATCCGCTAACTTGGGACGCAGTCGGACATATATGCCGGCGTAAGTTTTTATCGCCTGCCCGGAGTTGTTATGCAGATTGGCCCCCGTATTCCCCGCGTAAGAGCTGCCGGAAAAGATGGCTGGGAGATTGTGTATCGCGCTAGGGCGCTGGTGGCAGCAGGCGTGCCGGTGCTGAACCTGACGGTGGGAGAGCCTGACCGTACAACCGATCCCCGGGTGTTGGAGGCGATGCATGCGGCGGCCCTTTCGGGATTGACCGGATATACTTTCGGCCCCGGCCTTCCCGAGCTTCGCGATGCCATTGCTCAGCGGGTGACGGACCGCACGGGCACGCCAACACGGCGCGAAAATATCATTGTGACGCCAGGCGGGCAGGCCGCGTTATTCGCTGCCCATATGATTTTACTTGGGGCCGACGATGTTGGACTGTATGTCACGCCGCATTATCCAACATACCCGTCGACGATCCTTGCCACGGGGGCTACGCCAGAGGCAATCCCGGCCCAAGCTGCATTGGGGTTTCAGCCGCAGGCAGAAGCGGTTCTTGAGGCGCAATCGCGCACAAACGCGCGCAGTCTGCTGATCAACACGCCCAACAATCCAACGGGTGTAGTATATAGCCACAAGACAATTTCTGACGTGGCGGGCGCGTGCCGCGACGCAGATCTGTGGCTGATTTCCGATGAGGTCTATGACACGCAGGTTTGGGACGGTGCACATCTGTCGCCCCGGTCCCTGCCCGGTATGGCAGAACGCACGGTGGTGATCGGATCTATGTCCAAAAGTCACGCGATGACGGGATCGCGTTTGGGCTGGATCGTCGCCCCAGAGGAGGTGGTGTCCGCGGCCGCGGTCTTGGCCACAAATACCACCTATGGTGTGGTGCCCTACATTCAAAAAGGTGCGCTGGCGGCATTGCAGATGGGGCCGGCACTGGAAGAAGAAATCGCTGCGCCGTTCCGCAGGCGGCGTTTGTTGGCACAGCGCGCGGTGGCGGGCAGCAGCCATGTCCGTATGGCCCCTTCGGCGGGGGCGATGTATGTCATGTTGGACATTCGCGCGACAGGCCTGTCGGGCGAGGTCTTCGCCAGCCGATTGATCGAAGAAGAACATATCGCGGTCATGCCGGGTGAAAGCTTTGGTGCGGCGGCTGCGGGCCATGTGCGCATCGCGCTGACCTTGCCCGACGATCAGCTTGAGGAGGCACTGCGCCGGATCGTGGCCTTTGCCCAAGCCTAGCCCATCCGGGAGGTGGCATTTCTATTCTGAGTAAAATCATTGCATTTTTGCGATGAAATATACATCATCCCCAATGATAGTTTTGATGCTTTCACGGGGGGTGGATGGTGCGGCGACCGACAATTGCAGATCTTGCCAATGCGGCGGGGGTCAGTGTGGCTACCGTTGATCGAGTGCTCAATGGCCGGATGAAAGTCCGCGAAGAAACCGTGCGCAAGGTGCATGATGCGGCGCGTCAGGTCGGGTATCACGGCGCCAATATGATCCGCCAGAGAATGCTTGCCGATCGACCCGAGGTGCGCATTGGGGTCGTGCTGCCAAAGCCGCGTCACGCGTTCTATCAAGATGTGGTCAAAGTGTTCGAAGATTTTGCCCAAGCCAGCGGTGGCCACAGCATCCAGTTGCAATTTAAATTCACGGAAAGCACGGACCCACAGGAGCTTGCGCGGGTATTGACCGGTTTTCGCGGTCGTGTGGATGCGGTGGCCGCGACAGGGATTGATCATCACGAAGTCACCGCCGCTGTAACCGACCTTCGCGATGCAGATATCCCGGTTTTCTCGTTATTGTCGGATTTTGCCCAAGGGGTGCGTGAAAGCTATTTCGGCATGAATAACCTTAAAGTTGGGCGTTTAGCGGCCTGGTCGATTGCAAAAATGGCGGATAAGCCGGGTAAGATCGGGTTGTTCATCGGCAGCTCGCGCTATCATGGGCATGTCCTGCGTGAGACGGGGTTCCGTAGCTATCTGCGCGACGCCGCCCCCGATTTCAGCCTGATTGATACGCAGATCAATCTTGAAACACGCCAGCTTACGCATGAGGCCACGATTGATCTTATGGAGCGCAACCCCGATCTGGTTGGGCTGTATTGTGCGGGTGGCGGTATGGAGGGGGCGATCAGCGCGGTGCGGCAAATGCGCCGCCCGGAGGAGGTTATTTTAATCGTGAATGAGTTCACGCCGGAATCGCGCGCGGCATTGCAAGATGGGTATGTGACCATGGCCATTGGCACCCCGCTGCGACTGCTGGTCGAAGATTTGATGGTGCTGATCTTGATGACGGTGGAGAAGGGCATGGCCGAGACGCCCGGACAAAAATTCCTGCAGCCCCATATCTGGACGCCCGAAACGATTTAGGGTGTTTCTAGAATGAGGTAATTACATCATTTGCGACATCAAAATCTATCATAAATGATGTTTTATTCATTTATTCATGATTGACCCATCACTGGCAATCAGGGAGGTTACACCAGCAGCCAAGGGAAGAGGAGCCCGGGCTGCACATCTGAATTCTCCGACGGCTGGGTCTGCCTTTATTCAGGGGCGTGCCGACATGTGGGCGGGGGCAGATGGTCCGGATATCGCGGTGCCCCCGGACGCCGCATGTGGAGGGAATGACCTATGAACAAGATCCTGCTTTCGACCGCGCTTTCGGCGATGCTTGCAACCACGGCTCAGGCTGAAAATATCGGCGTATCGATGGCCGTGTTTGATGATAACTTCCTAACGGTCCTGCGCAATGGCATGATCGATTACGCCACTGCCCAAGATGGCGTCGAATTGCAGGTGGAAGACGCGCAAAACGATGTCGGCAAGCAGCTGAACCAGATCCAGAATTTCGTGGCATCTGGCGTGGATGCGATCATTGTAAACCCTGTGGATACCGATGCCACAATCGCGATGAGCCTAGCTGCCGCAGATGCCGGAATCCCCTTGGTCTATGTGAACCGCCAGCCGGTAAACATCGACACTTTGCCCGACAACCAGGCTTTTGTTGCGTCGGATGAAAAGGAATCGGGGACGCTGGAAACCCAGGCGATTTGTGCGCAATTGAAATCAATGGGCAAAGGTGATGGGGCCAAGGCCCTTGTCATGATGGGCGAATTGTCGAACCAGGCGGCGCGGGTGCGTACACAGGACATTCACGATGTCATCGCTACCTCAGATTGCAGCTTTATTGAAATCGTCGATCAGCAGACTGCGATGTGGTCGCGCACTATGGGCGCGGATTTGATGAGCAACTGGATCTCTGCCGGGTTGGAATTTGACGCTGTAATTTCGAATAACGATGAAATGGCTATTGGCGCCATTCAGGCGATGAAGACAGCCGGCATGTCGATGGATGATATCGTGATTGGCGGCGTCGATGCCACCGCTGATGCGCTGGCGGCAATGGCGGCGGGCGATCTGGATGTGACTGTATTCCAAAACGCTGCGGGCCAAGGGCAGGGGGCTGTGGATGCGGCACTGAAATTGGCGCGCGGCGAAGCGGTGGACAACAAAGTCTTTGTTCCGTTCGAGCTGGTGACACCAGAAAATCTGTCAGATTACCAAAAGAAGAACTGATCCGCGTTAGCGATCAGTGTCTAACATGCAGGTTCGTGGCGCACGCAGATGACGTGTGCGCCACAAACATGCCGCCCGAAGCCTCGGGTCGGTAAGCGGAGGGTGACATGCTTGATACAGACCAGACACGTCAGCGCACGGCCTATACCGGGGACTTCATTCTTGAGGTCGACAAGGTGCGCAAAGAATTTCCCGGGGTGGTTGCCTTGGATGATGTTCAGCTGCGGCTGCGTCCGGGAACGGTCCATGCGTTGATGGGTGAAAACGGCGCGGGCAAATCGACGCTGATGAAGATCATTGCGGGGGTCTATACGCCTGACCGCGGCGAGGTCCGCTTTGCCGGCAAACCGCTGAACATCAAAACACCGATTGATGCGCTGAACTCTGGTATTGCGATGATTCATCAGGAATTGAACCTGATGAACACGATGACCGTGGCGGAAAACATTTGGATCCGCCGCGAGCCGCGCAATGGCATTGGCCTGGTCGATCACGGGCAAATGGCGCAGATGACGCAGGCGCTGTTCGATGATCTTAACATCGGTCTGGATCCCGCAGATCTGGTCGGTGATCTGACTGTGGCGCAAAAACAGATGGTCGAAATCGCCAAGGCGGTGTCGTATGACTCCGATGTGCTGATCATGGATGAGCCGACCTCGGCGATCACGGAGAGTGAGGTCGAACACCTGTTTGCGATCATCCGTGATCTGCGCAGCAAAGGTGTCGGCATCGTCTATATCACCCATAAAATGAACGAATTATTTGAAATCGCGGATGAGCTGACTGTCTTTCGCGATGGCCAATATATCGACACTGTTAAGGCCACGGATGTGACCCGCGACGACATCATTCAAATGATGGTGGGACGCGAAATCACCGATATGTTTCCTAAAATCGACTGTGACATCGGGGATGTTATCCTTGAAGTCCGCAACCTTACCCTCCCTGGGACTTTCCACGATGTAAGCTTTTGCTTGCGTCGTGGAGAGATCTTGGGATTGGCCGGCCTTGTCGGGTCAGGCCGGTCGAATGTTGCAGAGGCGCTGTTTGGTGTGATCCCGGCTGCCAGTGGCCAGATCGTTATTGACGGTGCGGTGGTTGATATGACCTCGCCTGCGGTGGCGATGCAGCACGGTCTGGCGTTTCTGACCGAAGATCGCAAAGAGACCGGGTGCTTTTTACAGCTGGATTGTTTGGAAAATATCCAGATGGCCTTGTTGACGCGTGAAAAGGTCAACGGCATGGGCTTTGTGCAGCAGGGAGAGGTCACAAAACTGGCCGAAGACTTCGCGGCCAAGCTGCGCGTCAAAACGCCCAATCTGTCAGAGACGGTTGAAAACCTGTCGGGCGGTAATCAGCAAAAGCTGCTGATCGCGCGCTGGTTGCTGACCAATCCAAGGATCTTAATCCTGGATGAGCCGACACGAGGCATCGACGTGGGTGCGAAATCGGAAATTCACCGTCTGATCACGCAGCTTGCGGGGCAGGGGGTTGCCGTTTTGATGATCAGTTCGGAATTGCCAGAGGTTTTGGGCATGTCTGATCGGGTCATGGTGATGCACGAAGGCCATGTCAGCGGGATCTTGGACCGGTCCGAGGCCGATCCCGTGCGGGTCATGGAACTGGCCGCGAAATGATCGGCCGCACAGAAATTGGGGAGGAACGCCGAGATGGCAATGCAAGATACAACCATTGATCCGCCTGTGATGCAGGCACAAAGACGCTTACCACCAGAGGTGAACATCCTATTCGTATTGGTCGGCATCGCGCTGGTTTTTGAAATCCTGGGCTGGATCTTTCAGGGGCAATCTTTTCTGGGCAATATTGGCCGCCTAAAGATCATGATTTTGCAGGTCTCGGTGATCGGGATCATTGCAGTGGGCGTGACGCAGGTGATTATCTCAGGCGGTATTGACCTGTCATCGGGCTCTATTGTTGGTGCCGTGGCCATGGTATCGATGAGCTTCGCACAATCGGCCGATTATGCGCGTGCGGTCTATCCCGCGCTGACCGATCTGCCGGTGATCGTGCCGATCCTTGCAGGCCTGTGCGTTGGGGCGATTGCCGGGTTTATCAACGGCTGGCTGATCGCCTATACTAAGATCCCACCCTTTATTGCGACTTTGGGCATGATGGTTGCCGCACGCGGTTTCGCAAAGTGGTATACTAAGGGGCAGCCGGTTTCTTTCCCTACTGAAAGCTATGTTGCGATGGGTAAAGGGATGATGCCGGTCATTATCTTCCTGGTCGTTGCGGTGGTGTTCCACATCACGATGAAATACACCCGCTATGGCAAGTTCACCTATGCGATCGGGGCAAACCCGCAGGCCGCGCGTGTTTCTGGCATTAATGTCGAACGTCATCTGATCAAGCTTTATGTTGTGGCTGCGACCTTGGCTGCTCTGGCAGGTATGGTTGTGGCAGCCCGTGGACAGACCGCGCAGGCGGGTATGGGCTTGATGTATGAACTTGACGCTATCGCGATGGCAGTGATCGGCGGGACGTCTTTGGCCGGTGGCCGGGGCTCTATCATCGGGACATCCATCGGCATGGTGATCTTTGGTGTGATCTTGTCGGGCTTCACCTTTTTGCGGCTGGACGCCTATTATCAGGAAATGATCAAGGGCGTGATCATCGTCGCAGCCGTCGTGGTCGACACCTATCGGCAGAAAAAACGCGTCAAGAAATCCTGACGCTTTGGCAGCAGGCCTAGGGCCTGCCGCCACCTACTTCCCTTATCTTTTTTCGCAAATGCCAACTGTCGGGCCTGTCATCGGTACCGTCCCGATCCCGGCTTGCCCTAATTGTGGAGTGCTCCATGAAAATTGCACTTGATCCGTTTATGCACCGTGACCTGCCGCTGGAGGCGCTGCCGTCAAAGGTTGCTGAACTTGGCTACGACTGGATCGAACTGTCGCCACGCGCGGATTTTCTTGAATGGTTCAAGGCGCCGCGTGTTTTCCCAGACCGGGTGAAATCGTTCAAAAAAGCCCTGAGCGACGCAAATGTCGGAATCGCGTCTTTGTTGCCGATGTATCGTTGGGCCAGCCCGGACGAGGCAGAGCGCCAAGCCGCTGTGCGCCATTGGAAACGCGCGATTGAGATCTGCGTTGAACTGGGCGTGGACACGATGAATTCCGAATTTGGTCGCGGAACCCATCCCGATAAGGGCGGCTGCTATTGCTGCCATACGGGTAGTCAGATCGAAAGCGCGGAGGATGCGTGGTGGCGCTCAATGGAGGAGCTGGTGCCGATCGTCGAACGCGAAGGCATTAAGCTGCATATTGAACCCCATCCCGAAGATTGGTGTGAAACACTACAGCCTGCGCTGGATATCATCCGCACCGTCAATTCGGACAATGTGAAATTCCTCTATTGTGCGCCCCATACCTATTACTTCGGGGATGACACGAAAGAAATGCTGCGTGCGTCCAAGGATGTGATCGCGCATGTGCACGTGGCAGATACGTTCAATCACAAGGCCTCATCGGGGCTGCGGTATATTCTGAACCCGCCAGGTACACAGGCGCGTATCCACCAACATCTGGACATCGGCCAAGGCGAAGTCCCGTGGGATGATTTCTTCGGCACGTTGGCCGAAATCGGCTTTGACGGGATCATGACCGCCTGCGTGTTCGCATGGGAAGACCGCAAAGATGCCTCCGGGATGTTTATGCGCTCAGAGATCCAGAGCTACGTCGACAAATACTTCAAGTAAGGAAAATCTACATGACCGTAAGAATTGGTGTCATCGGCACAGGCATGATCGGTCGGGATCATACGCGCCGCATTCAGCAGGTCCTTGCAGGGGCTCAGGTCGTCGCGCTCAGCGATTATTCGATCGACGCCGCACGCGCTGTGCAGGCCGATCTGGCGCCGGATGCCACAGTCTATGAAACCGGCGAGGCGCTGATTGGCGCGGCGGATGTGGACGCGGTTCTGGTGTGTTCGACCGGATCAACCCATGAGGCCTATGTGCTGGCGGCGATTGCAGCAGGCAAGCCGTGTTTTTGCGAAAAACCTCTGGCCACCACGGCGCAAGGTGCAAAGAATATCGTGGATGCCGAAGCCGCCCATGGCACGCGCCTTGTGCAGGTTGGCTTCATGCGCCGCTATGATGCCGGATATCGCATGCTTAAACAGGTGGTCGACAGCCAGATCGGCACGCCGCTGATGGTTCATGCGGCGCATCGCAACCCCGCCGTGCCAGAGCAGTATGTGACCCCGATGGCCATTCATGACACGATGATCCATGAAATCGACGTGCTGCGCTGGTTACTTGACGATGATTACGTCTCGGCGCAGGTGGTTTTCCCGCGTGTCAGTTCAAAATCGCATTCGAAGCTGCGTGATCCGCAGATCGTGCTGTTGGAAACTGCCAAAGGCGTGCGCATCGACGTCGAGATTTTCGTCAATTGCACCTATGGCTATGACATTCAATGTCAGGTCGTAGGCGAAGAAGGGCTGGCGAATTTGCCAGAGCCGATGGCGATCACGAAACGCCTTGGCGCAGAGCTGCGCAACGATATCATGACCGATTGGAAGGCGCGTTTCGTCGACAGCTACGATGTCGAACTGGCCGATTTCATTGCCGCAGCCGCTCGTGGCACCGCATCTGGCCCGTCAGCTTGGGATGGCTATGTCGCAGCGATCACCTCGGATGCTTGTGTAACTGCACAAGAATCGGAAGGCCAGATTATCCCGATCACCCTGCCGGCGCGGCCGGCCCTGTATAACTGAGGTGCAGTGATGCGTTTTGCCCTTAATCATATCTGCGCGCCAAAGCTGCCGCTGGGCGAGTTCATGGCAATGTGCTGCCGTCTTGGCATATCCGAAATCGAGATCCGCAATGACATCCCCGATGTCGTCGGAACGATGGATCCGGCACAGGTCAAGCACTTAGCAACAGAGCATGGCGTGACGATCTTGTCGATCAATGCGCTGTATCCATTCAATGTCTGGTCCGGCGATTTGCCGGACCGGGCGATAGCGCTGGCCGATTACGCACAGGCCTGTGGCGCGCAGGCATTGGTGATGTGTCCGCTTAATGATGCTACGCTGGTGTCTCAGGCGGATCTAATCGCGGCGCTCAAGGCGATGAAGCCGATTTTGGATGCGCGCGGCTTGATCGGTCTGGTAGAGCCTTTGGGCTTTCCGGTATCGTCGCTGCGCGCGAAGGCGGTTGCGCTGGACGCGATTGCGCAGTCAGGCGGACAAGAAACCTATCGGCTGCTGCATGATACGTTTCATCATCATCTGGCGTCCGAGACGGGCTATGCTGTGGCGCAAACCGGGATGGTCCATATTTCGGGTGTGACTGATCCCGATGTGGCTGTCGATGACATGTTGGATGCGCATCGGGTCCTGGTGGATGAAGCGGATCGTTTGGAAAATATTGCGCAGCTGCGCGATTTGCTTGCGCAGGGGTATAGCGGCCCGATCTCGCTTGAACCTTTTTCCGATCAAGTTCACGCGCTTGATGATCCAGAAACCGCGCTGGCCACGACGTTGCACTATCTGCGCAGCGCATTGGCGCGCGAAACAGCGTGATCAAGACCAAAGGTGCGGCGGGTCGCTGCCGCATCTTCGGAAGGGCTGCGGTCCTTTTCCTGGGGGATTGGTTGGGGACATGAAAGGGCAAATGTGATGGTTAAGGGACTTGATTTAATTACGATTGGTCGGAGTTCGGTTGATTTATATGGCTCTCAGGTTGGGGGTCGTTTGGAGGACATGGGTTCATTTGAGAAATACATTGGCGGGTCTCCGACGAATATGGCGTGTGGCACTGCGCGTTTGGGGATGCGTTCTGCGCTTATCACGGGTGTTGGCGATGAGCATATGGGTCGTTTTATCCGTGAGGAGCTTTCGCGGCACGGTGTTGATTTGCGTGGTGTCAAGACGGATCGTGATCGTCTTACGGCGCTTGTTTTGCTGGGCATTCGTGACGAAGAGCGTTTTCCGCTGATTTTTTACCGCGAGGATTGCGCGGATATGGGTCTTGGCCCTGAAGATATCAGCGAGGATTTGATTGCGGATACGCGTTCTTTGGTTGTGACGGGGACGCATTTGAGCCATCCGCGCACGGAGGCTGCGGTGCTTTGCGCGTTGGAGCTTGCGCGCAAACACGGTGCGCGCACAGCGTTGGACATTGATTACCGGCCCAATCTTTGGGGTGTTGCGGGTCATGGTGATGGCGAAAGCCGTTTTGTTG
>NZ_MDHA01000042.1 GCF_001705665.1 Thioclava sp. SK-1 | reverse complement strand
GCCGCTATCGCGCCCGCTTGCGTTTCATATGAACCTTGATGTTCAAACACCATCCGGACCGCCCGCGCGCGAACTTCTGGCGAGTAGCGATTTGCCATTTTGCTTTTTGTCATAACCATCATCCTTACTTAAGTTGATGGTCTCCGACAAACTCGGGGCGATTCACACCGGCGATTTCGACCAGATCGAGCGCCTCGCGGCACTGACCGCCGCTGACGCCACGGCGCTCCGCCACCAGTCGCCGCATCAGGTCGACCGGAAGTACACCGATCTCCTCGGACAGCGCTTTCTCAGCCGCACCATCCGCAAGGATGACCTTGCGATCTGTCCGCGCTGCTGGCTGGAGCAGGGGCGAGATCATCAAATGGATACGGCATTCCTACCGCTTCGGGCCGTCTGGTTGCCACGGGTTCTCTCGACCCGTGCCCTTCACGGCGTCGCCCTGGTCCCGCTCCCCTACGCCGATTACACGACCTGCTATGACGCCCCGACGCGCTGTCGGCTGGAGACCAGGTGGCTGAAAATCTCGAAGATCTGATTGTCGAGCAACGTCCCTCACGGTTCGAAAAAGCCGTGTTGGCGCAGTTCGACGGGACGGACGCCTGGGCTTGGCAACCCGACGCGCAGGTCGATGTGCTGGAGCGTTGGTGTCTCGGTCTCGGCGCCATGGTCCAGCTAGGAGCGCGTTCCCTCGTCGATCTGGACCTCCCGGAGCAACGCGAGCTTATCGACGAGGGCTACGCCCTCACGGTGGCAGGTTGCGACACCGTCCAGACCGCCATCGACAAGGCGCTCGGCGGCCAGAAGATGCGTCTCTCGCAGTCTTGGCTGCACGCGTGGTGCCTGCAATCCGCAGATCCCGAGGAGAGGCGGCAGTTCCGTAAGGTGATGCAAGGCCTTAGCCGTGATCAGGGTGGCGCGTAGTCTTAAGGCGACGGAGGCCGCACTGTGCCTTGGGGTGACGCTCCCGGAGTTTCTCCGCTTCGCGGCGCTTGGTGGCCTGCCGCGTATCGAGACCCGCGCGTACCGCAAGCAGCACTATGATCGCGACGAGGTGCAGGCGCTCGCGGTCGCCCTCGACGAACTGCCGGTCAGCGCGGGAAGCCCTGATGGGCAGCGGATCATAGAGGCGATCGCCGCGGCGGACTGCATTCTGCACCATGTCACCCGGCTGTTAAGCGAGCGTCGCCTGACTTTTGCCGTTCTGACGTGTCGTGAAGCCGGAGTCCTCGGCCTGCGCATGGACCCGACTGATCTGGCTCAGGCTCTGGAGCAGTCGAACGTGCGTGATCTGACCCTGATAGAGGCGCAACTCGCACTGGGCGTCAACGAGGCTTCGATCCGGAAATTGCGTTACACCGGCTGCCTCCCGAGCTACTCCCTCCCGGTCAACTCCGTGAATCCACGTCGGCATCTTATCCCGTGGGATGCGCTCCAAAGTTTCCAGACCAGGTACATATCGGTGAAGGTCGCGGCGCGGCAAACCGGGTTGACCGGCACCGAGATACGTGATCTCGCGCGGTCACGGGGCCTGGGCTTCGCGCCGGAGTTGGGTGATCTGCCATTCTACCCCGCCGACGCGCTTCTCAAACTCATCGCGGAGGCGCGTGAGGAGATGGACCCGGCCTCAGACTGACTGTTCGCAAAACTCAGAAATATCAAAGCCCCGTGCTGACCTCAGCATGGGGCTTTTTCTTGTGCGAGGGATCAAAAGGAAACGGTTCCGTCGCACGGACAGTGCGCCAGTTTTTCTTCCCGCAGTTTCGAAGCTTGATAGGGTCGGGAGAGCATGTTCCGGTAGGTTCCAGAGGCTCAATCCCAGGTCTTCCCCGGACAAATCCCAAACTTGGGCCGGATAAACCCAAATTCACACCGGACTGGACAATGAGGGATGAGAATGGTGTCCACGGCGGGATTCGAACCCACGGCCCCAGGATTCATACCACTTCGGCTTTCGCCGCCGCCATTTGGCGTTCGTGGTCTGGACTGTCCCTTCACCATTGGCCAAAGCCCTTAGGTGCTGCCCGTCCAGTCTCTACACCTTCCCCATGCGGGGCTTGGCTCGGGATTGGCAAGGTGCGTGACGCACCGTAGCGTTCCCCGAATTTGAGCAGATCCGTCACGCAGTTTCCAAACGTGACGCCCAATTTATCTTTAGGAATCCTGTGCTCTATCCAGCTGAGCTACGCAGACATCATTTTCAATTCGCACTGTATCCACCTTACCTACGACAGGCAAGATCACAACACGTTAGCAATGACATGGAACGGGCCGCTGTTTATCGGAAATATAATGTAAAAGGGGAAGCGCTTTGGCCCACCGCTTCCCCTTTTGGTGACCCGGCCAGGCGATCGGAGTCTACACGCCTGGCGGATCAATATGGCAATCGAAACGCGAGCGCCTCAACTGTTACCGCTAACATAAATCGGAGAGCGCTCTTGTGCAAGGGAAATATTTGGCGCTAACACTAGAATATTGATCAAGGATGACCTTCGTGACCCAACCAACCGTGCCACCACGCCGCCCGTTGACCCTACGAGATGTCTCAGAGGCATCCGGAGTTTCCGAAATGACCGTCAGCCGGGTGCTGCGAAATCGCGGCGATGTGTCCGCAACCACCCGAGAACGTGTGCTGGAGGCCGCCAAAACATTAGGCTATGTGCCCAACAAGATTGCAGGTGCGCTTGCGTCACAGCGCGTGAACCTTGTGGGGGTCATCATACCATCCTTTGGGAACCTTGTTTTTCCAGAGGTGCTTGCCGGAATTTCCGCAGGGCTAGAGGAGACTGGGCTTCAGCCTGTGGTCGGGGTCACCGATTACTCCCCTGAAAAAGAAGAAACCGTTCTGTATGAAATGCTGTCCTGGCGTCCTACCGGCGTCATCATTGCGGGTCTGGAACATACAGATGCGGCACGGGCAATGTTGGAAAACTCTGCCATCCCGATTGTAGAGATCATGGATGTCGACGGGGCAGGAATCGATTCTGTTGTTGGCATTTCCCATCAACGTGCTGGGCGCCATATGGCAGAGGCCATCTTGCGCGCCGGGTATCGCAAAATCGGCTTCCTTGGCACGAAAATGCCCGATGACCACCGTGCGCGCAAACGTCTGGCGGGATTCCGTGCGGGCCTGGCCGAAGCAGGGCTAACCATTGCCGATGAAGAATACTACGCGGGCGGCTCTGCCCTGGCGAAAGGGCGAGAGATGACAGAGACTATTCTGGCGCGCAGTCCAGATCTGGATTTCTTGTATTATTCCAATGACATGATCGGGTCAGGGGGGCTGTTGCATTGCCTTGATAAGGGGATCGACGTGCCTGGCCAAATCGGCTTGGCCGGATTTAATGGCCTGCCTTTGCTGGATGGACTGCCGATCAAACTGGCGACGATGGATGCCTGCCGACGCGAAATCGGCATTAAAGCTGCGGAAATCATCGCTGGACGCCCGCATAGTGGCGTGATTGGCGGGGAATTGGTGGAATTAGAACCACGGTTGGAACCGGGCGATACGATCCGCAAATCCTGAGGATTAACGCTTGGCGCTCCAGCTGGCAGAGGCATATTGGCGGGTATAAAATTCGCCCATCAGGCCAATGGCCAACAGCGCCAAGCCAACATATAGCGGATATTGCCATGAAGAATAATGCGGGTTGTAATTGATAAAAGCGAAACCGCGCGCCTGATCAATCGTGTGAAATAACGGGTTCCAGCTGAACATCATCAGCATTTTATGAGGCAGGTTATTCGCCAAAAACATTTTGCCCGATGAGATCATGTTAGAGCGGGAGTAGATCTGCTGCAGCACCCCCACGACATCGGGCGCCCAAGGCTTGGCCGCCAGGAAAACAAGGCCAATCGCGACCCCGGTGAACCAGCTAAGCAACACCATGCCCATCGCGCCGACCCAATTATAGATGACAATAGGCACGAAGGCAGCGTGGTAGATATACAGAACCACAACCATCGACAAAACCTGAATATACAACGCGCCCAGCGCGGCAGAGGCAATAGAGACCGCCGTCGTCATGGGGGCGTGTTTCATCATTGGCGAGGACGGGCCTTCGGCCCCGAATACCGCACTCATGGCTTTGTTATGTGTCAGGAACAAGAACACGCCCGTCATGATATACAGCAAGAAATCACCGCGCACGGTGTTTCCACGCAGCCCCAAGACCGAAAACATGACGTAAAATGTCAGAACCAACATCAGGGTCTGAACGATATTTAGCAACAGACCGATCACCGCATTGCCATGGGTTCGGCGGATATTTCGGACGGTTGAATGGTAGATCAGCTCTAGTAGGCTGAACCCCGAACCGAGTGTAGAATTGCTGCGTTCCGCTCTAAACATTATCCTGCCAATCCGGCCCTGTCCGAAAGACTACCCTCGAAACCTTGCTGTTCTCTTGATGGCCTATCATAAAGAAACAATAATCGCACAGCAATCGGGCCAAATTCGGGCCGAAAATGGAGAGATGATGGATTTCGAAAAACTCGTGCCTGTGATGCGTAAACTGGCTCTCGAAGCCGGCGACAAGATCATGGAGATTTATGACGGTCCTGATTTTGAGGTAAAATCGAAATCCGACGATAGTCCCGTGACCGCCGCGGATGAGGCGGCAGATGCGCTTATTTCAGCTGGGCTCAAGGCGCATTTCCCCGATGTCGCCCTAGTGACAGAAGAGCAATCGGACAGCCACAGCCTTGAGGCATCGTCCTTCCTGATCGTCGATCCGCTGGATGGCACAAAGGAATTCATCAACCGTCGCGGCGAATTCACCGTAAACATTGCCTATGTTGAGGCAGGCACGCCCAAGGCGGGTGTGGTTTACGCACCTGCCATTGGGCGCTTGTTCTATACGTTGGCCGATGGCCGCTCGGTCGAAGAAAAAGGCCCATTCGACAAAGATACAGTCGGTGACATCTCACCGATAGCAGTTTCCACCCCGGACAATCGCGCTTTGATGGTCGTGGCGTCGAAATCCCACCGTGATCAGGCCACCGATGATTACATTGCGAAATATGGGGTGAAAGACATGACCTCGGCCGGGTCATCGTTGAAATTCTGTCTGGTCGCGACGGGTGAGGCGGATATTTACCCACGCCTTGGCCCGACCATGGAATGGGACACTGCAGCAGGTGATGCAGTATTGCGTGGCGCGGGTGGGGAGCTGGTCTTCTTTGACGATCACAAACCGTTCACCTATGGCAAAGCCGATTTCCGCAATCCCTTCTTCATCGCATACGCCCCCGGCGTTCTATTGGCCAAGTAAATGTCGATTTTGATCGTTATACCGGCGCGCTATGCGTCCACCCGCTATCCCGGTAAGCCCCTGGTCGAACTGACCGGGGCCAGCGGGGTCAAAAAGACATTGATCGAGCGCAGCTGGGACGCAGCGATGCAGGTCAAAGGGGATCTGCGCGTTGTCGTGGCCACGGATGATGACCGGATCCGCACCGCCTGCGAAGCCTTCGGTGCAGAGGTTGTAATGACCTCTGAGGCCTGCGCGAACGGAACAGAACGTTGTGCGCAGGCGCATCGAATTCTGGGGGGCGGCTTTGACTATATCGTCAATCTTCAAGGTGACGCGCCGCTGACACCGCCATGGTTCATTGAGGCCTTGATAGACGGTATCAAAGGGTCTGATGCGGACCTGGCGACCCCGGTATTGCGCTGTGAAGGTGCGATGCTGGACGCATTGAAAGAAGATCGTCGCAACGGGCGCGTTGGCGGCACCACCGCCGTATTCGGTGCCCAAAATCAAGCGCTGTATTTTTCAAAAGAAGTGGTGCCCTTCACAGCCGACAGCTATGCGCCGGAGGCTCCAACGCCTGTGTTCCATCATGTGGGCGCCTATGCCTATCGTGCAGCGTCCCTGGCGCAATATCCAGACTGGGCGACAGGTCCACTGGAGACATTGGAAGGGTTGGAACAGTTGCGCTTTTTGGAAAACCAGCATTCCGTCCTATGCGTCGAAGTCGAGGCGCGCGGCCGCCAGTTCTGGGAGCTGAACAACCCGTCTGACGTCGAACGGATCGAAACCATGATGGCGCAAATGGCGCTGGATTGATCAGCGCAAAATAAAAACAGAATCGGATGTAACGCGATATTGCATCCGATTCCATGATTGCCTACTTTTTACGCAATTCATTTTCCGCCGGTCAGTCCCACCAAATCACGGTGATTCCCTCCGATTGCGCACCCTTTCGCCAAGCCCCTGTTATAACGAAAAAAACCGCCCTACGATTCATGGCCCACCTTGAAACGCACCCAGTCAGCGATTCTCTGGATCTTTGCTGTTTCAACCAAGCCAGACGTATCATCGGCGGCATTTGTTGCCGATATTTTATCACTCTGAGCGGGAACGCGCCATTTGTCACAGAGCGGTGAACAAAATAGCGTTTCGTGCGTTTAATGCAAATAAGGTTGTGCACTCGCGCTTGAGTATTGCAGCCTTTCAGACTTACACTTGATGAATAAATCGAGCGCATGGCGCTCCAAAACTTAAAGGTGCCTGAATGACACGTAAGGTCACGAAAGCGGTCTTCCCCGTTGCTGGTCTTGGAACCCGCTTCTTGCCCGCAACCAAATCTATTCCGAAAGAGATTTTGACTCTCGTTGATCGGCCGCTGATCCAATATGCGATTGATGAAGCGCGTGCGGCCGGTATTACCGAATTTATTTTTGTGACATCTCGCGGGAAAGCGGCGCTGGAAGATTACTTTGATGATGCGCCGGAACTCGAAGCTTCGCTGAAAGCGAAGAAAAAGACTGCCATCTTGGAAGAGCTGGAAAAAACCAACATGCCATCTGGCGCGATCGCCTATGTGCGCCAGCGCAAAGCCCTTGGCTTGGGCCATGCCGTTTGGTGTGCGCGTCGGATGATTGGCGATGAACCCTTTGCCGTTATCTTGACCGATGACGTAATCGCTGCGGATAAGCCCTGCTTGGCGCAGATGATCGAAGCCTATGAAGAAAACCCGGGCAACTATGTTGCAGCGATGGAAGTGCCGTCTTCGAAGATCTCGGCATATGGCGTTCTGGATTGCGAGCCGGTCACACCAAACACCGTCAAGGTCAAAGGTATGGTTGAGAAGCCCCCGGCCGAGGAAGCACCATCGAATCTGGCGGTGATCGGCCGTTATATTCTGACACCGGAAATCTTGAAGCATATTGATGATGCCATCGCGTCGAAAACCACCGGCGCGGGCGGCGAATACCAGCTGACAGATTCCATCGCGCAGGAGATTGATGCTGGCAATCCGGTCTATGGCTTCCGCTTTAAGGGGCAACGCTATGATTGCGGCACCAAGGCAGGCTTCTTGCAGGCCACTGTCGCCTTTGGTCTGGCGCGTGACGATCTGCGCGACGAGTTCGCAGAATATCTTGCCGATGCCATCGGCATGCAAAGTGCTGCCGAATAACGCATGACAAAGCATGTTTTGGTGACAGGTGGCGCCGGCTATGTTGGTGCCCATGCCTGTAAGGCATTGAAGCAGGCAGGGTTTATCCCTGTCTGCTTTGACAATTTCAATACCGGCTGGCGAGAGGCCGTTAAATTCGGCCCACTGGCCGAAGGTGATCTGCTGGACCGTGCGCGCCTGGATGAGGTTTTCGCCCAGTATAAACCCATCGCAGTGATGCATTTCGCCGCCCTGTCGTTGGTGGGGGAGTCGATGACAAACCCCTCAAAATACTGGCGCACCAATGTCATGGCAGCGCTGAATTTGATCGAAGCTGCAAATGATGCAGGTTGCGATAAATTCGTGTTTTCCTCGACATGTGCGACATATGGCGATCAGGATGGCGTTGTGCTGGATGAAATGACGCAGCAGCGCCCGATCAACGCCTATGGCGGGTCCAAACGCGCGATTGAAGACATGTTACGCGATTTTGGCGCAAGCCACGGTTTGAAATCGGTTATCTTCCGTTATTTCAACGTTGCGGGCGCCGATCCTGATGGTGAAATTGGCGAACAGCATGTGCCAGAGACGCATTTGATCCCGCTGATGCTGGATGCCATCGCGGGAAAACGCGCTGCCCTGACGGTATTTGGATCGGATTATGATACTGAAGACGGCACCTGTGTGCGTGATTATGTGCATGTCTCGGATCTGGTCGATGCGCATGTTCTGGGGTTAAACTGGCTGTTGGATGACAAACCCTCCGATGTGTTCTGTTTGGGCACAGGCAATGGGTTCTCCGTGCGTGAGGTCATTTCGCAATCCAATTCCGTCACCAATCGCGAGGTGCCGATTATCGAAGGCGAACGCCGCGCTGGTGATGCCGCTGTGCTGGTGTCAGGGTCTGTCAAAGCCAAAGAGCTTCTTGGATGGCAACCCAAACGTGCAGAGTTGAGCACGATGATTGCCGACGCGTGGCGCTGGCATCAGGCCCCTGATTACAAGGCATGATCGCCACGGATGCGCTGGTCTCAAGCCCTGTCAAATGCAGGCGCAGCCTATCGGTTGCGCCTGAAACGCCGGAAATTGCTGTGGCGGGCGATGCGATGCAAACGCGATTTGCACGTCGACACAGATCGCAGTGCTGAGCTATCAGCCAAAGATATCTTGTTGTTTGCAACAATGCGCAACGAACTGCCGCGCCTGCCATCCTTTCTGGCGCATTACCGCGCGCTTGGGGTGGCGCATTTCCTAATCGTGGCCAATGACAGTGACCCCGACATGCTGTCCTTTCTGCGCGGGCAGGCTGATGTGTCATTATGGACTACGCAGGCCAGCTACCGCGAGGCGCGGTTTGGCATGGATTGGCTGAACCATATGTTGATGCGCCACGGCTCTGGCCATTGGTGCGTAACCGTCGATGCAGATGAATTGCTGGTCTATCCGGATTGCGACACGCGGCCCTTACCGCAGTTGACCCGATGGTTAGACGCGCGCAACGTCCCAATGATGCCCGCGATGATGCTGGACATGTATCCAGACGGCCCCCTATCGACCGCACACACCGCAGCAGGTCAAAGTCCCGCAGATAGCCTGCCCAATTTCGATGGCTGGGGATATAGTTGGGAATATCAAAGCAGGTTTCACAATATCTCTATCCGGGGGGGGCCGCGCAAGCGCAGCTTCTTTGCGGATACGCCCGATCTGGCGCCGCATCTGCATAAGACGCCGCTGATCCGCTGGCATTGGCGCTATGCCTATGTCAGTTCGATGCATATCGCGCTGCCAGCGGTATTGAACACAGGCTTTGATGCCCGCCGCACCACGCCGACCGGGGTTTTGCTGCATTCCAAATTTCTGGATGGCGCGATTGAGCGTGCGCGGCATGAGAAACACCGCGGTGAGCATTTCACACATCGCGACGTTTATGACAGCTATTATGATCGTGTCGCCGCGGATCCGGACCTACGATATGAGGGGAGCTGCCGCTATAAGGGGCCAAATTCACTGTTGGAAGCCGGGCTGATGCGGCGCGGCGATTGGCACTGAAACAGCCCAAGCCATTTACATGGCGCGCCCCAACCCGTTAGGATCAGGTTAGAAAATCCAATGTGCCGATCACGCGCATGGCAAAAAAACAAAGACAGGCAAAAAAATCTGATAGATTGTTATTCAGTCGTGGACAGTGTGTATCAATATCGTCTTAACCAAGAGATGAGAGAAACATCCTCGACCCTGATGACCGACCCCGCCAAGAGAGGGCAGGAGTGAGCATTCGCCAAACATATCGCATGCGACTGCACCGTAAGCGACTGTTAATCCGCGCGTTTCGTAAACGGAGCGAGCTGCGATGCATTATGGACCGCACTCAGGTTATCAAGAAATCCGATATTTTGGCATTTGTGACCCTGCGCAATGAACGCGTCCGGTTGCCGTTCTTTCTGCGCTATTACCGCGAAATGGGCGTGCACCATTTCATTTTCGTCGATAATGGCTCTGATGATGGGTCTGTGGATTATCTGAAACGGCAGCCCGATGTCTCGCTTTGGGCAACCGATGCAAGCTATAAACGCGCGCGTTTCGGTATGGATTGGATGAACCATCTGCTGCGCCGGTATGGCACAGGGCATTGGTGCCTGACGGTCGACCCGGATGAATTCTTCGTCTATCCGTTTTGCGATACCCGCCCGATTGAGGCGCTGACAGATTGGATGGATACCTATGGCATTCGTGCCTTCCCGGCGATGTTGCTGGATATGTATCCCAAAGGCCCAATTGATGCAGAGCCATATCACGAAGGGCAAAACCCCTTTGATATTGCCTGTTGGTTTGACAGCGGGAATTATGTGATTTCTAAAAATCCGCAGTTTCAAAATCTGTGGATACAGGGTGGCCCGCGTGCCCGGAATTTCTTTTCGGATGCACCGGGAAAAGCACCATCTTTAAACAAGGTGCCACTAATCCGCTGGGATCGCAGCTATGCCTATGTGTCGTCCACCCATATGGCGCTGCCGCGTGGGCTGAACATGGTCTATGATGAATGGGGCGGGGAGCGGGCATCGGGCTGCCTGCTGCATGCCAAATTTTTATCACCGCTAAGCGCAAAGGTCGCAGAGGAATTGAAACGCAAACAGCATTTCGCTGGTTCTCGCGAATACCGCGCCTATTCAGACACGCTGTCGCAGCAAAGCGATCTGTGGTGCAAATGGTCTGAGAAATACATCAACTGGCGTCAGTTGGAGATTTTAGGCCTGATGTCCAAGGGGAATTGGGCATGAGCATAGGCTTCATCATGATGTGCCACACGGCGTTACATCGTGCGGCTCAGGTGGCGCGCTATTGGGCGACATCGGGCGCCCCGGTGGTGATCCATGTCGATAAACGCGTCCATGCCGATGATTACGCCGATCTGACGGCCAGCTTGTCTGATTTGGACAATGTGTCCTTTTCGGCCCGGTTCACCTGCGAATGGGGCACATGGTCCCTGGTTGCGGCCAGTCAGGCGGCGGCTGAAATGATGTTGGAAAAGCACCCGGACGCAAACCACGTCTGCCTGACATCTGGCTCGTGCCTCCCGCTACGCCCGGTCGAAGAGCTTCAGGCCTATTTGGCGCAGCACCCTTGGACCGATTTTATCGAAAGCGTCACCACATCTGAGGTCGGCTGGACCCAGGGCGGGCTGGATATGGAACGCTTCACCCTGCGCTTTCCTTTTTCATGGCGCAAACATCGCAAATTGTTTGACAAATACGTCCGTTTGCAGCGCACCGTGGGGTTTAGCCGGCGCATTCCACCCGGGCTTATCCCGCATATGGGCAGCCAATGGTGGTGCCTGACCCGACAAACCCTGACCGCCATTTTAGAAGAGCCGGAACGCAAAGTTTACGATTCCTATTTCCGCAAAGTCTGGATCCCTGATGAAAGCTATTTTCAGACGCTCGCGCGGCTCTATTCCACCAAGATCGAAAGCCGGTCTTTGACGCTGTCGAAATTTGATTTTCAGGGCAAACCACACACGTTTTACGATGATCATTTGCAACTTCTACGCCGTTCTGATTGTTTCATCGCCCGAAAAATCTGGCCCAAGGCCGACCGGCTGTATGCAACCTTTCTACGCGCGCGCGACACGGCGCCTACGATCGCAGAACCCAATCCACAAAAAATCGATCGGTTGTTTTCCAAAGCGGTCGCCCGGCGCAACAAGGGCCGGCCGGGCTTATATATGCAGTCGCGCTTTCCGGTCAGGGATCATGAGAATGGCAAAACATCTTCGCCATTTTCCATTTTTCAGGGCTTCACCGATCTGTTCGAGAATTTTGAAGGATGGCTTTCAAAATATGTCGGCGCACGCGTGCATGGGCATCTGTTTGGTCCCGAACGCGTGGCGTTTTCAGGCGGTGAGGCCGTGTTTAACGGCTGCTTGACCGATTCTGCCGCCCTGCGCGATTATGATGCCCGCGCCTTTCTGACCAGCGTTATCTGGAACTCTCGTGGGGAGCGGCAGTGTTTCATGTCCAGCCCGCGCGACACGCAAGATATCAACTGGTTCACCGCAACCGATCCAAATGCACAGATTTCGGTGATCTCTGGCGCATGGGCGATCCCGCTGTTCAATTCTTCTGATAATTTCTCGGTGATCCGAAAAGAGGCAGCGCGGCTGCAAAAGCTGGAGCTGGCGCATCTGGATATCTTGCAATCCATGTATGTGAAGGCCCGTGTCCGCATCTGGTCTCTGGCCGATTTCGTTGAAAACCCGATGGAGCCTTTGCAGACCATTGTGGATGAAATCAGCCCGCGTTCGGCACGGCGCCTGACCGAAGCACCGCAAATGGTTCCGCTGGAAGGATTTGGGCAATTCCTGCAAAACCTTAAAAACCAAGGCATGCAGCCACAGCTGATGGGGGACTTCCCCACCACAGGAGAGCTGAAACCCTATTCTTCGCGCCGCGGGCGCCCTTACTTGGTAAAATAATCAATGCCTCATTTTGAAAGCTTTGTGATTTTCGCAGAGATGCGCACCGGATCAAATTTGCTGGAAGCGGCAATTAATGCGCTGCCCGGCGTGACCTGTCACGGCGAAGCATTCAACCCCGCGCTGATCGGCTATCCCAACCGGACAGAGCTTTTGGGGATCACATTGTCCGAACGCGATGCCGATCCGACCACGCTATGGAAAGCAATCCGCAAAGCGCCCGGTCTGAACGGCTGCCGATATTTTCACGAACATGATCCGCGCGTCTTAGCTTTGATGTTAAAGGACCCCAAATGCGCCAAGATCATTTTGACGCGTAATCCAATTGAAAGCTATGTCAGCCTGAAAATCGCCCGCTCCACCAATCAATGGAAGTTAGGCGATGCCAGCAGCCGGCGTATTGCGCAGGCAGAATTTCAGGCCTCTGAATTTGAAGATCACCTGACAGAGCTGCAAGATTTCCAGATCATGCTGATGAATGCGCTGCAGGTGTCGGCCCAGACAGCCTTCTATATCGATTATGAAGACGCGCAGAATATTGACGTGTTGAACGGGTTGGCCAAATGGCTGGGGGTCGAAGACGGGCCTGATGCCTTGCCCAGCAGCCTTGTGGTACAAAACCCTGAACCGCTAAGCGCGAAGGTGACGAATTTCGCGCAGATGGAAGCATCGTTGGCCCGTATGGATCGGTTTAACCTGTCACGCACGCCGAATTTTGAACCCCGCCGGGGGCCGAATGTCCCCGGCTTCATTGGTGCCTCGCAAGGGGGGGCGGGGCTGCTATATATGCCGCTGCGCCCCGCCTTGGATCAGCCGATCCGCACCTGGTTGGAGCAGATCGGAGAGCTGACTGAGAATTATTCGCAAAAGACCTTGCGGCAGTGGAAGCGACAGCACAAAGGCCATCGCAGTTTTACCGTCATTCGTCATCCACTGATGCGCGCACATCTGGCCTTTATCGCACTGCTGGACTGGCCGCAATTTGACGAGACACGGCGGATTTTACGCAACGGCTATAAGCTGACCTTGCCCGAGCTGGCACATTGCAGCCCGGCGGATTACGCCGATGCGTTGCACGCATTCATCTTATGGCTGAAAGCCAATCTGAACGCTCAGACCAGCCTGCCGGTAAATCACCTTTGGGCTAGCCAATCCACGATGCTGCATGCATTTTCGCAAATCGCCGCACCGGATATGCTGATCCGAGAGGAGCGTCTGTCAGATGATCTGGGCTATATCGCGTCTTGCGCCGGGGTAACTGCCCCAATGTTTAGTGATGTCACGGCGGACAGCGGGCCGATCCCCCTGCACGACATTTGGTCGCCGCAGCTGGAAGAGGCTGCACGCGATGCCTATCAGCGCGATTATATGCAATTCGGTTTCTCGCAGTGGCGCGCATGAAACGCCAAAACCGGGCAGAAGCCCGGCTTGTAAAACCATATGCACGACGGTGGGTTACGCCTTACGCGGCAAGCCCCTGACCTGCGGTCAAAACCCCATGCAGGGCCAAAGGGTCTGTGTTTGCCCGCAGTTTTTTGCAGGTTTCCGCATCACGCATCGTGCGCGACACCAGCGCCAGTGCCTTCAGATGTTCGACACCTGATGATTTCGGCGCCAGAAGCGCAAAGACCAGATCCACTGGCTGACGATCCACAGAATCGAAATCCAGCGGTTTTTCCAGCCGTAAGAACAGCCCGATCACACGGTCCAACCCATGTAACCGCGCATGTGGCAGCGCAACGCCATGGCCCACACCAGTCGGGCCAAGGCTTTCACGTTCCTGCAACGCATCAACAGTTGTTGGCGCATCAAGCCCATAGGCCTGCGCGGCGACATCCGCGAGGTCCTGAAACAGGCGCTTCTTGCTTGTTACCTTAGCCAGCGTTTTGACCGCATCCGGCCTAAGCAAGTTGGATAAATCCATCTGTCCTTTTTCCGCGCCTGCTCCCGTAGGACAAACGCTTATTTACTGTTGCGCGGGTCGATCCAGCCGACGTTGCCATCGTCACGGTGATACACCACATTCACCCCGCCATGTTTCTCATTGCGGAAGACAAGAAGCTTTTTATGCGAGATTTCCATCTGCATCACGGCTTCACCAACCGACAGCGTTGGAACCTGCGTTTCCATCTCTGCCACGATCGCTGGGGCGTCACCACCCTCTGCTCCGGTCGATTCGTCTTCCTCTTCTGAGGCGAGCACATAAAGCCCTGCGGCTTCAAATTCAATGGGGGTGCTGCTGCGACCGCTATGGTGGTCTTTCAGCCGGCGTTTATGGCGGCGCAGCTGCTTGTCCATTTTTTCTTGGCAGGCATCAAATGCTGCGTAAATCTCGGTCGCGTGGCCGGTCGCAGCGGCTGTCAGACCTGTCGAAAGATGGACCGTCGATTCACAAAAATACTCATGCGCACTTTTGGAAAACACAACGGTCGCATCTGTCGGGCGCTGCATATATTTCTCCACCGTGCTGCTCAGCTCGGTTTTGACATGGGTTTGCAGGGCTTCGCCAACATCCAGTTGCTTTCCACTGATCTGATAACGCATGGGCTTCTCCTCTTCTTTTATAGACTCGTAGACGGTGCTCTTTCTCGGGTTACGAGTCAGTTAAATTCTTTATGAGACAACCATTTGCAGTGATCGAAGTTCCACTGTCACAACGGTTCTCACTGCCCTGTTACGGGCTGTGCGTCGGAGTCGGGAAAGGGTGTTTTGATCACGCATGTTATAATCATTTGGGAACGGATTTCGGCGACTGTCAACGATTCAATCCGCCGCAGTGCAGCAGGCTCGCGGCCTGGTGAACACTATTGAATCAATCTGTTACTGGATTTTGAAATTCTGGCCCAGGTAAACACGGCGCACATTTTCATCGCGCACAACCTCGTCGGCGCTGCCCGACATCAGTACTTTTCCATCGTGCAAAATATAGGCTCGGTCGACGATTTCCAATGTCTCACGGACATTGTGGTCCGTGATCAAAACGCCAATGCCACGCTGTTTTAACTGCGCAACAAGGCCGCGAATTTCGCCGACGGCAATCGGATCCACACCAGCAAAAGGTTCGTCCAACAGCAGGTATTTTGGATCCGCGGCTAAACAGCGCGCGATCTCGCACCGTCGGCGTTCCCCACCCGACAGCGCCAGCGCTGGCGCCCCGCGCAGGTGTTCGATCGAAAAATCACCCAGCAATTCTTCAAGCCGTTCACGGCGCGTATGCGGATCATCCAGTGCAATTTCCAAAACAGCCATGATGTTTTGTTCCACTGTCAGGCCACGAAAAATCGACGCCTCTTGCGGCAGATAGCCGATACCAAGCTTAGCACGGCGATACATCGGCAGACCCGTCACATCCCGACCATCCAGCATAACCTGCCCGGCATCGGGCGTAATCAAACCCGCAATATTGTAAAAACAGGTAGTTTTTCCCGACCCGTTGGGCCCTAAAAGCGCAACAACCTCCCCGCGGGAGAGCTCCATCGACATATCGCGCAGGATCGGACGTTTCTTATAGCTTTTGCGCAGGCCGCGGATCAGCAATCCACCGTCCCCGGACGTGACGCTTAATCCGTCTGACGTGATATCCGTCATTTGCTGCCACCGGGTTGTAAAATGGTCCGAACGCGGCCATCCATCTGACCTTTTCCGGTATCCATATCAACAGTAAGCTTTTGACCGGACATCACATTTTGCCCCTGCGTCAGCAACACATTTCCCGTCATCACTAGATTGCCATTGGGCACGTCATAGACGGCTGCGTCCGATTCTGCTGCCTCGCTCGGAGAGACGAGTACCACGCTGCCGCTGGCCGTAATCGTCTGCACCTGTGACGCATCGCCAGAACCATAATCGACCTTCAACACCGAAGCATTCAACCGCATGTCGCCCTGGATCACCAAAACATCGCCCGTAAACGTAGCCTGTCCAGTGTCTTGGTTGACCTCAAGCTGATCGGCGGTGATCTCTACCGGGGCAGAGCTGTCACCCTTGATACCGCCAAATGCAACGGTTTGGGCCAGTGCCGGAATCGGCAATGCCAAGGTCAATGCAAGTGTCAGAATACGCAACATGGCAACCATCATTCATTCGCTTCCCGGTTCATATATCAGCTTAACGCCCTGAGTGAACAGGATGTTCTGCGCGCTGCCGCGCCCCAGCCTGTGGATCTCCATCGCGCCAGCATCAATTGTGCCCATCGGTCCCGTGCCGCGCACTGGGCCAGGCGACACAACCTGCCCACTATCGGTCGTCATTTCAACGAAATCCGATAACATCCGGTATCCATCCGAGGTTTGAATAGCGACCTTTTCGTTCAACTCGATTCGATTCTCCGCCGGAGAAAACCGTCCGGTACTGGCCGAGATATTTGTGGTCGTGCCATCCAACCCCACCAGTTGGGCGACCAGCTTTTCGATCCTTGTGCCGCCATCGCCATCCACATTTGGGGTGGCCGCAACGGCCTTGGCGCTAAGCGCATCACCACTTTGGGTGACGCCGGAATATTCGGGCTGGCTGATGCGCGGCTCGCTGGCCAGGGCTTCCAAATCCACATCGGAATAGGGGATTGCGGCCTGTGGGTCCGCTTTACGGCCGAACAAGAAGACGGTCGACAAAAGCACAAGCGCGAACAGGGGCAGCAGTAATTTGGCCCATCGTATAAAGATTGAATACCGATTGTCTAAAGATGCCACGCCGCCAACCTGTCAGTGATGGAAAATGTCAGTTGGTTCGCCCCAACCCAACAGATCAAGCTTCGCGCGGGCCGGTAAAAAGTCAAAACACGACTGGGCCAGCACAAGGCGATCCTCCCGCTGCAAGCGCACAATCAGCGCCGCTTTCAAACGGTGCAGATACAGAACATCGGATGCCGCATACTCCATTTGCGCTTTGCTAAGCTCTGCGCTGCCCCAGTCGGAACTTTGCTGCTGTTTCGAAATATCTACGCCGACAAGTTCCGACAAAAGATATTTCAGTCCGTGACGTTCCGTTGAGGTTCGTACCAGCTTTGACGCAATCTTGGTGCAAAAGATCGGCCGGGTGTCGACGCCAAATGCGTTATACAACGCAGCTACATCGAAGCGCGCGAAATGGAATAGTTTTTCAACTTTAGGATCGTTCAACAGCTGGCATAGCCGCGGCGCCTGTGTTTGGCCGCGCGCGATCTGCACCAGATGCGCATTGCCGTCACCGGCACTCAGTTGCACAAGGCACAACCGATCGCGGCGTGGATCCAACCCCATCGTTTCGGTGTCAACAGCCACGCTGGTGCCGAAATCCAATCCCTCAGGCAGATCTTCTTGATATAGATAAACAGTCACACCTGCCCCCTTCACTGTGGAAACATATAAGCGTGCAAGTGATGAAATGCCAATGGCGGCAATCAAGCTGGTCGTGAACCGGACCCAAGATCGCCGCCAATCATGGGGTTACTGTATATCCTGACGCACAATATCCGAGATCAGAACATCATTCACCGTCCGTCCCAGCACCTTTCGTGCTGCCTCTTTCAGCGCACGGCGCAGCACATCCATATTAGATGTTGAGGTGAACACCCCGCGGAACCCCCCGGTATTGGCATGATCGAACAGAACCTGCAGGAAGCTGTCGCGTAGCTTTGGTTCCACCGCATAGACGGATTCGGTCCCGCCCACTTCGACCTCAAGGCTAAGTGACATGACAACCATGGCAGTCACACGGGCCTCATCAACCAGCGGCACCACGAATTGGTTGTTCAGTTTGACATATTCATGGGTTGCGCTTTCGCTGTCCTCCTCGGCCATCTCAGCGTCATCTTCGGCAGGATAATCCCCTTCGGCGTCCTCCCCAGCGGCGACCTCTTCGGGTTCAGGCGGGGGTGGGCGCAGGAAAAATCCGGCAGCTCCACCTGCAGCAAGGCCGATAACGATTAAAAGAATAGGAAGGATCTTGCCCATAAATCAGCCTCAGAACGGAAGAATAATATCGGCAACCTGCTGCCCAAGGCGCGGTTGCTGAACGTCAGTGATTTGGCCGCGCCCGCCATAAGAAATCCGCGCGCCTGCGATCTTGTCATAGGTGATTTCGTTCTGACGGCTGATGTCTTCAGGGCGCACAAACCCGGCCACTACCAGCTCACGCACCTCGAAATTCACCCGAACTTCTTGGCTGCCTTGGATACGCAAAACGCCATTGGGCAATGCGTCAATCACGGTGGCCGCAACCCGCAGCGTCAGCTGTTCATTGCGCGAAACAGACCCATCGCCAGCATAAGAACTACTGGAATTTGTCGCCACGGCACTGTCCATCGATGCGCCATCGGGCAAAGCTTCGTTCAGGCGCTGCGGTATCCCCATCAGCGATGGGATGCCCATTGATTCGGACCCGCTGCGCGACCGGTCTGACGAATTTGAGAAGCTGGCACTATCGTCGATTTCAATGACCACGGTCATGATATCCCCTGGCTGCGCCGCTCGACGATCCCCCAATAGGGATTTCGGCGTGCCCGACCAGAGAGATGCGGTCCGTGTCGGGCTGGGCTGTTCCAGTGACACCGGCATCGGCGTCCGGTTCATAGCGTAATATTCATTACCCTCTTCGACCGGCGTGAAATCGGGGGCGCGTCCGACCTGCTCCAACCGGTTGCAGCCCAACAAAGCGACACTCATTAGCAATAAGGTTACAGCTCGCATAGCGTGCTCACTCCTTCAAAACATAGGCGGTGCCATCGCGCGAAATCGTCGCGAAGACTGTGTTCTTAGAGCTGACATTCATGATCCGAATTGTCTCTCCGATGGAGGCGCGTTCCATCGCGCGCCCTTCAGTGACGATCGTCAACACACCGTTTTGAAACGCCAACGGCAAAATTTGATTGCGTTCCACCACGGCAGGTTCGCGCAAATGTTCCGGACGAATGGGACGCCCGGCATAGATGGCCACGCGCGTCTCTAACCCCAGCGCCTCGCCGGGATCTTGTAAAACGCCGGGGGCCTCGCCCGCCTTTAGGGCCAGATCTTCGGGGCCAAGAATTGAACGGGCCCGCAGCGTCCGCGTCGACACAAGGTAATCTGCCATCGCGGCGCCACCCCAGCCAATCAAGGCAAGCGCAAGGAAAAGATGTTTCATCACCGGACCTGTGTCGTCGTGCCAAGCATCTGATCGGCGGCGGAAATAACCTTGGAGTTCAATTCATAACCGCGTTGCGCCTTAATCAATTCGGTGATTTCACGCACCGGATCCACCGAGCTTTCTTCCAGATAACCCTGGCGCACCGTCCCTAGGCCGTCTTCGCCCGGAGTGCCCACATTCGCCGGGCCAGAGGCGCCGGTTTCCAAGAACAGGTTCGACCCAATCGCTTCAAGCCCCTTTGGGTTGGTAAAATTGGCCAGCGTCAATTGACCCAATTGCTGGGCATCGACTTGGTCACTGAAATAGGCGTAAACCTCGCCCGACCCATTGATTGCAATGGCGCGCGCATCGTCGGGAATCGTGATGTTGGGGACAACCGGATATCCATCAGAGGTCACGATCTGGCCATCGGCCGAACGTTTCAACCCGCCGTCACGCGTATACCCGGAAATGCCGCCCGGCATCTCAACTTCGAAATAGCCCAGCCCTTCGATGGCGACATCCAGATCGCCACCTGTTGAAGCAATCGTGCCTTGTGACAATTCCATTGTGATTGCGGTGGGACGAACACCCAGACCCAACTGCACACCCGTCGGAACAACGGTGCCATCATTGGCTGTAATCGTGCCGGGACGCGTGTTTTGCTGATAATGTAGATCTGCGAATTCAGCACGACGGGCATTATACCCAGTTGTCGACATGTTGGCGAGGTTGTTAGAAATCACCTCAACCCGCATTTGCTGGGCGCTCATGCCAGAAGCGGCAATCTGTAGGGCACGCATAGGATTCTCCTTATGACGTTACGGTCGAGATGACTTTGCGGATGCGTTCGTCTTCCCGTTCTAAAAAAGTCTGACCCATTTCATAGGCGCGCTGCACCTCAATCATCCGGGCCACTTCCATGATTGGGTCTACGTTAGATTCCTCAATATATCCTTGAAGGATCACTGGGTTCTCAACGGCGAGTGGATCTCCCTCAACGGTAAAGCGGGTGCCACCCGCATGAACCAAACCCGTGGGATCGGTGGGGACATAGACGCCCAAAAGGGCGATCGGTTCACCATTCGCAGACATGCTGCCGTCCTGCCCGACCGCAATCTGCGCATCGGGGGGAACCGTGATCGGCCCGCCACCCGAATCAAGCAGACGATATCCGTCCATCGTCACCAACTCCCCTTCCGGGGAAGGGGTGAAACTGCCGGCGCGCGTCAGTTGGTTGCCCTCTGGTGTTTCGATCATGAAAAAACCTTCACCCTCGATCGCGAAATCAAAGGTGCCACCGGTGCCGGACAATGGCCCCTGTGCGGTATTCACATTGCGGCCCAAGGCATATGCCATTGATAAAGAAGGTGCATCGCCTTCTAACGACGCAACATGTTCGGCGAAGATAACGCCTTCACGGCGATATCCTGTGGTGGATACGTTGGCGATATTATTCGCAACGACCTGCATTTCTTTCATCAGGCCAGATTGCCGCGATAAGGTGGAATAGATGGAATTGGCCATCACATGCCTCCTGCAATCAGCGGAACGATGTCAGCCGTGAAAAAATCGACCAATCGTTCCGACATAAAAGACATTGAAACCCAAAATACGATCAGCATCGCGCCGACCTTGGGTACGAAAGTCAGCGTCATCTCCTGCACCGATGTCAGGGCCTGAAACAGGCCAATCGACACCCCTGCAATCAACGCAACCAGCAACATCGGCGTTGAGATGATCACTGCAACCCATAGGCCTTCGCGCAGTGTGTCGAAAAAGATGACCTCTGATCCCATGTTACACCGGCATCCGCAGGATTTCTTGATAGGCTTCAACGACCTTGTTGCGCAGCGTGACAGCGGTTTCGACCGCCAGTTCGGTTTGCGCCAAGGCCTGCACCAAAGTGTGCGGATCCGCTTGCCCCATCATTGCGGCTTTTGCGGTTTGCTCGCCGTTTTGCACCGTATCGGCAAAGCTGGACGCCAGTTCACCAAAGAGATTTTGTTCCGTCGCACCAGCTTCAGGAATCTTCGCGGCAGCCGAGCGTGCTTGCGCATAGCTTTGGGCTGCGAGGGATGTTTTCATGTCCATTCTAGACCTCTTCCAAGTTAACGACGCAGGATATCAAGCAACGCGGACGACATTTGCCGCGTCTGATCGAACATCTTCAAATTTGCCTCGTAGCTGCGCTGCGCTTCGCGCGCGTCAGCGATTTCGACCACCAGATCGACATTCGATCCGTTATAATAGCCATTCTCATCCGCCAGCGGGTTCCCCGGCTCATAGATCCGGGCCAGCTCTGAGCGATCCAGCTGCACGGGACCGATTTCCACTGCACCAGAGGTCTGCGCAGTTGCCGCCACCTCCTCAAATCGCGTGGTCTTGCGGTGATAGCCGGGCGTATCGGCATTCGCGATATTCTCGGATACGAAACGCAGGCGTGATGCCTGTGCCTTCATGCCTGACGCGGCAATCGTCAGCGAATTGGTAAAATCGTTCATAATCAGCTCCTCGACACGCTGGTTCGAAGGATGTTTAAGGTGGATTTATAGATGGCGAGCGCCTGATCATGCTGGCGCTTGACCTCCACGGCTTTGACCATCTCTGTCTCGACCGAGACAGAATTGCCATTGGGCGACATGGTGCCGGGATCGGATCGGGTCATAACGGAGGACGTGACCATATGGTCCGCGCCGATATGGCCAGCGCGCGTTGCCCGCATAGGGCTATCTGCCCCTTCGGTGTATGTTTCACTGAAGGGTGCGACGTCCTGCGCCTTATAGCCGGGCGTATTCGCATTCGCCATGTTCTGCGAAACGACCGTTTGTCTTTGTGCGGCGTGCCGAGCCATCGACTCCGCCATCTTCATAATCTGCATATTCTCGAACATCGGGGCTTCTCCTCCGAACTATTCATCTTGGATTAAGCCCGAATCATTTAGAAAACGTTTCGAGAACATATGGAGGCCAGAATGGCACTTGGGGATCTAGATCAGTTGCGCGCATCGATTTCAGACTTTGACGCAGTGCATGCTGTTGGGCGTGTCTGTGCCATCGGGCAGGGCACGTTAGAGGTCAGCGGACTTTCTAAAATTGCGTCACTAGGTGACCGGGCCGATATTCGCTGCCGTGCAGGCCATCACATCGGGGCAGAGATTCTGGCCTTGAATAAAGACACCGTCACCTTGCTTGCCGATGGCGCTATAGATGGTGTCTCGATTGACGATCGTGTCGACCTGTTGGGGCAAACAGGGATTTGCCCTGATGATTCGTGGGTCGGCCGGATCGTCGATCCCTTTGGTCACCCCCTTGATGGCCGTCCGCTGATGCGCGGCCCGATTGAGCGAAACCTGCGGGCAAAACCCCCCGCCGCGGCACAGCGGCGTCGCTTAGGCGCACGATTGGAAACGGGTATGACCGTGTTCAATACGCTACTTCCTTTGGTTCAGGGGCAGCGGATTGGTCTGTTCGCGGGCTCGGGCGTGGGTAAATCGTCGCTTCTGGCAAATTTCGCCAAAGGCGTATCGGCGGATATCGTCGTCATCGCCCTGATTGGTGAACGCGGACGAGAATTGCGTGAATTCGTCGAAAAAGTTTTAGGACCAGAAGGGATGGCACGCGCCGTTATTGTCGCAGCAACCTCGGATATGTCCCCATTGGTGCGTCGCCGATGCGCATGGTCGGCAATGAGCGTGGCAGAACATTTCCGCGATCAGGGCCGACATGTCTTGTTTCTAGCCGATTCAATCACCCGATTTGCGGAAGCCCATCGCGAAGTTGCCCTTGCCGGTGGCGAGCCGCCCAGCCTGCGCGGCTTTCCCCCCTCCACATCGCATCAGATCATGTCGCTTGCGGAACGCTCTGGGCCCGGGCTGGAAGGAACGGGCGATATTACGGCGGTGTTTTCGGTTCTGGTTCCGGGTTCGGATATGGAAGAACCTGTCGCGGATATCCTACGCGGTGTTCTGGATGGTCACGTCGTGTTGGATCGCACAATTGCCGAACGCGGGCGCTACCCTGCGGTAGATCTTCTGCGCTCCGTGTCGCGCTCCTTGCCGGATGCAGCCAATGCTAATGAAAACAAACTGATCATTGAGGCGCGTCGATTGCTCGGCGCCTATGACCGGGCCGAGACGATGATCCAGGCTGGCCTGTATCAGAAAGGGTCTGATCCCAATATTGATAAAGCGGTCTCGATCTGGCCGGCACTGGATGGATTTATTTCAGAGATGGAGCCGAACAGCTCCACTAACAGTTTTGCCCGGCTGGCAAATGTTCTGAAATCAGGTGCCTTAAAGGGGTGATGATTGGGGCGGCGTTCAACAACCGCCCTAATTTTCGTTCGATGCCGCCAGCATTTGCTTCATGTTCCCGGTTTGCGGCAACGCATCCGCCAAAACCAGAATCCACAGCAGGATCGGGATCGCGACGATACCGCCGACAGGCCCCCAAAGCCAAATTCCAAAAATCAATGACATGAATACCAGCAACGGGTTCAGCCGCATGTGTTTGCCCACCAAGGCAGGCGTCACGAACTGCCCCTCTGTGGCATTCAGCGCGGCGTAGCAGGCCGCCGGCAGCAATGCCCAAATTCCGTCAAATGTGCCAACACCCGCAAAAATAAGCGAGACAACAAGACAGGCTGGCCCAAGATATAAGATGAAGTTGATCAAAAATGCCACCAGCCCCCATAGGATCGCGCCGGGCATTCCCAAAACCTGCATTACGATACCCGTTGCCAGGCCAAGGCCTGCGTTAATGACTGTTATCGTTAGGAAGTAGCTTGATACTTTGCGCTCTGCCAAATGCAAACGACGTGCGGTGCCGGCGCGTTCCGACGATTCTGCCAGATGCGCTGCAGCCCAGGAATAGATGTCATTGCGGGTCAGTAAGAAGAAAAATAGCGTCCCGATGAACACCAAAACCTGCGCCAACACGGCAGGTGCCATCAGCAAGGCATCGGTGATATTGGGCATTGCAACGCTAGCTTCTTCGCCGCCCTGAGTGCTTTGGGCGGTGGAGCTCACCGCCTCGCTGATCTGATCGCCCATATCTTGTAGGTTTCGAAACGATTGGCGGAAGCCATCCACCACTTCCTTCACATCAGACCAAACTTTTGGCGCCTGGTCGACAAGCTGCACAACAAGCGGGTGAAACACCATCACCAGCAGCCCCATCGCAATCAGCATCATAAACAGCGAGGTTAACGCCCCCCAGACAGGCGAGAACCCCATTTTCTCCCATGTGTCGGAAACGGGTGAAAGCACTGCACCTGCGACCAAGGCCAAAGCCATAGGAGCAAAGATACTTTCCACCTGCACCAATGCGAATACGATCGCGACAAAGCCGACGAATATAATCGCAATGCGTGACAGGGTTTCAAGGCGACTCATGCAAGATATCCTTATTTTGAAACAGTAACGCCTGCGTGAGGATACGGTTCCATGACAATCCCCGCGAAACGTGTTAAAGGGGCACATTAGGTCAGCGCCGTTCCGCTGATTGAATGCGTCGGACAACACGCCCACTTAGTCCATTGGCCGTCAAATATATCATTTAAGAATAGACTGTTATAGCAAAGGCGCTGGGCCATCTGATTGCGCCGCCGTCATGCGCAGTTGCACGCCCTTAGCACAGGGGCAAAAGAAAAAGACGCGATCTTGCGAACCGCGTCTTTTGGATATGCCACTCAACGCAGCCAGTAGGCCGTGCTGCATCAACCATTTAACGATCAGGCCAGCAATGTTTCTGTCGATGAGAAGAACATCGCTTGGCTTACAGCCGATTGCACCTGCGTTTCGGTATATGGCTTGGTGATCAAGAAAGCGGGTTCCGGGCGTTCCCCTGTCAGCAGGCGCTCTGGGAAGGCGGTGATGAACACGACCGGCAGCTCATCAAACTGGCCGAGAATATCATTGACCGCATCGATGCCAGAGGAATTGTCCGCCAGCTGGATGTCTGCCAAGATCAGATCGGGTTTTTCACGCGCCGCCAGCTCTACGGCCTCAGTCCGGGTGCGGGCGATGCCGGTTACGGTGTGGCCCAATTCCTCAACAATCGCGCGAATATCCATCGCGATGATGGCTTCATCTTCGATGATCATCACCTTGCCTGCGACAGATTTTTCCATCTCGCGCAGCGCAATTTCAACCAGTTCTTCGGCTTCTCTCTTGTCGATCTGCATGATCGTTGCGACTTCCTCGTAACGGAATCCCTCGATCGTGTGCAGCAACAAAGCCTCACGGGTGTTGGGTGTCAGCTCAGCCATGTGATCTTGCGCTCGGGTTTCCAACGACCCCGTCGCATCACCCAATGGTGCACCGGATGAGGCCCAAACAAGGTGGAACGCATGGAACAAAGCGACCTTGGGATCCGTTACACTGTTGAAGATTGCTTCTTCCGCAAGAATGGCCTCCAGGGTTGCGGCCGCATAACGGTCACCTGTGTCTTGGCTGCCCGTGAGTGCCCGGGCGTAGCGGCGCAGATAGGGTAGGTTCGCTGCGACAGCGCCGGCGATATCGGTGGGCATGAAGATTTCTCCCAAATTTTCTTTGTTTCCATGGAACCAACTTCCTTGTCCGGGAATTGGTTCCATGTAAAAAGCGTTAGATCGGAACTTAGATATGACCAACGACATGGCTGACGACAAGTCTAAAGCCAGCATCAAGGAGCAGATCAATCAAAACCTCAAGCGCGTCTACGATCAGGCGTTGAATGAGGATGTTCCAGATCGCTTTAAAGACCTGCTGGCGCAATTGCGTGCAAAGGAGGGTGGCAAATGAGTTCGCCCTCCAGCACCACCCCTACGGCTGAATTGCGCGACCCGCGTGACGAGCTTCCAGAACACCTGCAGGCCCTGCGTGCTTTTGCGATGTCACTAACCCGTAATTCCGCCCAGGCGGATGACTTGGTTCAGGACACGATTGTCAAAGCATGGTCAAATATTGAGAAGTTTCAGGTTGGCACCAATCTGCGCGCTTGGTTGTTCACAATTCTGCGGAACACATTTTACTCTGATCGTCGCAAGCGCAAACGTGAAGTTCCTGACCCCGAAGGCATTCACGCAGCCACGCTGAGCGAAAAGCCGGCACATGATGGCCGATTGGCGATGAATGACTTCATGGTTGCATTTGATAAGCTGTCCCCTGAACATCGTGAGGTGCTAATCCTTGTCGGCGCTTCCGGTTTCTCATATGAAGAAGCTGCTGAGACGATGAATGTAGCGGTTGGGACCGTCAAAAGCCGCGCGAATCGGGCGCGGGCGCGATTGTCCGAAATGCTGCATCTTGAAGAAGGTGAAGACATCATGGGCAATATGGACGCCACCTCCCTTGCCGCGATGTCAAATTCCGGGACAAACGCTGCATGAAGACAGAAAAAATGTCGAAAGGGTCGCTTATCGACCGACTCGGCGTGCGCCTCGCGATTTTCCTCGCGGTGGCGCTTTTTCCTTTGTTTTTGATCTCGACGGTTCAATCGAGCTCATTGCTTAGGGAAGCACGGGCGCGGTCTGAAGCTGCGCTTATGGGGGAAACGCTGCAGGCCGTGGCCGGACAAAACCGGATCTTGCAACAGGCTTTGGCCGAAGCACGGCTTTTGGCGTTTACCATCGGTCCGGTGATCGAATTCGATCGCGGTTGTAATGATCAGATGATCAAAACAACCGAGGCAAATGATGATTTATCCTTCGCAGCCTATATACCTTTGGACGGGAAAATGACCTGTTCATCGCGTGATATCACCTATGATTTCAGTGGGATGCCGCTGTTTGATCAGATGATAACACCGGATCAATCCAGTTTTTTACTGAACCCCGATGGGCCGATTTCCGGTCAGGCTGTTATCGGCGTGATCCACCCCGTTTTCGACAAAGCGGGCAAAAAGATTGGTGTTATCTCACTTAGCTTGCCCCATTCGTCTTTGCATACTTATGAAGATCGTCTGGGCTATGATACGGAAAAAGCACTTACGATTTTGACCTTCGATACGGATGGGCGTGTCATCACCTCTTCCGCTGACCCTGATGAGACAGAAATCGATCTGCCAGCCAACCGTGCGCTGCCAGCGTTGGCGGGGACCAAGGCCGCAACATTTACGGCGCGGTCAAATTCCGGGGATGAGCGGGTCTATGCCGTGCTAGAGCTTTTGCCGGATCAGCTTTATGTGATGGGAAGCTGGCCTGCCAAAGCTGCGATTTCCATGAATCCGATTGCGGATTTTTCGCCGATTCTGGTGCCTGGGATGATGTGGTTGGCATCGCTTCTGGTCGCGTATTTCGCGATGCAAAAGCTGGTGATTGGGCATATTAAGCGGCTTTCGCGTAGCTTGCGGACCTTTGCCTCGGGCCGTCGTGCCGTCGGGGATCTAAATTATGCCAGCGCGCCGCGTGAAATTCGTCTGCTGGCGCAAAGCTATGAAAAAATGACCGAGACAATTCTGCATGATGAAGCGGAATTGGAGGATATGATTCATCACCAAGAGGTGTTGTTGCGCGAAGTTCACCACCGGGTGAAAAACAATCTTCAGCTGATCGCGTCAATCATTTCGATGCAAATCCGTAAATCGCGGACACCGGAAACCAAAGAGCTGATGAAAGGCCTGCAAGAACGGGTCATCAGCTTGGCCACAATTCACCGTGGATTGTATCAAACGTCAGGTTTGTCAGATATCCGCGCAGATGAATTGCTGCCCGATATCGTGCGTCAGATTACTGCTTTGGCGACAGGGCCCGAGCGCCGCATCGACATCGATTGCCATATCGACAAGATCAAACTGATCCCTGATCAGGCCGTGCCGCTGTCGCTGTTGCTGACCGAAGCGATGACAAATGCCATGAAATACGCGTCATCACCCGACGGAAACCCGGATTTGCAAATTAAGCTGACGGAAGACGATGAAGGTCTTGCCTCCCTTGTTCTTGAAAATTCGCTGGATGAGGCCGGACCGAAAGAAACCGGTGTAGGCAGCGGACTCGGTTCGCAGTTGGCACAAGCTTTTGTGCAGCAGTTGAACGGCACGATGGTCACCAGCAGCGAAGGCGGACGTTATCGCCTGACAGTAGAGTTCAAGCTGGCGCTTATGGCCGAAGCAGAGCTGCGCCATGCCCGCGATGAAGACGATGATGAAAATGAGGACGAAGACTAGGGCAGAGCCGCGCCGGCCGGTCTATCGCGTGCAATATTGGCGCAGCGTGCGGTATGCACCTGTAGTTTTTGGCGTCGCCTTGACAGGGTAGAAGGCATAAGTCCTTCCTTTCTCGTGGCGTTGCCCTTGGCCTTTCTGTGTTCCGGCTGCGCCGGGTCACAGCCCTTATCCCACCTTCCGAAACACCTGCGGTTCGACGGCTGTTTTTTGCAACGCAGGTGGGGAATAGCGAAATTTGCAGCAAAGACTCTGTATTGCCGCAGATCCTGTCACTTGGGCTGGGTCAAATTTGGGCAGGTTCGGAATTTAAAAACCAGGGCTGATCAATCGCTTTCGGGGTGCTAATGGGTAGCGCTAAGCAGGCGATCACCACGATATCGTCAATCGGCAATGACACCGCACAAAAGAATACAAATACAAAAGGTGTTCGGCATGTCAGGGCACATCCGAACGAATTTGGGAGACCGGTCCTTTGCGCTTCACCCTGCGACAAATTGAATATTTCATCGCGACGGCAGAATGTGGTTCGATTACGCTCGCGTCCGAACGGATTAACATTTCTCAACCTTCGATATCGACAGCCATATCTCAGCTTGAAGCAGAACTTGGCGCGCAGCTTTTCTTACGACGGCATGCGCAAGGGCTGTCTTTGACCCCTGTTGGGCGAGAAACATTGGCGGAAGCCAAACAGCTTCTGGAACAGGCGCAGGGATTGTATTTGCGCGTGTCTGAAGCGACGGGCTTGGTCCAAGGCAACCTTTCCTTGGGATGTCTGGTCACTTTCGCGCCGATGGTCTTGCCGCAGGTCGCCCATAGTTTTTCTGCCGATTATCCGAATGCGCGCGTTTTACCGGATGTGGCGGATCACGAGGTCCTGCTGTCCAAGATTGAACGGGCGGAACTGGACGTTGCGCTAACATATGATCTTCAGGTGCCAGAGGGGTTTGAATTCACCCCTCTGGCGGCTTTACCACCCTATGCGATGGTCGGGCAGACCCATCCTCTGGCCGGGCAAAGCGCGATCACGCTTGAGGAGCTGGCAGACCACAACCTTATCCTGTTGGATTTACCCCTGTCGCGTGACTATTTTATGGGGCTTTTTGCACGCTCCGGGCTAACGCCGAAAATCAGCGCGCGGCTTCAACATCAAGACGTGATCCGCACCATGGTGGCCAATAATTTCGGCTATACCATTGCAAATATTCGTCCTCGGGCATCAGCGGCGCTTGACGGGCGCTCTGTGCACAAGCTGCGCATTGCCGGCGAGCAAATGCCGATGCGTCTTGGATTGCTGCGAATTGCAGGCCGCGCACCCACCCGGATTGTCAGTACGTTTATCGAACATTGCGCCAGCATGATTTCGGACAGCTATATCCCTGGGATGGAACCGCCAATCATGATCCCAAAACGGGTTGAACGAACCTAAACAACTTTGGGCTTAGGCTATCCCTAATCGAAGGATCGCAACTCCATATTTCCGTTTGCTCCGAGCATCTGAACAATGCCAGTCGAACTTCCCGCGCCGTTTTTTTGCGGCGCGCCATGTCGGAGCCAGCCTTGACCAAGATCCTTACCGCCCTCGCCACGCCAGACCTCAGCACACCAGATCAGATCGTCGCGCAGATGACACCGCAAGAAAAGACAGATCTGCTGTCGGGCTTCGGGATGTGGAAGACTGCTGCCTTTGAACGTTTCGGCATCCCGACAACCACCATGACAGACGGAACATATGGTGTGCGCTATTCCATCCCGCAGATCGACGGGGACGAGAAAGGAGGCGAAGATCTTGATGCTTTCCTTACGATGGTGAATCAGCGTGCCTCAGATGTCGCGGTTGCCTGGGGCGAGATGAAGCCTGCAACCTGTTTTCCCAACGGCTCTGCTATGGGCAATAGTTGGGACACCGAATTGATGCGCGAGCTGGGTGTTCTTTTGGGTCGGGAATGTCGTGCGATGGGCGTGCATATGTTGCTTGGGCCTGGCATCAACATTCGTCGCACACCTCTGGCTGGGCGCAGTTACGAATATTATTCAGAAGATCCGCTTGTGACCGGCAAGCTGTCGGCAGCGGTTATCGATGGCGTGCAATCACAAGGCGTGGGCACTTCGCTTAAACATTTTGCCTGCAACAACTCGGAAATAGAGCGCACGACGATGGACAGCGTGATCGAGGAACGGGCCCTGCGCGAAGTTTATCTGAAGGGCTTTGAAATTGCGGTGAAGGCCGCGCAGCCTTGGACCGTCATGTCGTCTTACAACCGCCTCAATGGCGTGCAGACCAGTGAAGATAGCTGGCTGCTGACAGATGTGCTGCGCAACGATTGGGGCTTTGACGGTGTTGTCGTTTCTGATTGGCACGGGATTAAGGATCGTCCGGCGTCTTTGCGCGCTGGCGGCGACCTTGATATGCCCGAAAGCCCCCGTCGCAAGGCACAGTTGCTGGACGCAATTCAAAGCGGTGTTCTTCCCAATGCGCTGGTTGATCGCGCCTGCGTGCGGATGCTGAATTTTGTTTCCAAGGCCTTGGCGGGCGCACAAGAACCTGCACCCATGATCGAACCCACCGCGCATCATGCACGTGCGCGGGCAATGGGGGCGCAGTCGATGGTATTGGTTAAGAACAAAGGGGCCTTACCTGTAAAGGCGACGGCCAAACGCGTGCTGGTCGTGGGACGCGATGCCCAGACGCCGGTGATTCAGGGTTCTGGCTGCGCCACGACGATTCCGACAATGATCGACGCTCCGATGGAGATGCTTGCCGCGGCGTTGCCCGATGTGGATTTGATTCACCGGCTCGATGCCGATGCCGTAACCTGCGATCTGGCGAAGACGGCCGACGTTATTTTGGCGTATGTGTCGACCGAAGGCGCCTATGATGGTGAAGGCTCTGACCGCACGACATTGGCGCTTGGACCTGGCCAAGACGAGATGATCGCAGCATTGACCAAGACCGGAACGCCCGTTGCCGTGATCATCGCCTGCCCCGATGCGGTCGCTATGCCTTGGATTGATGCGGTGGATGCGGTGCTTGTCTGCTTCTACGCCGGACAGGCGATGGCTGGTGCTGTGGCCGATCTTGTCAGCGGTGCCGTGAATCCTTCGGGGAAGCTGTCCGTTACGTTCCCCCAACAGCTGTCGGATGTGCCCGGCCATCTTTCATATCCTGGCGAATTGGGCCGCCATATCTATTCCGACGGAATTCATGTCGGCTACAGGGGATATGCCGCGCGCGACGTAGCCCCGCTTTTTGCCTTTGGGCATGGCCTTTCCTACACACAGTTTGAATATAGTGACCTTACGATTTCGGCACCCTTGATCGCATTAGATGATACAATTGATGTGTCCTTTACCCTTACCAATACCGGCGATTTGGCGGGGGCAGAGGTCAGCCAGCTTTACCTTGTTGCAAAGGGACATCAGCTTCAGCGTAGCCCGATTGATCTGAAGGGCTTTGCTAAGACGCATCTGGAGCCTGGACAGAGCCGCCGCGTAATCCTAAGCGTTACAGGGCGCGATCTCGCCGTCTGGCATCCTGGGCAGGGGCGCTGGGTCTTGGAAGCGGAGCGGGCCGAAATTCTTATTGCGGCGGCATCAGATGATATCCGTTTGCGCGCGGCGCTCGATCTTGCGCCCTCCGTTTTGCCTTGGCGCCGCGTGGCCTATGACACTCAACCCGCCTATGTCCTGCCAAACCCCTATGCGCGAAGCGTCATCCGTGATTTCCTTGCGACCCGCTGCGCGATCACACCCGAAGAGGCGGATCGTGCGCTTGATCACTGCGCCAATTCCTTTTTCGGCATTTTCACGACCCTTGAACGCCGCTTGCGTATTTCAATCACTGAACAGGAGGCCATTAATGTGGTGGCCTCCATCAATGCGGCCATGGATGATGCAGAGGCGGCACTATGACCCATCTGCAGTGGCTTGCGGCTTTGATTGCGCATCCCACGATCAGCGCCGATAGCAATCTGGCGCTTATAGCCAAGCTGCGCGCGGCGCTGGAGACGGCTGGCGCAATATGCGAAGTATTTCCCGATACCACGGGGCAAAAGGCAGCCCTTCTGGCACGGCTAGGCCCGGACAGGCCGGGAGGGCTGTTGCTTTCGGCGCATCTGGACGTGGTGCCGATCGCAGGACAGCAATGGACCCGCCCCCCGTTTAAGCTGACCCAAGATGGCGACAGGCTTTATGGCCGCGGCACCACCGATATGAAGGGGTTTGTGGCATGCGTGATGACACTGACCCAGAGCCTACAGATCGCGCAGCTCAAAACGCCGCTCTGGATCGCGTTCTCCTATGATGAAGAGGTAGGCTGTGCAGGGGTGGGCGATCTGTTGGAGGCCCTTAGATCGCGCAAAATTCGCCCCGATTTGGTTTTGGTTGGGGAACCGACCAGCCTGCGGATCGGGCTTGGTCACAAGGGTAAAATCGGGTATCGCGCGGACTGTTCGGGCATAGCGCGCCATTCTGCAGAAGCCCCGCTGGCGATGAATGCTTTGCATCTGGCCACTGATCTGGTGATGTCACTGCGGGGACTTCAGGCAGAACTTGCAGCGGATGGTGTGCGCGAAGGCGGGTATTCGGTGCCCTATGCCACGGTGCATACTGGTGTGTTGGCAGGGGGCGAAGCGGTGAACATTGTGCCTGCGCGAGCGTATCTGCTTTTTGAAACCCGCTTCCCTGCCTCCGAAAGCCGAAGTAAGCTTGACAACCGTATTCGCGCCATGACTTTCCAAATTTCGAATGCCGCGACACAGCGCTTCGATGACACCGGGATAACCTTGACCGAAACGCTTTCCTACCCCGGTCTGTCCCAAGACCCCGATGTTGATGCGGTGATCACGCTGGCTGGCTGCCTTCCTGAAGGCACGGATACCTGTCGGCTAAGCTTCGGGACAGAAGGGGGGCTGTTTCAAGCTGCCTTGGATGTTCCGGTGATCATTTGCGGCCCCGGTGACATGGCGCAAGGCCATCAACCAGACGAATTCATCGAACTGGCCGAGTTGGAAAAATGCAATGCCTTGCTGCGACGGGCGGTAACAGCCTTCTGCGGACCGGTTGCGGCCTCTCCTGACCAGGCCGCAGCTGCATCTTAGGATGTGTCAAAGCATAAGCGCGGAAAATAGTAATTTATCCGAAGCCAGAGGCACCCAATGATAATCTGGCGCGCTCAATCCTCCCCGATGTGAGCGGCCCAACAGGAAACAGAGGACAAAATGAAACAGGGTAAACATCCGACCGTCTCACGCCGCACGTTCATGAAGACCTCGACCGGTCTCGCAATCGCGCTCGCGGCTCCGGCTGTGCTCAAGGGCAATCGCGCGTTTGCTGGTGAGACATTGATGGTCCGCGATATGGGCGGCACATTCTACGAGGGATTCAAGGCCGGTTTCTACGACAGCTTCACCGAAGAATTTGGTGTTACCATCCAGACATCCACCAATGAGCCCGATCCGATACCGCAGTATAAAATGGCCATCGACACCGACACCAAGCTGTTCGACGTGGCCTTGATGACGCCCGAGCATGTTCTGCGCTTGCGGCAATTCGGTGATCAATACCTGCTGCCGATGCAGCTTGATGTCGCTAATAAAGACGATTTCACCCCAAACACGTTTCAAGATGATTTCACTGGCGTCGCCATCTATGCATTGGCAATGGCTTACCGCACGGACACGTTCGGAAGTAATGGCCCGAAAAGCTGGGCGGATTTTTGGGATGTTGACACATTCAAAGGGCGGCGTGGCCTGTGGCGCAGTCCGGTGACGACGATGGAAATGGCATTGTTGGCCGATGGCGTGGCACTAAAGGACCTGTATCCACTGGATATTGATCGGGCCTTTGCGAGCCTTGATAAAATCAAGGATCACATCGATCTGTGGTGGACTTCAGGTGCGCAAAACACCCAAATCATGCAAAATGGAGAGGTCGATATGACCTCGGCTTGGTCCACGCGGGCACAAACCGCGATCGCATCAGGCGCGCCTGTTGAACTGGTCTGGAATGGTGGCCTGTATAACATTGACGGATGGACCATCGCGGGCAATAGCGAAAAGGCCGACCTGTCGCGCAAGTTCGTCGAGTGGTGCCTCGATGCCCAGCGCCAAGCCGCCTATACAAAGGTGTTAAGCTGCGGACCGACGAATATGAAGGCCTATGATTATATTCCCGAGGAGACGGCTGCCGTATTGCCGACTACGCCGGAACATATCTCGGGTCTGGCCCTGTTGGGTGCCGGGTATTGGGCTGACAATCAAGACGCTCTGACTGAGCGATTTGAACAGTGGATCCTCGCGTAGGCAGCTCCTTGCACTCATATTACCCTAGCCGGATTTCGCCCGGCTAGGGCCGCGCGTGTCGGGTCCATTCGATACGCTCCTTGCAAATATCATGCGAACCAGTTGAGCCTCCATGTCCCAAACCACCGCCGATCCCTCTGTTTCTTGCGCGCCTGCCGCGCCGCGTCGCCGGCTCTGGCGTCTGGATACGCTCTGGCTGTCCACGCCGGGGCTTATCTATCTGGCGGTGTTGTTGTTGCTGCCGGCAGGGGCATTAATCTTATTGTCTTTTCGTGATCCCGCCACCGGTGCCTTTGATCTGTCCGTCTACCGAAACCTCTTCGCCGCCGGGGTGTATGTGAAGACCCTGGTGAATACTTTTGTTATCTCACTTCAGGTGACGGGTGTCTGTGTCTTGATCGGGTTTCCCATTGCGGTCTGGCTGGCGGGAATGAGCGAGCGTCGCCGCCGTATGGCAATGTGGTTGGTTTTACTGCCCTTTTGGGTCAGCCCGCTGTTGAAGAATTTCGCTTGGATCGTGTTGTTGGCGCGCAAGGGGATAGTGGCGCAAATCCTGAATGGGCTGGGCATGGAGGGCGGGCTTGATCTGCTCTACGGACGCGGCGCAGTCGTGTTTGGCATGGCTCATGCGATGCTGCCCATTGCGATCTTGACGATGTTGCCTACGATGCTGGCAATTGACACACGTTTACAACCCGCAGCGATGACGTTGGGCGCCAGCCGTGGCCAAGCCTTTTGGCGCATATTCTTGCCGCTATCTATGCCCGGCGTTACTGCAGCAGGGTTGTTGATCTTCGTCATGGGGCTGGGGTTCTTTATTACCCCTGCACTGCTTGGATCCCCGCGTGAAACCGTCTTGGGTCAAACATTGATCACGCAAGTCCAAAAGCTGTTCAATATGCGTTTGGCTGGGGCGTTGGCGACGCTTTTATTGGTTGTGACGCTGTTGACGATCGCGCTGTATGACCGGGTTTTCGGAATGTCTTCCGTGTCGGGCCAGGGGGCGGGAAAATCGCATCATGGTCGTTTGTCGGCACGCGTGGGCAATGCGTTGATCAGCCTGTGTGCACAGGTTACCGATGCCGCTGCACGGGTGCTGCCCACCCGGCTAAGCCGTTGGTCACTGACAATTTTCGTCTGGATCATTCTCTTTGTTCTTATTGTGCCGGTAATTGCCTTCCCACCGATGGCCTTTAACTCTGCCTCTTTTCTGGAATTCCCGCCGACCTCGTTCTCGTTGAAATGGTTTGAAGCCTATCTGACCTCGGCGCAATGGACCGGTGCCACGGTGCGTTCGGCCGTGATTGCCCTCGCCGTTGGCGCGCTTTCGACGCTGATCGCAGGTGTGGCGGCTTACGGGATGGCGCGCTCACGGTCCAAGCTTAACGGCCTGGTCTTTCTGGCCTTCTTATTACCAATGATCGTGCCCAATATCGTGATTGCGGTGGCGCTGTTTTACGTTTTCGCTCAGATCGGGCTGATTGCAACGGATTTGGGTATCGCGCTTGGCCACACGCTGACGGCGCTACCTATTGTCTTTGTGATCTTGTTGACGACGTTTCGCAGCATGGATTGGCGGTTGTTGCAGGCTGCGGCCACTTTGGGGGCGTCGCGCTGGCAACAGATCCGGATGATCTTGTTGCCATTGGTCAAGGGGGGCACGATTGCCGGGTTCCTTTTTGGCGTGCTTCACTCGTTCGAAGAACTCACCATCGCAATCTTCGTCGGCGCGGGCGTAAAACAAACGCTGCCCAAGCAGATGTGGGATGACATCTTGTTGTCAATCCAGCCCACGCTCGCGGCAGCTTCGGTTTTCGTTATCTTCGTCGTCACCATTTTATTCGTTATCGCCGAGAAATGCCGCCCTCGTTGAGGAGGCCAGCGCCAAGCCAAAGGATCCAGGGCATGACCATGACCTCTCCCATCTTTGAATCGCAACCTGCTACGTCGTCGACAACGGCTGCGACCTTAACTGCCACGACATCTGCGCGCGCAAGCAAGTTGCAAGTGCGTGGTCTTGCCAAAACATACGGGCCGACGGTGGCGCTTGATCATGTGGATCTTGATGTGCACGACGGTGAACTGCTTACGTTGCTTGGACCATCAGGTTCTGGAAAAACAACGTTGCTGCAACTGATTGCGGGCCTGACAGAGCCATCCGCAGGCAAAGTGTTGATCGACGGGGTCGATCAAACCTTTGCACCCGTGAATAAGCGCGGGATCGGGGTCGTGTTTCAGAACTATGCGTTGTTTCCACATATGAGCGTCTCTGAAAATGTCGCGTTTCCGCTAAAGATGCGCGGCATGGCAAGCGCGGATATCGCGCCCAAAGTTAAAAAGGTGCTTGAAACCGTCGGACTGGCCCATGCGCATACGCGCTTCCCAACACAGCTTTCAGGTGGTCAGCAACAACGCGTGGCCTTGGCACGCTGCCTTGTCTACGATCCCGCGATTATCTTGATGGATGAACCGCTGGGGGCGCTTGATGCCAAGCTGCGCGAAATTATGCAGATTGAGATCAAGCGGATCCACCGTGACACTGGCGCCACGATCATCTTTGTTACCCATGACCAAGAAGAAGCCTTGGCGCTTTCGGATCGAATTTGCCTGATGTCGGACGGAAAGATAGCGCAGATCGACACGCCGCGTAAAATCTATGCCGAGCCCCAAAGCCTGTTCGTTGCAGATTTCATCGGTCAGTCCACAATTTTGAAAGGACGCGTTGCCGGGGCATATCTTGAAACGCCTTTGGGCCCCATGCCACATGGCCACGCGGGGCTGAAAGACGGTGTCGCTGGGGCGCTTGTTATCCGCCCTGAGGATATGCGTCTTAATGAAGGGCCTTATGAAGGACAGGTGGTGGAAACCGTGTTCGCAGGATCGGATCTGCGCGTCATTCTTGACGCGGCTGGCTGTGCAATCATGACACGTGCCCCCGCAAGCTTTGACCCGATGATTGGCGAGACGCTGCGCTTTGGCTGGGCCCAGGGGGCTGCACGCTATGTGCCCGATGACCATTCCGATGACTGAACCGCGCCCTATCCTTCTGGATTGCGATCCCGGTGTTGACGATGCGTTGGCGCTGTTGTGGCTTGCCGCACACCCGGAGCGGTTTGACTTGCAGGCCGTGACCGTGGTGGCGGGCAATGCCGGGCTTGAAAATACCGCGGCGAATGCGCGCCGAATCCTGGATTTCCTACGCTGTGATGGGGTTCCGGTTTATGCCGGAGCCAGTCGGCCTATTCTTAAAACGCAGGGCAAAACGTCGCTTGTTCATGGTGGGGATGGGCTGGGGGACATCGGTTGGCCGCCACCCTCGCGTGCGCCGGAAAAGATGCATGGCGCACAAGCGATTATCAATACGGCACATGCTTGTGCGGGCCGGCTTCATCTTGTCGCAACCGGGCCGTTGACGAATCTTGCCCTTGCGGTGTTGTTGGCGCCAGAGCTGCCTGGATTGATCGATGGGGTCACGCTGATGGGGGGCGCAGCCTTTGGGCCGGGGAATACGACGCCTGCCGCCGAATTTAATTTCCACGTTGATCCGGAAGCCGCGCATATCCTGTTTGAAAGCGGCATTCCGATCGTTATGGCCGGGCTTGATGTCACCCGTCGGGCTGTGCTTCCACCCCCGATCATGGCACAGCTTAGCGGGCCTCAGGCCCCCCTGAAGGGCATATGCGGCAAACTTCTTGCAGGCTATGATGATCCTTGTTTGCACGATCCCACAGCCGTGGCCTATCTGCTTGATCCGGCGCTATTTAAAGGGGTTGCCGCGCATGTCGCTATTCCTTGCACAGCGGGTGATACTGCCGGACAGTCAGTGGCTGCCATCAGTGCGCGCCATCTTGCGGGCCGCAGCCCCAATGCCACAGTTTTGACGGATCTTGATCCAGTCAAGTTTGCGACGCACTTTCTGTCCTCTATGGAAAAGCTTGAAGCACGCCTTAACGGCAATTGAGGGGGCGTCGGACCTTTTCATGCCCCCGTAGGCGTTATTCATTGCCCGGAACCCCGTATGAGGGGGCTGCACGCGGGTCAAGCGCGCGGGTCACATAGTCTTCAAGCTGGGGCTTATAGATGTCCCAGGCCGTAGCCAAAGCATCTATCGGGCAATCTTCGGTCCAGTCGCAGCGCAGATCAGCGACCGGCCACGCCACCTTATCCACCAGCAACATCCCCGCGGAATGTAGCGGACCAGCCTCGCCACCCGCGGCCAGGCCCGCCCGCATTGCAGCGATCAGGCGATCGCCAAGGTGCCCCGGCGCCGCGCTAAAGGCCGCTACGATGGCCTCTGGCACGCGATCATTTGCCAGCAAGTTTCCTGCCGAAACAACATTGGGTTGCACAGCCTGTGTCCAGATACCAAGAGAGTTCGGGCCGGAATGCAATGCCGTGCCACCGGCAGCATCTACTGCCAACACTTGCCGATATTCGACAAAGCGCGCGGTGGCTTGAATTTCTGCCACTGCCTCATCGGCGGACATGCCGCGTTCCATCAGGTCCAGCGTGCGTGGCCCCAACGTGGGGTCTGTAATATTTTGCGAAGCGACGGCACCCACCCCCGCGCGCGCATAGGCGCAGCGGGCTGCAACGGCCGGTGAGGAAGATGACACAGCAACGCCGAACATGCCGGTTTGGGCACAACGGGCGACAAGAGAAAATGTCATGGGATGGCCTTTCAGCGCTGGGTAGGAATGACGGCGGTGGCCTCAATTTCGACCAGCCAGTCAGGCCGTGCAAGCGCAGTCACCACAAGCCCTGTCGACACGGGATGCACGCCTTTGATATATTCGCCCATGGTCCGGTAAACGGCCTCGCGGTGGCGAACATCGGTCAAGAAGACCTGCACGCGACACACATGTTCCATCGCGCCGCCCGCCTCCTCCATCAATTGGAGGATATTTTGCATCACCTTATGGGTTTGTTCCACCGGGTCATGGCTGGCAATGGTTTTGGCATCGTCAAGGTTTTGTGGACATTGGCCACGCAGAAATACCATCTTCCCCTCTGCCACCACAGCCTGGCAAAGATCATTGTCGAGCTGCTGCTCGGGATAGGTATCGCGTGTGTTGAATTTACGAATACGCGTATGCGCCATGATGGCCTCCAGAAAATGCGCACAGGAGCGGCGTATCAGCTGCCCGCGCAGGAAATGACAGTGAAATTAAGCGTGTGTTTCGGCGGGTTTGGTGACGGCTGCATGCGCCTTGGCATGGTAGTCCATATATTTTGCCTGTGTCGTGATCTGATCGGCGACATGTTTCGCATCATGCCAGACCCCCCAGATAAAGCTGGAACCGCGCCGCGATTGCCACGGTAGACCAAGAAAGAAGATGCCCGGTTCCTTTCCGACGCCGCGTTGATGGATCGGGCGGCCCGCCGCGTCAAAACAATCCAGCTTCATCCAGGAATAATCGACACCGAAGCCGGTGGCCCAAATGACGGTGGTGATACCGGCCTTTGCAAGATCCAATGACAAAATCGGATCGGTTACGCAGACGGGCAAGGCGCCCAAATGATGGGCCTGCGGCTCCTCGGGCAGGTCAAGGCCATTGGCTACCACATAAGCATCAGCAGCGCGCAGCAAATTCAGGTGGTTTTCGTCTCCGCCTTCGATGTTGCGCCGCAGGTCATGGGCAAAATGCAATTGCCCGTCCGAAAAGGCACTGCTGCGCCCCAAAAGGGTAATCCCTTGCGCGGCCAAATCGCGGAAATCGATGGTCTGCCCGCCTCGGGCGCCACTGACCGCTATGGTCACATGTTCGGTGCCAGGGGCCGGTGTTTCCATATTCCACAGACCAAGCACACCAAGCCACCAGACGAAATCGCGGCCACGATAGGCGCGCGGCGGGCGATCATGAGGGCCGACTGACAAAAACACGTTGCGTCCAGCCCGGTTCAATTCATCCGCGATCTGAACACCTGACGAACCCGCCCCAATCACAAGGACACCGCCCGCGGGCAGATCATAGGAATTGCGATATTGGCTGGAATGAATTTGCCTAAGCGCGGATTTTGTCGGGATCACGTCGGGGATCACAGCCGTCTGAAAAGGCCCGGTGGCAGCCACAACATTACAGGCCTCGATAGGGCCTTTCGATGTCTCAACCCGGAATCCCGGGCGCCCTTCAAGCCGTGTGACGGAGCTTACCTCGACCCCGGTGCGGATCGGGGCGTTGATCATCTTGGCATAGGACTCTAGATACTCCGCCACACCTTGCTTGGATACGAAAGCGTCGGGATCGGCGTCGAATTCCATACCGGGGAAGCGATCATGCCAGGCAGGGCCGTTCGCAACAAGCGAATCCCAGCGATGCGTGCGCCACGCCTCCGCAACCCGAGAGCGTTCCAGAACTAAGTGCGATACACCAGCATTTCCAAGGTGCTCACTCATCGCGACGCCAGCCTGTCCGGCTCCGACAACAAGGGTATCAACGCGTTCGATCGACATACAGGAGATCCTTTCACTGCCGGCAAAGAAAGGGCCGGCTTGGTCAGGATCGATCTTAGTAAAGGTCTGACTTCGTGAAAATTATGGAATTTGTAGTCATTGATTAGGTCGATCCTATGCCCGGCATAAAATGCACATATCGGGGGCGAAGCCGGTGATGTCTTTTGCCGTCGGCGATGCGGTCGGCCAGCAAGCATTCAACATCACACGGCGCCAGCGTCTGATCTGCTGATACCATCAATCACGCTGCGGTTCCTTCGTATTCCCCCGTCACGCGCCTGCCGCAATCGGGCTTTGGATGTTCAGGTTTCATGAGAATGTTGAAGGCGTTCCTCTTGCTCCCGCGCTTCTTTCTTAAGTTGCTCTTCCTTCTCGCCGTCGCGGTGCGACTTGATCGACAAGAATATGGTCGCACCAAGGACACTGACTTTGAAGATGCCGAGGACTATTGGAACCCAGATCATCGTTTCTCTACCTTCTCCGATTTCAAAAACAGACGCAGGACGGCGGTATCTTTGGATATGTGCCGGTTGTCCTAGACGTCCCCACCGTGTGCATTCGCCAGAATAGCAATGTTCTGGCGACTCAAAGATGAAATGCTTTATGCAATCATTTATTTAAATTGATCGATTATTGCAATGATCAAATTGCAATATTCGCGCCGCTGACGCCCAAGGTTATGCTCTGCTATGCAGAAGGTTTGCTCGTTACGATGTGGGTGTGTTGATTTTCGGTATAACAGATCGGGCATTGATCGCATTCGCGCCAATGTGTTGGACTGCACTACGGCCTGCAGTTGATTGGGAAAACGCCCTGCGGTTGCTCACAAGGAAAAGACCGAGACTGACCAAGCCATATGATCGCAAAAGCAATATCAGCTCCAGGCGCGAGTTGACCGTTTGGATTGGTGACAATGGATCATTTGGCGCACCCCTAGCATATCATCGCGGATCTCTTCATCACGACGAACCGGGAATGGCGCATGTGTCACAGACCCATCCAAAACAGCCACATCGGACAAGCCCGGGCGATCCCCCCGCATTCCTAATGCGCAGGCATGTTCATCCCAAAAAACTGTCGAGTGAAAGCGCATGATTAAGGTGAAGCAGATTCTCCTTAAGCATCTCGCGCGAGATTGAACCGCCAAGGCTTACCCGAAGCCGTTCAGGTGGTTGTCCTGCAACAGTGAACGCATCGGAGGGCATCAGACTAAGCTTTCGTCCAGCAAGCCGCGCGATGACATCGGCGCGACCGATGCCCTCAGGCAGCTCAAGCCACAGATTAAAGGCGTTCGGCGCGCTTTTAAACTCAAACCCCTCAAGCGCCTGCGCGGCCAGCGTTTGGCGGGCGGCGCTTTCGGCGCGAATAAAGCGGCGGATACTGTCTGCCGTGCCATCCTCGATCCATTGTGTGGTCAATGCCATCGAAAGTGGGGATGGCATTACGGAAAGCGCGCGGACTGCCTGCGTTAACCGGAAAGCACATTTGGCCGAAGGGGCCACCGTATACGCCAGGCGCAACCCCGCCCCAATACATTTGGCGAGCCCGCCGATATGCCAGGTCAGGTCTGGAATGGACACGGCGATTGGCGCCGGCGCGCGTGCTGGGATGAACCCATACGCATCGTCCTCGATCAATGTAAGTGCGTGATGTCGCAAGATCTCTGCAAGCGCAAGTCGCCGTGGTTCGGGCACAGTCAGGGTCGTCGGATTTTGCAATGTCGGATTGAGATAAAGCGCCTTGGGGCGGTGCCGACCAATCGCCTCGTCCAGCGCATCGGGAAGAACGCCGTCTTGATCCATCGGCAAGCCCACCAAATCGACCCCGAAGCGGCCCGCGATATTGCGCAGGCCTGGGTAGGTGATTTCTTCGCATAAGATCTTGTCGCCCGGCTTGGCGATGATTGACAAAATTGCAGCCATCGTCGCATGGGCGCCGGGGGTAACCGCAACACGCTCAAGAGCAGGGACCATCCCACGCATGCTAAGCCAGATCGACGCCGCTTCGCGGTCACGTTCGGTGCCGATGGGGGATTGATAGCGCAGCAATTCGATAAGATTGGCGCCGATATAATCCAGCCCCTCTTTCATGCGCGCACGCAGGTCGGGATCGGTGGGTTCGGGCGGCATATTCATCGACAGATCTTCTGCCGCCGCCCGCGCCGGATCGACGGTGTCCCGGGCTTTGGCCTGGGTTACGAATGTGCCGCGTCCGACATGGCTTGTAATCAGGCCCCGATTTTGTGCTTCGGCAAAGCCCCGCGAGACTGTTGTGAAGTCGATCCCCAGATCGGCAGCCAGTTTGCGCTGCGGCGGCAATCGGTCCCCGGCAGCAAGGCGGCCTTCGCGGATGTCGGTGGCGATCGCATCCGCAATTGCGATGTAGCGCGGCACGCCCTCGGCCATATGGGTGGGAATCCAGTTCATCATGCAACTTCTCCTGCTTGGCGCATTGATAGCAGGCGTTTCAAGATAATGAAGTCGAATTGTATGCATTTTAAACTGAAAACCGGTGCGCAGGCGAAATTTTGGCCCTGCCTGATTGAAATATTGATCAAAAAGATAGCAAAAAGCGTTCATTTGCACAAAATGAAATCACAATGTATGCATTTTGTGTTTTTAATTGAATGGTCATTAGACCGATTATTGATTGCATGTATTGAACTTTGTCAGCATGAACCCACACAGTAACACGGAGGGCTTCATGCCGCAGGTAACCAAAGAGACGCATAAGGACGGGGATTTTTTCGTCGATTACGAAGAGAAAGTCTTCGAAGATGTCAAAGCGGATGAGGGCGAGAAGGCGCTTGTCACGTTCCATACCGTTGCGTTTGAAGGCTCCATCGGGCTTGTGAATATTCTCAACGCGATCCGCCTCAACCGCAAAGGCTATGAGACATCAATTCTGCTGTATGGGCCGGGCGTGACGCTGGGCATTCAGCGCGGCTTCCCAACGCTGGGCGACGAAGCATTTCCGGGCCATCTGAACTTCAACAGCAACCTGAAAAAGTTCATGTCTGAAGGTGGCAAGGTCTATGCCTGCCGCTTTGCCCTGCAGGCTCTTTATGGTCATGGCGAAGCGTCGCTTATCGAAGGGATCACCCCAATTGCGCCGCAAGACGTGCTTGACTGCATCTTGCTGCACAAAAAAGACAATGCCGTCATTCTCGACACTTGGACGGTCTGAACCGTCCCTCCCGTGGGCAGGCGATATGTTTCAGCCTGGCCTTTGGCTTCGGAGCCCACACGGGGTCCGAAGCGCTCTTTGCCCAGTTCGATGCGAAAGGCCAATTCCGATGCGAACCGATATTATCCGCGCAGGCGCCGTGCAGATTGCGCCAGATTTATCTGGCCGCGCTGGCACGATGGAACGCGTTTTGAACGCGATTGCAGAAGCCGCAGGCAAAGGCGTCGATTTCCTCGTATTTCCGGAAACCTTTGTTCCCTATTATCCGTATTTCTCTTTCGTCCTTCCGCCGGTTCAGCAAGGTGCGCCCCATCTTGCGCTGATGGAACAGGCGGTTGTCGTTCCATCGGCCGAGACAGAAGCCGTGGCACAGGCCGCACGCAGCCATACTATGGTCATCGTGCTGGGCGTGAATGAACGCGATCACGGTTCGCTTTATAACACGCAGCTGGTATTCGACACCGATGGCACGATTGTTCTTAAACGCCGCAAGATTACGCCCACCTACCATGAGCGTATGGTCTGGGGCCAGGGCGATGGCGCGGGCTTGAAGGTTGTTGATACACGTGTGGGTCGCGTTGGCGCGCTTGCATGTTGGGAACATTACAATCCCTTGGCCCGCTATGCGCTGATGACCCAGCACGAAGAGATCCATGCTGCGCATTTTCCTGGCTCTTTGGTGGGTGATATATTCCGCGACCAGATCGAAGTCACCATGCGCCACCATGCCTTGGAAGCGGGTTGTTTCGTGGTCAATGCCACCGGCTGGCTGACGGAAGATCAGATCGCCCAGATCCACCCCGACCCCAGTTTGCAAAAGGGCCTGCGTTCGGGCTGCATGACCTGCATCATCAGCCCTGAAGGCCGGCATCTGGTCGCCCCTTTGACCCACGGCGAGGGCATCTTGATCGCTGATCTGGATATGAAGCTGGTCGCAAAGCGCAAACGTATGATGGACAGCGTTGGTCATTATGCACGGCCCGAGCTTTTGAGCCTTCTGCACGACACACGCCCAGCCACAACGCGCCACGTGATCGAGGACCAACCGGAGGAAACCAATGCCTGAGTTCGCCCAGTCCGATTTGATCAACGAACTTCAGACCCATGGAATGCGGCTTATCGACCCGCGTGCGGGACAAGATAGCCGTCGTGGTGGCGCTGGCCCATCTGATCACAAGGCCGTTACGATCAACGATGTAACGGTCATGATCCCTGTCCATACCGCCCCCAGTTTTGAGAGCCCCTATCTGGTCGAGGCCCCAGATGCGACGGGAGCCGCCCGCGTGCTGCGCGACGGCGCCGAGGTCGCCAAGATCCGCTTTCCATCGCGCGCCAAATTCTATGACCTAAGCACCGTGGACGGCATCCCCTATAGTCAAATTGCTACGCTCCATTCAAAGGATGTGCTGGCAACCACGGTGTTGCAGACATGTATTCGGTATGAAAGCCGCAAGAAGACCTGTCAGTTTTGCTCTATTGGGCAGTCGCTGGCGGCAGGGCGCACCATTGCGCATAAGACCCCGGCCCAACTGGCCGAGGTCGCCAAAGCGGCGGTGGCGCTCGATGGGGTTAAACATATGGTGCTGACCACCGGCACCCCTGCAGGTAAGGACCGTGGGGCGCAGGTGCTATGTGACAGTGCGCGCGCGATAAAAGCGGCGGTCGATCTGCCGCTTCAGGGCCAATGTGAGCCACCCGAGGATGATCTCTGGCACCAGCGCATGTTCGATGCAGGTATCGATACGCTGGGGATGCATCTTGAAGCCGTCACCCCAGAGGTCCGCAAACGTATTATGCCCGGAAAAGCTTCGGTGCCTTTGGAAAAATATTACTCAAGCTTTGAGGCGGCAGTAAAGGTCTTCGGGCGCGGTCAGGTCTCAACCTATATCCTTGCGGGGCTGGGCGACTCTGTAGACGCGATTCTTCAGATGGGTGAAAAACTTTGCGGTATGGGTGTTTACCCGTTCGTTGTGCCTTTCGTTCCGATCTCTGGCACACCTTTGGAAAGCCACCCTGCACCCACTGCCGAATTTATGGCGCAGATCCTGCGCCCCTTGGGCCAGATGGTGGCCGCAGCGGGTATCCGCTCTGAAGATATCAAAGCTGGCTGTGGAAAATGCGGGGCGTGTTCGGCGCTGTCTACCTATGAAAAACTGCGTGTGCCGGCAAAGGCGGTTGCCCCATGTTGATGGAAATCGAACAGCGCCAGTTCAACTGCCCGGGCTATTATATCCGCGCGGCGTCCAAACCCTTTGAGGCACGCGGCGCAGCCCGCCTGCGCCAACGCGTATTCGTCGAAGAACAGGGCATTTTTGTCGGCAACGACCGTGATGAGATCGACCTGATTGCCACCCATCTTGTAGCGCTGTCGACCTTGGCGCATGAGGCTGATCAGATCGTGGGCACGGTGCGCATACACGAGGAAAGCCCCGGCCTATGGTGGGGCTCACGCTTGGCTGTCGATCACGATTTCCGCCATGTGGGGCGCTTGGGCGCCGAGCTGATCCGACTGGCGGTGCGCACAGCCAATGCACGCGGCTGCACCCGCTTCATGGCCCATGTGCAGACTCAAAATGAGATCCTCTTTCGGCGGTTACACTGGACGGTCCTGGACCGTCTGATGATCCATGGTGTCACACATACGCTGATGGAAGCTGATCTCTTGCGCTATCCGCCGTGCGAGGACCCGGTCGCGGGGTGGTATCATCGCATCCCGGCACGCCGGAAGGTTGCGTCATGATCGTCACCCCTGTGAAAACCCCGCTGGACAGCTTGGCCGAAGCGCTGCGCTGCCATCCGTCGATCCGTTCAAAGCTGGCAATCGGCGCGGCGGGTCGTGCGCTGGGGCTGACGGCGGCAAGCTATGGTCATCCGGGTGATGACGCGGCTGCTTTGCCCAATGGCGGCGGCTATGATCTTATTGCTGGTGAGGGGTTTATTCCCGCGTTTATCAAGGATGATCCGTGGTTTGCAGGCTGGTGCGCGGTTATGGTCAACCTGTCTGATATCGCGGCGATGGGGGGGCGCGCCCGTGCGATCGTCGACCAGATCTGGGCCCCAACGCCCGGGCAGGCCGAGCCTATGCTGGCGGGCATGAAGGCCGCAGCGACAGCCTATGGTGTGCCACTGGTCGGCGGACATACAAATTTCGCCGCACCTGATCTTGGGCTGGCGGCAACGGTGCTGGGGCGTGCAGACGTGCTTATCTCAAGCTTTGCGGCGCGTCCGGGCCATGTTTTGGTCGGGGTGATCGACCATCGCGGCGCCTATCGCAACTTTGACAACTTCTTTGCCGCAGCCCATGCCACATCCGATCAGCTGCGCCGCGATCTGGAACTGTTGCCCGAACTGGCGCAATCGGGGCTTGTGCCAGCGGGGAAAGATATCAGTCAGGGCGGCATCGCAGGCACCGCCCTGATGCTGGCCGAATGTTCCAATGTTGGGATCGTGCTAGATCTTGGCGCGATCCATCCGCCGTCAGGGGTGTCGTTGCCGCGTTGGCTGCGCAGTTTCCCAAGCTATGGCTTCCTGCTTTCGGTTGCGCCTGAAAGCGTGGCGCAGCTTTGCGCGCAGTTTGACGCCCACGGGATCGCCGCACAGGTCTTTGGTCATGTCACGGATGGCACCGCCGTTACCCTGCGCGACGGACTTGATGCCGCGATTTTTTGGGATCATGCGCAATCCCCCTATCTTAACCTTGGAGGCTTGAATGCCTGAAACATTTTGGACGGTGCGCTGGCCTGACGGTGCCGAAGAGCGGCTGTATTCGCCCTCATCCATCATAGGCGAGCTTTTCACAGCCGGTCAAAGCTATGAGGTGAAGGACTTCCTGAACCGCGCACGGATTGGACTGACCCGCGCGTCCAACCGCGTCGAGAAGAAATACGGCTTTGCCTGTTCTTCAGCGATGGATCAGCTGACCCGCATCGAGACGCGGATCGCCCCTTTTGAAACCCAGACCGGCGCGCAGATTACCTGCCTCGGACTTACGCACTAAGGATACCCGCCATGCAAAAGACCCAAACACCGCACAGTCCTGTGGTCATCGTGGGCGGCGGGCAGGCTGGCCTGTCGGTTGCCTATACCTTGGGCCAAAAGGGGATCGCCGCTGTCGTATTCGAGCGTCACGAGAAATTTCAGTCATGGCGGATGAACCGCTGGGACAGTTTTTGCCTTGTCACGCCGAACTGGCAATGTCGCCTGCCTGATTTTCACTATGACAAGGAATATGGCGGGACAGACCCGGATGGTTTTATGCTTAAAGATCAGATCACAGAGTATCTTGACGCCTTTGCCGCCGCGACCAGACCCGATCTTCATGAGCATGTCACTGTGACCCGGGTTGCCCCGCGCACGCAAGGCGGGTTTATCGTTGAAACCAGCATCGGCAACTGGACCGCCGATCAGGTCGTAATCGCCACGGGTGGCTATGATACGCCTATCGAGCCTGCCTATGCTAAGGATCTTGACCCATCTGTGATGCAAATGCATTCGGTCGATTATCGCAATGTCGAGCAATTCCCTGATGGCGGCGTACTTATCATCGGCACGGGGCAGTCCGGCGTTCAGGTGATGGAAGATTTCACGCGTGCAGGCCGTGACGTGCATCTGGCGGTGGGACCCGCACCACGCAGCCCGCGCAAATATCGCGGGCGCGATACGACAGACTGGCTGTATGATGCCGGCCATTATGCGATCACGATAGACACGCATCCTGATCCGCATAAGGCGCTGACCCAAACCAATCATTACATGTCTGGCCGTGATGGCGGGAAAGAGATCGACCTGCGCCGATTTCACTGTGAGGCAGGTGTATCCCTTTACGGGTCGCTGGCGGATATGGCGGGATTCAAGGTCCGCTTCCTGCCCGATCTGAAGAAAAACCTGGATGACGCGGACAGGTCCTATGTTGGCATCCGTACCCAGATCGACGCATATATTGAACGTGAAGGGATAACAGCACCGTTCGAACCCCCTTTTGAAAAGGTCTGGGAACCCAAGCAGGAGATCACCGAAATCGATCTGGCGGAAAAGGGCATCACCTCGGTCATCTGGGCCATCGGTTTTCGCCCCGATTATGCGTGGATCGAAGCCGATGTGTTCGACGCACGCGGTAAGCCCATCTTTGAACGAGGCGTCACCGATCATAGGGGGCTGCATTTCGTCGGGCTCGGTTGGTTGAATACATGGGGGTCAGGCCGGTTCCTTGGGATCGAGGAAGACAGTCGTTACCTGGCTGACCAGATCGAGGCCCAGCTGATGGTTGACGCGTGATGGGGACACTTTGTTCGCTGCCCCGTGCGCAGAATTGGCAGCAAGCGCAGCAGATCACCCGGTTTCCGCTGCAGATGGCCAATCTTTCAGGGCTGGGTTTGTCTGAGCCGTGGCTTCTGCGGATGGCAGGGGACCGCCACTGGCAGCTGATCGCGCAGACCGCGGGCCAGACCGGCGTGGCGCTGCATGACGCAGACGGGCATAGCATCTACGCGGCGTTTTGCAGCACGGCGCTACGCATCGCGCCGCGTGCGCGTGGCCTTATGGATGCACAGGTAACGCTGGAATCGACACTGTATCAGGTTAGCAGCGCGCGTCTTGGATCAGTTCATGTGTTGTCCCATCCCGAAATGGGCATTCTGGCATGCTTGCGGATGATCAGCTGTTTCCTGTGCCATGACGAAACCGGATCCAACCGACGTCTGATGCGCAAGAGCCTGCCGGGGCTAAGCCCGCTGCCCCTAGCCCCCACCGAGGTGATGGCGTTGGAGCGCAGCGCAAGGGATGCTGCACGGCTGGCACGCAGCGTTGGGCCTGAAACGCCCATCTTGTGTTACACCCCCCTACCCGCGCTTGATTTTAATGCAGTCGGGCTTCTCTATTTCCCCACCTTCTCGAAGATTGCCGAGATGGCACGCCCGCATTGGAATGCTGGAATCACCCGGAACGTTACCTATCTTTCCAATCTTGACGCGGGCGAGGACATTTTGGTGGAGACCATGGACGCAGGGCTGCTCCTGCGGGCGCAAGACGGACGGGCGTTGGCGGTGATCGACTGATGTTTTTACAAGAGAAGAATTGGGAAATGGACCGCTTTCTGCCGCTGCTCTGCCTACTGAAAACTGGATTATTTGAACCTAGGGTTTTCGGGTCGTTTTTCCTGGCTGGGAAAGGCGCGGAACCGCGTGAAAGCATCGAAACTCCCGGACGCACAAAAAGGCGTTCATCTTGAAGCAGGGCGAAGATGGCGGGCTGCCGCGCGACGAGATATGGCGGCTAAAGCTGCTCGAGGATAAGAATGCGCCGCTCAAGAAGATTGTCGCGGACCTGACTCTGGCCCGTAAAATGCTTCCGGATGTCATCCGCCGAATGCGCTGAAGCCAGAACGCTCGCATGAACTCCTTCGCGGGATACGCGCGGCTTGGGCTACCGCTATTCGCAGGGCTTGTCGGGCGCGCTGTGACTGCTCAAGCTACCATTACAAATCGCGTCGCACGGATCCGGCAGTGCTAAAGGCGCAAATCAAGGAGATTTGCGAAACGCGTGTCAGTTATGCGTACCGGCCTGCGCCTGTCGTTCTTGATCGCGAGGGTTTGCGCCATAGCGTCAAGAAATCCTACAGTGTTTACAACGCAATGAATATGCAGTGCGGACCATGACACCGAAGCGGCGCATGAAGGCCGCGCTACCAGAGCATCGCGCTAAGGCCGTCGGGTCGAACGATATTTGGGCGGTGGACCTTGTCCACGGCCACTTGGCGCTGAGGCAAAAGCTGCGCATGCTCACTGTCGTCGACACCCGCTCGTTCTGTCCGGCGCTGCATGCACGCTTCAGCTACCGTGGTGAAAAGGCCGTCTGGACCTTGGAAAAGGTGGGTTGCCCGATCGGTTAGCTTCGAAAGCGCCCCAAACAGGTATGTCATACCCCGCCAAAAGCAGCAATCAGACGATCAAAATCTCCCTTTGGATTAAGAACCGTCAATTTTTGGCGGCGTGTCTTACCCGGAATGGCAATTGAAACTCATGGCGCGACTTGGCGATGTTGATCGCCGCCAAAACAATGTTCGTCTGTGTAATACTAATCGTGGTCATAGTCGGCCTCTCTTGTGGCGTGGTTCGTACAAAACCACTGTAGGGACCTAACGCCGGTTGTGATGGCCTGGCTTACGCTATTTGTGGGCTGCGCAAACGATGATCGCCTCTCCAACCGATGCATTCCGAAGGTGTTACGGCACAGAGTTCATGTCTCGCGACCTCAATCTAAGGGCCTACGCAAAGAGTGTGGCCCTGAACTTATCACGGCCCGGCGAACCAACGGACAACGGACAACGGACAACGGGTTCATCGAGACGTTCAACAGTAAGCTCAAGCCCGAATAGCCTGAAGGAATATTGGTTCATGGGCCCTGCAGCTGCCGTCGAAAATCTGGAGGAGTGGAATAAGCGCAACGACGACAGACCACACAGCGCCATCTAAAAAAACATCCCGAGCGCATTGCACTTTTCCGGTGACGCAACCGGCCCGTCATCGTGACCGAACAGCGATCTTCTTAGGAATGGTACGACTTCACCCGCGATGCGCTGAAAAATTGACCGATCACGCCTTAAAGAACGCGGCAAGGCTGCAGGGGAGATTTTCCACCACGTCTTTAACTTTCCCCATTACGTTAGTTTGTACCAACTTTCTGGATAAAATAAAAGCTACACCCATTCTTTTTGTTACGATCATCGCGCATTCTCCGCAATATTCCGCAGATGGACGCCCATATTGCCGTGCCGCATCGCAAGCTGTGATGCCTTAAGGCTGACGTCCCAGTTCGGGTCTAAAATAAGCGCCTTAAACACATCGTTCGGAAACGGACAAAGATAAACAGCTGCATTCGCTGCCTCTAAACGTACACGCCACGAGCTATCATTTACCCCTGCTACAACGTCGTCGTGGGATGCCTGACCAGAGCGGGCAAGCATCCCATATGCAGACGCGCGAAGCAACTCATCACCCGAGTTTAGATGTTTTCTGGCTGCATCTACTGCCTGACTCGGAGCCCCTACACCTCTCATCGTTTCGAATGACAAGACTTTAACATCCAGCGGCGTTTCATCTTTAATTAAACCGTCGATAATTATCGCCGGGCAGCTCCAAGAAAAAATTTTTAAAAGCTCATATTTTTGGGACCTTGAATATTCTTTAAAATACCCCGTATAGCTAATACACATATCGATATATGCCCGGTTTCCAATCCGGCTTATCGCTTCTAAAGCGAGAAACGAATAACGGTGATCATCATCTTGAACGATACTAAACAATCTATCCAATTGACTTTCACTTCTAGACAACCCTACGAATTTCACTGAAAGATCTAAGTACTCACTATTCTTTTTAGTGAGTGTGCGATGGCACCAGTCCATCACCCCTAAAGCACGAGATATCTCAATAATTCTTTCACTAGATTTTCCTTTCAAATTAAAGAGGTAGCAACAAGCCACTTCCACAACCGATGGCATTTCATCATATTTTACGCGAACATCCTCTTCTACAGGTAGAATTTGGTTTTCAAAACAAATCAGAGAAAAAAATAAAAAAGGTCGCGCTTCATCTTCTAAAGAAATTTTACTTTCAACATTCCCATCGTGACGTAGACCGTCTACTACTTCATAGTTTGCACTCTTTATTTTCTTGAATGTCAAAAAGAAAGCCAAGCACGAAACCAATGTGCATAAAAACAATCCGTAGACATAGAAATACACCATCAGACTATTCCAAATAATCTTGTAGCCGTTGACGACGTGCAATACCTTTTGATCGAGCGACGACCTCTTCCAAGTCAATTGGCTTTAAGATAAAATCTTGTGCTCCAAATTGAAAAGATTGCAATACAGTCTCAGAATCATAGTTGCTTGACATCATGATTACCGGTATATCCTTAATGTCTTTTCCAGATTTCATCTTATGCAGGATAGAGATCCCGTCCAACCCAGGCAGCGACGCTTCAAGAATAATAACATTTGGTTTATAATCTAATATCGCATCAAGAATCCGGCCACCATCTTGCACTTCTTGAGTAGAAAAACCAGCTTGTTGAAACCGTCTTGACATAGCACGGCTTAAAAATGTATCTGAATCCGCAATCAATATTTTTGTACGATGAGCGCGGGCTATTTCCTGAATTTTCGCTTGAAGACACCGTATATCGAAAGGCTTAGATATATAGTCTACCGCTCCATGAGAAATTCCTTCCATTATGATAGACTCAGAGGTATCCCGTGTAACAATTAATACCGGTATATCTTTGATACGCTCATCATTTTTAATGTATTTTAAAATTTCAAGCCCATTCACTCCTGGCATATGAACATCTAATATGATCACATCTGGTCGGTTTCTTGGTAGGCCTGAAGAGAATTCTTTCAGGCGCAGCATCGCTGCATTTCCATCTGACTCAACCCATGTTTGCACACCATCGTTTAAAAGTGATCTAGTCAATAGGTCGCGGAGAAGGTCATCATCATCGACTAAAAATACAGAAAGTTTTTCAGTTGATACCGTTAGGCTGGGTTCACTTAATTCAATATTTCTCACTACATCCGCTACATTATTTCTGGATGAGACAATTACACTTGTAGCCACCACGATAAAGCTTTCAATTTCCAAGAAGCAACGCTCACCAGCATTAAGCTTACCCCATGAAAGTCGTTCAACCGCCAGTTCCGCCGTTCGAGCACAGTCACTTAGCTCGGGAAAACCGAACGTTTGCGCGGACCCTGCAATCTTATGAAGCTGCATATACACTTCATCCAATTGTGCATCAGTCCAACTATTTTCTGTAATTTTAAGTTTAAAGTCTGAAGCTGTTTTGAGCCAAACCTCGACACGATCAAGAAATCGCTTGCGAATGATCTGCAAACTTACTTCTAAGCCGTCTAGTTTATCATTCATTGGTGTGATGCCCATAATGATATAACCTCGTCGCATAAAGTTACAGGGTCAAACGGTTTGGGAAGGACTCCAATGGCGCCAACATCTCTGTATTGCATCTGTTCATGCACCTGAGACTTGGCTGTCATAAAAACAACGGGGCATGCTTCCAATGTAAATTTATTTTTCATTTCTTTGAAAGTATCGACCCCATCCATACCTGGCATCATAACATCCATCAGAATCAACTGCGGCAAGAAAAAAGGATATTTTCTAATAGCTGAAAATCCATCGCAGCAATGCTCTACTTCAAACCCACCTAAATCTTGCAAAACCATCATTGTAAGTTCCGAAAGATCTTCGTCATCCTCTACATAAAGTATTTTTTCCAGTGATGTGGTCATGCTTTTGCCCTTCTGTGGCTTGCATCCTGAGATTTTGGCAAATCTATATGAAATGTCGTCCCGATCCCTTCAGCCGTTTTGAAGGTCAGCTCTCCACCAAAGGATTCGACAAACTTCTTTGAAATGGATAAGCCAAGTCCCGTGCCGTTCTTTCTACGAGATGCCGAACTATCTGCCTGAGAGAATTGTTCAAAGACGCGCGAATGAAAATTTTCTGGTATACCCGATCCACTATCTGACACTGAAATTCTGAGCCATCCCTCCGTGTCATCGGAAAGCGATATTATCACATCTCCGCCGGCCGGCGAAAACTTCACAGCATTCGAAAGTAAGTTTACAATAACTTGCCTAAGCCTATGTGGATCTAAATTTACAAGTGCTTGCTTTGCATAGTTTTGATATTTAAGGTTTACCCCAAAACTACTTGCATAGGCTTCGTGGCCCGAGACAATCCCGGCCACAAGTGTTCGCAGCTCTGTATACTCAGATACAAACTCCATACACCCGGACTCTATCTTCTTGATATCCAACATATCGTCGACCAGCTTGCTCAGAGTTGCGCCATTATCTATCGATAGCTGCAGCAGTCTTTTACATTTACGGTCCAGACTTTCCCCAATACTCATTTGCAGCATCCCTAAAGCCGCCCGAATATTCGTCAGAGGTGTTCGCAGCTCATGATTAACAGTCGAGACAAATTCATCTTTTAATCTGGACACCCTTTTTGTTTCGCTTATGTCCCGCATGACACCTGTGAAATACAATGTCTTACCAACCCTCGCTTCACTTAACGATAAGTCCATATCCACGATAGCGCCGCTAGATTTTCGTCCGCTTACCTCATACCCGGCTGTTTTTGGATCTTTTATGGGGAGGTATTTTTTGATGAAGTCCGCGTCCTCGTCAGCATCCTCATTGGGAAATAACACGGTAATATGATGCCCAATTATTTCATCTGTACGATAGCCGAATAGCTTAAATGCCGCTGGGTTCATCCGAAGTATTTTACCAGAATGATCGAGAATAATGATGCCATCGGAAATATTTTCTAGTATTGCTTGCGATTGTAGTTCAGACGACTTCAAGCGGCGTGAGAGATTGCGGAACGCATGTGTTAAACTACCAACTTCGTCATGACGAATATCCGGTAAATCCTTCAAGTCGTCGTAATATCGCGCCTTGGCCAATAAACGAGTTAACCGTGATAATGGTTCAGTCGCGGAATGCGCGACAAGTAGGCTGCCAAGAAGGCACACAACAAGTAAAATTCCCGCAAGCCCAGCCGTAGCTTTACGTACCTGGCCCACTTGATGCGCCAATTGCGACCTTGGAATCGATAGGCCGGTAAACAGCTCTGTGTCCGGACCGACGAATGGCAGCTTCACCTGATTAAAATAGGTCAGACGCAAATCGCTTAGCAGCAGTTTTTCGCCCGGCGCCGTATCCACCGCCTGATTCAGCGCAGCTTGGATCTGCAGATCGTCCGATAATCCCCTAAAAGCAAGCTTTGCGCTCCCTTCACCACGCACAAATTCAAATATATCACCTTGACCATTTATGACATATGCATCTGAATCCGACAGGACCGATCCGAAGGAGTTTTGCAGCATGGCCCGGTAATCGGCATTTATGACAATCAATCCAATTTTCACCTCTCCTGAAAAAACGGGCACAACCATACGAATTGTTGGCAGCGCTTCGGAATCAATCGTATTTTCTTCCCGATTAAGCGTAACGCGCGATAAATATGTTTCATTCGGTTTTAGATTGCGCGCCGCAATGACATATTCTTCAAACTGCTTTTCCTGCAGTTTGTCAGCCGATGTCACCGTCAACCGATCGTCCTTCGTACGATCAACGCGCACCAATTCATGCGCTTCTTTATCCAGCGCGATGAATCTATACTGACGATAATGAGGGCGGTTCAGTAGAATCGACAGAAATAGATCGGATGCTGCTTTGCGCCAAACGCCGACATCCGCGTTGAAAATGAGGTCGGTTCCCCCATTTTCGATGGCGTGAACCAGACCGACAACCGGGCGAGAACGTGAACCGATCATCGCGTCAGAGCGCATTTCAAGGAAGCTGCGCGTTAAAGTTTCGCCGACAAATTTAGTATCTTGCGCAATCAGTTGGATTGCATTGCCTTCTGCCAGCTGCTGTGTCCTGAAAACGGCGAGGCTGCCCATGCTGATCGCCGTGACAAGGATCTGCGCGACAGCCAAGGCAACAATTTTCTGACGAATTGAGGCGCCTTTAAACAGATTTAGCCCGATCATACGCTGCTCCCGACATGTCGCGTACAGCTATGATGCACTAGGAAGGATAAAAGATTCCTTTCCACTCGCCTTATGGATGTTATTTAATTGCGCAGAGACTCGGCGATAGGGCTCTGGATTGCAATGCGTGGCGTTTGATATCCCTGGGCGTGCCCGTTCAAGGCCCAGCGCATAAAAACTGTCCATGGACAACATGTGCAGCTTCTTATGCTGTTGAAATCGTCTCTCGCGGCGGGGTTGATTACCGCCCGAACTTCACCAACGATATTGCGGCCAAATCCCGGCGGTGATCGCTTAGCTTGACACCTGTTCGCGCAGGATAGAGGCGGTCAGGGACAGCATCAGATAGATCCCGGAAAAGATCAGAAACGCGACAAGCGTGTTTTCGAAAGACCGTGGATAGGTTGGCTCATCGGGTGCAACAGGCCGCACGCCCATCTCAAGATACCGAACCTGCTTATTTGCCTCAATCCGGGCGGTCTCCATCTGCTGAGCGGCCTGCGACAGCAACAGCTGCCGGGTCTGCAGCTCCGCCTCTGCAATGCGCAAATCACCGGTGACAGACGCCAAGGAGGCCGTGTCCGATGTCCGTTGAGTGAGTTGTGATCGCAGGTTGGAAATCAATGTCTCAAGCCGCGCGATATCGCCCTGCACACCAGCCACTCGCGCAGCGTTGGGACGCGTATTGTCCTGCAATTGACCTAACTCCAAGCGCTTTTGCTGTAGCTGGGTTTCAAATGCAGAAACCTGACTCATGACAAGGCTGCTTTCAGACACCGGGTCAATAATGCCAACCTGCTCTTGCAGGGTCAAAACCTTCGACTGCGCATCAAATACCTTCCGCTCAGCATCCGCATAGCTTTCACGAGCACCTTTCATCTGATCTTCGCGCAGGCGCGATGTCAGCTGATCGACCTGTTCTTCCGCGTAAGAAATCAGCGCCTCAGAAAAATTCTTGGACTCTTCGGGCTCCGGCGCGACAACTTCCATCTTGACCACCCCTTCAGAAGGATCATAGCCAATTTTTACGTTTCGCTTATACAGCTTATAGGCGCGCTCATTACTTGCATCGGGGTCCAGACGTTGCAGTGGATCAATGAAGTCTTGCTGAAATTGCGCCTTAAACCCCTGGTCGGCATCCAATCGCAGCATCGCATCGCGTGATTGCAAATAGCTTTGGACCGTCACTGAATCCTGATTGGTCGCCAATTGCGTGCCAGAGAACAGGCTGGACATCCCTGCCCCCCCCAGGCCGTCGGCCTTCTGAATCACGAACTCCGTCTTGGTGGCATACATCGGCGTCGCCATAACATAGTAATAATACGCCGCTGCCAATGTTGGCAGGAACACAAAAAACGCAAGCCGGGTGATCAATAGCCCGATCTTGCGCCGCCGCCGCCGGGCAATGTCGCGCTGAATATTCATGATATCGCGCGCGCGCGTGTCTTCATTCATTAACTCTGTCGAAGGCAGCTTGCCGCCCTTTACAGTCTGCGGCAATTGTACATTGGGGTCTGCGCCTTTGCCGTCAATTCGGGCCAAAGTCCGGCCACCGGTGGTTGCGGGCAGGTTTGCATCATCCTCGGCATCGCCCTTGACCATCGACAAGATGTTAGACCGATCCAGTGGATCAATGCCTTTTTGCCGCAGCAGGCGCACTGCTTCGAAATCAGATGTTGCTTGGATCCCGTGTTTTTGCGCCATGCGCCGCGCCAGACGCAACTGTCGCCCCGTAAGCCCTTCGGCCCGGATTTTTGCGATTTCTTCATCTACGGTCAGCTCTTTCGGGCCTAGGACCGTGTCGCCATCACCCTTCGCGGCCTGCGCAAACCGTTGATTGCCAAACCCGTCATCATGCTCTTCAAATAGCGACTCTGGTCGCCTTTCAAACTCCGCCCGCGCGGCCGATGCCGTGCTTGGCGCGCCGGCCGCTTCTGCCCGGCTTTGTGCCAAATCTCCAGCCAACGCACTGGCAGCATTACGCACACCATTGCGCGACACACGGCCAGAGCTTCCGGGACCAGGCGGCGGCGTCGTCGCCCGTGGTGCCTGCACCGGGGCTACCGCAGGCTTTGACGCCGGCGCAGCCGAAACAGAGGAGGGGGATCCGGCCGCCAAAGAATCGCGGCGGATGCGGTATTTCGTAACCTTAGGAGTGGTAGTCATACATCCGCTTCGCTTCTTCTAAACTGTCAAACATATAAAGCTGTCCATTATGTAGCACGGCAGCGGTTCGGCAAAATTTCTCTAGGGTGGAGGCCTGATGGCTCACCACAATCACGGTCGAATCTTGTAACCGGTCCCGCAGAATAGAGCCTGCTTTGCGGTTAAAATTCACATCCGTCGTCGACGGCATCCCCTCATCAATCAGGTAGATGTCAAATTCCAGCGCCAACAACAGTGAGAACGTAAAACGTGAGCGCATCCCCTGGCTGAACGTGCCCACGGGCATGTCAAAATATTCTTCGATACCGCACAGCCAACGGCAGAAGGCCTCGACATAGTCGGGATCCAGCCCATAAAGCCGCGCAATGAACCGCGCATTCTCCCGCGCCGAGTGTTTGGACACAACGCCGCCCATAAAGCCAAGCGGAAAGGACACGCGGCAATTCTTACGAATTGTGCCTTCATCCGGTTTTTCCAGACCCGCCATCATATTGATGATTGTCGTCTTACCAGTGCCGTTGGGTGCCAGAATGCCAAGCGAATTGCCCAGCTCCACCCGGAAGCTGGCACGATCAAGGATCACCTTGCGCTGTTTGCCGGTCCAAAAGGACTTGCTGACATTATCGAACTCGAGCATCGCTCCCCGCTTTTGCGGATTTTTGATCCACAGGACGTCACCTGCAAGATGGTCACCCAATTTGCTTAATAAAGAGCTGTAGGATGACAATCGGGCAAGATTATGTCTTGTCACGATTACGATATACACGGAATGCGTGATTGTCGCGATTTGCGAAACAAATTGATCTAATTTATGCCCAAATGCTGCCAAATGGCACGCAAAGCCATAGAAGCGCCGATGACGGGCGGGCCGGGTTTTGCTTGCCTCTGACAGGGTGGCGCAATACGCAATGACCCGACCGCCCGGATCAGCACCGGGACAAAGGAGATATGATGACCGACGATGCGCTCCGCACCCCTTATGACAAAGCCTATGCCGCGATGGATGCCGACCCCAGTAATGAGGCGCTGCGGCTTGCTGTTTATGATCGTTTGGCAGATGCCGAACTGTTCCTTTTGCTGGAAGAAGAGCCGATCGACGAAGATATCAAACCACAGGTTTTTTCCACAGAAGATGGTGATTTCGTGCTGGCCTTCGATCTGGAAGAGAGGCTGGCCGAATTTTCGGATGAGCCCGTCCCCTATGCCGCCCTGCCCGGCCGGGTGATCGCGCAGAACCTACACGGAGAAGGTATCGGCATGGGTGTCAATTTCGGCGTAGCGGATTCAGCAATGTTGCTGCCTCCAGAGGCAATGGATTGGCTGGCCGACACGCTGACCCACGCACCGCAGGCCGCCTCGGGCCGTCCGGTCTCATTTGAGGCGCCGCAACTGCCGCCTGCGATCCTTGGACTTTTGCTGCCGGCCTTCGACGCGAAATTTGAACAGCTGACAGGCATGGCCACCCATGCGTTGCTGGGTGGCGTGACCTATGAAGACGGGCATAAAGGCCATGTGCTTGCGTTCCTTGGCACTCACGAGTCCGCGCGGCCTGCGATTGCCAAAGCGATGGGAGAGGCGCTGACATTTTCTGGCCTTGATGCCGGGGAGCTGGATGTCACCTTTATCGACCCTGACACGCCCGCCGCCAATGCCCTGTTGGACAAGGCGTTGATCTTGCACCTGCCCGAACAAGACGAGGCCACCCCCCCGTCAGCAACGCCAAAAGCCCCCGGTATGGACCCTGATAAACCGCCGATCCTTCGATGAACGACCGCCATAATTATGGTGTGTCAGGCTCGAAATCACGCAAACTATCGATCCGTCTGTCATGCGCGGGATGGCTGGACAGCCATTCCGGTGTAGCGCTGGGATATTGCTGTTTTAAGATCGTGAAAAACTCAGCCAAAGCGGTGGGATCATAGCCCGCCGCATAGGCGCTGTTTTGTCCGATATGATCTGCTTCTGCCTCATGTGTGCGCGAAAACGACAAGGCCATCAGCGCGTTCCCTTCCAGCAGAAGATCCTCAAGAAACGGGCCAATATCCCCCATAATCGCCGTGATCAACATGTAGCTGGAGAAAGACTGATACATCTGGCGCAGCGCGTGGCGTTGGGTCACATGCGCCAGTTCATGCCCCATCACCCCGGCAATGATATCGGGCTGCGCGATAAGATCAGCAAATTCATCTGTAATTACAACCGTTCCGCCGGGCAGGGCAAAGGCATTTGGCCCCATGCCGTCGATGTCGCGAAATTCCAGATGATATGTGGCCCAGCTGACTTTTGGTATCTGCGCGGCAACCTTTGCAAAGATCTCTTGCAGCTCGGCTTGACGGGTTTCGGGCAGCTGCGACGGATCGGCCAGCGTCGTGTCAATCAGCGCCATATTGCTGCGATCAATCACCGCCACCATGGCATCGGGTGTCGCCCATAACGCCAGCTCGGTTATCATCCGGGTGCCATATTTCCACACCCCAAAGCCAATACACACAGCTGCAATCGCAAGGATGATAAGCCGCGGGTGAAGCTGTTCCGCGCGCCGCAGATGCCGCCCGCGATCAACACCGGGGAAGTCTGACTCTGACGTTGCGCCCTCAAACCGCCAACCATCGGCAAATTCCAGCAACACCGGCCCACCCGATATATGGCGCCGCTGCGTCACCGGTGCCGTGCTTAGGATCGCCCCGTCGACGTCCTCCAGCTGTATCTGCCCCTCTTGCCAGAAAAGAATGGCCTTTTGCCGGCGCGAAGACAGGGGGCCGAACGCATGCCCAGCCACCCGATGTTTCAACTTATATCGCAACGCCAAGGTCGATACCCTCAATATCGGTATAGGCGTCGCCAATGGCAGAGCCTGCCCCCTCTTGCGTGTCCACGAACTCATCCATAGTGCCTGCTGCCAGAATAATGGTGTTATCCGCCAGATAACGCGCCATACGGATATGCGCCCAAGGCGTCGCAAATCCCAGACTGCAGATAATCGCCAGCGCATTGCTGACTGCCAGCGTCATCAACACAAAAGGCCGCACGGTAGAGCGAAACTGATGTGCCCCATCCAACTGGGTCGATGCATAAACCTGATTGCGGATCAGCGCCGAATAAATAAACCCAGCGGGCAAAAACGCGACAATGAATGCCACCCACAGGAACGCAACTGGGACGAACATCGGCTGCATGCCGTAAGGATCAAACAACGGCGCCAACGCTCCCGTCACAAAGCCAATCGCGCCCAGCACCAGTACCGCGAAAACGGCCCAGCCAATCGCGATACCAAAAGCGGTATAAAAGGGTTTCAGCGGGCTGTTAAACGCAAAACCCGCCTGCCCCAGACGATGCCCGTTCACATAATACCGGTGCTGCGCCCGGATCACGATCGGCAACGTCGTATAAGCAGTGAATACCGACAAAATCGGATAAAGAAGATAGGATTTAAACGCCCCCCAATAGGTGCCTGAAAACCCAAACCGCACACCAGAAAAGCTGGTCATGCGCGCATTGAACGCAATGGAACGGTTCAATAGCCAAGGCACCATCACAATCAACGCCAAAAGAAGCACGATGTTGATAAGCGGGATTTGCAGCAAGATCAGGCCCAAAACGACAATCAAACGGCCTTTGAAAATTTGTCCACCCGTGGCATGATAATCAAAACGGCGATCCCCTACGGTGGTATTTTGGTAAAAATATTGCCGGGTTCGCACCTTCGCCCAGGCCGAGTAAATCCCGAGGGTTAGCGCGGACAAAAGAACATTCACAATCCAAATACCAAAGAATGTGCGTGCACTGCCGGAAAAGTTCACTCTTTGCGGTAACGGTGTCATATTACGATCCATAAATTTTTGTTTTAATTGGCTTTTATCTAGAACTTCGGGCGATCTTTGATGCGTTATTACGCTTAGGTCAAGGCGATTTAGGTCGCAGATTTCGCCATTTGAATGGCGCAAAGCCGGACAAAAATGTGGCAAAAGCCAGATCTTTACGATCAGGCTGTAACGGAAGGACGATAAAGCGCGTAGTGCAGGACAGATGACACAGACGGAATGCCTTTGGGCCGGGTGGATGCACGCGGCGCTTGATGGGGACGGGCAGGCCTATGCCCGGCTGCTGGATGCGCTTGTCCCGGTGCTGCGCGGGATTATCCGGGCGCGCGCCCGCGATATCCGCCCCGATGACCAAGAGGATTTGGTACAAGAGGTGCTGATCGCGATACATACTAAGCGCGCGACATGGGATCGTGACCGGCCTTTGCGGCCGTGGATCTATGCCATCGCGCGCCACAAGGTGATCGACGGGTTCCGCAAACGCAATCTGACGACCGAGGATATCGCAGATTGGTCAGAGAGTTTACCAGATGAAGCGCAGCTGTCACAGGCACGGGGCCGCGAGGCTGCACAGGATTTAGACGTGATTCTAGCCGATATAGACCCTGTTTCGGCGGAAATGATCCGCGCGATCAAACTGCGCGAAGAAGACCCGGGCGAGGTAGCGCTGCGGATGGGAATTGCCGAAGGAACCCTTCGGGTGCGGCTGCATCGCACGTTGAAAAAGCTTGAAGAGCTTGGCAGGAGGATGGACCGATGATGACACAGGACCTGATTGCACAACTGTCGCAACAGCCTGCTGCGCGCCCGATGCGGCCGGGCCGCTATGGCGCGGTATTGGTGTTGGCGGCCCTGCTGCCGCTGCTTGGGTTTTGGGGGATTATGGGCCTGCGCCCCGGGCTGTTGCAGATGCTGGCGCAACCCGTTGTCGCGCTAAAAACAGCCTTGCCACTGTTTTGCGCGGGATGGTCGTTGTTTGCAGTGATACGGTTTACACGGCCCGGTGCACGCCTGCCGCTTTGGCCGCTGATATTGCCACTCCTCGTGGGGATCGGGTTGATCGTGTATGGGGTGGCACCGGCATCGGGATCGGCCCAATGGACGCCATTTTACATTAGTGAATGTGTCGGACTGATTATCGTCTTGGCCGCATTGCCAATTGTTGTCGCGGTGCATGTCTTCAGCCAAGGTGCAAGCACACGCCCCGGCGCCTCTGCCGCGCTATCCGGGCTGGCGGCATCCTCGCTCGCAGCCAGCGGATATTCCCTGTATTGCACACAAGACAATCCGCTGTTTTTCGTGATCTGGTACGGGATCGCCATCGGCGTATCGACCGCACTGTCATGGGGCATCGGGCGGTCGCGATTCTCCTGGTGATCGCACCCGCCCCTTCGCTTATCGTTTAAAGCTCATCGGCAATGAAAATGTATAGCGCGCGTCATTCAACCCTTTGGGGGCGGCGGGAAAACGGCCCGCGCTTTGCACGGCCCGTAATGCTGCCTGATCAATCGCACCATTCCCAGAGGATCGCGCCAGACGCACACCAGCCAATTGCCCGCCCCGTGTCACCGTCAGCTGCACAATCGCACGGCCCGCGGCGCGGCCTGCTGCGCTTGGATAGCGCTTGCGACGCTCAATCCGGGACCGGATCTGCGCGCCCCATTTGCCACGCAGGCTCTCGACCTGCGCCTTGGACATGGTTGCGGCGCGCGCACTGCCATTATTGCCCTTCGCACCCTTATTGCCTGTTCCTGCAGCGCGCTGTGCCTGCGCACCATTCGAGGCGGGTGCCGCCTTCTTGGCCGGTTTGGCCTTTTCTGGTTGTTTCTTCGGCTTGGGCTTTTCCTGTCGCGCCGGGCGTTCCTTGGGCCGGGGCGATTGCGTCGGTGCCGTCGTTTCGGGCGGTGCCTCAGCGATTTCGGGTTTCACCTCTGGTAAGACATCGGGCGGTGTCGGCGCGACCGGGCTGTCCATCGCGGCCATTTTGGGCGGGCCGGGCGGCTGTGCCTCCATCTGCGGTAGGGCGATTTCCGGCATTTCAAATTTTGGTGGTTGGGTTGGTAGGGCAATCTGAGGTTCGGGCACATCAACCTGTTCCCAATCTTCAACCATCTCGGCAACGCTCTGATCTGCGGCCTCGATCGACGCAAGAGACTCCCCCGCCGACCCCGCCGAAATCGCGCCCGCCTCCTGTGGCGCCGCAATGAAAAAGGCCACATGCACCCCGACGGCCAGCGTGGCAAACACCATAACTTCTGCAGTTCTTGCAATGCGCATGTCAGTGTCCTCCCATCGCGGTCACAAGATCAACCTTGGCAAAACCTGCCGCACCCAACTTCGGCAACACCGCCGCCAAACGCGCAGCTGGCACGGCCTTATCAGCACGCAACAACAGTTTCGGCGGCTCGGCCTCACACTCCTCTGTCAGACAATACTCCGCCTTGGCAGCCTCCAGCGCGGCGATCACATCCTCTGGTTCCTGAGCCGTAATATCGCGGAAGCCAAAAGCGCCTTCTGCCGATAGAAAAATGGTAAACGTTCCATCGGCCTCCGTTTCGGCCTGTGATTCAGGTGGCTCTGTCGGGAAAGGTTCTGGCGGCGAAATCTGTGCCGAGATCAAAAAGAAGATCAACAACAAGAACACCACGTTGATCATCGGCAAAAGCGACGCGGAATTGGCTTTGCGCGGTGGCGAAGAAAACTGCATATCGGGCCTATTCTACCAAAATAAGGCGTGAATACCCGGCGGCGCCAAGGTCATTCATCACCGACACAAGGTCTTGCAACGGGGCTTCTTTGGCCCGCAGGATGATTGCATCCGTCGGTGCCTCGGTCATGCGTGATAATTCGCTCAGCAACATATCCATCGTGACTTCGCCGCCATTCAGGCGCAAAACACCGCCCGGATCCACGTCAATCAAACGTGGCGGGCCTGTCCACTCGCCTGCCTGCCCCGTCGACGCCGCAAGCGGCATCACCACATCGGTCGAAAACCGCGACGCCAGCATGAAAAACACCAGCAGCAAAAAGACCACATCGATCATCGGGGTCAGGTCTGGCCCCTTGCGAACGCGGTCCGGTGCGAAATCGAACATCAGTTACTCCGCAGCGGCCAGCGTTTGGGCAGGATGGTCTTTCGCACTGTCATTGGCCACAAAGATGCGCGTCGCCATATCCTCCATATCGTGGCGCAGCGTATCGACCACCGATTCAAACCATGTCAGCGCTATCTGTGCAGGGATCGCAACCGCCATGCCTGCTGCGGTGGTCAACAACGCTTCCCAAATACCACCTGCCAACACAGATGGGTCTGCGCGTGCGCCTGCCTCCTGCAGCGCCTGGAACGCCGAGATCATACCCGTCACTGTTCCCAACAGACCCACCAGCGGACCAATGGTCGCGGCCAGTTCCAGCCCACGCAAACCGCCGCGTGCCTTTGTCAAAAGCGCCCGCGCCGTTCGGCCCGTTTCATCTTTCGCGTCTGCTTCAGTTAGGGTCGGATTGGCGCAGGCTTCCATCGCGGCCAGCGCCAAACGGGCACGCAGGCTGCGGCGCCGTTTAAGCGCCGTCATCGCGGCCTTTCGGTCACCGGCCTGCCATTGATCCACCGCGCGCTGACTGCTTTGGCCGCCCGACCACGCCCCAAACCGGAGCAATCGCCAGATTTTCCAAAGGATAAGGGTAAGGGTTATCACGGACAGGGCAGCAATTGCCCAAATCGCGGGCCCGCCCATAATTAAGAATTCCTGCATTTTTTGCAGGCCTGCGGCGGCATTTTCGGGCAATACTTCGGGTTCCATAATTGGCTCCGTTTTTTCAGAGTATTTCTATCAACAATATAAGTTGAGTATTTTTGTCAACCAACTAACCCGTGAAATGTAGAAATCCTTACCAAAGCGAAGACAATGCGCAGTAAAACGGCAGCTTGCACCGGTTGCCGAAACGCGCGCCTGTGATAATCTTTGTGAACACTTGGTTCCCTCACCCAGCTGTGCACGTAAGGGCGCACGGCGGTTCAATTTAACGTGTTCCGCTTTGCGCACAGCCCATCACCCCATCGTCCGGCTAGGGCGCATTTTGATCGTCATATTTCAGCCGTGCTGCCTTGATAGGACGCATGGAAACGGTCCAGCCCGTCTGAATTGAATAGAGAGAGCATAGAAATGGCGCAAAAAGGCAAAAATGCAGGCGCAAAAGAACTTCGCAAAGCATTGGGCAGATCCGGCGGGGCGCTCGCAGCTGTCGCCTTATTCTCTGCTGCGATTAATCTATTAATGTTGACGGGACCGCTGTTCATGCTTCAGGTCTATGATCGGGTATTGGGAAGCGGATCCAGCTCCACATTATTTGTTCTATTTGGAATCGTTGTATTTTTATTCCTGACGATGGGCATTTTAGACCATGTTCGCGGCAGGGTTTTGGCACGGATCGGCGCGCGGTTGCAGCAAGGACTGGATCGCCGGGTGCTGTCTGCATCCTTGATTGAGGCAGAAAACCCCGACGCACGCAAACGCCCAGCCGCAGCATTGGCCGCATTGAATCATCTGCAAGCGCCATTCTTGTCGCCTTCCTTGGGCGCGGTGCTGGACCTACCTTGGACCCCGCTGTTTTTGGCGATTCTATTTATGTTCAATATCTGGATGGGATGGTTTGCCGTGGGCGCGGCTTTGATCGTGGCAATCCTGGCCATCCTTAACCAGATGGCCACCCGCAAAACCCAAGGGGACTCACAGCGATTCGCGGGCGAAGCAGATATGCGTGGGGCGGTCATGCGACGCGAAATCGACACTTTGCGTGGCTTGGGGATGCGAAAGGAACTGTCGGAGCGTTGGAAAACAGCCCGCGATTCCGCGCTTGGTTCGCAAATGGCCGCATCTGACCGTGGCGGCGCATTCACCACAGGGACAAAAGCATTCCGCATGCTGGTTCAATCGGCCATGCTGGCCCTTGGCGCGTGGTTGGTTCTACAAGAACAGCTGACCGCTGGCGCAATGATCGCCGGATCCATTCTGTTGGGCCGCGCCCTGGCGCCTGTAGAGCAAACCGTAGGGCAATGGGCCGTTTTGCAACGCGCCTGGATCGCAAAATCACGGCTGAATGAGCTACTGTCGATGGTACCGGAGACCGACCCTCCGATGGAACTGCCCCGTCCCGAACCGAAGTTAGAGCTGCAAGACGTGATCGTCGTTCCGCCCGGGGCAAAGGCACCAACGCTGCAGAGGGCCACATTCACCGCACTGCCCGGCGATGCGATTGCGGTGATCGGCCCCTCGGCGTCAGGGAAATCCACTTTGGCCCGCGCGATGGTCGGCCTGTGGCCCATTGCACGTGGTGAAATCCGTCTTGGCGGTGCCAAGATTGACCAATATGACCCGGATCGTCTGGGCAAACTGATGGGATATCTGCCGCAAGACGTGATGCTATTCGCGGGCACTGTCGCTGAAAATATTGCGCGGTTTCAACCTGATGCTAACCCCGAAAGCACTGTGGCCGCCGCACGTTTGGCCGCCGCACATGATCTTATCCTTAGCCTGCCCAATGGCTACGACACACAGCTTAGCGATGGCGGAAGCGAACTGTCCGGCGGACAACGCCAGCGGATCGGCCTGGCCCGCGCATTCTTCGGCGATCCTGTCGTTTTGGTACTGGATGAACCCAATGCCGCGCTGGATGATGTCGGTGTGCGTGCGCTAAACACCGCAATCAGCAACGCGCGCAAAGTTGGAAAACTGGTTTTTGTCATGTCACACCGCCCGTCCGCCTTGGCCGAATGTAATAAAGTGCTGCTGATCGAAAGCGGCGCACCGCGCGCCTTTGGTCCGCGAGATGAGGTTCTGGAACGACTGCGCCAACCTGCGAATGTGGTGGCTGCGGCACGCGGAAAGGCAGGCGCAGTATGAACTGGTCCCCAACCCGTCACGTCATCATGGGCATTATTGTCATCGTTCTGGCACTGGGCGGGTTTTCCGCTTGGGCTGTCGTGACCGAGATCAACGGTGCCGTCGTCGCCCCCGGCACGGTTCAGGTCGAAGCACGCCACCAAACTATTCAGCACCCTGATGGCGGAATTATTTCTGAAATTGATGTGCGTGATGGCGACAGCGTGATGGCCGGCCAGCAAATGCTGAAATTGGACCCGACAGAGCTGGAAGCACAGCAAGGTTTGCTGCAAGGGCAGGTATATGAGGCCCTGGCGCGGATGGATCGGTTGACGGCAGAGGTTCTGGACGCCCCGCTGACCTATCGACCAGAACTGCAAGACGCCGCCTCTGACGCAAAAGTCGCCAGCCTGATGCGCGAAGAACGCGCCCTGTTCACCGCGCGGCGCGACACGTTGGACCGCACGTTGTCGCAGTTGGACGAACGAAAGGTGCAATCGCGCTCCTTGATCCAGGGCTATGAACGGCAAAAACACGCACGTCAAACACAGGTAGATCTGATCGTGTCAGAGCTAAAAGATCAGCAATCGTTGTTTGAACGGGGGTTGACGCAATTCTCGCGCGTATCCGCATTGCAACGCGAAGCTGCCGAACTGGAAGGTGAGTTAGGCTCGCTTGAGGCGTCAATCGCAGAAGCCAAAAGCGCGATCGCCGGATTTGAAATTGAGGCGCTGCGCCTTGCCGCCGAACGGCGCGAAGAAGCGCAAAATGAACTGCGCAGCCTGCAACCACAAGAAACCGAGCTGCGCGAGAACCTGCGGGTGGTCGAAACGCGGCTTGGCCGTTTGGTGCTGCGCGCCCCGATGTCAGGCACGGTTCTGGGGCTGCAAATCCACACGATTGGCGGTGTGGTCAGCCCGGGAAGTGCGGTCGTCTCTATCGTTCCGCAAGAGGTTCCTTTGGTGTTTTCTGTCAAGATCGACCCGATTCAAATTGACCGTGTGCATTCTGGACAAGAGGCGATGGTGCGCTTCCCCAATTTCAACTCGCGCACAACGCCCAGCTTCCCGGCCACTGTGCGCACCGTTTCAGCCGATACTGTCACAGATGATGCGACCGGGGCGACATATTTCACCGCAGAATTGGCAATTCCCGAAGGGGAGCGGCAAGAGCTGCTGGGTTTGGGCCTGCAACCGGGCATGCCACTGGAGGCTTTTATCCAGACAGGCTCACGCAGCCCGGCCTCCATTTTGGTGAAACCGATGACCGACTATCTTTCCTACGCTCTGCGCGAGGACTAAGACACTATTTTCGCTGATGACGGCTTGAAAATTGCTGGTCAAACAGGGTCTTAAACGCCCCGCCTTTGGCCAGCAATTCATCTGCCGAGCCACCTTCCACAACATGACCATCTTGCAGAACATAAATCTGATCCGCGCTAAGAATGGTCGACAGCCGATGCGCAATCACGATGGTCGTTTTGTCCTTTGTGATCCGGTCCAGCGCCTCTTTGATCAACGCTTCAGAGGTCGCGTCCAACGCCGATGTCGCCTCATCCAGCAGCAGGATTTCCGCGTTTCGCAACATTGCACGCGCAATCGACAGCCGTTGACGTTGGCCGCCCGATAAAGACCCGCCGTTTTCGCCCACCTCGGTGTGATAGCCATGTGCAAGTTCCATGATAAATTCATGTGCATTGGCGTCTTTCGCGGCAGCGATCACCTCTTCATAGCTGGCATCTGGGCGCGACATACGCAAATTTTCCATCACTGTCGTCCCGAACAAGAACGTATCTTGCCCAACATAAGACATGCGCGCGCGCAGCGTATCAAAGGTCACCTCTGAGATATCTTGACCGTCAATCGTAACCTTGCCGCTGACCGGATCATACATCCGCATCACCAAATTCATAACCGTGGATTTACCGCTGCCCGATTGCCCGACCAACGCGGTGGTCTTACCGCCCTCAAACGTTAGATCCACATCGCGCAGCACGCGCCGGTCATCTTGATAGGCAAAGCTGACCTGATCCAGAACAACTTTCCCGGGGCCGGATTGCAAAGGCGTGGCATTTTCGGACTGTGTCAGCATATCGGGTTGGTTCAAAATACCAAACAACATCCGCACACCGACCATATTTCGCTCTACCGAAATACGCATGCGCGACAGCCGTTTGGCCGGTTCATATGCCATCAACAATGCGGTGATGAATGACATCAGCTTTCCGGGTGTCGTGGCCTCTGCGCCCAGAACCGTCACTGAGGACAGCGCCACAACGCCGGCGATCGCAAACCCCGAGAGCGATTCCATCAGCGGCGACGTAATTGCTTCTAACCGCGCGCTTTTGTTTGACCGCTTCTGAATTTCGCGCACCGTGCGTTCCATCCGCGCATTCATCTGATCTTCTAACGAAAAGATTTTAATCACTTGAATGCCGCGCGATGTCTCTTGCAGTGCCTTGATAAATTCCGCCGAGGATTCCAGTTGTTTCTCCATGATATCGCGCACTTTGCGCACGATCAGACGAATGCCCAAAATCGCCAGCGGACCAAAGATCAACGACACCATCGACAATAGCGGTTGCTGGTAAATCATCACCGCAACCAGCCCCACCAATGTCAACGCGTCACGCGCCAAGGATGAGACAAAGGTTTCAATCAGCGCCCGCGCCGAGGCCGCGCCGGTGGTGATTTTCATCATCAAATTGGAAGATTCATTCAGGTTGTAAAACGCAACCCCCTGCCGCATCAGCTTGCGATAGACGCTTAGCTGCTGATTGGCGACGATTTGATTTCCCGCCCGACTCATGAATACGCTTTGCACGTAATTCGCGATGCCCTTGGTTGTAAAAATCAAGATCACAAGACCCGCAACCCCCATAACCGCAGCAGTGTTATCGGGCTGTGCCATCGTGTCGATGATGGATTGCATCACCCATGCCGTCGCAGCCGAGGTCAGCGCCACAACCACCATCGCGATGATCGCAATTACATAATAGCGCGACTGTTCTCGAACGCCGCTGCTAAGCAGTTTCCACAGATCATTTTGTTTCAGCCAGCCGAACCGCCCGGCGGGCTCGTGTTCTGGTGACGGGGACGGCGTTTCGGTCATATCAGCGCTCTTTTCAAATTGGGCGGGCCTGCGGCCAGCGCCACCATATCAGCCAGCGCGGTGTTGATAAAGCAGCGCCAAAACCGCCCGGACGCCGTATGGCACCGGGGCGGATGTGACGCAGGCTTTCTTATTCAAACGATCACATCTTGGCGGGTTTGATTGGTGATCCCGAAGACGCGTTTATATCGCGCTATTTCCTCTGCTGGGCCCATTGCTTTATTTGGGTTATCCGACAGTTTCACTGTGGGTTTGCCATCTGCAGCCACCGCTTTACACACAAGGCTGAATGGCGCCAGCCCACCATCGGGGGCCAGATCCCGGAAATCATTGGTCAACAATGTGCCCCACCCGAATGAGCATTTCACCCGGCCGTGAAAACGCGCGTGCAGCTCTTTGATCTGCGCCACGTCCAATCCGTCGGAGAAAATCACCAGCTTTTCCCGCGGGTCTTCACCATGGGCCTGCCACCATTTGATCGCGGATTCGGCTGCCTGCACCGGATCACCGGAATCGATACGGATCCCTGTCCACCCCGCCAGCCATTCCGGCGCATGTTCCAAGAAACCATCAGTGCCGTAGGTGTCGGGCAGGATGATACGCAGATTGCCTTCATGTTCTTCATGCCAATCCGCCAAAACCTTGTAGGGCGCACGCGCCAACGCCGTATCGTCCTGCGCCAGCGCGGCATAAACCATCGGCATTTCATGGGCATTGGTTCCCACGGCTTCGATATCACGGCGCATGGCAACCAGACAATTTGAGGTGCCCGTAAACGCGCCGCCATCCGCGACATCGCCCAGCCCCTCCAACATCGCTTGAACGCACCAATCCTGCCAAAGGAAACTATGCCGGCGCCGGGTGCCAAAATCCGCTATCTTCAGCCCTTCAAGACCTTTTAGCTGCTCGATTTTTTCCCAAATCTTGGTCATCGCGCGGGCATAAAGTACCTGCAGTTCAAACCGCCGCATCCGGTTCAATACCGCCCGCGACCGTAATTCCATAAGGATCGCCAAGGCCGGGATTTCCCATAACATGACCTCATGCCATTTGCCTTCAAATGTCAGCTCATATTGGCCGTCCTTCACCTGTAGGTCATAGGCCGGCAGCTGATAATTATCGAACCATTCCATAAAATCCGACCGAAACATCTGCCGTTTTCCATAGAACATGTTGCCGCGCATCCATGTGCTTTCGCCGCGCGACAGCTTCAGATTGCGCGCATAATCCAGCTGCTCACGCAGTTCGGTTTCGTCGATCAGATCCGCCATGCGGATATCTTTCGACCGATTTATCAAGGAAAACCGCACCACCGTGTCAGGGTTGTTTTTGAAAATAGACTGACACATCAACAGTTTATAAAAATCGGTATCAATCAATGACCGAATAATCGGATCAATTTTCCATTTGTGATTATAGACGCGCGTGGCAATGTCGACCATGCTGGATCTCCGCAATGACTGCTTAGGTTTAAGCAGGGTTGGCGGGTATATTGCAAGAGAGCGGCGCCATTTGTGCCGAAAAGAGGACCTGATGAAAGCCGCAATTATCTTGGCCTTAGCCATGGCAACACCGGCAGGTGCCGAGGAAACATGGTCCTATCGCGATTGGCGCGTATCTGTTATTCCGCAAACCAGTGGCGATGACGATTGGCTGGAATGCACGGCACGCACGGGTGGAGACGGGATGCCAACCGTCTCTGTGTCGCTGACATCACAAGATGCAGGTCCACCCACGGTCAATCCGCCAGTGACATATTTGGAAACCGCGCCGCGTCACTATCTGCCATTATATCGTGATCATGATCAGGCCGTGGCGGTGTTTGACGATGGCGACAGCACCACGACCGTTGCGCAATCGGGCCTGAATGACGAAGGGCTGGTCTGGGCCAGGGCGGTGTTCAACGGCCCGGCCACAGATAATATGTTGCACGCCATGCACCGCAATGGGCTGCTGGAGTTTACCGCACCGGGCAAAGACGGCCATTACAGCTTCTCGCTTAACGGGTTCACTGCCGCTTATCTAAAGGCGATGGATCGCTGCGGTTTTGATGGCGCAGCAACCTTTGCATTGGCACCCGATTAGGCCAGTGTCACGCCAGCCTCTTGCATCGCCTGACGCGCTGCGGCCAATGATCCGTTCAGATCAATCGCCCGGCAGGCCTGTTCCACCACAGTGGCCCGAAAGCCCAATTTGGCGGCATCAATCGCAGACCATGCCACGCAAAAATCCAATGCCAGACCGACAAATGTCAGGTCAGTAATGTCGCGATCTTGCAAATATCCTCGCAACCCGGTTGGCGTTTCATGATCGTTTTCAAAAAACGCGCTGTAGCTGTCGATATGCGGGCGAAACCCTTTGCGCAGAATTAAATCTGCCGGATCAATATGCAGCGCAGGATGAAATTTGGCGCCGTCGGATCCCCAGATACAATGATCGGGCCACAGGGTTTGCGGACCATAGGGCATATCAATCTGGTCATAAGCCAACGCACCGGGATGATTATCCGCGAAAGACGCATGATCGGCGGGATGCCAATCCTGGGTCAGAACCGTAACCGGGAAATCCTGCATCATCGCATTGATCGGCGCGACAATCGCATCACCATCGGCCACCGCAAGCGCACCGCCGGGGCAGAAATCATTTTGCACATCAATAACGATCAGGGCAGATTGCGACATGTCAGGATCCTTCCGGTGGGCTGAGGCAGTGCCTCAATGCGTAAATCCTATGTGGTGCATGGTCAATCGGGCTTGCCTGACAGGGGGCTGTAGGGGTAAGGGATCGGCCATGTATACTGTTGCTGCACTCTATCATTTCACATGTTTTGACGACCCTGATGCGCTGCGTGGGCCGCTCGCGCAGATTGCCTGTGCGCAGGGTGTCAAAGGCACGCTGCTTTTGGCACGCGAAGGGATCAACGGCACAATTGCCGGTCCACGTGCAGGTATTGACGCGGTGCTTGCCGCCATCCGTGCCCTGCCCGGCTGTGCCACGCTGGAATGGAAAGAAAGCACGGCCACCGACATGCCGTTCAACCGTATGAAAGTACGTCTGAAAAAAGAGATCGTGACAATGGGACAACCCGATATCGATCCCACTGCAAGCGTTGGCCATTACATCGAAGCACAAGATTGGAATGAGCTGATCTCGGCCCCCGATGTTGTCGTCATCGACACCCGCAATGATTATGAGGTGGAGATCGGCACATTTAAGGGCGCAGTGGACCCCAAGACGGAGTCCTTCCGCGATTTCCCCGAATGGTGGCAAAAGAACAAGGAGCGGTTTCACAACAAACGGGTCGCCATGTTCTGCACCGGCGGAATTCGATGTGAAAAATCAACGAATTACCTGATTGGTCAGGGCGTTGAAGATGTGTATCACCTGAAAGGTGGCATCTTGAAATATTTAGAAGAGGTGCCGCAGGATACCAGCATGTGGGAGGGTGAATGCTTTGTCTTTGATGGTCGCGTCAGCCTGACACATGGGTTGCAAGAGGGCAGCTATGATCTGTGCCACGCCTGCCGTCGGCCGCTATCTGAAGACGGCAAAGCCAAGCCCGGCTATGAACCCGGTGTGAGCTGTCACCGCTGCATCAATGAATTCAGTGACGAAGATCGTGGTCGTTTTCGCGAACGTCAGCAACAAATCCAGCTGGCCCGCGCCCGCGGAGAACGGCACATCGGGTCCGATCAGTCCCCACACGACTGAGCCGCGCCGGCTGTCTGCACGACAGATGGTGCCAAGGCACCAAATTCCAACCGTGGCATATCAACGTCAAAGGCCAGTGACGCACTGGCCCAAAGCGCCAGGATCACAGCGGCTGCGAAGGTCCGTTTCATATCGTCTCTCCATATTGAACTGATATGTTCAGTTTTAATATGGTGCGACAGATCCATACAGGCAAGGTTTATGGAATGATCAGTTCACATCCCTGTCTTGCAAAAAACGCATAGCGTTGGGCGCGGTGGTTTGGGCGAATGATATATCCACCCGCCCAAAAATGCGATCAGCGTGCCAACCAGCCGCCATCAACGTTCAACACAGCCCCCGTGACATATTTTGCAGCACGCGAACACAGATAGGCGGCTGTGCCACCAATATCTTCGGGATCGCCCCAACGCCCGGCCGGAATCCGATCCAAAATCGCCTTGGCGCGGTCTGGGTCATTTCGCAAAGCTTCGGTGTTATTGGTTGCGATATATCCCGGCGCAATCGCGTTGACCGTAATGTTATGGGGTGCCCATTCATTGGCCAGGATCTTAGTGATCCCGGCCACACCGTGTTTCGATGCCGTGTAACTGGGCACCCGAATGCCGCCCTGAAATGACAACAACGATGCAATATTCACCACCGCACCCGGTGCGCCCTTGGCAATCAGCTCTTTGCCGAAGGCCTGGCAGGTGAAGAACAAGGCCTTGGCGTTTACATCCATCACCGCGTCCCAATCGTCTTCGGTAAAATCAACACTATCATTGCGGCGGATGATGCCGGCGTTATTTACCAACAGACTGTAACCTGCCCCGGCGAAAACATTTTTTGCTGCCATCGGATCGGAAAAATCCAGCAGAAGGGAATCGGCATTGCCCCGTGCATCGGTGATCATCGACACGGTTTCATCACAGGCCCGTCGCCCGGCACAGGTCACAAAGGCGCCCTGCGCGGCCAGCGACAGCGCAATCGCCTGGCCAATCCCGGTATTCGCCCCTGTAACCAGCGCCCGTTGACCGCTTAGATCAAAGATCCCGGACATCAGCGCAAATCCTCCGGTTGGATAAAGTCCATATCTGTATAATCGACGTTGTCGCCCGCCATCGCCCAGATAAAGGTGTATTTTCCGATGCCTGCGCCCGAGTGGATCGACCATGGCGGCGAAATCGCCCCCTCTTCATTTGCAATCATCAAGTGGCGGGTTTCTGTTGGCTCTCCCATCAGATGCAAGACCCGGCTGGCATCATCCATACCCCAATACAGATAGGCTTCCATTCGACGGTCATGGATGTGGCTGGGGATTGTGTTCCAGACCGAGCCATCTTCAAGCGACGTATAGCCAAGGATCAGCTGGCAGCTTTCCATGACATTGGGGTGAATGAACTGTTTGATCGTGCGCTTGTTTGAATTTTCGACATCGCCCATTTTGACCTCAACGCAATCGGCCAGAGTCACAAGCTTATTCGGAAATTTCGCATGGGCCGGTGCAGAGGTAATATAGAACCGTCCCGCACCCGAAAAACTGACCGCACCTGTGCCCATTCCAAGATACAGCACATCCCCGCTATTCAGTGTATATGTCTCGCCATCGGCCGAAACCATGCCGGTATCACCAATATTCACGATCCCCATTTCGCGACGATCAAGGAAGCTGGGCGTTTTGGTTTCATCCACAACATCCAGCACAAGCGTCTTTGCCCCGGGCACGGCGCCGCCCATCACGAACCGGTCATAATGCGTGTAGACCAAACGGATTTCACCATCGGCAAACATGCCTTCAGTTAGGAAATTATCGCGCAATGCGGCGGTATCCATCGTCTTTGCATGGGCAGGATGGATGGCGTGACGTGTTTCTACGGTTAACATAATCGTCCTTTCAGTCATATGTCAGCAGCCCCGGCCTATAGGCCAAAGAGGCGGGGCAAGGTCATCGTCAGCGCGGGCCAGTAGGTGACCACCAGCAGCAATCCAACGAGGAGGAGGTAAAATGGCGCAAGCGCCCGGATCGCCAACTCGACCCGGATTTTCGCGACAGAGGCACCAACAAACAGGCCAGTGCCGACGGGCGGCGTGATGGTGCCAATCGCCAGATTGAACACCAAGATCACACCGAATTGCACAGGATCGACACCAATCTTCTGCGCAATCGGCAGCAAAATCGGTGTGAAAATCAGAATGGCAGGACCGATATCCATGAAACAACCCACCACTAAAAGCACCAGGTTTATGATGATCAACACCACAATAGGATTGTCGGACAGCCCAAGGATAAGGCTGGTGATCGCCGCTGGAATGCCCGTAAACGCCATCGCAAAGCTTAGCGCGGCAGAGGCCGCCAAAAGCAGCATGATCGCCCCGGTCACCTTTGCGGTTTCAACGAAAAAACCCGGCAAATCGCGCAAAGGTGCGGTGCGATAGACACCAAATGCCAAAATTAGCGTATAGATGACGGCGATGCCAGAGGCCTCAACCGCAGTGAAAATCCCACCGACAATTCCGCCGATCACAATCACCACCAACATCAATGCCGGGATGGCCTCTAGTGTGATGCGCAGCGCGTCCGGCAGCCCTACGCGCGGCGCCAACGGATAGCCGCGCCGCCACGCGACAAGGCCCACAATCAGCATCATTCCCAGACCCCAAAGCGTACCCGCCACCGCGCCCGCCACAAAAAGCGCGGCGATAGAGGTTCCACCAGAGACCAAGGAATAAATGATAAACGCCGTTGTGGGCGGTATCAGCATCCCGGTGGGCGCCGATGCGATATTCACAGCTGCGGCGAAATCTTTATCATAGCCATCGCGCACCTGCATCGGCACCAAAACGCCACCGATAGAGGTGGAGGCCGCAATAGCAGAGCCCGAAATACAGCCAAATAACATATTCCCGGCGATATTCGTTTGCGCCAATGATCCCGGCACCCGCCCGACGATCAGCTTGGCAAAATTCACCAATTTCACCGCAATTCCGCCAGAGTTCATGATCACTCCGGACAGGATGAAAAACGGCACCGCCAGTAATGAGAAACTGTCCAGGCTGGCCATCATTTTCTGCGCAGCGGTAAACAGCGCCATATCCAGCGGCGCGACAAGCGCAACCGCCGCCAAGGCCGCCGCGACAATCGCAACAGCCAAGGGCAGGCCAAGCATTGCCAATGTGCCGAACACACCCAATAAAACAAAACTAGCGGTCGTTGCCATTGCTACTCCCCCAAAGCCAAGGCGCGCGCGACCGCATCTGGCTGCGTGCATTTTTGACGTAAAATATCGATCAGGTTCAGCAGGCTATACCCTATGATCAGCACGCCAGAGGTCGGCAGGCTGGCATAGATCAGCTTCATCGGGATACCCAGCACCGGGCTGGTTTGCACCCCGGCAATCTGCACGCCGCGCACCCCGCCCAGGACCAGCACAAACCCCGCGAACAAGATCAGTGAAATTGGCACAAACGTCTCTAACATACGGCGTTTCCAGCCGCTCGAAAGCTCGCGCAGCAGGTCGATGGTCATATGTGTGCCCGCACCTGTGGCATAGGCTGCCCCCAAAAGGGACAACCAGATCACACCGAAACGCAGCACTTCTTCTGAAAATGTAGATGGAGCCCCCAGCACATAGCGGCTGATCACCTGCCAGCTAAGGACACATACCATGGCCACAAGCAACAGCGCACAGGCCCCGCCAACAGCCATATCAAGGCAGCGCCGCACACCCATCACATCTGCGATCCTGCAACATCGCGGATCGCTTCAAAGATCGCGTATTTTTCTGGCTCGTCTTTCAGCGCGTCATACATCGGCGCCACCGCCGCTTGGAATTGCGCAACATCGGGGTAATGGAAGGTGACGCCGAAATCGTCTTCGGATTGTTTGCGTGCCGCCTCTACCGACGCACCCCAAACACCCTTATGAAACTCCGTGCTTTCGCGTGCAGCCTCTTGCACGGCGGCGCGATATTCCTCGGACAGTCGGTTCAGCGTTGCGGTTGAAATCAGAACCACATCCGGGATGCGCGAATGCATGTCATAGGAATATTCCTTTGCAACCTCACCATGCCGGGCAATGGTGATCGCAAATTCATTGTTTTCCGCGCCGTCCAGCACGCCTTGTTGGATAGAGGTGTAGACCTCTGCCTGTGACATGGCGATTGGGGCCGCGCCCAACATTTCAACCATCGTGATGAGCGTTGGCGATTGCAGCACCCGAATTTTCAGGCCCTTCAGATCCTCCACCGACATGATCGGCTTATCCTTAGTATAAAATGACCGGGCCCCGGAATTATAGTATGTCAGCGCGACCATGCCCGACCCTTCGGTAGAGCTGTAAATCGGGTCAACAACCGCAGGCGTATCCATCGCGGCGTAGAAATGCGCCTCGTCATTGAAAAGATAGGGCATCGAGAACACGCCATAAATTGGTGAGAAGCTTTCCATCAACCCGCCAGAGACCTTGGTCATGTCCAGCAAACCGCCCTGAACCATTTCAACCAGTTCGCGTTCGCCGCCCAGCTGCCCATCGGGAAAAAACGTCACTGTTACGGCACCATTGGTCTTTTCTGCGACCAGCTCTCCGAATTTTTGCATCGCCTCCACCGTAGGCGTCGCATTCTGCGCATAGGCAAAGCGCAATGTCTCAGCCTGTGTTGTGGCAGCCATCGCCAGCAGTGACATCGCCGTTGTAAATGCCAGTTTTGTCATGGTGTCTCCTCCCTAAGAACCAATCAGATGTAATCGTTGAGCAGCTCCGTCAGCGCGAACATTGCCATCGCCTGCCCATAGGGCATCGACGTGCGCGGGATCTGCCGATAATAGTCAAGATCGCTGCCCATCGCCGTGCCGAAGGACACGTCCAGCAGCTCTCCTTGTGGGGTAATGCGATCAATCACACCGCGGATCGCGCGCTCTGCAATAGGTCCGTATGACGGATCTAAATAGCGTTTGCGCACGCCTTTCATCAGCCCATAGGCAAACCCAGCCGCAGCCGAGCTTTCCAAATAACTGTCAGGATCGTTCAAAAGCGTGTGCCATAAGCCGCTGTCATCCTGACATTGTGCCAGCGCCTGTGCCTGCCGGTTCAACAGCGCAATCAGATGGCGGCGCACTGGATTATCTGGTTTCAGATCCAACAGTTCGATGAATTCGGGAATGACAATGGTAATCCAGCTATTGCCGCGCGCCCAAAGCGCCTTGGCGAAATTGTGGTTCCCGTCGAAGCTCCAGCCGTGGAACCACAACCCGGTTTCAGTATCCGCCAAATACTGGGCATGGATCAGAAATTGGTATTTCGCCTCTTCCACATATTCGGGGCGGTTCAGCACCAAACCAATTTTGGCAAGGGGAAGAACGCTCATCATCAATGTGTCATCCCACATTTGCTGATGGTTGACCGAGTTATACACGATATGCTGTAAACCGCCGTCCCGCGTTTTGGGCATTTCATGCATCACCCATTCTGCCCAACGATCAAGATAAGGCAGCCAGGTAGGATCCCGATCCATTTCATACAAATGCGCGGCGGTCAGAAATGGCGCAACAGTGTTGATATTTTTCGTCGGCACACCTGCGGCGATCCTGTCGCGAAACCAATCACGAATGATCTCCATTGCCTGCACATTTCCGGTCAACTGCCAATATTTCAACAATCCGTAAAGGCCAATGCCGTGGGTCCACTCCCAACCGGCCCAGCCTTTGGTGTCGATTTCACGGCCATCTTCCAAACGCAGGATAAATTCGCCTGTGGTATCTTCGATATGGATCAAATTATCCGTCAGACGGTCAATCAGCCCACAAAGATCAGCGCGTGAAATGAATCGGTCTTCTTCCCGCAGTAACGGATGCATCAATTTCCTCCCATTGGAACATCGATATTATTTTTTCAGAACGATGTTTCATTTTTAAGAAACCATAGGATCTCTGCTTGAGCAAGAAAAATTTAAAAAATCTATATCTATCTGAAAATCATGGTGTTTTTTCGTAAAATGATTCGACACGCAGCAGCAAGAAATGCGAAATACCCGCCGAAGCAGGTTTCATGTAATGCGAAATTTTTAGCAGATGATGGGATCGACATCGCGGTGCGAAGGCAATGGATCTATGGGCGCATCGCGGCCATGCCCTGGCCATTTCACCAAAGGCGGATCTGATGTGCCATAGGCAGGGGCCGAAGCCCCTACCAGCAAGTGTCTTGCAGTCTCAGGTCGTCTTTTACCTGAGCTTAGCTCTTGGGCATCGAGCTGACGCCGACTTTCGCGGGGCGAAGCAGACGGTCATGTAACATGAACCCTTCATCCATAACCTGAATGATGTCCCCAGCAACCGTGCCGGGCACGGGCGCCTCGAACATCGCTTCGTGATGCGATGGATCGAATTTATCCCCAACAGCCGGCGCAATCTTGTGAATGCCGTGTTTTTCAAACACATGCACCAGCTCGCGCTGGGTCAATTCCACACCCTCAGCCAAGGCCGCGGCCTGGGCCCGGAATTCTTCCGTCATCGCTTCCAGCGCTCGTTTCATGTTGTCATAGACCGGCAACATGTCGCGCGCCAAACGCGAACCGCCATAGTTTTCTGCGTCACGACGATCTTTATCGGCCCGCTTGCGCGAGTTTTCGGCATCTGCCAACGCGCGCATCCATTTGTCACGCAAATCATCACGTTCTGCGCGAAGTGTTTCCAATTCATCAGGGGCACCATCAATCATGATGTCCTCAAATGTCTCGTCAAGATGGACCTGATCGTCGGCCATATCGTCTTTCTTTTCGCTCATGCGTTTCATCCTTTGCCCTGCCCGGACAGCATCCGGCCGACCAGTTGCGCTGTATAATCCACTATCGGAACGATGCGCCCGTAGTTCAGCCGTGTTGGACCGATAACTCCGATTGCACCGATGATCTTCCGGTCAGCGTTCATATAGGGAGAGACGACCAGAGAGGAACCCGAAAGTGAAAAAAGCTTGTTCTCAGACCCAATAAAAATGCGCACACCATCGCCATCTTGTGTCAGGTTCAGAAATTCTGCGATATCTCGTTTGCGCTCCAGCTCGTCGAACAGGTCACGAATGCGTTCCAGGTCCTGCGGTTCGGCCAAAAGATTCGAACGCCCCCGGACAATCAACCGTTCATAGGCGGTGCCTTTATCCTCCCACTCCGCCAAACCCTGCTCCACCATATCAGCCGCAAGCGTGTCCAGCTCGGCGCGCCGGGCGCCGATTTCACGCGAAATCACCTCACGCAATTCGCTCAACGTGCGGCCCTCGGCCAGTGCGTTGATGAAATTCGCTGCCTCGCGCATGGAGGATGGGGTTTGCCCCGGTGGCGGCTGAAACACCCGGTTTTCAACCTGTCCATCCGCAAACACCAAAACCACCAAGGCCCGTTCCGCCCCAAGCGCCACAAATTCAATATGTTTGATCGGCGCTTCGTGCTTTGGGGTTAGAACCAAAGACGCCCCATGGGTAATTCCAGATAAGGCAGAACCAACCCGATCCATCAATGATCCGACATTGGGATCGCTGCTCCCCATTGTGGCATCCAATGCGGCACGATCATCAGCGCCAAGCTGACCCACCTCCATGAAGCCATCCACAAACATCCGCAGCCCCTGCTGCGTTGGGATGCGCCCTGCCGAGACATGCGGACTGTCCAACAGCCCCATATATTCAAGATCGTTCATCACATTACGGATCGTCGCGGCCGACAGCTTCTCGCTCATCATCCGGGTCAGCGTGCGTGACCCAACGGGATCGCCCGTTTCAAGATAGCCTTCAACCACACGCCGAAAAACTTCGCGCGACCGATCGTTCAAATCTGTCATAATCTTCGTCTGTTCGCTCATGTCGCTGCCCATATGGTATGCGCAGTAAAGTCTGCGCCAACTGCCGCGTCAATCCACCGTTCTTCGCCACGGTGGGGCTTGCATCATGCGTAGCTTGCGCGCAAATGACATCAGACCAATCTGGAAAGGACGGATCATGCGCCCCTCAGGCCGGAAACTAAGCGAAATGCGCGCCATTTCAATCGAAACCGGGATCACAAAACACGCGGAGGGCTCTTGCCTGATCAAAGTGGGTGACACCCATGTTCTATGCACTGCGACGATCGAAGATCGCGCGCCGTCATTCCTGAAGGGCTCTGGCCTGGGGTGGGTGACTGCGGAATATGGCATGTTGCCGCGCGCGACCAACACCCGCAACCGTCGCGAATCCGCAATGGGTAAGCAGCAGGGCCGGACGGTAGAAATTCAGCGCCTGATCGGCCGGGCGTTGCGCGCCGGTGTAGACCGCTCTGCGCTGGGTGAACGCCAGATCGTTGTGGATTGCGATGTGATCCAGGCCGATGGCGGCACACGCTGCGCGGCGATCACCGGTGGTTGGGTCGCGCTGAAGCTGGCGGTGAACAAGCTGATGAAGAAGGGGATCATCGTCTCTGATCCGCTAATCGACCCTGTTGCGGCAGTTTCTTGTGGAATCTATGCGGGCCAAATGGTCTGCGATTTGGATTATGCAGAAGATTCAGAGGCCGGCACCGATGGTAATTTCATTATGACCGGCTCTGGCAAGCTGATCGAGGTACAAATGTCTGCCGAGGGATCCACGTTTAACCGTGACCAGCTGAACGGGCTGATGGATCTGGCAGAGGCAGGAATTGCCGAGTTGGTGGCAGCACAGAGAGAGGCCGTGAAATGAGACCGTTTTCCGGCAAGAAACTGCTAGTTGCGACCCATAACCAAGGCAAGCTGGACGAAATTTCCGCCATGTTAGAGCCTTTCGGGATCGAATGTGTGGGTGCGGCAGCGATGAACCTGTCAGAGCCGGATGAAACCGAAACCACCTTTGTCGGTAACGCCCGCATCAAGGCGCATGCCGCAGCAAAGGCCACAGGTTTGCCGGCCCTGTCCGATGACAGCGGCATCGAAGTGGATTGTTTGGATGGCGCACCCGGCGTCTATACCGCGGATTGGGCCGAAACATCCAATGGCCGCGATTTTAAAATGGCGATGGAAAAAACGTGGAACGCCTGCGAAGAGAAGGGCGCCGATCAGCCGCGTCATGCACGCTTTCGGTCGACCCTGGTATTGGCGTGGCCGGATGGGCATGACGAGGTGTTTGAAGGCAAGGTCGAGGGCGAATTGGTCTGGCCAATGCGCGGGCTAGAGGGTCACGGTTATGATCCGATGTTTCAGCCGCAAGGCTATGATATCACCTTTGGCGAGATGGACGCAGCCGAGAAAAATCGTATCAGCCACCGCGCCGATGCGTTCAACAAATTCACCAAGGCGCTTGAGGTGCAAAATGGCTAAGAAGCTGGTATCCGGCGGCTCCCCCTATGAGCCAAAGCTGGGGTATTCCCGTGCCGTCGTTCAAGGCAACTGGTGTTTTATCGCCGGTACCACGGGGGCAGATCCTGTCACCAAGACCTTTCCCGAGAGCGCCGAACTGCAGGCTCGCAATGCGCTGGCGACGATCAAAACGGTGCTAGAGGGCGAAGGTTTCACGTTAAACGACGTGGTCCGCGCCAGCTATATCATCACCGATGCAGCGCTGTTAGAAGAAATCGCGCCTGCGCTTGGCGATGCCTTTGGCGATATCCGCCCTGCGGCCACAATGATCGTCGCCGGCCTTGTTAATCCGGCGATGAAAGTAGAAATCGAAGTCACGGCGCTGCGCGGATGACAGATTGGCAGCGCGACGATTGGCAAAACGGCGGCTTCGGCCTTTATCTGCACTGGCCATTTTGCGCTGCCAAATGCCCCTATTGCGATTTTAATTCTCATGTATCGCAAAGTATCGACCAATCCCAATGGCAACGCGCCTACCTGTCGGAAATTGACCGGGTCGCGACCCTGACCCAGGGACGTATTCTGAACACTGTGTTCTTTGGCGGTGGCACACCGTCACTGATGGATCCTGACCTGGTAGCAGCGATTTTGGAACGCGTTCGCGACCGCTGGACGCTGTCGAATGATGTGGAAATCACGCTGGAGGCAAACCCGACCAGCATCGAATCCTCACGTTTTCGCGGCTATTCCGATGCCGGCGTCAATCGGGTCTCTATGGGGATGCAGGCTCTCAATGATGGGGATTTGCGTCGTTTGGGTCGAATGCACAGTGTCGCGGAAGGGCGTCGCGCTTTTGATATTGCAAGATCAGTTTTTGATCGGGTCAGCTTTGACCTGATCTATGCCCGACAAGACCAGGACCTGGCCGCATGGACAGCGGAACTGTCCGAAGCCTTGTCCATGGCCATTGATCATCTGTCACTTTATCAACTGACGATCGAAGACGGCACCGTATTTGGTGCGCGCGCCGATCGCGGCCAATTGCGCGGTTTACCCCAGGACGATGACGCCGCTGACATGTATCTTGCCACACAAGATATTTGCGAAGCCGCTGGCTTTCCCGCGTATGAAGTTTCAAACCATGCGCGGCCTGGTGCCGAAAGCCGGCATAATTCAATCTACTGGCGGTATGGTGACTATGCTGGCATCGGCCCCGGGGCACATGGGCGCTTGACGCTGCAGGGCCAGCGTTATGCCACTGATACCGACAAATCCCCTGCCCTGTGGTTGGAAAAAGTTTCTTCGCTTGGAACCGGCGAATCCACCCGCGATGAGCTTCCAAAAGACGAGCAGGTTATTGAATTTCTACTGTTCGGTTTGCGTCTACGCGAGGGAATTGACCCGCAACGGTATCGCGCGTTGGCTGGGATGGGGTTACCGCAAGACAAACTGCGCGACCTGACCGCGTTGGGGATGATTGAATGCTCTGACAGAAACATTCGCGCCACCAATAAAGGCCGCGCAGTGTTGAATGCTGTAATCAGAGAACTGCTCCCCTGATGCGTGTGCTTTGGCTAATCGCAGCGTGCATCGCCTTTAGCCTTGGGTTGATCGGTGTCGTCTTGCCGCTTTTGCCAACCGTGCCGTTCATGCTTTTGGCAGCGATGTGCTTCGCCAGGTCATCCGAGCGATTGCATCATTGGCTGATCACGCATCCAAGATTTGGTCCACCCATTGCAAATTGGCAAGAGCACGGCGCAATTTCCCGTCGGGCCAAATATGCGGCAACCCTTTCCATTATCATCGCATTTTCGATTTCAGTCGGACTTGGGTTGCCGCGTATGTTACTGGGCGTTCAGGCCGCAACATTGTGCTGTGTCATGATCTTTATCTGGACCAGGCCGGACCGCTAAATCAGCGGCCTCCGCCCAAAACCTGGCAAATCAAATCCAATTCTTCCAGGTCTTTATAACGGATCACAAACTCGCCGCCTTCTTCACCCTTGTGGTTGATCTCCACCTTCATACCAAGTGTAGCTGTTAGATCACCTTCTAGTGCCCGAGTATCCGCATCCTTCTCGGTCTTGGGGCCACGCGGACGTGATGTTGTTGGCTTCGGACCTTTCGCAAGGCGTTCAACTTCACGCACAGACATGCCTTTGGCCACCGCATCTTTCGCCAATTTGATCGGATCGGCCGCTGTGATCATTGCCCGCGCATGGCCTGCCGTCAGCTGTCCTTCGCGAAGGTAGGTTTGAACTTCTTCTGGTAATTGCAAAAGGCGTAGCAGATTCGCAATATGCGAGCGGCTTTTAGATAGGGCTTCGGCCATCCGTTCTTGCGTATGCCCAAACCGATCCATCAACTGACGATATCCTAGCGCCTCTTCGAGTGGATTTAAATCATCCCGCTGGATGTTTTCAATGATCGCAACTTCCAGAACCTCGGTATCCGTAAATTCACGGACGATCACAGGAAGCTCATGCAACTGCGCAAGCTGCGACGCGCGCCATCGGCGTTCACCCGCAACGATTTCATAATGGTCGTCTTTTGTCGGGTGCTTACGAACAATTAACGGCTGAATAACGCCCTTTTCCCGAATCGACGCAGCCAGTTCCTCAAGCTTCTCTTGAACAAAGGTACGGCGTGGCTGATCTGGATTGGGTTCAATCCGTTCAATCGGAATAAAGCTTTCTGGACGGCGCGGCATTTCTGAACCTGACGTTTCAACATTTACATCTGCCATCAGTGCAGAAAGACCACGGCCAAGGCCGCGACGTTCATTACGCTTATTCATGGCTTATCCCTTCCGTTTGGCCGCATCATGGCGTGCCAAAAGTTCCTGCCCCAAGGCGCGATACGCAACCGCGCCCCGTGAGTTTCCATCATATGTCAAAACCGGCTGCGCATGCGACGGCGCTTCGGACACGCGGACATTGCGCGGAATCATTGTCCGGAATACCAATTCACCAAGCGTAGCGCGCGCGTCAGCCTCAACCTGTTGCGACAAATTATTGCGCACATCATACATGGTTAAAACGATACCCTCAATCCGCAGATCCTTGTTGGCGCTTTGACGGACCTCCCGAATGGTCAGCATCAACTGTGAAAGGCCTTCCAGCGCAAAAAATTCCGCTTGCAACGGAACAAGAACGGATTGCGACGCCACCATAGCATTGACCGTTAGAAGGCTCAGTGAGGGCGGGCAATCAATCAAAATGTAGTCCAGCGCATACTGATCAATCTCTGGCTGGCGTAGCGCGTCATGCAGTAGGAAGCTACGCTTTTCGCTGGAAACAAGTTCCATATCGGCTGAGGATAAATCCGTCGTCGCCGGGCTAAGCCACAGTCCATCAATCTCTGTCTTCATCAGCACGTCGGACAGTTTAACATCATCCAACAGCAAATCATAAGTGCTGTAGTTTCTATCATCTGTTTCAACGCCAAGCCCAGTTGATGCATTTCCTTGCGGATCTAAATCCACAAGAAGAACACGGCAGCCTTGTTCAACCAATGCGGCCGCGAGGTTGATTGATGTCGTTGTTTTTCCAACACCACCCTTCTGATTGGCGATGGAAATGATCCGGGGAAGTGGTGGGCGACTTAGATCAGACACGCGAGACTCCTGATATTCTTAAAATTGCAGCCGCTTCATTGGTATAACTTTGGATAGGATCGCATTCAAACCGCCATTTATCCTTCGCCGCCACGACTTCATTTTTCCAAGTTTCACCTTTAGAAAAGAGCGCGGTGCCATCTTCAAGCAAATGACGTTCTGCAAATTCGAGCAATAAATCGAGTGACGCTAGAGCGCGGGCGCTTAATACATTGGCACGAGCAGGTTCCAACGCCTCAATACGCGTGGCGTGAACTTCAACATTCAGCGACAGTTCTCTTGCAACCGTGCTTAGAAAAATAGATTTCCGCTGATCGCTTTCCACTAAATGCATGCGAAATTCAGGAGAGAACTCGGCCGCCAGGATCGCGCAAACAAGTCCCGGAAACCCCCCTCCGGATCCGATATCAAGCCAAATACCCGACCGAAGGTTTGTTTCTGCAAACATTTGCGCGGAATCTAGAAAATGGCGGCTCCATAAATCTGGGATTGTGGACTTTGACACAAGATTAATCGCCGGATTCCATTTTATTATCAGAGACTGATAATGTGCGAACCGCTCTAATGTTTCACGTGAAACATTAGAGCCTAAAATTTCTGACAGTTGCTCTTGCATTACAAAGCCTTCACTCGTGCTTCTTGCCGGAGTTTTGCTAAGATAAGCGCTAACGCGGCAGGCGTAACACCTTCGATCCGGGCCGCATGACCAAGCGTTGCTGGCTGAGCTTTAACCAGCTTAGCTGTTAGCTCATTGGAAAGTCCGCTCAACGCGCTGTAATCATAATTTTCAGGAATGCGCCAGGCCTCATCCCGTTTCATCGCCTCGATATCTCGATCCTGACGTTTGAGGTAATTCACATATAGCGCGTCTTTGGAAAGCTGAGCAGCTACATCTGGTTCAATTCCTGCCAGTTGAGGTAAAGCAGCCGAAAGTTGGTCAAAATTAATATCTGGGAAAGATAAAAGCGAATAAGCAGACCGGCGTTGTCCATCTTGGTTCACCCGAAAGCCATGCACCACAGCTTCCTTCGGCGTAAGCGTCGCATTTTGCAAAATATTGCGTCCGGCTTCCAGCTTGTCGCATTTATCCTCAAACATCCTCTTACGCTCTTCTCCACAAAGGCCCAGCTGAATGGCCCGCGGCGTCAGTCGTTGATCAGCATTGTCGGCACGCAATGATAACCGGAATTCTGCACGAGAAGTAAACATCCGATAAGGTTCCGTAACGCCGCGATTGATCAAATCATCGACCATCACCCCAATATAGCTTGTAGAGCGGCTGAAGACTTCACTAACCTTTCCCGCTGCCATCAAAGCAGCGTTCAGACCGGCAACCAGTCCCTGCGCTGCAGCTTCTTCATAACCGGTCGTGCCATTAATCTGCCCAGCAAGGAAAAGATTGGGCATGTCGCGCAGTTCCAGCGCCGCTGTTAAGCTGCGCGGGTCGATAAAATCATACTCAATTGCATAGCCCGGCTGGAGAATCGAAACATTTTCAAGCCCTTTGATGGACCGAACATATTGATCCTGAATATCAACCGGCAAAGACGTTGAAATCCCATTCGGATATACGGTGTCATCATCAAGCCCTTCAGGTTCCAGAAAGATCTGATGGGAGGTTTTATCACTGAATCGGACGATTTTATCTTCAATGGATGGGCAATATCTCGGCCCTATACCATCGATATGGCCACCGTACATCGCAGATTGCCCAAGATTATCCCGGATAATATCATGCGTCTTCTCATTCGTATGCGTAATCCCGCAAGAAATCTGCTTTACGAACGGAGTTCTATGCTTAAACGAAAATAGCTCTGGGATCTCATCTCCCGGCTGCGTCTCCAATTGCGCCCAGTCAATTGTCTTACCATCCAAACGCGGTGGCGTTCCGGTTTTCAGTCGCCCCATTGGAAGATTCAAAGACAAAAGGCGGTCGGCCAATTTCACCGACGCTTTATCCCCCATCCGTCCTCCGGATGACCGCTGATCGCCAATATGGATCACACCGCGCAAAAAGGTCCCTGTTGTAAGGATCACTGCAGACGAAGAAATTCTGCTACCGTCAGCTAAGATTACCCCAGATGCCTTACAATTTTTAATAATAAGGTCTTCAACCTCTGCTTCAATGACATCGAGATTTGGTTGAGCCACTGTCAGATCAAAGATTGCCTGACGGTAAAGTTTACGATCACTTTGGGTTCGGGGGCCCTGAACCGCAGGTCCCTTTCGACGGTTCAATAATCGGAACTGGATGCCAGATCTATCCGCCGCGACACCCATCACGCCGTCAAAAGCATCAATTTCGCGTACCAAATGCCCTTTACCCAATCCGCCGATTGCAGGATTACAAGACATTACCCCAATCGTATCTTTGCGCAGGGTGATCAAGGCAGTTTTCGCACCCGCCCGGGCAGACGTATGCGCGGCCTCAGTGCCAGCATGTCCGCCGCCGACAACGATAACATCAAAATGTTTCACGTGAAACACTCCCTATTTCCCGATGCAAAAACTAGAAAAAACTTCATCCAGAAGATGCTCAACATCAACCCGACCGACCAATGATTCAAGCGAGCGCGCGGCGTCACGAAGATATTCCGCTGCCAGTTCAGGTTGATCAAGATCGCTGCATAGCTCACCCTGGGCCGATTCCAAAGCCCCGAATGCATCTAATAGTAAAATTCGATGTCGTTCACGCGACAAAAGTCCGGCACCTTGAACACGATGTATCAGAATATCTGTAAGCCGCTCAATAAGCTCCTGAACCCCCTGCCCGGTTTTACCGGAGACCGAAAATTCATCCTGGGTGGAGATGTCCGCCTTACCACGCACCACGATATCGCCTTCTGAGGGCGAGAGCATCGGAACATCCTCACCATCCAAAAGGAAGATACGCAGATCGGCTGTTTTCGCTCGCTGAATCGCCCGGTCAACCCCTATTGATTCGACAACATCATCGGTGTTCCGCAACCCAGCCGTATCCAGCAGTGTCACAGACAAGCCAGACAGATCCATTCGAACTTCAATTACATCGCGGGTTGTTCCAGCAACTTCAGATGTAATTGCGGCATCTCGTCCCGCCAAAGCATTCAATAACGTCGACTTGCCCGCGTTCGGACGACCGACGATCGCCACCTCAAACCCATCACGGATCCGTTCAGCGGCTGAAAATCTATCCAGCTCTGCTTTCAAACTAGCGCGCACAGATGTCAACGCCGCCGTGACCTCTGGTGAGACATCAACCGGAACATCTTCATCAGCGAAATCGATCGTGGCTTCCAATAAGGCTGCAGCACGAATCAAACCTTTTCGCCAGTCTTCTACAACTTTACCAACAGCGCCAGACAAAACTTTCAGTGCTTGTTTTCTCTGGGACTCTGTTTCCGCGTCTATCAGATCGGACAGCCCTTCGACCTGGCTTAAATCCAGCCGTCCATTTTCCAATGCGCGACGGGTGAACTCCCCGGGCTCTGCCAACCGCAAATCATCAATGTCAGATAGCGCGCGCAGTACAGCAGTTACTGTCGCAACTGCACCATGGATATGAAGTTCAGCAACTTGTTCACCGGTGAAACTCGCGCCGGCCTCAAAACATAAAACCACAGCTTCATCCAATGCCTCACCGTCAAGGTGAAGCATGCGCAACCCCGCCTGACGCGGTTGCGGCAATTTTCCAGCCAATAAACGCGTAGCTTCCCATGCGTTCGGGCCAGAAATACGAATGACGGCCACCCCCGCTTTTCCGCGGGCGGTGGCCAATGCATAAATCGTGTCCATCTATATCCCTCTCGGGAAACGGTATTAACCGTTCATCGAGTCGAAGAATTCCGAATTTGACTTGGTTTGCTTGAGTTTGGAAATCAAAAACTCGACAGCATCCGTTGTGCCCATCGGGTTCAAGATCCGGCGCAAAAGGTAGGTTTTCTGCAGGTCTTTTGGATCGACCAACAGATCCTCTTTCCGGGTGCCGGATTTCAAGATGTCCATAGCTGGGAAAACCCGCTTATCGGCAACTTTACGATCCAACACGATCTCAGAATTACCTGTCCCTTTGAACTCTTCAAAGATGACTTCATCCATCCGCGATCCCGTGTCAATCAATGCAGTCGCAATGATGGTCAGCGAACCACCCTCTTCGATGTTACGTGCCGCACCAAAGAAACGTTTTGGGCGCTGCAACGCATTCGCATCCACACCACCGGTCAGGACTTTGCCTGACGATGGGACAACCGTGTTGAACGCGCGGCCCAGACGGGTGATCGAATCCAGCAAAATCACAACATCGCGCTTATGTTCCACAAGACGCTTGGCTTTTTCCATCACCATTTCTGACACAGCAACGTGGCGCGTCGCCGGTTCGTCGAAAGTTGAGGCAACAACCTCCCCTTTTACCGAACGCTGCATATCCGTCACCTCTTCAGGGCGTTCATCGATCAGCAGCACGATCAGATAGCATTCGGGATGGTTTTTTGCGATCGACGCCGCGATATTTTGCAGCAGAACCGTCTTACCCGTGCGCGGCGGCGCAACGATCAACGAACGTTGACCCTTACCGATGGGTGACACCAAATCAATGATCCGCGCCGAGCGATCTTTGATGGTCGGATCTTCAATTTCCATTTTCAGCCGCTCATCGGGATACAATGGCGTCAGGTTATCAAAGGCCACTTTGTGGCGCGCTTTGTCGGGATCTTCGTAATTGATCACTTCAACTTTTGTCAGCGCGAAATACCGTTCATTTTCGCCTGGCGCGCGAATGATTCCTTCGACTGTATCACCCGTGCGCAGCGAATGCTGGCGGATCATATCGGGCGAAACATAGATATCATCGGGACCTGGCAAATAGTTCGCCTCGGTTGAGCGCAAAAAGCCAAACCCGTCTTGCAGAACTTCCAACACGCCATCACCGCCGATGGTGATTTCATCTTCTGCATGTTCTTTCAGAAGGGCGAACATCATTTCGCCCTTACGCATTGTCGATGCGTTTTCAATTTCCCATTCTTCGGCCATCGCCAGCAGCACTTTGGGGCTTTTGGCTTTCAGGTCAGACAGGTTTAAACGCTCGTCGCCAGTGCGTTCTTCCCCGATGGAAAAACGAAGATCTTCTGTAGCTTGGATTTCGTCGGACATCATACACTCTCAGGCGCGATGGTCATGACCCGCGCAGAATTATCGTCAAAATGAATCGTTTTGGGATACCGCTCGGCCAGGACGACCGTGGTTTAAATCCGCTCATAGGCCCAACGACGCGTTGAGTCAATCTATCTTAGAATTTCACGATGACCGCGATCACGATCGCAACCATAAAAATTGTGGGAATTTCGTTCATCAGCCGATAGCGGCGACCGGTCAATTTGTTTTGCCCGGCGGCAAACATCTTTCGCTGCACGCCACACCAATGGTGAAACCATGTCATTCCAATCACGGCGGCCGCTTTCACCCATGGCCAAGCCGAGCTCCAATCAACGATGCCCGGCGTTAGCACCATGGCCAAACCAAAAACCCATGTCGCAATCATTGCCGGGTTCATAATCGCCCGCAAAAGCAACCGTTCCTGATGGCAAAACAGTTGATCCATGTCAGAACCCGGGATCACGCCCTGCTTTCTAAGCCCTTCAACATGATAAACAAATAAACGGGGTAGATAAAACAGGCCTGCCATCCAGGCGATCACCGCCATCACATGTATGCTTTTGATCCAGACATAGCTGGTTGCTAGAAAATCTTGGATCAGGTCTACCATGTTATCTCCGCTTTGGCGCCCATTACTTAATTAAAGATAAAAAGAAAATAAAGATGATGATGATAGTAGGGCCTGTGGATACTGTGGATCCACGCGAAATTCACAGGTTTTCCACAGGTGGATGTTTATTCTTTTGCACTGCTGTAAGTTTTCATAGAAAATCTTTTTTATAGATTTATAACAACGGCTTGTTCAACATTTCCTAAAGTAAAATACATGTGGATAACTTGGTGGATAGCTGAGGTTTCAAAAGATTCGTTCCCAATAGGCTGAATCGGTTTCTCACAGGTGGAAAAGATTACCGAAACCTTGACAAAACCCACCCATATTGTGGAGGAAACAGCAGATCCGATGTTACCCCCCTATTCATCCCTAGGCTTTTGCGCGCGGTTATCCACATGACAATCCCCATCCTTCTTGCTTCTGCTTCTGAAATCCGCGCGACGCTGCTGCGTAACGCCGGGCTGGATGTGGCGGTGGAGCCGGCACGGATTGATGAAGAGATGATCCGGCGTGCTTTGTTGGCCGAAGACGCACCGCCGCGCGACGTTGCGGACACTTTGGCAGAGCTGAAAGCACAGAAATTATCACGTAAAACACCGGGCATTTTGACACTTGGGGCGGATCAGGTCTTGGCCTGTGGTGCGCAGCTGTATTCCAAACCCGAAACCCCGGAAGATGCGATTGCGCAGTTGCAACAATTGTCAGGCAAAACGCACCAGCTTTTATCTGCATTGGTTGCGATGCGCGATGGGGAGCCCCTGTGGCGCCACGTTGGTGTTGTGCGTTTAACCATGAGAGAGCTGTCCGACGCGTTCATTACTGATTACGTTGCACGCAACTGGGACAGCATTCGCCATTCTGTCGGCAGCTATAAGCTGGAAGAAGAAGGTATTCGCCTGTTTTCCAAAGTGGATGGTGATTACTTTGCTGTATTGGGATTGCCATTGATGGAATTTCTAAACTGGCTACACGCCCGAGGAGAGCTAACGACATGACGGATCATGAAAATGTGCCGCTGGCAGCCGTTATCGGGCATCCGATCGCACATTCCAAATCGCCTGTTTTGCAGCGATATTGGCTCGACCATTATGGCATTTCTGGCCATTATGTGCCTATGGATGTGCTGCCAGAGGATTTTGAGCAGGTGCTACGCACCCTTCCGAAGGCGGGGTTTGTAGGTTGCAATGTAACAATCCCGCATAAAGAAGCCGCGTTGAAAATCGCGGATCAAATGTCGGATCGCGCGGCATTGATCGGCGCAGCGAATACCTTGATTTTCTTGCCTGATGGTAAGATTTACGCTGACAATACAGATGGTTATGGATTTACCGCCAACTTGCGTGACGCAGCGCCCTACTGGGATCCAACCGGCAGCCCCGCTGCGGTGATCGGCGCGGGTGGGGCATCGCGGGCGATTGTGGCATCTTTGCTTGAGGTCGGCACACCTGAAATCCGTATTTCCAACCGTACCCGCATCCGGGCGGAACAATTGCGCGAAGAATTCGGCGCGCGGCTTGTGGTATATGATTGGGCGCAAGCCGGGAATATGTTTGACGGTGCGGGTACTGTGGTGAACACATCGTCACTCGGGATGGTAGGTCAGGATGAATTTCCTATCCCGATTGATGCATTGTCACCTGATGCCGTGGTGACGGATATCGTTTATACCCCGCTGAAAACACGGTTGCTGCAATTGGCTGAAGCGCGCGGCTGCACGATTGTCGATGGGCTGGGCATGCTACTTCATCAGGCTGTGCCAGGGTTTGAACGGTGGTTTGGACAAAGGCCAGAGGTCACCCCTGCCCTACGTGACACGGTGTTGAACGCATGAGCCCGTTCTGCCTTGGGCTGACAGGATCGATTGGAACCGGAAAATCAACCACGGCGCAGATGTTTCGTGATGCCGGTGTTTCGGTTTGGGATGCCGATGCCACAGTTCGCGCGCTATATGCGAAAGGCGGCGCTGCGGTCGAGCCGCTTCGGCAGCTGTTTCCAGCGGTCATTACCGCAGATGAGGTTGACCGCAGCACGTTGAAATCATTGATCGCGTCAGATGAAACGGTTCTGGCTCAGCTGGAAGCCATCGTTCATCCATTGACCCAGTCATCACGAAACGTCTTTTTGCGGGCCAACGCAGATGCGGATCTGGTGGTGTTAGATATTCCGCTTTTGTTTGAAACCGGGGCGGATCTGGATTGTGATGCGGTATTGGTTGTTACGGTCGCGCCTGAAGTCCAACGTGCGCGGGTGCTTGCGCGTGGCACAATGACCGAAGATCAGTTGGATATGATCTTGGCGCGGCAGATGCCAGATGCCGAAAAACGCATCAGGGCGGATTTCATTTTGCGCTGTGACACGCTTGAAGACACACGCGCGGGCGTGCAAAATCTGATCAAACGGCTGACGACATAGGGGAACCCTCATGCGGGAAATCGTGCTTGATACGGAAACCACCGGTTTTGAACCCGGATCGGGGGACCGTATTGTTGAAATCGGCGCGGTTGAACTGTTGAACCACATGCCGACAGGGCGACATTATCATCAATATATCAACCCTGAACGCCCGATGCCGGAAGATGCCTTTAAGGTGCACGGGCTTGGTGATGATTTTCTGCGCGATAAGCCGGTGTTTGCGAAAATCGGGCAAGAGTTTCTGGATTTCATCGGTGAAGATTCGGTTCTGGTGATTCACAACGCCAGTTTTGATATGAAATTCCTGAATGCCGAGCTGGGCTGGGTCAATCTGCCGCTGATCCCGATGGAACGGTCTTTGGATACGCTGATGATCGCGCGGCGGAAATTTCCCGGCTCTCCTGCGTCTTTGGATGCGTTGTGCCGACGCTTTGGAATTGATAATGCCGCGCGGACTTTGCACGGCGCGTTATTGGATAGTGAAATCCTCGCAGAGGTCTATCTGGAACTGATTGGCGGGCGCCAACCCGGCTTTGGGCTGGATTTGGGCAACAGCGGGTCAACAACCGGGGCTGCGCAACCCGAATGGCGTCCTCAGCCGCGGCCACGGCCGCTACAGCCAAAACTGACCGAGGAAGAGTCTCTAGCGCATGAAAAATTCGTCAAAGCGCTTGGCGAAAACCCGATTTGGTATCGTTGACCGGGCGATAAAAGATAACAAAACAGCCAGTTTTTTGAAAATAATCATTTAATGATTGGTCATTTGGCCTTACATGCTGCGTGTTCTGGAAATTGGGGGAGGTGGCCCATGCTAGACTTTACTGTGATGCGTGCGACGCTGGCTGACTATTATGATTTGACGCCTTCGGTCGAATTGGCCGAAGCGCTAAGTGATATCCATGCAAAGATGGAGCGGGTGATCCCGTTTCCTGATTTCGTGCGATACGCGCCCTATATCGCCGCGATCAACAAGCTGAAGGCCGAAAAAAACGCGGTCATTCTAGCGCATAACTACATGACACCCGAGATTTATCACGGTGTGGCGGATGTTGTGGGCGACAGTTTGCAATTGGCGATTGAGGCCACGAAGGTCAAAGAAGACATCATCGTTCAATGCGGTGTGCATTTCATGGCAGAAACCTCAAAGATTTTGAATCCGGCGAAAACGGTTCTGATCCCTGACGTAGAGGCTGGATGCTCCTTATCCGAAAGCATTACGGCGGCGGGCATCGACCAGATGCGGGCGAAATATCCGGGTGCACCCGTTGTGACCTATGTAAACACCACGGCAGAGGTCAAAGCCGCATCCGATATTTGCTGCACATCCTCCAATGCTGCACAAATTGTGCGGGCTTTGCCCGAACACACGGTAATTATGACCCCTGATCAGTATCTTGCGCAAAATGTCGCGCGCGAGGTGCCGGAAAAAAATGTTGTCTGGTGGGAAGGGTCATGCATCGTGCATGAGCAATATACTAAAGACGACATCAATGATTTCCGGGCGATGAATCCGGATACGACGATCATCGCACATCCTGAATGCCCGCCCGATGTTGTGGATGCCTGCGATTTCTCAGGTTCAACCAGCGGGATCATCGACTATGTGACGCAGAAAAAGCCGACAAAGGCGATGCTGGTCACTGAATGTTCGATGGCATCCAATATTTCGGACGCTTTGCCAGAGGTCGAATTCACAGGCCCCTGCAACATGTGCCCTTATATGAAGAAGATAACGCTGGAAAAGATCCTTTATGCGCTGCACACGATGGGTGAAGCGGTTGAGGTCGATCCTGTGGTGGCACAAAAGGCCAAAATTGCGGTGGAACGGATGATTGATCTGTCGCGGACATTGACGAAGTGAAAACGGTCCAGACCTCTCGGGTCATAATTGTTGGGGCCGGGATGGGTGCGCTTTATGCGGCGTTGCGTATTGCGCCCCGTCCAGTGCTTGTGATTTCACCAGAGCATCTGGGGCAGGGCGCGTCTTCTGCATGGGCGCAGGGTGGTGTAGCCGCTGCGATGTCCAGTGCCGATACGCCAGCTGCCCATGCCCAGGATACGTTGGCGGCTGGCGCGGGCACTGTTTCGGAACGTATCGCCCATCTGGTGACATCTGAGGCAGCGCAGCACATCCTAACGCTGACGGATCTGGGCACGCCGTTTGATCGTGATGCCGACGGCGGCTATGTGATGTCGCGCGAAGCTGCGCATTCCGCGGCCCGCGTCGTACGGGTCAAGGGCGATCAGGCCGGGCATGAGATCATGCAAAGCCTGGTGACGGCCATCCGCCAAACCCCATCTGTGCAGATTTGTGAAGCGATGATTGCATCTGGGTTGCAGGTGACAGATGGTCGGGTCGATGGCGTGTGGCTGGAACGGGCGGATGCGGCATCCGATCGCATTTTGCTTTCAGGTCCGGCGGTGCTTTTGGCCGGGGGCGGTTCTGGCGGTTTGTATTCGGTTACGACCAACCCGCCGCGCATTCGTGGTCAGGTGATTGGCATGGCCGCGCGGGCAGGGGCGGTGATTGCGGATCCTGAATTTGTGCAATTCCATCCTACCGCAATTGCCAGCGGTGAAGATCCCGCACCCTTGGCGACCGAAGCATTGCGTGGTGAGGGGGCGACACTGATCAACGCTGCGGGTGAACGTTTCATGCAACCCATCCATCCGGATGCAGAATTGGCGCCGCGTGATATCGTAGCGCGCGCGGTCTATCTGGAACGGCAGGCTGGGCGCGACCCGGCATTAGACACGCGAGACGCGATCGGCGCAGAGGTTCTGACAAAATTCCCCGCTGTGGCAGGCGCGTGTAAACGTGCTGGAATAGACCCTGTTTCGCAACCCATCCCGGTGGCGGCTGCCGCGCATTACCACATGGGTGGGATTGATACGAAAGAGGACGGCACTTCGTCTATCGATCGTCTTTGGGTCTGTGGCGAGGCATCGTCGACAGGGCTTCACGGGGCGAACCGCCTTGCGTCAAACGGTCTGCTAGAGGCGCTTGTTTACGCGCGGATCTGCGCGGATGAGATCGCTAAAACCCTGGGTGCAGAACAAGAGGCGCCACAGGTGCAGTTCGATTTCACAACAGGGCGCGACGCGGTTGATGAGGCGCTTGTAACCCGTTTGCGTCTTGCAATGACGGCGGGCGTTGGTGTGGTGCGTGATGCTGATGGGCTGAAAGCCGCATTGCATGAGATTGCGGCCGTCGAAGCGGCCGCGAAGACTGAGCATATGCGTAATATGACCGCGACTGCGACATTGATTGCGGCGGCGGCGCTGGCACGCGAAGAAAGCCGCGGCGGCCATTTCCGGTCTGATTTTCCGCAAGCCGATGCCGCGCAGGCAAGTCGGACAAAGATCACGCTTGAACAGGCTTTGACGCTGCGTGCGCAAGTCGTGGAGGCATTATGACCACTCGCTTACCAGATTTCATTCTTGAACCTCTTGTGAAAATGGCACTGATGGAAGATCTGTCTCCGATGGGGGATGCGACCACGCGTGCCGTGATCACAGAAGATTCCCATTTGACTGCCGTGATGAACGCGCGTGAGGCAGGGGTGATTTCGGGCATGCAGATGGCGCAGCTTGCCTTTTCATCTGTTGATCCGTCGCTGCGCGTCGAGACGTTGACCACAGACGGTGCCGCCTGTGTGCCGGGGCAGAAATTGATGACAATTACGGGCAACGCATCGTCGATCTTGATGGCGGAACGTGTGGCGTTGAATTTTGCGGGTCGGTTGTCGGGCATCGCCACGAAAACGGCGGCTTTTGTAGAACAAACCGCTGGAACACAGTGCCATATCACATGCACCCGAAAAACAACGCCGGGCCTACGGGTGGTTGAAAAGCAGGCCGTATTGCACGGTGGCGGCCGCAATCACCGCTACTCTTTGTCCGACGCGATCATGATAAAGGACAATCACATTGCAGCTGCCGGCGGCATCCGACAGGTGTTAACGGCGGCGACTGCAGCGCGCAGCCACATGATGCGGATTGAACTGGAATGTGACACGCTGGAACAGCTGCAATTGGCATTAGATGTTGGCGGCGCCGATGTTATCTTGCTGGATAATATGACCACCGAGCAAATGCGTAAGGCGGTGGAGATTGTAGCTGGCCGTGTGACATTGGAAGCCTCTGGCAATATGCGGCTGGACCGTGTGGCAGAGGTTGCCGCGACGGGCGTCGATTACATCTCGGCCGGTGCATTGACCCATTCTGCCATGACGTTGGATCTGGGTCTGGATTTCTAAGCAATAAAACATGCCGGGGGCGACAGTTTACGCCCGCGCATCGACATGGCCGCCAATATGACGGCTATTTTAGAAACGCGCGAAACTCGGTAAACACAGCTTCATAGATATGGCGCTTGAACGGTACGATATGTTCAAGAACCTCATTTGCCGGTTTCCACGCCCATTCTGAAAACTCAGGGTGTTCCGTCGCAATATTGATCGCGTCATCGGTTCCGTTGAACTGAAAGGCGAACCATTTTTGCTTTTGGCCGCGATATTTCCCGCCCCATGCTTTGCCCAATAAATGGTCGGGTAAATCATAAAATAGCCAATCTTCTGTTTTTCCTAGCTTCTTTACCAGGTCATCAGAAACGCCGGTTTCTTCATACAGCTCCCGCAGGCCGGCCTGTTTGGGGGTTTCCCCCTTATCCATACCGCCTTGGGGCATTTGCCAGGCATCGCCGGGTGTGTCGATCCGCTTTGCGGAAAACACCAGCCCGTCTTTGATCAATACAATGCCGACACAGGGGCGATAGGGCAGGGCGTTCAGCTGTTCCGGTGTCATGGGCGTTCCTTTGATCGTTGAAAAAGGGGCCGTGGTGGCCCCTTTTGCTGTCATCGTGGCAGGGCGGAATTAATTCGCCTCTTCGGTCTCATCGACTTGTGCGGCCTGATGGGCGACCTCTGGTGCAATCGCGTTCAAACCTTTCAAGATATCAAGCGCATAGGCCAGCTGGTAATCCTCTTCACGCAGCTTCGCGGCCTCTTCGGCGCGGGCCATCTCTTCTTCGGCCTGCTTCTTCTCGTCATCCGTCATGGAATCATTGCTTAGCACGCCGCGCAGATCTGCCTCTGACCGGGTTTGACGCGCAGCGGATTCGTCTTGCGTCTCTTCTGTTTCAGGACGACGTGAGGGCTGCGCCACAACAATATCAGGCGAAATTCCAAGCGCCTGAATCGACCGGCCTGACGGTGTGTAATACCGTGCGGTGGTCAGGCGCATTGCTGCGTCGCCACGGATTGGCATAACCGTCTGAACCGAACCTTTGCCAAAGCTTTTCTCACCCACCACAATCGCGCGGCGATGATCTTGCAACGCACCGGTTACAATTTCCGATGCCGACGCAGAGCCGCCATTGATCAAAACAACGATTGGCTTGCCATCGGCCAAATCGCCGTCTGTGGCGTTGAAACGTTCGCTGTCTTCTGGGTTCCGGCCGCGGGTCGAGACAATCTCACCCTTATCCAAGAACGCGTCGGATACGGCAATTGCCTGGGTCAGCAGGCCGCCGGGGTTGTTGCGCAGATCAATGACGAACCCGTTGACCTTATCAATGCCACCGGCTTCTTCAACCTTGGCTTTCAGCTGCTCTTGCAGATTGGGGAAGGTCTGATCGTTGAATGTGGTGATCCGCAGAACAACGGTTTCCCCTTCAACCCGGCCTTTGACGGCGGTCAGCTTGATCGTGTCACGAATGATGGATACGTCAAACGGTTCTGGCTCCCCTTCGCGGACCAAGGTGATGATGATCTCTGATCCGACCGGGCCGCGCATCTTTTCAACCGCGTCATCCAGGCCAAGCCCAAGCAGGCTTTCACCATCCACATGGGTGATGAAGTCGCCTGCTTCAACACCGGCATCGTCAGCAGGTGTGCCATCCATTGGTGACACGACTTTGACGAACCCGTCTTCCTGCGTTACCTCGATGCCCAATCCGCCGAATGTTCCACGGGTTTGCACGCGCATGTCATCGTAATCTTGTGGCGGAAGGTAGCTGGAATGGGGATCCAGCGATGTCAGCATCCCATTCACAGCTGCTTCGATCAGATCCTTTGGATCCACCTCTTCCACGTAATCCGAGCGGATCCGTTCAAAGATATCGCCAAACAGATCCAGCTGTTCATAGACGTTGGACGACGACGTATCGGTTTCCTGCGCAAGCAACGGTGCGGCGACCTGCGTGGTCATCACCAATCCGGCGACCGTGCCACCAAATGCGGCCATCACGAATTTCTTCATCTCTACCTACCCCTCGATCCTGCGTCTGTTATTTTGGGTTCTGGGCGAACCAATCTGCCGGATCGATCGGCGTCTCGCCCTGTCTCAGTTCCATATAAAGCGTTTCCGTTCGGCCCGCGCCACCGCCATCTGCGGCATTGCGAACAAAATCGGTCCCGAATTCCTCTGCGCTGGGGGATGAACCGCCCATCAGGCCAAGCGGTGCACCGGTCGGCACAATATCACCGATTTCACCATAAACAGTTCCAAGCCCGGCCAACACCAACAGATAGCCGGCGGATGGCTCAACGATCATCACATTTCCGTAGTCCAGCAATGGACCGCGATATCTGATTGTCGCAGGCCAGGGCGCCGTGACCAATGCACCGGAGGCGGTGGCGATCACCCAGCCGGGTCGGCGAATGCCGGCGGCGTCGGCCTCGTCAAAGCTGCGCAGGATGGAGCCCATGACGGGCAGGGGCAGCGATCCCTTTGCGCTGTCGAAATCATCCATGGGCGCGCCAATATCGCTGTCTAAGGTCAAGACACCGCTGGAAAATGCCTCCAGCGTGTCCGCGCTATTGACGAGGGCTTGCAAATCCTCAGGCGTTTCTAGATAGCGTCCGGGCAAAGCAGATCGCTCCGCAATCGCTTCTGACAGTGCCGTCCGTGCTGTGGTGACAGATGTCATGCCGCGTTCCAGAAGGTTAATTGCACCTTGCTGGACCTCTCGCATTTCTTCGATCTCGCGCAGCTGGATGGAAAGTACATCGGCCTGTTTTTGCAAAGCAGGCGTGACAGAGCCTAAAATCATCCCTGACCGCGCCGTGCCCAATGGTCCTGCAGGATGTAGCAAGAGCAATGGCCCGTCCGAGGATTCCATACTGGTCATAACGCCCAGAAGACGCCCGATTTCATCGCGTTTGCGGTTGAAATCCTGTCGAATTTCCTGCTCGCGTATGGCGGCACGGCGCAACCCGTCGCGCAGCGCGCTTAGGCCGGTTTCATAGGCCGCGATTGTCTGGCTAAGCGCAGACACCCGGTCGTCGCGGTCTGTTGCGCGGTCCATCGCGTCAATTGCGCCCCGCAGATCCTCTGCCGCCTTTAACGCAGCATCCGCGCCCGGGCTGGCCAAGGCCGGGCCGGTCACAACGGCCAGACAAAACGCTGCCGCAAGGCCAAAGGATGTCTTTCGCATCACTGCTCAATCAGGCTTTCGCCGGTCATTTCTTCGGGCTGTTCCACGCCCATCAATTCCAATACGGTCGGGGCCAGATCGGCCAATCTGCCCGCGCGCAGCGTGACATTCGCCGGACCGCCAACCAAACCAACAGGCACAAGATTGGTCGTATGCGCGGTATGCGGGCCGCCGGTTTCGGGATCAATCATGGTTTCGCAATTGCCATGATCGGCCGTGATAATCATCGCGCCGCCCACTTTTTCAAGCGCCTGCAAGACACGGCCGATGCCGCGGTCAATTTCTTCGCATGCCGCGATCCCGGCTTCGACAATTCCGGTATGGCCGACCATATCCGGGTTGGCATAGTTCACGATGATCAGATCATATTGCTTTTCAATTGCTTCGACGAATTTATCGGTCACTTCAGGTGCCGACATTTCGGGCTGCAGATCATAGGTCGCAACTTTGGGCGATTTGGGCATGTAACGGTCTTCGCCAGCCCAAGGCGCCTCTTTCCCGCCATTCAGGAAGAAGGTCACATGTGGATATTTTTCGGTCTCGGCCAAATGGAACTGAGTAAGCCCCTGCTTTGAAACCCATTCACCCAACGTATTTTCGATATCGCGCTTGGGGTAGGCGGTTTGCATATATCCGTTGTGACTGTCGGAATATTCCACCATGCCCAACAGGGCCGCCCACTGCGGCCTTCGGCTGACATCAAATTCCGCAAACTCTGGATCGGCCAGCGCTGCGAGGATCTCTCGGGCGCGGTCGGCGCGGAAATTCAGGCAAAAGACGCCGTCGCCATCCGCTACACCAGAATAGCCATTGATAACCGTTGGTGCGATGAATTCATCCATCTTTTGAATAGCATAACTTTGCTGGACCGCCTGCGCCGGGGTATCTGCGGTTTCGACCTCTCCATCGGCGCTGACGATGGCATCATAAGCCCGGCGGACACGGTCCCAGCGATTGTCGCGGTCCATTATCCAATATCGGCCAATAACGGTGCCAATGGTGCAGCCTTGCGGCAGTTTCGCGACCAAATCATTGATGAAATTTTTGGCGGAATCTGGAGCCACGTCGCGCCCGTCGGTGATTGCGTGCAAAACCACGGGGACACCGGCATCTGCCACAGCCTTACAGGCGGCAAGCACATGGGAGATATGGCCATGCACCCCACCATCAGACGCAACACCCAACAAATGCGCCCGGCCGCCAGAGGCTTTCATTTTCGCAATAAACGCCAGGATAGAGTCGTTTTTGAAGAAACTTCCGTCTTCGATCGCCAGATCAATCTGGCCCAGGTCCATCGCAACCACACGGCCAGCGCCGATATTCGTGTGCCCAACCTCAGAGTTGCCCATTTGCCCGCTTGGCAGTCCGACATCAGGACCAAATGTCACCAATGTGGATTTCGGACAGGTGGACCAGATCTTGTCGATATTGGGCGTATTGGCCAGCGCGGGGGCGTTGCCCTCTGTTTCGGCACGCTCACCCCATCCGTCAAGAATGCATAAAACAACCGGTTTGGGATGGGACATGCGATTTCCTCCTTAGAATGCGTGCCCTCTGTTTACGCTGCGAAGCGGGGCACGACAACAGGGAGCAACCTCAGGCGGGACGGGATGTGAACAAAAGCCTGTGCGCTTTGGGCTCGGCGCTGGGAATTTCAACATGTTGCGCATGGCTTAGCAGGCTATTCAGCGCCTCGTCCGGATTTCTCCAATACCGCTGCCGGATATCCAAAATCACGGTTCCGCCGCGTTCCAAAGACGCCAGCATGATCGGCAGATATTCCCCGATAGGATAGTGGAAGCCGCAAGAGATGGTGGAAATCACCAGATCGGCATGCAGCCCGTTCAGCTGATCTGGCACCAGCCGGGGATTGATCGTGCGCACCTGACGCGCGCCATTGTCGCGTAAAAATTCCGCGGCCTCATCCAGCAGCGCGTAGCCAGAGCCGCGCTTTTTCCAGGCGTGATATTGCGATGGCGTTTTTTCGATATCGATCAAAATAAAGGCCGGATCGAAATCACGCAGTAAAAATGCATCCCCCAGCGCCTGCCCACAGCCGATATCAATAACAGTTTTGGGGGCAAAATTGGCGGTTTTCAGTGCGCTTTGCACGCCAAGGTATTCACTGTGAATATCGGCAAGGGCGCCTTGGAAAATTTCATCTCGCCGGGTCCGGGCCTCTTGCCGCAAGGGCGCACGATCGCCGTTTTCCCATGCAAGGCGGGCTTCGGTCGAGATATGATTGGTGCGCTGAAACCCCAGCATCATGATGCCGCGTGTCGATAAAGCCTGATTGCGGATCTGTAATTGCTTTAGGTCAGCGACACTTGTCATAGTTATTCTCGGTGATAGGGGGTCCCGGCAAGAATCTGTCCGGCACGGTAAATTTGCTCCGCCAGCATCACACGCACAAGCATGTGTGGCCACACCATTTTTCCAAGTGAAATCGCGAAATCGGCACGATTCCGCAGGCTAGGGTCTATGCCGTCCGCACCGCCGATCACGAAGCAAACATCACGCGCTGTATCGCGCCAATTGCCCAGCTTCTCAGCCAATTCAGGGGATGAAATAATGGCCCCGCGTTCGTCCATCGTGACAAGCGCCGCACCAGAGGGAATAGCGCGTTCCAACAGCTTGGCCTCTTCGGCCATACCAAGACCACGCTTGTCTTCGACCTCGATGATTTCGACCGTGCCAAGGCCAAGCGCGCGACCTGTTTTGGACGCGCGTTCCAGATAATCTTTGATCATGACCAGTTCGGGGCCCTTGCGCAGACGACCGACCGCAAGGATCGTAATTTTCATCGCAAAGGCCCTGTTACCGTTGTCAGATTATTCTGCGGTGCCCGAAGTTGGCATCCACATTTTTTCAAGTTGATAGAATTCACGCACTTCCGGGCGGAAGATATGAACCACCACATCAACGCAATCGACCAGAACCCAATCGCCCTGTTCTTTGCCTTCAACTTTGCAATAAATGTTGAAATCTTCTTTCAAACGCTCGATCAGGTTATCGGCAATTGCCGCCACCTGACGCGAGGACCGACCGGAGCAGATCACCATGTGATCAGCAACAGACGACCGCCCCGCAAGATCGATTGAAACGATCTCCTCGGCCTTGTTGTCATCAAGAGAAGACATGACGCGCTCCAGAATCTGGTCGCTTGTCGCTTCGACGCCTGTCGGCAGATCTGCCGTCATGATTGCCGCCTTTGCGCTGGCATCACCCAGCGCGAGAGAGAGATGAGACAGGACATAGTCCTCCCGAAGTTGGGCGCCGTCCGATGGCCCCGACGCTAGACCTAGGTGCAACGTAACACCACGGACAGGAAATCTCAACTTTCAGAAACGGTCTTTTCTTTGCTATCATGAACAGCAAGCTGTGATCCGCCTAACATCGTGACTTCACGTTGTGGGAATGGGATGGAAATACCATTGGCTTTGAACGTATCCCACAGTGCCAGATACACGCCACCGCGCACATTTGTCAGCCCCTCTACCGGGTCCGTTATCCAAAATCGCAGGATGTAATCCACTGAACTATCACCAAAACCCACGATATGGCACACGGTTTTGCGGTCTTTTAAAACGCGCTCGACGGATTGCGCGGCCTTGACGGCCAGATCCCGCACAACATGCGGATCATCGCTATAGGCGGTGCCGAAAAATAAATCGATCCGGACGTATTCATCTGAATGGGACCAGTTTACGACCTGCCCAGTGATCAAATCTTCGTTGGGAATCAGATATTCTTTGCCATCACGTGTAACGACACTGACATAGCGCGCCCCAAGGGAATTGATCCAACCGAATGTATCGCCAAGGCTGATCACATCACCGGGTTTAATGGATTTATCCAGCAAGATGATGACGCCAGACACAAGGTTCGACACAACCTTCTGCAGGCCAAACCCCAGCCCGACGCCGATAGCACCGGATAAAACGGCAAGACCGGTCAGATCGAACCCGACGGATTTCAGCCCGACATACATGGCAAGCCCAAACAGAACGACCTGCAGGACCTTGATGATCAGCTCTTTCATCGAGGGGCTGATTTCGTCGTTATGCCGGATGCTGGAAGACGCTTGGCCGGCTACCACCCGCGCCACTGTCAGCATCGCGGTGGTGACGATTACGGCTTTAGTCACGGCCAGCGCACTTAGACGGAACGATCCAAATTCGACCGCGATGCTGTCCAAAATCTGTGATGCATCATCCAGAACGCCCAGATAATGCAGCGTTGCACCGATCCATAGTGCCCATGACACCATGCGGCGCATCAGCGGGTTGCGGATTAATCGCACGACCAGGCCGATGACGATCCATGCTGTTGCAACAGTGGCCACGAATTCCACGATGAACCGGCGTGATGTAAAGGGAGACATTTCGGCCAAGACCCAAGTCGCCCCCCATGCCAACACGACAAATACCAATCCGCGCAGTCTTTGGCGCAGGCTGATTACATGGCGCAGTTGCGCGGCGCTTAATTGTCGCTTACGCGCCCATGCATCCAGTTTCCGCGATAGCCAAACTCCGCCCAGCCCGTGTGCCACAATCCACAACACGATCAGGATTGCAATCTGGATAAGCCTGGATGGAAGGACCAGATCGCTGATGAATATCAGCACCTGTGTCCAGATAAATCCAAGCCGGTGAAGGGTTTCTGCGTCAATCAGATCCATGAGGTCTCCGTTACTTTGTCCGGAGCCTAACGCGGATCACGCGGTTTCAGTAAAGGTTTCTGTGTTGCGTTCGATGTGGCGGCGCAGCAAATCCACATTTTTTCTGTTTGATTTGTAGCCGATATCGAAAATATCCCCGACCAGGGGTATCAGACCCGTGGCCCAGTCAATTGCAACATTCGCACCCATTCGTGCCAGCAGATGTGTGGGCACACCCAGGCCATGCGCCCGGCCAATGATATAGACGGACGGCACAAGCGTCACCGTATCACCAACACCGGGGATCAGGCCAAGGACACTGTCCCAGCCAAAACGAAAACTGGTTCCGGGCACCCGAAACGCCCGGTCCATTTTATTGGCCAGCCGATCAAGATGCGCCAGCTCTTGCAAATAGCGGTCTTGATGCGGGTTCATCGGGTTAGGCATGCTCTGGCGTGCGGGCAATAATCCAGATCGCGTGGACAATACCGGGAATATAGCCAAACAGAGTCAAGATGATGTTGATCCAGAAATGTTTGCCGATACCCACCTGCAAAAATACGCCCAGCGGGGGCAAGATGATGGCGGCGATAATACGAATGAGGTCCATAAGGGTCTCTCCTGTCTATTGTTAATCCTACAACGTGAGGAGAGCGCGGAAGGTTCCGTTCTGCACGGCAGAATCCACGTAAGCAAAAGCCGCCCCGGTGAAAGGGCGGCTTAATGGGGTCAGTTTTGCGGCGTGATCACACCCAGGGGCGTGCCTGTGCAGCCTGCGTTTCAAACGTGTCAATCGCGGCAGCCTTATTCATGGTCAGGCCGATATCGTCCAGCCCTTCCAGCAGGCAGTGCTTTTTGAACGCATCCACATCGAATTTGATGACCTCGCCATCTGATGTCGTGATCTCTTGCGCTTCCAGATCAATGGTCATGCGCGCATTGGATCCTTTTTCGGAATCCTTCATCAACACATCGATCTGTTCTTGCGGCAGGACGATGGGCAACATGCCGTTCTTAAAGCAGTTGTTGAAGAAGATATCCGCGAAGGAGGTCGAGATAACGGCCTTGATGCCGAAATCCGCCAAGGCCCAAGGCGCGTGTTCGCGTGACGATCCACAGCCGAAGTTATCCCCGGCAACGATGATTTGCGCCTGACGATACTGATCTTTGTTCAGCACGAAATCGGGGTTTTCCGATCCATCGTCATTGTAGCGCATTTCCGCAAATGCGTTCACACCCAGACCGGTGCGCTTGATCGTCTTCAGGAAGTTCTTCGGAATGATCATATCAGTGTCGATATTGACCAGCGGCATGGGCGCGGCGATGCCCGTCAGTTTTTCAAACTTTTCCATCGTCGTTCCTTACGCGTCCTCAAGTTCCATGAACTTGCGCACATCGGTCAAGTGACCGGTGACAGCAGCACAAGCAGCCATTGCGGGGCTCATCAGATGGGTGCGACCACCTTTGCCCTGACGGCCTTCGAAATTCCGGTTCGAGGTAGAGGCGCAACGCTCCCCCGGTGCCAGCTGATCTGGGTTCATCGCCAGACACATGGAGCACCCGGCCATCCGCCATTCAAGACCCGCATCAAGGAAGATCTTGTCCAGACCTTCTTCCTCGGCCTGTGCGCGCACCAGGCCAGAGCCGGGAACAACCATCGCACGGACGCCATCCGCGATTTTGCGGCCTTTCAGCACTTCGGCTGCGGCGCGTAAATCTTCGATCCGACCGTTGGTGCACGATCCGATGAAGACCACGTCGATCTTGATGTCTTCCAATTTGGTGCCAGGTTTCAGGCCCATATAGTCAAGCGAGCGCGCAGCAGCGTCGACCTTGCCACCTTTGAAATCGCTGGCCGCAGGCACGGTGCCCGAAATTGGCAGCACATCCTCGGGTGAGGTGCCCCAGGTCACAACCGGCTCAATTTCTTCGCCTTTCAGCGTGACAACTTTGTCGAAATGCGCACCTTCGTCGGTGAACAGGGTTTTCCACCAATTCAAGGCAGCTTCCCACTGTGCACCTTTGGGCGCATGCGCACGACCTTTCACATAGTTAAATGTGGTTTCGTCTGGCGCGATCAGACCGGCGCGTGCGCCGCCTTCGATGGCCATGTTACACACGGTCATACGGCCTTCCATTGACAGATCGCGGATCGCTTCGCCGCAATATTCGATGACATGGCCGGTGCCGCCACCGGTGCCGGTTTCGCCAATCACGGCCAGCGTGATGTCTTTGGCGGTGACGCCGGGACGCAGCTTGCCGGTGATTTCCACCTTCATGTTCTTAGATTTCGACTGAATCAGGGTCTGCGTAGCCAGAACATGTTCAACTTCAGACGTGCCGATACCATGTGCCAGAGATCCGAATGCACCATGGGTTGCCGTGTGGCTGTCGCCGCAGACAACTGTCATGCCCGGCAATGTCCAGCCATTTTCCGGCCCGACGATATGCACGATCCCCTGACGCACGTCAGACACCGGATAGTAGTTCACACCGAAATCTTTTGCGTTCTTATCTAGCGCGTCGACTTGAATGCGTGACTCTTCGTTGTCGATGCCTTTTGCACGGTCCAACGTGGTCGGGACGTTGTGATCAGGCACCGCGATGGTCTTTTCCGGTGCGCGCACTTTGCGGCCTGACAGACGCAAGCCTTCAAATGCCTGCGGGCTGGTAACTTCGTGAACCAGGTGGCGGTCGATATACAGCAGGCAGGTGCCATCTTCGTCTTGGCTGACGACATGGGCATCCCAAATCTTGTCATAGAGTGTCTTCGGAGCGGACATGGCTCTCACTTTCTAAGGATAGCTGTGGAATTCGTTTAGAACATGGGCAGAACGTGGGGATGCGCCCAGCGCACCCAAAAGCGGCCGACTTTAAAGTCGGGCAACCACGGAGAGGCTTTCTCCGTAAAAGCGTTCCCGCAAGCGGGCGCGTTCGTTCAGATCGAAAATGCGGCTCATGCGCGCGGATATACGCGGTTTCAGGCGCTCTCGCAAGGAAACTTAAAAGTCAGGGATTCTGACCGACCTCGATGCACAGGGGTCCGTAGGTGCGCGCGCATCACTGTGTCATTGGGGGTGCACAAAACGGCATGATACGGCGGCCCGATCTGGGGCATGATCCGGGGCATGATCCGGGGCGCAGTAACCCTGTTGGAACCTTTTCGCTGTGGTGCGCGTTATATGGTTGAACAGGATATAGAAGGGGAACGCAATGCGCCTCAGCCCAAAGACGATCATGACCGCCGTAACTGCAACCGCCATCACAGTGGCGCTGCCAGTGACCGTTGCTTTGTCAAAAGTCGATCCGCAGGAAAACGCGGTGCAACGTTCCTCTGCTTTTGCCGAAGCGGGACGCCCAATGGACAACATTTCCGGTGAGCCATTTGCGCAAGGCGACCTGTCCATCTTTGACGACATCCAGCAGATCGGCATGGATCAATCGGTGGATGTGCCATATTGCGACCGCCGCGCCAAATTACTAAACACGCTGGACCATGATTTTGCTGAAAAACCACTTGCACATCAGTCGCTTAAAAGCGATCGCTCAGTTGAGCTATGGGCCTCCGATCTCATGGGGACCTGGACAGCAGTTTATACACGCGCAGATGGTATCTCCTGTGTTGTGTCCTCTGGCATCGGCTGGGAACGCGATGACAGCCCGATTGCACGGTTGGAAACCGAGGGTCTGCTGCCAACCGGATAAGTATTGGCCGCGCATCAGACATGTCTGAATGCGGGCCGCGTGCAATTGCCGATTAACCTTCGCAATGTTAGGTAGTGCCCAAACACAGTTTGGGAGCCCATCATGGCCGACTATATCGTTAAAGACATTTCGCTGGCAGAGTATGGCCGCAAAGAGTTGGACATTGCCGAAATCGAAATGCCCGGTTTGATTGCATGCCGCGAGGAATTTGGGGCGAAAAAGCCCTTGGCAGGCGCACGGATCGTTGGTTCGCTCCATATGACAATCCAGACTGCTGTCTTGATTGAAACGCTTAATGAGCTGGGCGCAGATGTGCGCTGGGCGTCATGCAATATTTATTCCACACAAGATCATGCGGCCGCAGCAATTGCGGCAGGCGGCACTCCGGTCTTTGCGATCAAAGGTCAGTCGTTGGAGGAGCACTGGGATTATCTGGACCGTTCGTTCCAATTCCCTGAAGGCGCGAATATGATCTTGGACGATGGTGGCGATGCAACCTTGTATATTTTGCTGGGATCGCGCGTTGAAGCCGGCGAAACCGACCTGATCGAGACACCGCAATCCGAAGAGGAAGAGGTGATCTTTAAGCAGATCAAAAAACGCATGGCGCAATCACCGGGTTGGTTCACCAAAACCCGTGATGCGATCCAAGGTGTGTCCGAAGAAACGACAACCGGTGTGCACCGCCTGTATGATCTGCATAAAAAAGGGCAGCTGCCCTTCCCTGCGATCAACGTCAATGACTCTGTCACCAAATCAAAATTCGACAATAAGTATGGCTGCAAAGAATCGCTGGTGGATGGCATCCGCCGTGCCACCGATGTGATGATGGCAGGCAAAGTGGCCGTCGTGTGCGGTTATGGTGACGTTGGCAAAGGGTCCGCTGCATCGCTAAGCGGGGCGGGCGCACGGGTCAAAGTGACCGAGGTCGACCCGATTTGTGCGCTTCAGGCCGCAATGGACGGTTATGAGGTCGTGACATTGGAAGATGTCGTAGCAGACGCGGATATCTTCATCACCACCACAGGCAACAAAGACATCATCCGCATCGAGCATATGCGTGAAATGAAAAATATGGCCATCGTTGGCAATATCGGCCATTTTGATAATGAAATTCAGGTGGCGAACCTGAAAAACCATAAATGGACCAACATCAAAGAACAGGTCGATATGATCGAAATGCCGTCAGGCAACAAGATCATCTTGCTGTCCGAAGGCCGTTTGCTGAACCTTGGCAATGCGACGGGCCATCCGTCCTTCGTGATGTCCGCATCATTCACCAATCAGGTCTTGGCGCAGATTGAGCTGTGGACCAAAGGCGATGATTATGCACCGGGCGTCTATATCCTGCCGAAGGCGCTGGATGAAAAAGTTGCCCGCCTGCATCTTACAAAAATCGGTGCAAAACTGACCGAACTGCGGACAGATCAAGCAGAGTATATCGGTGTGACGGTCGAAGGACCGTATAAACCGGAGCATTATCGCTACTAATTGCCTAAAAAGGTGGCACCCGCTTTCCCCTGACCTTATGGTTAAATTATTCGTGATTCACGAGTGGCCAAAGGCTTTTGGGTGCCGCCTGCATATTTGAACAAGGGACAAGATCGGTTCAGCCGGCATTCCTGTTCAACGCATGCGGCGTAAATAACAGGGGTAAAATAACATGACGAAAGAGATCTTCGTCGTCGCCTATGAAGGTGACGCTGACGGGGAGAAGGTTCTGGATTACGCATTGGCGCGGGCCAAACGTGCAGATGCAGAGCTTCTTCTTGTCCATATTCTGGAATGGTCGCCCTATAAATTCCTAACACAGGAAGAGGTGGCTGAGCGTTCCAAACGGCGCCGCCAAGAGATGGCCGTGGCCGAAACCAAGTTGATGTCCCCTGCGCTGGCAAAATGCGCCGCCGCCGGCGTCACCACCAAGGGTGAAATCCGCTATGGTCAGGTGGTTGATCTTATTGTGAAAATAGCCGGTGAGGCAAAGGCGACGCAGATTTTTGTGGGTCGCACAGGGTCGCATAGTGTTGCGGCACGGATCTTCGGATCGGTCCCATTGGGGCTTGCGCAGCTTTCCCCCATTCCCACCGTCATCGTCCCATAAGGAAACCGCAGATGCATAAGGCATTTTTTACGGCTCTTATCGGGCTGCTCACGGTCGCGCTTCCCGCGCATGCCGCCATTGACGAAACCATCAACGCCGCTGTTGCCACTGTCACAACGCCTTTCGTCAATTTCATCTTTTCGCCGTTACCGGGAACAAGTTTCCCTTGGATCGTACTGTGGCTGGTGATCGCGGCAACCATCTTTACCGTCTACTTCCTGTTTATTCAGTTCCGCGCCTTTCCACATGCAATCGCATTGGTGTCGGGGAAATACGCCGACCCGGACGATGCGGGTGAGGTCAGCCATTTCCAGGCACTTACAACGGCATTGTCTGGTACAGTGGGGCTGGGCAATATCGCCGGTGTCGCCGTCGCCGTGTCGATTGGCGGTCCCGGGGCGACATTTTGGATGATCCTTGCCGGTTTGATGGGCATGGCGTCAAAATTCACCGAATGCACATTGGCGGTAAAATACCGCAATGAATATGACGATGGCGGCGTGTCGGGCGGACCGATGTATTACATGTCCAAAGGCCTGAAAGAGCGCGGCTTTGGTTGGTTGGGCAAACCGCTGGCAATCTTGTTCTCAATCTTTTGCGTGTTGGGCTCCTTGGGGGGCGGCAACATGTTCCAGGCCAATCAGGCCCATGCACAAATCACCAATCTGTTTGGGGAATACCCAGGCTGGATCACTGGTGTTGTCTTCGCGCTGATCGTGTTTGCCGTGATCATCGGCGGTTTGAAATCCATCGCGCAGGTAACAGAGAAAATCGTGCCGATGATGGCTGTGCTATATGTCGGCGCGGCGCTGATCATCCTGGTAATGAACTATGATAAGATCGGCTGGGCCTTTGGCCAGATCTTTGCGGGCGCCTTTACCGGGCTTGGCGTCGCTGGTGGCTTGGTTGGTGCGTTGATCCAAGGGTTCAAACGTGCGGCCTTCTCAAACGAAGCCGGTGTCGGTTCGGCGGCCATCGCCCATTCGGCGGTAAAAACCAAAGAGCCAATCACCGAAGGCTTTGTTTCCTTGCTAGAGCCGTTCATCGACACGGTTGTGATCTGCACCATGACGGCGCTGGTCATCATCATCACCGGCGTGATGCAGCAAGATCCGCAAACCGGCCTATATGTCTGGAATGCCGAACTGGGTCGTGTGGCCACTGCGGGCGATGTGTCCGGGGTTGCGCTGACCTCGGCTGCATTCGCCAGCGCGTTCAGCTGGTTCCCATGGGTTCTGGGGATCGCGGTGGTGCTGTTTGCCTTCTCCACCATGATCAGTTGGTCCTATTACGGGTTGAAAGCCTGGACTTATATGTTCGGTGAAGGAAAGGCACAGGAGCTGACATTCAAGATCATCTTCTGCATTTTCGTCGTGTTTGGTGCGGCGATGAATCTTGGTCCTGTGATTGACTTCTCGGATGCGGCGATCTTTGCGATGGCATTGGTCAACATCGTGGCATTATATATCCTGATGCCCGTCGTGCGGGCCGAAATGACCTCTTATATGGAGCGGCTGAAATCCGGCGTGTTTGATATCAAACACTAAAATTTCGGCAGTGCCTTTGTGAAAGGGCCGCGGTCTTGCGGCCCTTTTTCATGCGGGAAAAGCCCGAAATTATAATTATCGTTTGAAATTTATGCAGTCATGCTTACCCTGCGTATCGCGCCAGCCTAAAAATAGGCATTTTATTTATTAAGGTGGGACAGATGGGTAAAAGAGACGATCTGATCGCGAAATATGCCGATGATCTTAGCAACAAGTGCAATATGACGCCGGATATGGCGCTGTTGACCAAGGTCACGATCGGCTGCGGTCCGGCGATCTATAATGCCGATGCAGGGACCGTCGCAGGGTCTGATCCAGCAGAGCTTGAAACAGTCAAAACCAATTTCTTGATGAAAAAGCTGGGTCTGCCAGATGGCCCGGAATTGATGGATGCCATTGATGCGGTTATCGAAACCTATGGTAAATCAGAGCGCAACAAACATCGTGCGGTCATTTACTACATGCTGACTAAGCATTTCGGCAAAGAAGCTGTCTACGCCTGATCTGATTTGGCGGCAGTCACAAACATGTTGGATAGCGCCTGATGGTTTGGGCGCTATTTCTTTTTAAATCAAGGCCTTGATTGCTGCGCCATGATGGGCGGTGGCATTGGTGACGTCGGCCATCAGCTGATGCGCATTGTCTAGCAACATGTCGGGCGGAACAATCCGATCAATCAGCCCCCATTCCAGCGCCTCCTGCGCCTGGATTTTTTGCCCCGCCATAAGGATCATCTTGCTGCGCGCTGGGCCGATCAATGCGCGCAGCCTTGGCGGATCGGATGGCTGCGGCAGGAAGCCCAACTTCATGACAGGATAGAAAATTTTCACCTGCGGCACTGCGATGCGCAGATCGCATGCCAACGCCATGCCCATAGCCCCGCCAGCCAGCGCCCCGTTCAGCGCACAGATGGACAATCCGGGAAAGGCGGCGATAGCACCCGACAATCTTTCCCATAAGTCAGAGGTCGCAAGCCCCGCGCGCGCCGCCTCCAAATCCGCACCGGCGGAAAACGCAGCCCCCGCGCCCGTTAAAATCAGTCCCCTTGCGCCGGAATGGGCAGCATCTTGTGCAAAGTGTAGCAGATCTTGCAACATTTGCTCGGTCAGCGCATTGGCTTTGGCGGGGCGATCAAGGGTCGCGCGCCATATCGGGCCAGTCGTTTCCATGCGGATCATTTCGGCCTATCCTGTGTTCACCGGGTTTTCACAAGAAGATCATGAAGATCGGCGTTTTGACAAGCCATGCAAAGGGCGCATCTGCTTGACCCGGCAGGCGGGAAACGGGATGGTGCAGCCAAGGTATTTATTCAAAGGGGTCCTGATATGGTCCGTCTTACGTCCGTGTCTGTCGCGGCATTATCTGTTACTTGGCTTGGCGCCGGGGTCGCTATGGCGGATGTTACCGCGCAACAGGTCTGGGATGCATGGCGCACGCAATATGTGGATTTCGGCTATCAAGTGTCTGTTGGGGCCGAAGAGGCCGTTGATGATGGTTTGGTCATTCGTGATCTGAAGCTTCTGACGACCGATGCCGACAGCACATTGGAAATGACCGTGCCGGAGCTAAGCTTCACCAATGAAGATGGCGCGGTAAACGTTACTATGTCGCCTGAAATGCATGGGCAGGTGAAAGGCCCGGCGGATCACACCGATCCGATGGCACTGGATATGGTGATGCGTCAAAGCGATGGCACCGTGCGCGTTTCTGGCACGCCAGACGCGATGCAGCATGATTTTTCCTTTCCGCAGGTTGTGGTGGATCTGCATGGCACCGAAGACAACGGTGCGACATCTGTTCCGCTGAAAGCCACCGTGCAGATGCAGCAGATTGATGGTAGCTATTTGATGTCAGAGGGCACACTGCGCCATGTTGTCTCGAATATGCGTGCGGATACGTTTACCGTCGTCAGCACCGGCGCAGACCCTGAAACCGGCGAAGTATTCAACCTGTCTGGCGAAATTCATGGGGTGGTGGCCAGCAGCGATGCGATGATCCCATCCCAACTGGATCCGGCCACCCGTGATTTGTCCCAGGTGCTGAATGAAGGCGCCAATATGCAGATGAAGCTGGGATATGACCGGGCTGCGCTGCGGATCGAGGGGAACTCTGGCGATGGCGACGCTGTGTTGGAGACGGACGTGACGGATGGCGCGTTGGATTTCAATATGATGCGCGAGCGCATGACCTATCAAGGGTCGGTGGGGCAGACCAATGTTGCAGTGTCCGGGCCGGAATTGCCGATGCCGCTGTCGCTGACCTTTGATACATTAAGCGGTCTGATGGATATGCCGATCGCGAAATCGGACGATGGGCAAGCCTTTGCCGTGAAACTGGGCCTGCAGGGGTTGGAAATCTCGGAACAGATTTGGGCGATGTTTGATCCGGCAGAGAACCTGCCGCGCGATCCGGCCACCTTGGTTCTGGATCTAAGCGGGAAGGTAAAAACCGCCTATGACCTGTTTTCAACCGAAAGCCTGAACGCCGCGCTTCCGCCGATCACGCCCGAACAGCTGACGATCAATGATCTGACGGTGCAAGCGGCGGGTGCGTCCTTGCATGGCACCGGTGATCTGGGTTTTGCTTCGGGTGTGCAGATGCCGGTTGGGACCATCGAACTGGAGCTGACGGGCGCCAATGCGCTTGCGGATAATCTGGTTGCGATGGGGCTGTTGCCGCAAGATCAGGCGATGTTTGGCCGGATGATGCTTGGGCTATATGCTAAACAAACCGGCGATGACGCGCTTGAGACCGAGATTGAATTCGGCGAAGACGGATCGATCAGTGCGAATGGTCAGCGTATTCAATAAACTGACCTGACAGGTTGCAAGCCGTCCGGCAGGGTCGGGCGGTTTGATATTTTGGGGGACCCGATGTCGCAGGCATCTTTGAGCGAATTGACAGATATGTTGCTGTCGGCGGCGAAATCCGCGGGGGCCGAACAGGCCGACGCCATTGCCATTGACGGGACGGCGATATCGATTGACGTGCGCCAAGGCGCGTTGGAACAGGCAGAACGCGCCGAAGGTGTTGAAATTGGCCTGCGTGTTTTGGTGGGTCAGCGCCAGGCCTGCGTATCGGCATCAGATATTTCGGAACGGACGATTTCGGAAATGGCAGAGCGCGCGGTGACAATGGCGCGGCTGGCCCCGGAAGACCCCTATATCGGGTTGGCCGATCCTTCACAATTGGCGACGCAGTGGGACATTGACGTGTTAGAGTTGAATGACCCCAGCGCAGACCCTGATCCCGCGGCATTGGAACAGGACGCGCGCGAGGCAGAGCAGGCGGCGCTGTCCGTGGCGGGCGTGGCGCAGGTGTCTGCCTCATCGGCATCCTATTCACGCCAGCGGATCCAACTGGCGGCCAGCAACGGGTTTAACGGTGGGTATCCACGCTCATCACGGTCCATTTCAACCGTTGCGATTTCGGGCGAAGGTCTGGGGATGGAGCGTGATTATGCCGGCGAAAGCCGTATTTTTCAGGCCGATTTGCCCAGCGCAGCTGAGGTCGGTCGTTTGGCCGGGGAACGTGCCGTAGCGATGGCCGCACCCCGGCGTCCAAAAACCGGCGCCTATCCGGTGATGTTGGATGAGCGGATTTCAAGCAGCCTGATCGGGCATCTTTTAGCGGCGATCAACGGTTCCTCAATCACTCGTGGCGCATCATGGCTGCGTGACGCGATGGGGGAGCAGGTGCTGCCCGCCGGCATGTCGTTGATCGAAGACCCGCTGCGCAAGCGTGTTGGTCGTTCGCGTCCGTTCGACGCAGAAGGGCTGCCGGCACAGCGCCGTGCGATCGTGGAAAATGGTATTTTACAAAGCTGGACACTGGATCTGGCCACGGCCCGGAAATTAGCCCTGCAAAGCACGGGTAACGCGTCGCGTGGGATCTCGGCGCCGCCATCGCCCGGCGTAGGCAATATTGCGGTGACTGCCGGGCAGAAATCGCGCGATGCATTGTTGGCGGATATGGGCACCGGGTTATTGGTGACCAGTTTCATCGGCGCGACGATCAATCCAAATACCGGGGATTATTCCCGTGGGGCCAGTGGCTTTTGGGTCGAAAACGGACAGATCGCCTATCCGGTGAACGAATGCACAATCGCAGGAAATCTGCGTGATATGTTAAAAGGGATGGTGGCTGCCAATGACGCCCGCGCGCATCTAAGCCAGCTTGTCCCATCTTTGTTGATTGAGGGTCTTACGCTTGCCGGGGAATAATGAAGATGACCTACAGCTGTTGACCGATGCCGCTTTGTCGGCGGGTAAGCTGGTGATGGGTTACTGGAAGCAAAAACCCGATGCATGGGAGAAAGACGCCGGTGCCGGACCGGTATCAGAGGCGGATTTGGCGGTTAACCTGTTGTTGGAGCGCCGATTGCGCAAAGCGCGACCGTCTTATGGTTGGTTGTCAGAGGAAAGCGTTGATGACGCGGAGCGACTGGCCGCAGAGCGGGTGTTTATCGTCGATCCGATTGATGGAACGCGCGCCTTTTTGAACGAGGATTCTGGGTTTGGCCATGCCATCGCGGTGGCAGAGCGGGGCAGGGTGGTGGCCGGTGTGGTGCATATGCCTGCGCTGGGCCTGACCTATACGGCCCATGCCGATGGGCCCGCATTATTGAACGGTGCGCCAATGGTGCCGGGCGGGGCGACGCAGGTTGACGGCAGTACTGTTTTGACCTCGACTATCTCGGATGATCCGCGCCATTGGATCGCAGGAGTTCCTGATTATAAACGTCATTTCCGCCCGTCCTTGGCGTGGCGCTTGTGTTTGGTGGCGGATGGACAGTTTGACGCGACCATTTCACTGCGACCTGCGTTTGAATGGGATATCGCTGCGGCCAGCCTGATTGCCCAGCGCGCCGGCGTTTTGGCAAGCGATCGCGCCGGTCAGCCGTTAACGTTTAATCGCGAGGATTGCCGCGCAAACGGCTTGGTCGTTGCCCCTCCGGCGTTGCATGCCGACTATGTGTCACGGCTGCATCCAACAATGCCATAGGGAAAAACCGAACGTTGTTGATACCTTGGTAACCCTTCCGGCCTAGCCTGCAACCAGCAAGAATTGCGGTTAACGGGGCGAATCCCATGACAGGTTTAGGACGTATCGGTGCCATCTGGCTCGGCGTAATGGTCTATGTGCTGTGCGGCAGGGTCGCAACGGCGCAAGATCCATTCGATATTTCAGATATTTGCAGTCGGGCAGCGGAGGCTGCAGCGCGTGAAAGCGGTGTGCCGGTGGCGGCATTGACCCACCTTGCCACCGTTCAGACCGGACAGGGGGGTGATTTGCCCTGGCCCTGGACTGTCACAATCGCGGATCGCACACAGGCTTTTGCCACCCGGGAGGATGCGCAGCTTTATGTCAACCAAGCCCATCAGGCCGGCGCGGATCGGTTTGAAACCGGCTGTTTCCAAATGTCCTATCCGTGGGATGCCGCCAATCCGGCCCTGCTTGATGAGATGTTCACCCCGCTTCCAAACGCTCTGTATGCGGCTGATTTTCTAACGCAGCTCTATCTGAAAACCGGTGATTGGAAAGCCGCGACAGAACAGTATCTGGGCGCGGCTACACCAATGAGCCAACGCTTCGATGACAGGTTTTCCCGATTGCGTGCACGTTACGCCCATCTGCCGATGGCGCAGGCGGGTGAAGGTGAAATTCCGGTGATCCCGGAAATTCGCGTCACCGAAGATGGCCGGATTGCCCGCGCGGATGCGCCGCCGGCCGTTCCCCTGATTGCCAAGGCAGGTGCGGCCCGCGCCAGCCTTTTTGCAGTTGCGCCCAACCAAGCCCCCGCTCCGGCCGCCATCATGGCCCCTGCCGAATAAGAAGGTCGCGTTTATGAAGCTGACGATTTCCAAGATTTTCCACCCTACAATCATGCTGTCATTGGCATTGATGGCGGTGATTGTAATGATGATCCTTCCGGTGCCGTCATGGGTGCTGGACGTGGGGCTTGCGGCGTCGTTCGCCATCGCCATTCTTATTTTCACGGTGACATTGTTCATCGAACGGCCATTGGATTTTTCGGCCTTTCCGACGATCCTATTGGCGTCCTTGATGCTGCGTCTGTCGTTAAACGTGTCCTCGACAAAATTAATCATCGGTCAGGGGCATACCGGCACCGGCGCGGCCGGAAATGTGATTGAGGGATTTGCAAATTTCATCATGGGCGGATCGGTTCTGATCGGCCTTGTGGTGTTTTGCGTTATTTTGATCGTGAACTTCATCGTGATCACCAAGGGCGCAGGCCGTATGGCCGAAGTGGGTGCACGATTTGCATTGGATGCAATGCCCGGCAAACAGCTTGCGATCGACAGCGATATGAACGCAGGCGCGATCGACCACGCCGAGGCCCGCGCGCGGCGCGACCGCGAACAACGAGAGACAACCTTTTTTGGCTCGCTTGATGGTGCGTCTAAATTTGTGAAAGGCGACGCTGTGGCGGGCCTGATGATCACGTTGCTGAATTTGATCGTCGGCCTGGTGATCGGCACTGTGGTTCACGGTATGGAGTTGATGAACGCACTGGAAACCTATGCGATTTTGACGGTGGGCGACGGTTTGGTCAGCCAGATCCCCGCGGTGATTATCTCTATCGCTTCGGCGATCTTGCTGTCACGCGGTGGGGCGCAGGGCACGGCCGATATGGACCTGTTCGGCCAGATCGCGAAATACCCGGCGGCCATGATGACGGTTGGCGTGTTGATGGCGATGTTTGCGCTGGTGCCGGGCCTGCCCTTCACCCCATTCATGTTGGGCGCGGTGCTTTTGTGCGGTGGTGCCTACTACCTGAAACAAGAGGCGGAAAAGCGAAAGCAGCGCGAGGCAGCGAAAATGCCCGCGCCCGACAAGCCGCAGAAAAAGAAGAAATCCATCGGCGATGTTCTGGATGTGGATGATATTCATGTCGAGTTTTCTTCCGATCTTGTGCAAATGGCGCTGGATCCGGCGACCGGTCTGGATGTGCGTATTACCAATATGCGCAACCATGTTGCCTCTGGGTTTGGATTGATTTTGCCTGAAATTCGGTTGACCGATGATGCAAGCCTTGTGCCCGGAGAATATCGCATTCGTATTCAGGGGGTAGAGCAGGCGCGTGATAAGCTGCATCCGACCAAGATACTGGCTCTGATTGCGGATAATCGCGACATGCTGCCAGCGGGTATCGATGTGAAAGAACCTGTTTACGGCGCCCCCGCGCGTTGGGTTCCTGCAGATGCGCAAGAAGAGGCGGCGCTGTCGGGCTCCACTGTGGTATCTCCGACCGAAGTTTTGGCGACTCATCTGCTTGAGGTGATCAAACGCAATTTCGGCCGCCTGATGACATTGAAAGCATTGCGCCGCCTTCTTGATGAAACTGGGAACCTGTCGGATACGGCGCGGGGGGAATCAAACCGCCGGATCTTGGATGAGCTGATCCCGGATCGTGTGCCGGTGGATCTTCTGCTTGCGGTGTTGCGGCTGCTGTTGGAGGAGCGGGTATCGATCCGAAATCTGTTGCTGATCGTCGAGGCGGTGTCTGAAGTGCGCCATCTGAATTCCCCTGAACTGATCACCGAACATGTACGCCAACGGCTCGGCTTTCAATTGGTTGCGGAATATCGCCGCGACGATGGCACCTTGCCGCTGTTGCAATTGTCGCCGGAATGGGAAGAAACTTTCACCACCTACCAGATGACCGACCAGCCCAATGCAGATGTGGCGCTGCCGCCGGATAAATTTTCGCGGTTGGTGAACAATGTCGCTGAACGTATCGCGCGGGCGGGCGAAAACGGCGTATTTCCTGCCATTATTACATCATCGCGGCGGCGGCGTTTCCTGAAAACGGTTTTGGGCGCCAAAGGGATCTCTGCCCCGGTGCTGAGTTTTGAGGAAATCGGTCTGGATGCCAAACCCGCCATGGTTGGGGTGGTCCCTGCATGACCGAGCTTCTGGCAGAAGTGTTGGATCTGACGCGCTATGGGTTCTTTATGGCCTTTACCGTGTTTATTCGGGTTGGCGCTGCCTCGGCCGTGATGCCCGCATTTGGGGAAAAAGCGGTGCCAATGCGGGTCCGTCTTGGCATTGCTGGGGCGTTCACCATTATTGTCATGCCCTCTGTCGCACCAGAGCTTGCACCGCAGATCGGCGATGGCTTTCCCTATGCGGCGCTGCTGCCGGAGACGGCCGCGGGATTGTTGATGGGAATCATGCTGCGTCTGTTTGTTTTGGCGTTGCAAACCGCTGGCACAATCGCGGCGCAGGCGACATCCTTGTCGCAGCTTTTCGGTGGCTCCATCGGGGAACAGCAGCCCGCAATCGGCCATATGATGATCATGGCGGGTTTTGCCGTGGCGGTGCATATGGGCCTGCATGTGCAAATGGTAGAGCTGTTGATAGGTTCTTATAATGCCTTCCCATTCGGAGAGTTCCCAAACCCTGAATTGGTGCGCAGCTGGGGCAGTGCAGGCGTGTCCACAACCTTTAAATTGGCGTTTTCAATTGCGGCGCCCTTTGTGATTGCCGGCGTGGTGTATAACGTGGCTTTGGGGGCGATCAACCGCGCCATGCCGCAGCTGATGGTGGCCTTTGTTGGTGCGCCGGCGCTGACCTTGGGTGGGTTGATCATGCTGGCCATCGCACTGCCCTCTGGTTTGATGATGTGGCACGGTGCGCTTTCTGAATTCCTATATAACCCCTATTCGGTGATGCGATGAGCGAAGACGACGCAGGCGGTGAAAAGGAATATGAAGCCACCCAGCATAAGCTGGACCAGGCGCGAAAACGTGGTGAACTGGTCAAGTCGGCGGAAATTACCGTGGCTGCATCCTATGCGGGATTTCTGATCGCCGCCTATGGGATGGGTGTCGGAATTGTGCAAAATTTTGGCGGCAAGCTTGCGACATTGATCGGCAATTCCGATCATCTATCCTTGCAGGTCAACAGCCCGGCCAGCACAGTAATTGGCGGTATTCTGGCTGAGGTTTTACCGTCATTGCTGCCGATTTTTATCATTCCGATCATCGCCGTTCTGGCAGGGTTGCAGGTGCAGCGCGCCGTGGTCTTCGCCCCTGAAAAACTGGAAATGAAGCTAAGCCGGATCAATCCGATCGCGAATGCCAAGCAAAAATTCGGGCGCAATGGGCTGTTTGAATTTGGCAAAAGTTTCGTGAAGCTGGGGCTGATCTCATTGATCCTGGGGCTGTTTCTGTCGCGCCAGATGGACCGCATTTTGATGACCCAGCATGTGGATGTCATCATGGCCAGCGCGGATCTGATGCGGATGATTATAGAGTTCCTTGCCATTGTTGTTTTGCTGTCGGGCATTATGGGTGCGGTTGACTACCTGTGGCAACGTGCTGAATTCTTGCGTAAAAATAGAATGTCGCGCAAAGAAATGACGGATGAGATGAAGCAGTCCGAGGGTGATCCCCATATGAAGCAACATCGCCGTCAACGCGGTATCGAACTGGCGATGAATCAGATGCTTACGGATGTGCCGACTGCGGATGTTATCATTGTGAACCCGACCCATTATGCGGTTGCGCTGAAATGGCAACGTGGTTCGGGCCGTGCACCGATCTGCGTGGCAAAAGGGGTCGATGAAATTGCCGCGCGTATCCGTGAAATCGCTGGGGAGAACAACGTGCCGATTCACCGTGATCCACCTACGGCGCGTGCCTTGCACGCAACATTGGAAATCGGTCAAGAGGTTCAGCCAGAGCAATATAAAGCCGTTGCCGCTGCCATCCGCTTTGCCGAGAAAATGCGCCAACGTGTAAAAGGGCGCATGGGCGCATGAGCAAAAACCGCTTTGATCAATTGATCGCCATTGCTGAAACACTGAAAGATGTGGAACTGGGAAAGCTTGCGCGGTTGCGGGCGCAACAGGCGGCGTTGTTGTCACAGCAAGAAGATCTGAACGCTTCTGCCAAACAGGCGGCGCTGTTGCCGGTGCAAGATGCAACGGATGTCAAAATGTCTGAACGCTACCGGGATTGGGCCGGAAACAAGGTGAAGGGCATTGATGCCGATCTGGTGAAACTGTCAACCGATGTTGAACAGGCGCGCGCGGCGTCTGCGCATCGGGTTGGACAGCATGATGTGCTGACCAAGCTGCGCAAGAAAGAGCTGTTGGAGAAGAAGCGCGATGCGATCCGTAAGGCGCGGTAATTACTCTGCCACAAGCGGTAAGATCTGTGCCGGTTGCGCCTGTTTTGGCCAACGCAGAAACAGAATTGCCGGGTTGGAAATGCGACCCGTCTCCATCGCTTCGGGCAGGTGTGCCAGCGTGGTGGTAATGGCGCGTTCGCGGGGCGTTGTGGCCTCGGATACGGCCTGCACTTCAAGGCTGCTGGGCACGCCTGCTGCCAGAAGGGCTGCGCGCATATCGCGGGCGGCGCGCACGGCCATATACAGCGCCAGAACAGTGCCTGGGCGGATCAACGCCGCCCAATCGGGGGGCGGATCACCCGGTTTGCATGTGCCCGTTGCGATGACAAGATGATCGGTCTGACCGCGCTCAGTCAAGGCACGGCCAAGGCTGACCGCAGCGGCAGAGGCGGCTGTGACACCCGGCACCAGCTCAATTTCAATCCCATGTGCGCGCGCAGCGTCCAGCTCTTCTGTCGCGCGTCCAAATACACCGGGATCGCCTGATTTCAACCGTACAACACGTTTTCCCGCCAGCGCTGCGGCCACGATCACGGTGCAAATCCTCTCTTGCGGCCAGCTATGCGCGCCCACATGTTTGCCGGTAAATACGCGTTCGGTGTCAGGCCTCGCAAATTCCAAAATCTGTGGATCAATCAGCCGATCATAATAGATCACATCGGCGGCCTTAATTCGGTTCAGCGCGCGCAGGGTCAACAGATCGGCGGCGCCGGGGCCAGCCCCGACCAGAGCGATAGAACCGGTCATGCCGACACCTCTTCTTTGGCGAATTTTTTCAACAAAATAGCTAGCTCGGGGCGGCAAGAACCGCAAGAGGTCCCCGCACCCAGCGCTGTGCCAAGCGCAGCAACCGAAAGGGCGGCGCCGGTTTCGATCGCGCTACGGATCTGGTTCACGCCGACATTAAGGCAGGCGCAGACAGTTGCGCCGGGGTCGGGTTGATCCGCCCCTGCGCGGCCTGCTAAAACGCGCACCGGCTGGTCTTGACCAACGCGGCTGCTAATGTGGCCGCGCGAAATTGCCACCGGCTGCGGCCCAACGAATAGCGCAGCCAGCAAGCGCCCGTCATGGTGGAAGGCGATCCGGCTTGTGCCACGCGCTGTATCTGTGACCTTGGCGATCTGCGCGTCGGGCAGGCCAAATAAGGCGCGAGCATAGGCTTCCCAATCGTTGGGCATGTCTTCGCCCGCCAGCTCCATTCGCCACCCATTGGCGCTGCGCAGGCGGGTCCAATAGGTGCAATCGGGCGCAGGCATCTGCGTGTCTGCACAAACGGCATAGCCAAACCAGGCTGGTTGGAACGGCGCAAGTGCAACGGTGCTGGCCTTGCTTTCGGGCTGACCGGAGACGGGATCGGGATTGGCCGCGACAAGCGTATCGACACGTGCCAGGGATGCGGTTTGGCCTGTCCAATGCATCGGGGCAAATACATCGCCGCGCTGCACCGTATCGGCCAGCAAGGCACGCAATATCACCCGTCCATGGGGTGAGGTGATCTGCACCAGCTGGGCAGGTTTGATCCCCAGATCCTTGGCATCTTGTGGATGAATTTCCAGATAGGGTTCTGCCAGATGCTGGTTCAGCCGGGGCGCCTTGGCGGTGCGTGTCATCGTATGCCATTGGTCGCGCACCCGCCCGGTATTCAGCCGATAGGGGTATTTCGGTGATTTACGCGATTCCGGTGCGCGCGGTGTGATCGGCAGCATGCGCGCCTTACCGTCGGGCGTGTGGAATTTCCCGTCACCAAAGAAGCGGCCACCGGATTTCCGGGCGTTGCGCGGCCAGACGAATGGCGCCAACCCGTCATAACCTTCCGGTGTCAAATCACTCAGATCCGAGATGTCGAAATCCGACCCCAGCGCCCCGGCAACCCCGGATAACCGCGCATATTCGGCAAAAATTTCGGCTTCACAGGTCCAGCCGAACTGCTGTCCCCAACCCATTTTCGATGCGACATCTGCAAGGATTTTCCAATCGGCGCGGCATTGTCCCGGTGTCGGCAGCATTGCACGTTGGCGCGAAATTGTGCGGTCGGAATTGGTGACAGTGCCGGATTTCTCACCCCAGGCGGCAGCGGGCAGCACAACATCTGCCAGCTTTGCGGTATCGGTTTGCGCGGTGATGTCCGTGACGGCCACGAAATCGCAATTGGCCAAGGCGTCGCGGACTTTATCGGCCTCGGGCATGGTCACGACGGGGTTTGTATGGATGATCCAGATCGCTTTGATCGTCCCATCGGCCACGGCGCGGAACATATCCACCGCCTTCAGCCCCGGCGCATCGGGCATGGCGGGTGCGTCCCAGCTGGCCTGTACAGCATCACGGTGGTCAGGGTTTTCAATATCCAAGTGGCACGCCAGCATATTGGCCAGCCCGCCGACTTCGCGTCCGCCCATCGCATTCGGCTGACCCGTTACGGAAAACGGCCCACAGCCGGGGGTGCCGATACGGCCCGTGACAAGGTGACAATTCAAGATCGCATTGACCTTGTCCGCCCCGCTGGAGCTTTGATTGATCCCCTGACTGTAAACCGTAACGACCTTCTGTGTGCCGATCCACATATCATAAAACGCGTTCAGCTGATCATCGCTTAGGCCGGTCAGGCCTAGGTCGCTTTCATGGGCAGCTGCAATGGCCGCGTCAGCGCCATTCACATGTTTCAGAAAGTTGGGATCTGCCGCGTTGCGTCGATCAATCTGAGCCAAAAGTCCGTTGAACAGCGCCGCATCCCCGCCCGAGGCGATCGGCAGGTGCAGATCGGCCAAGTCGCAGCTGGCTGTGCGGCGCGGATCAATCACAACCACCTTCATATTGGGGTTTTCGGCTTTGGCAGCCACAATCCGTTGGAACAAAACCGGATGACACCACGCCAGGTTGGACCCGGTAAGCACGATTAGATCGGCACTCTCCAGATCCTCATATTGGCCGGGAACGGTGTCGGTGCCAAAGGCGCGGCGATGCCCTGCAACCGATGACGCCATGCACAGGCGCGAATTGGTATCAATATTGGCAGAGCCGATGAACCCTTTCATCAGCTTATTGGCCACATAGTAATCTTCGGTCAGCAACTGTCCCGAAACATAGAACGCGACCGAATTCGGGCCATGCGTACGGATCGTGTTCTGAAACGCCTGAGCAACGGTGGTCAGCGCTGTATCCCAATCTGCGGGCTGCCCGTGGATCTGTGGGGTCAGAAGGCGATCATCCATGCCCAGCGTTTCCGCCAACGCCGTGCCTTTTGAACATAGCCTGCCATAATTGGCCGGGTGATCGGGGTCACCTTTTACGGCGATGGTCCCATCCGCGTCGCGCGATACCAGAACACCGCAGCCCACGCCGCAATAGGCACAGGTTGTTCGGGTGACCGTGGGGGCTGTGGCGGAGCGCTGGGGCTTGGCTTCGGCGTTCATGGTCATTCTCCTTCAGGCGGCAAGGCCGCACAGGTCTGGGGTGGCGCCGTCATCTTGATAGGCTGGGCCAAAAATCAATGTATCGCGGAATTGCGCAATGTCGGTGCCGTTTTTTATCAGTCCAAAGAACCAATTGGCATCCGATGTGTCACCATAGATCACCGCGCCGATCAGCCGGTTGTCTTGCACGACCAAACGTTTGTAGCTGGCATTTTGAGGATCGGTCAGGATGATATCTTCGCGGTCCGCGTCGTCAGCGAAATCCCCGGCCGAGAACAGATCGCAGCCTGTCACCTTTAGCTTGGTCGACAATTCCTGCGCGACAAATTCCGCCGCCCGGCCTTGCAACCGATCCGCCAAAACGCGGGCCTGATCATAAAGCGGCGCGACAAGGCCGAACAGCTGTCCGTCATGTTCCACACACTCGCCCAGCGCGGAGACCGCCGGGACTGTGCTGCGCATCGACGCATCCACCACGATACCGCGATTGCAGTCCAACCCGGTGGCCTTTGCCAGGCCAACATTGGGCCGGATCCCCACCGCCATCACCAGAATATCGCAGGGCAATTCACGGCCATCTTTCAACGCAAGTGCCCGCACGTGACCATTTTCGCCCAGGATTTTTTCCGATTGGGCCCCACAAAGCACATTAATCCCACGCGCAGCGAGCGCGTTTTGCAACAGGCGCCCGGCGGTGGGATCCAGCTGCCGTTCCATCAGGTGATCCATCAAATGTACAACGGTCACATCCATACCGCGTGATTGCAGCCCGGCTGCGGCCTCTAACCCCAGCAGCCCGCCGCCGATCACCACGGCGCGGCCCCCTGCATTTGCGGCCGCGATCATTTTATTGGTGTCATCCAGATCGCGATAGGCCAGAACACCTTGCAAATCATGGCCGGGCATTGGGATGATGAAGGGCTGTGATCCGGTGGCAAAGATCAACTGATCATAAGCAACGGTGCCGTTTTCACCGGTCACGCGCTGGGCATCAGTGTCGATCGCAGTGACCGTCTCGCCAAAGCGGCAGGTGACACCATGGGTATCGTAGAATGCCGCATCATGGGTGACGATTTCTTCCCAGGCCTTTTCCCCGGACAAAACAGGAGAAAGCATGATCCGGTTATAGCAACCGCGCGGTTCGGCATTGAATATTGTGATATCGAACCGGTCGGGACATTCCGCGATCAAATGATCCAACAAACGGCCAGAGGCCATGCCCGCACCAATGATGACAAGACGTTCTTTCATCGTTTACTCCGCGGCTTGGTAATAATGCGGCACAGGGTAGGCCGCTTTGATCATAACACCCACAAGCATTGAATAGGCCTCAATCCAAGCCGTTTTCGCCTCTGGCGTAAAGGCATCACCCAATGCACGATCCAGTGTGCGTAGCAAACCGGTGCCGAAAACATCGTAATCGCCCGGATTTACGCCGCATTTTGCATGGTGCACCGCAACTGTCCGCGCCATTGGCCAGATTGCCTGCGGTGTGGAAAGATTGGCGACGACATGGCCGATCGCACGCATCAATTGCTGTCCTTGATGGGCCATATCCAAGCCGGTGAACATGGGTTTCAGCTTAGGGGAATGGGTGAACAGATCGGCATATAAGACGGTCGCAACAGTATCCGACATCGGCTGGATACGGCGGAAACTGTCTTGCACATGCGCGATCTGTTCAGGGGTCATCAGGCCGCGTCCTTTTTGGGCGCGCCGTGTTCATATTCTTCCAAGAAGTCCAGAACCTCTTGCCGGTAATGATAGTAATCGGGGTGGTCCAACAGCGCCTTGCGGGTGCGCGGGCGCGGCAATTTCACATCGGTGATTTTGCCGATTGTTGCCTGCGGACCATTGGTCATCATCACAACACGGTCGGCCAGCAGGATCGCCTCATCCACATCATGGGTGACGCAGATCGCGGTGACTTTGGTGCGCGACCACACTTCCATCAGCACTTCTTGCAATTCCCACCGGGTCAGGCTGTCCAGCATCCCAAAGGGTTCATCCAGCAAAAGCAGCTTGGGCGACAGGGCAAAGGCGCGCGCGATACCAACCCGCTGCTTCATGCCGTTCGACATTGAGGACGCCGCCTTATCCATGCTATCGGCAAGACCCACGCGTTCCAGATAATATTCCACGACATCTTCGCGTTCCGCCTGCGACGCTTTGGGATAGACCTTATCCACACCAATGGCCACGTTTTGCTTGGCGGTCAGCCATGGGAACAGGTTGGGTGACTGGAACACCACAGCGCGTTCAGGATCTGCGCCCTCAACGTGGATGCCATCCAGCTTGATCGCCCCTTTTGAGATAGGGTTCAGACCCGCGCACATCGTCAAAACGGTGGATTTCCCGCAGCCAGAATGCCCAATAAGCGAGATGAACTCACCTTTCTGGATATCCAGGTTCACATCCTCAACCACGGTCAGCGGGCCTTTGGGCGTGGGATAGATTTTATGCAACTGCGAGAATTGCAGGTATTTTTCGTCATTCAGGCTGCGGCCCGCGTCTTCATAGGCGGTGGGCAAGGCGTGGCGCGGGGTAACATTGGGCAGCAGGCGGGTGCCTTCTGCCTTACCGGTGATACCCACATCCATCAGATATTTCGTCACAGCCGAGCGCAGGCTGATGAAATCCGGGTTGTCGTTAAAGCCAGAGCGATCGCGCGGCCGGGGCAAGTTGACATCAAACACCTGACCCAATGTGCCATCTGGGTTCAGGCAGGCGATGCGGTCGGCCAGCACCAAGGCCTCATCCACGTCATTGGTGATCAAGATCGCGGTGCGGCGGTCTGCTTCCCAGATCTGTTCGATCTCGGCGGCGACATTGCCACGGGTCAACGCGTCCAACGCCGACAGGGGTTCATCCATCAGCAGGACTTCGGGTTGCATCGCAAGCGCACGAGCCACCGACACCCGCTGGCGCATTCCCCCTGACAGTTCAGAGGGGCGGCGATCGACGGCATGGCCAAGGCCCACCAATCGGATCGCATCGTCCACAATCGCCTGACGGTCCGCCTTGGATTTCTTCAGATGGACCGAGTTCACGGCAAGTTCGATATTGCCGCGCACTGTCAGCCACGGCATCAGCGCATAGCTTTGGAACACCAGCCCACGTTCGGGGCCGGGACCGGTCACGGGTTGGCCCTTAAACAGGACTTTCCCGCTGCTGGGCATTTCCAGACCGGCAATCAGGTTCACCAGCGTCGTTTTGCCAGTGCCGGAGAAGCCAAGGATCACAAGGAACTCGCCCTCATTCACCTGCAAAGAGACGTTCTTTAGAACATGGGTGGCGTCATCGCCGTCGCCGAAGCTTTTGGAGACATTCTTCAGTTCAATGAATGACATGTCGATCACCGATTGTTCGAGAAGGTAAACAGCGACTGCAGGGCGAACATCACGCGGTCCAATAAGAAGCCGATAATCCCGATGGTAAAGACGGCCACCATGATCCGTGCCAGCGATTGCGACGACCCGTTTTGGAACTCATCCCAGACGAATTTGCCAAGGCCGGGGTTCTGCGCCAGCATTTCTGCCGCGATCAGCACCATCCAACCCACACCCAACGACAAGCGCAGACCGGTAAAGATCAGTGGCAAGGCCGAGGGCAGAACCAGCTTGGTGATTTTGGTATAGGTGTTCATTTTCAGAACCTTGGACACGTTGACCAGATCTTTGTCGATGCTGGCCACACCCAGGGCAGTGTTGATCAATGTTGGCCATAGCGAACACAGGGTCACGGTAATGGCCGAGATCAGGAAAGATTTCGAGAACATGCTATCGGACGCCACAACCGCCGAAACGATCATCGTCACAATCGGCAACCATGCCAGCGGCGACACGGGTTTGAAAATCTGGACCAACGGGTTGATGGCTGCATTGGCCGTGGGCGACAAACCGGCGACAATTCCCAGTGGCACAGCAATGACGGTGCCGATCAAGAAGCCAAAGAACACGGTCTGAATCGAGGTCCAGATTTGCCCGTAATAGGTCGGCTTGCCGACATAGGGGCGCTCGCGCGGCTCTTTGCCAGCGGCGATCAGCTTTTCGTTCATGACCTCAAGGCGGGCGTTATATTCTGCCTCTTTTTGATGCTCTGCCATCACATCTGCATTGAGAGATTCAAATTGTTCCCAGACCTGCGCTGGGCCGGGGATGGCACCAAGCGAGGTTTGGACCTTGGGCGCCAGTGCGGACCACGCCATCAGGAAAAGGCAGATCGCGACCAATGGCACGCCCAGCAACCGCCAGACCTCTTTGCCCTGTGTGCGTGGATTGTCCCCGGCCAAAAGGCGCAGGATCGGTGTCACCCAGGGCAGGCCCAGAACCTTTAGCCAACCATCGGCTTTGGTGATACGGGCAAAACGTCTGGAGCGCGCTGCTTCGCGCGCCTTGGCTTGTTCGCTAATCGTTGCGGCGGAATCTATCGCGGTCATGGGGTTAAGTCCTGGCTGGTAAGGGGGCTTGGGCAAGGCCGGTTGGGAAGGGGGCGGAAATGGAACAGGGTGGGAGGAGTTCGGACGAGCGCACAGGGGGCCGGCGCCCGTCCGATCAAGATCAGTTGGCGATGACTGCGCCGCCTTCGACAACTTCACCCGATTTCAGGCCGATGGTCAGGCCGTCGATATAGGCGTTGGGCTGTTTCGCGTCATAGGCAATGCCGTCGATGATATCTGCCGCCGGGGTCGGTTCACGGTAGCCATCTTCGTCAAAGTCGAACTGGTCTGCGGGCAATGTGCCATCGTCGATCAGCGATTGCGCGGCAGCTTTCCACAGATCCGGGCGATAAACCGATTTCGCGGTTTCATCATACCATGCGTCGGTCTGTGTTTCGGCCAGCTGACCCCAACGGCGCATCTGGGTCAGATACCATACCGCATCTGAATAATACGGGTAGGTCGCGTTGTAGCGGAAGAACACGTTGAAATCAGGCACTTCGCGAACGTCGCCGGGCTCATATTCAAATGTTCCGGTCATAGATGCGGCGATCACCTCTGCGTCGGCGCCGACATATTCAGGGCGCGACAGGATCTCAACGGCCTCTTGGCGGTTGGCGTTATCATCTGCGTCCAGCCATTCCGCAGCGCGGATCAGGGCGCGGGTCAATGCCAGCGTGGTGTTGGGGTTTTCATCCGCAAATTCAGCCGTGATACCGAAGACTTTCTCCGGGTTGTTTTTCCAGATTTCGTAGTCGGTTACGACGGCAACGCCGATCCCCTTTGCGACGGCTTGCTGGTTCCACGGTTCACCCACGCAATAGCCATAGATCGTGCCAGCTTCCAATGTTGCGGGCATCTGCGGCGGAGGTGTCACAGACAAAAGCGCATCTGCGGCGATTTGACCGGTCACGTCATCGGGGCTGTAAAGGCCGGGGTTGATCCCACCGGCAGCCAGCCAGTAGCGCAGTTCATAGTTATGGGTCGACACCGGGAACACCATGCCCATGTTGAACGGCAGGCCTTCGTTTTTGAACTGCTCAACAACAGGTTTCAACGCCGAGGCCGAGATCGGATGAACTGGTTTCCCATCGGCATCTTTTTCAATATGCGGCAGCATCATTTCCCAGATTTCATTGGAAACGGTAATGCCGTTGCCGTTCAAATCCATCGAAAACGGCGTGACTATGTGGGCTTCGGTGCCGTAGCCAATGGTGGCTGCGATCGGCTGGCCTGCCAACATATGCGCGCCGTCCAATTCGCCAGAAATCACGCCATCCAACAGCACTTTCCAATTCGCCTGCGCTTCCAGCTCGACGAACAGACCTTCGTCCATGAAGAAGCCTTTTTCATAGGCGATGGCCAAGGGCGCCATGTCGGTCAATTTGATAAAGCCGAATTTCAGCTCGTCTTTTTCAAGATCAAGCATCTGGGCCATAGCCGGGGAGGCCAGTAGCGTTGTTGCGGCAAGTAGGCTTGCAATACGTTTCATCTTTAGTCCCTCGTTCTGTTGGAAATACCCGCGACGGACCTGTTGACCGGTCTTCACTGTGCGGGAGGGGTGGAAATGCAAAAAACCGCCCAATCAGTCACCGCGGGAGGAGGAGCGGTAACGGATCGAACGGCTTTGTTCGCTTTGGTGCCCCCCGTCATCGGGAAGCGACTGCGCGGTAGGCATCGTTGCCAGTGCGCTTACCTAGTGAATGCCTCAGGCTGGGGATTCGCGCAAAGCGCTTGTGTAAATCGACATGCCAAAAAGCATGAAGTTTACAACCTGCCATATTTTTCCGCTGAATTTACCCGGAATTGGTCGCATCTGGGTCGAAAACTTGGCCATCATAGAACCGATCAGGCAAAAGAATCGTCTTTCCCTGATCTGACGCCACGGCAGTTGGAACCGAAAGCGCCCCTTCCACCTTACCAGATGCGCCGGGCAAATCTGCGCCGATACCGCGTAAATGAAAGCGATACAGATCTGGCCGGAAGGTCGCCGCGGCCTTTTGCGCCGAAATGATCGGGTCCAGACCGTGGCGTTGGGCCAGTCGCATTCCGATCCAAGCCGCCTGTGATCGCCACGGAAAGGTGGCCGCCCCGCGAAAGAATTCGATCATATAGCTGGTGGCCTGTTCCTGGCCTTGCAAAGAGGTCAGCATCCGGCCTGTCATCGCGCGGTCAATTACCTCGGCCGTGATCGGCAGCTTATCCGATAAGATATCCGACGCCAGCTCGCGGTTGCGGTCGGTGCCCAGCCAACGACAGCTGCGCCAGATCATCCGCATCAAGCGTCCGGCGATATCAGGATTGTCTTCGGCCCAGCCCTGACGGACGGTGAGCGCCTTTTCCGGCGCAAAGCCCCAGATCGCCGTTCCGGGCAGCAACAGATGCGCCAAGCCGCGATCCACCGCAGCCGAGCCCCATGGCTCTCCAACGCAAAACGCGTCAATCTCACCGGCATCGAGCGCATCGGGCATCAATGGCGGCGGAACCGTGCGAATTTCAAGGTTCTCGGGCAAGGGCAGGCCCAAATGGGTCAGCCAGTAATCGACCAGCTCGGCATGGGTGGAAAAGGGAAAAGGCACGCCGATGCGCAGGGTTTTACCGCAGGCGCGCAATAAGGCAGCACCCGCCTTACGGGCATCACGGAAATCAAATTCATAGCCGTCATTTTGCATCCGCGCGGCCAGCCGCTGCGATACGCCGATGACATTGCCGTTCATATTCAGGATTTGCAGCGCCTCAAATCGGGCGGGCATCCCCCCCAATCCAAGGGCAGAGGCAACGGGAACAGGCACCAGCATCTGCGCGCCATCCACAACACCCATCGCCAACATATCGCGCAGCGCGGACCATGAGGCGGCGGGTCTCAGCTCTAACGAAATACCTTCGCGTTTGGCGAAGCCAAGGCTTTGGGCAATAAGAAACGGTGCGGCATCTACCAATGGAAGATACCCAAGGCGCAGGGGAGCTGGCTTCATTTCAAAAGCTCCGATGCGGTCACGAGCGCCTGCGCGACATCGGCCATTTTCTTGCCTTGCGCCATCGCTGTTTTGCGCAGCAGGCCATAGGCCTCTTCTTCATCGATATTGCGCGCGCGCATTAACAGTCCCTTGGCGCGGTCAATGACCTTTCGTTCCTCTAGGGCGCGGCGTGTCGCGCTTAGTTCAGCACGCATTTTCTGCACCATCTGAAACCGCACGATCGCCGCCTCTAGGATCGGCTTGATACGTTCTTGGCGAAGCCCATCGACCACATAGGCCGACACGCCCGCGCTGATCGCGGCTTCTGTCATGTTGCTTTCGGATTTGTCGACAAACATCGCCACGGGCCGATCCATCGGCCCGGTCGCCAGCGTCAGCTCTTCAAGATAATCGCGGGACGGGCTTTCGAGCGCGATCAAAACCATATCGGGATGGCAATCCGCGATCTTGCGCGCCAATCCCCGATCTTGCGAGATGATTGTGACCTCGGACGCGCCCGCGCCACGCAGACCTTCTTCGATCATCTGCGCGCGTTCAGGGTCTTTTTCGACAACGACAATATGAAGGTTCATGCTTTGCTCTGCCTTTCGCACCGCAGCCCTGATGTGAAAGTCGCGCTTTTGCAACGGCTTGGCGATAGGGAAGCGGCGTAGATTTGTGCTCTTATGCGGATGGCGCATGTTTTTCGGACGAAGCGCACAAAAAATGTGCGCATAGCGGAGCCTGTTCTTCGGAAATCCGGGTTGCACCAGACGCTTGGCAGGTTATTTGTCTTTTACAAAGGGGATGCGCAATGCGGGACAGCGAGAAAATCGACAAAGCCATTGGTCGTGCCGAAGCAATAGAATCTGGGCACAGTGCCGATGTCACCGACCCAAAGGCGCTGCGATCTGCCTTGGGGCGTTTTGCAACCGGGGTCACGGTCGTGACGGCGACGCAGGCGGATGGCACACCTGTTGGCATTACCGCCAACAGTTTTGCATCCGTGTCGCTGGATCCGCCGCTTGTGCTGTGGTCTGCAGCGCGTTCTTCCATGAGGCATGCGCATTTTACCGCCGCTCCGGCGTTTTCAGTGCATATCCTTGGCGCCGATCAAACGGATCTGGCGATGCATTTTACCAAGAACGGATCGCGGTTTGATGGGTTGGATTATCAGCTTAATGCTGAAGGTGTGCCGATCTTGGCCGGGGCGATCGCCCGGTTTGAGTGCGCGACAGACGTGATGCATGAGGGCGGCGACCATACAATTATCATTGGGCGTGTTCTGCGTTTTACGGCGACGACCGGTGCGCCAATGCTGTTTTGCGACGGTGCTTTCGGCCAGTTCACCAAGGGCCCGTGACCGCGCTATGATGGGCTGATGCCTGATGGATCAAATATAGGGACGCCGGGGTGCGCAGATGCGGCCCCGGCGTTTTGCGTTGCCTATCTTAGCTAAGCGATGCGATGGCGCGGGCCAAATCTGCGACTGCTTGGCTTTGGGCGCGGGCAATTTGCGCAGGATCCTGGGTCGGCTGGCCATCCGCCCCCAGTACCGGAACGGCGATGGAAAAGGGGCGGACCACATCGCCGCCATTGGCAGAGAAACTGGCGGGCGACACGATATACACGCCGCTTAGATGCACCATCCCATCTGCTGCTGCTACGAATTTCTCTACCCGAACTTCAACCCGGCGCTGCGGCTCTGCGGCCAGCGGCCATGGCTCGGCCAAAACAGTGGCGCCAGACAATTGCGTGATCTGTCGCGCCAGCACCAGCGTCATGGCCCGGGCAGGATCATCTGCCCAGATATTATCGGGCGTGGAACGCAGCGCGCCATCCGCCGTCTGGAAGGTGATTTCCTGACCCGAGGCATAGTCGGGCAAGGACACATCACGCAGCTCGGCGCGCCCCAGACGGTTTGCAAGCCGCTCTGTCGGGGCGGGGGGATCAAGCGTGTAGCGCGCCGTATCCAGCGGGTCAGAACAGGCCGCCAGAAGCAGCAGGCCAAGGGTAGAAATTGCGAGTTTCCGCATCATATCGTCCTCTCCTCAGCGCCCGGTAATAAAGGCACGGGGGTTACGTTCGATCATCCGGGCAAGAGAGCCAACGGCGTCGATGGTTTTGCGCAGATCGCGCATTGTTTGCGTGATCTCTGCGTTGAAGTTGGACCGGTCGCCATAGGATACGACCAGACCCTGTGCCTGTGTCACCAATCGCTCCAGCTCTCGGGTCAGGTTTGGCAAACGATCCGAGGCCTGAGCAATGGAGCCCGCCGCATCTTGCGTGGCCAGCAGTGTATCATTGAGCTTTTGCGCCGCGCCACCTTCGCGCAGATCCCGCAGCAGCCCAGCAGTTTGTTCCAGCGTATCCGACAAGGCACGCGGCAGTTTCTCGGCATCCTCAGAGCCAAGCATCCGGCGCAGGTCTTGTAGGATCAGATCGACCTGACCGCCGATTTCACCCATTGGCAATTCGGCAAATGTCTGTGCGGCCTGATCCGCCGAAGAAATCATCGAATCCAATCCGGTGATCTGTTCCAAGACAGAATTGGCCGCTGCGGTGACTTCATCAATCGCATCAACGGTTTTCTCGGCCGCGCCACGGGTGTTAAGCCCGTCGATCAGCGTGCGAATTTCCGAAAGGGTTCCGGCCAGTTCTTGTGGGATTTCGCGCGTGCCTTCCGATTCTGCCACAGCAGAGACGGAGTCGAACATCCGTGTGGCCGAGGTCAGCAATTCTTCAATTGGCAGGCTTTCGATCCGGGTGAATACGCCTTTTGCGCTATCGGCCAGATCACTGGTTGCAGGTGGCGCTGTGGGTATGGTGGGATAGGGTTCTGCGTCCAGTTTCATTTCTGCGGCGGGTTGATCGGGGACATCGGTCAGTTCCACAATCAAGGTTTGGCCCAATAGGCCGACGCCAGCGATACGGGCGCGCAGACCGGAGTCGACTTCGGATTGCAAGAAATCAGTCACGATTGCGCTGTCTGTGTCGCGCTGGAGCCCCATCCGCTCTGGTGAGAGAGAGATAACGACCTGCTGACGGGCAAAGCGTTCGCCTTGGCTATCTTCGTCGACTTTGATCGACAGGTCGGTGACTTCGCCTGCCTCGACACCGCGGAATTGCACCTTGGTGCCGCGTTCAATCCCTTGAATCGGGTCATCAAACAGCAGCGTGTAGCGGGCGGGTTCAAAGAATTCGCCACCAAAGATAGAGTTCTTGGCCGTGTCTTCATCCGCATACAATTGATAAGGGAAGCCGTTCTGGATGAAGCTGCCACCGGTGGCCAGCGTGTCAAATTCGACCCCGCCTTGGATGACCGACGCCAGCGATCGCATGTTCAGCGACACGCCAGATGCGCCCAAAGACACCGAGATCCCGGAGGCATCCCAAAACCGCGTCGTCGTGGTCAGGCGGGAATTGTAGGGCTCGTTGATGAAGGCATCAATCAGCACGCCGCTTCCGCCTTCGTCCAGGCGCAGGTTTTGGATCTTACCAACCGCAAGGCCGCGATACATCACCGGGGCACCTTCGGCCAACCCCCCCGCATCGCGGGCGCGTAGTACGACTTGCGTGCCTTTACTGGGATCGGCTGTGATTGGCGTTCTGTCCAGCCCTTCATAGACCGATTTCATATCGCCCTGGACATTACTGTCCCACCAGCCTTCGATAAACGTGCCCGACAGCACGGTATCAAGCCGCGAGATCCCCTGGACGGTGACCTCGGGGCGGACCAGCCAGAAACGCGCATCATCATCAATATAGCCTGCGACATCTTTATCGACCCGCACACCCACGCGCACCGATTGCAAATCCGGGCTGAAACCGATGGTTTCCACCGTGCCAACGGTAACATCACGGTATTTCATCGTAGTTTCACCGGCTTTCAGGCCGGTGGCGTCTTCGAATTGGATTTCAACCAGAACGCCCCGATCAGAATAGCCTTTCCAGGCCACGCCCAGCACGACGATCAAGGCGAAAAGCGGAACGACCCAGATCACCGACAGGCGCGTCCACATCGGGCGCGTCGGTTCGGCGGTTTGCAGGTCAGCGGGCTGAGGAGTGTCAGTCATGGGGGGGTGAACTCACCTTTGGGCCACGCCAGATCAGGCGCGGGTCGAAGCTTTGTGCAGAAATCATCGTGAATGCAACTGACAGCGCGAAGGCAGCTGCCGCGGGGCCGGGGTGGATCGAAGCAATCGCCCCCAGCTGCACAAGTGCCGATAGAATGGCGACGACGAACACGTCCACCATCGACCATCGACCAACGAATTCTACGATTTCATAGATGACAAGATGCGGATGACCGCCGGCGCGTTTGTCCTTGCCAACGACAAGGGCCAGATAAGCTACGGCAATGAATTTGGCGATCGGAATACAGATTGAGGCGACAAAGACGATCAGCGCGATACCATAATTATGATGCCCTACCAGATCGATCACGCCACCCATAATCGTGCTGTTGCTTTCACTGCCTAACATATTGGTGCGTAGCATCGGGTAGGCATTTGCCGGGATATAGCAAAACAGCCCGGCCCACCAACAGGCCCAGACCCGCTGCAGTGACGCAGTGGACACCGGCTGCAAATGCGCGCCGCATCGGCCGCATTGTGTGCTGTCTTTGGGCCATACTTTCCCACATTGCCGGCAGCCAGTAAGCCCGGCGTCATGCGCGGTCAGATAGGCTTTTTCGTGGCGATGGCGTCCCATATGGTCCAGCTGCTCATGTAAGAATTTTTAAGGGCGGTCACGATAATCAGGGCACAAAATGCCCAGAATGCGGGACCAAGCGATACATGGGCCAACCCGGCCACTTTGACCAGAGCAACCGCAGTGCCGATGATAAAGATCTCAGCCATGGCCCAAGGCTGCATTTCTTCTGTCAGGCGAAACACCGTGCGGGCGTGGCGATAGGCAGGGCGGCCGTGGGTCAGTGGCCACAGCACATAGATCAGCGCGGCAAAACGGACGGCGGGCAGCCCCACAATCATTGCAAGCACGCCGATGGACAGCGGCAGCAACAACCCATCGGAAAAGGCCATCGCCGCTTGAAACACCGAACTGGCGTTGCTGAAACCTTGCGCATCAATTTTCAAAAACGGGAAGAAAATGGCGCCTGCCATCAAAATCATTGCCGTAAAGGACAGTGCAATGACATGGATGAACGATCGGGCGCGTGGCGCAATCAATAACGTATCGCATCGCGCACAGCGTGCGCGCTCGGTCGCGGCAAGGTGCTTGCTGTGATGCAGCGTGTCGCAATGGGGGCAAGCCAGATAGGCGGCAGGATCGAGCGTTGTGTTCATCGCCAGAACTTAGATCAAACCACGGCGCAAACAAGCGTCAGTGTTAAAATTCAGTCGAATTTTACCCTTTAAGGACAAATTAAATCGCTCCTGTTAGCCATACCTATGGGTGAGATGAATTTCGGCGGGGTTTGCTATGGCTGAAGAGCTAGCACCAATTATTATCAAGAAAAAGAAAGTCATTGCGGGCGGTGGCCATCACGGTGGTGCCTGGAAGGTGGCTTATGCAGATTTCGTGACCGCCATGATGGCATTCTTTCTGCTGATGTGGCTGTTGAACGCGACAACAGAAAAGCAGCGCAAAGGCATTGCGGATTACTTCAGCCCGACGATTCCGGTCAATCGTATTTCTGGCGGTGGCGATGGGGCATTCGGGGGTGATTCTGTCTTCTCGGAAGATGAGATCGCGCAAAGCGGCACCGGGGCATCTATGAAGGTTCCGACGGAGGGACGGCAAGCCCGTGGGCAAAATGGCACTGAGGAAGCGGATGATGCCGAAGAAAGCGGTGAATTCGATCAGATGGCGCGCGAAATTGAAGAGGCGCTGATGGGACGTGGAGGCGAATCGATGGTGTCAGATCAATTGGCTCGTCATATTTTGACCCGTGTGACGGATGAGGGTCTGATTGTTGAATTCTTTGATCTTGATGATGAGCCCTTATTTGCCGCCGAATCTTCCACGCCCGAGCCGGTTTTGTCCGATATAGTCGATATGCTGACCCGGGTTTTTGGGTTGGTCGATAATGAAGTTGCGCTGAATGGGTTCACGCGGGCGTATCCCGAAATGCTGCGCGAAAATCCGGTATGGGATCTGTCCACCGAGCGGGTGCAGGTTGTGCGGAAAATGCTGCAAGAATCGGGTCTGAATAAGGCCAGAATTCAACGTGTTACCGGCTACGCGGATCGTAAACCAGCGTCTCCGCTGCCAATGTCCGTGCGCAACAATCGACTGGAGTTGATTTTGCTGCGCGCGGATCGCTGATTCCCATCGCGCACCACAATTTTTGCGATGTTGACTTAATCGTGCGGGCGCTTCACGGCGCCCGTTTTAGTTATTCAACGATAGGTTGCGCCCGATCTTATAGGATCGCGGACGCCCCACGATTTTACCGCGCTATGTCAAATGGCCATTGCGCGTTTGTGAGGGATTTAAGCGAAAGATTTTAGTCGTTAGGGCCATGTTAAGTGAGTGTGCGCCATATTGCCTGTGAATAAACGACACGCAGCATCAGAAAGGCGCAAAAATGTCGATTTCCTCCTCGCTAAATGCCGGGGTTGCCGGTTTGGCAGCAAACTCAGTAAAATTGTCAGCCATTTCCGACAACATCGCCAACTCAAGCACCTATGGCTATAAAAGGGCCAATACGGAGTTTGACAGCCTTGTTATATCACAGACCAAAGGGTCTTATTCTGCTGGCGGCGTCATTGCGAATACCAGCCGTCTCGTGTCTGATTCTGGCACGCTTGTCAGTAGTAGCAACGCACTGGATCTTGCAGTGTCTGGCCGGGGGTTTTTACCCGTCACATCTGCCACCGCCGTTGATAATGAAACATCAGATCAGCCGCTGATGATGACAACGACAGGCGCGTTCCGCACCGATGCGGATGGCGTGCTGCGCACGGAATCGGGTTTGGTTCTGCTGGGCTGGCCGGCAAGTGCCGATGGGACAATCCCTGTGTATCCACGCGATTCGACGGCGGGATTGCAGCCAATAGTGATCAATCCAAACCAAACCGCCGGTGACCCCACAACCGAGATGAGCCTGGGCGTGAACCTGCCTGCGGTGGATACGGCCTATGATGCCACGGGTGAAAGCCTGCCATTGTCGGTGGAGTATTTTGGTAACCTTGGTACATCCGAGACACTTGCAATAACCTTCACCCCATCTATCCCGACGACTGGATCGTCCAATGAGTGGACGATAGAGCTCCGGGATTCTGCGATCGACACCACGTCTGATCCTGACGCAAATATCATTGGCACCTATACGCTGACTTTTGATGAGACACGCGAAAATGGCGGCACGTTGGCCGATGTTGTGCGGACCTCAACCAATGGGACCGATTGGGATGCCTCTACCGGTATTATAACAGTTGAGGTTGAAGGCGGACCGATTGAGGTGAACCTGGGCCGGCAGTTTGACACCAATGGTCTGACACAGCTGTCTGACAGTTTCTCACCCTCGGCCGTGACGCGCGATGGATCGCCGGTGGGCAGCTTGACCACCGTAGAAGTTGATGCAGATGGTTTCGTGAAGGCGACCTATGACACTGGATTCGTTCGCACGATTTATCAAATTCCGATGGTTGACGTACCTAACGCCAATGGTTTGACCGCGATGGACAGCCAGACATTCCAAGTGTCCGGGTCTTCGGGCAGTTTCTTCTTGTGGGACGCAGGTGAAGGTCCAACAGGATCCATCGAAGGCTACGCACGTCAGGGGTCATCCGTGGATGTTGCGCAGGAATTGACGGATCTGATCCAAACACAACGCGCCTATTCGTCGAACGCCAAGGTCATCCAGACGGTCGATGAAATGCTGCAAGAAACGACAAACATCAAACGCTGATCGCGGAAACGCGCTCCCATCCGGAGGATAAGATATGTCTATTTCCGCTGCTTTGAGCTCGGCCCTCTCGGGTTTGACTGCTTCGTCCCGGATGGCGCAGGTCACGTCGTCCAATGTCGCAAACGCGATGACCGAAGGGTATGGTCGTCGCGAAGTGTCTCTTTCTGCAAAGTCGTTGGGGGGGACAGGTGTCGGCGTTGAGATTGATGGTGTGACACGTCAAGTGAACGAGACGGTGATCCAAGATCGCCGTCTCGCAGATGCGGAAGCAGGTCATGCCAGTCTTCTAAGCACTTTCTACAACGATATGGAGGCGATGGTTGGAAATCCGGAAGATCCGACCTCTTTATCGGCAAAAATGGCTAATTTTGATGCTGCGCTGATTGAGGCATCCAGCTCGCCTGATAGCTCTGTCAGGCTGGCATCGGTTGTCACCTCGGCGAATAATATCACATCGCATATCAATGACGCGTCGCAGCAAATCAATGCGGCACGTCTGACCGCTGATAGCACGATTGCGTCAGAGGTAGAGCGGCTGAATATGACGCTGCAACAGGTTGATGACATCAATGAACAGATCCTGCGGCAGGCGGCATCTGGTAATGATTCCAGCGCTTTGCTGGATAAACGGCAAGTGTTGATTGACCAGGTTGCAGAGTTTGTGCCGATCAAAACATATGTGCGCGATAACGACCAGCTTGCGATCTACACAACCAGCGGGGCGATGCTGCTGGATGGCACCGTTGCTGAAATTGGGTTTGAGGCAGCAGGCCAGATGGCACCGCATTTCTCCGTGGCGAACGGTCAACTGTCCACGTTGACGTTGAATGGTGAAGCGGTTTCCTCCGGTGATCGCGGATTGTTCGGCGGCGGCTCCTTAGGGGCGTTATTCGAAATTCGGGACACTTTGGCGCCGGCCGCACAGGAGCAGCTTGATGCCGTTGCGCGGGACTTGATAACGCGCTTTGAAGATAGCTCCGTTGACAGCACATGGACAGTTGGGGCTGCGGGCTTCTTCACTGATGCCGGATCTGCATTTGATGCCACTTTAGAGCAGGGACTTGCCAGCCGGATCTCGGTGAATTCTGCGGTGGATCCTAAAGACGGAGGGGATTTGTGGCGGCTCCGTGATGGTATTTACGCCACATCACAAGGGGCTGTTGGAAACTCTGCGATGCTTACGTCGATGAGTGAGGCGATGAGCGAAGCACTTGCTCCGGCTTCTGGCGATTTTGGATCGACTGTGCGCAGTGCTTTCGGCTTGGTATCCGATCTTGTCTCTGGCTTTTCAACCAAGCGGCAATCCGCAGAGCTGGTCGAAAGTTACGCAACTGCAAAGCAAAGCACATTGACCCAAACAGAGCTTTCTTACGGCGTCGACACCGATCAGGAGCTGCAAGCGCTTCTTTTGATTGAACAATCTTACGCGGCAAATGCGCGTGTGATGCAAACGCTAGATTCACTCATCCAACGCCTATTGGAGATCTGATATGACATATTTATCCACCGGCGACATGGCTCAGTTCTACATGCTGCGCAAACATAATGCGGGCTTGAAGCAGACGTTGAATACGATGTCGAATGAGGTAACTACAGGCGTCAAATCCGATATAGGCGCGGCTGTGGGCGGGGATTATACGCAGCTAATGTCGATCAATAGAAGCCTTACAACGATCGAGTCCTTCAACCTGACGACCGTGGAGGCGGCGCTTACGGCGTCTACGATGCAGACCTCATTTGAACAGCTTCAAAGCCTCGCGGAAGAAATTGGACCTAATCTTCTGACCTTCGACGGGGTTCCTGATCGCGTGGGGCTTTCGACGGTGACGGCGGATGCCAAGGTTCGGCTGCAATCCGCCATCAGTGCTTTGAATTCGTCCGTCGCAGGACGGTATGCATTTTCTGGTATGGCGACCGATTCCCCCTCAGTCGTTTCTGCGGATGAATTGATAAGCCAAGTGCAGGCAGCCGTTGGCGGCGACACCACCGCAGCTGGAATTATGGCCGCAGTTAATGCGTATTTCGACGCGCCCGCTGGTGGGGGAGGGTATCTTGATACAGCCTATTTGGGCGACACCCGGGCACGCGGGGCGATCCAAATTGCGGATGGCGAAACCGCTGAATTTACAATGACAGCGCAGGATGAGGCCATCCGGCGTGCGCTTAAAGGATTCGTGGTTGCGGAAATTGCAGCAGACCAGGCTGGGGTGCTTTCCTTGGAAACACGCGCCGAACTCGTTGGCGAGGCTGGCAGTATTCTTACCACTGTAGGTGTTGATTTGGCCGCGAAGCGAGGGGAGCTTGGCACAATTGAGAACCTCATTGACGATGCGCAAACCAGAAACTCTTCTGAAGCCACAAGCCTAAAAATTGCTAGGAATGAACTCGTCGCAGTCGATCAATATGAATCGGCAACGGCTTTGGCTGCGGCGCAAACACAACTTGAAGCGCTTTACACGATCACTGCCCGTCTCTCAGGGCTTTCCTTGGTGGACTATATCTGATGCGATTAATCTGGGCGGTTTTAATTCTTCTCTTGCCTTCTTTTGCTCTGTCTTCACCTATCCGGATTAAGGATTTGGTGGAATTCGATGGCGTAAGGGGGAACGATTTACTCGGGTACGGTTTGGTCGTTGGGCTAAACGGAACGGGTGACGGGTTGCGCAATGCCCCGTTTACCGAAGAAATCATGACAAATATCCTAGAGCGCCTTGGCGTTAACGTTACCGGCGAAAATTTTCAGCCCAAGAACGTGGCTGCCGTGATTGTCACGTCGACATTACCGCCCTTCGCGCGCGCCGGAAGCACGATTGACGTATCCGTCTCAGCGATCGGAGATGCGTCGAGCTTGCTGGGCGGTACGCTGATTATGACACCATTGAAGGCAGCCGATGGCGAAATCTACGCTGTATCGCAAGGGATGATTATTGCAGGTGGCGCAGTTGCCGAAGGCGCGGCGGCGACGGTTACACAAGGGGTGCCAACGTCGGGGTCGATCCCAAATGGTGCGCGGATCGAACGCGAAATTGATTTTTCCTTTAATTCACTCAACCAAGTGCGTCTTGCACTGCGAAGCCCGGATTTTACGACTGCCAGCAGAATTGAGAATGTCATTAATACGGCGTTTGGAAGTCGAATTGCACTAATGGAAGATTCAGGAACTGTTACCGTTAACGCCCAATCGGCAGGTCAAAGATCCACTGCCCATTTAATGAGTCGGCTTGAAAACTTGGAAGTGGAGCCTGAACAGAGGGCAAGGGTCGTTGTTGACCAAAGATCGGGCACGATCGTAATGGGCGAAAACGTTCGTATCTCGCGTGTCGCGATCAGCCAGGGCAATCTGACATTGCGCGTTCAAGAGGCACCGATTGTTGTGCAACCTAACCCGTTTTCTGAAGGAGAAACTGTTGTCGTGCCTCGTAGCGCAGCGGAGATTACCGAGGAGCCGGGCATCCAGATGGCGGAAGTTCCAAGCGGAAATTCTCTCTCAGAGGTCGTGGCAGGTTTAAATGCTCTTGGGGTTAGCCCGCGAGACATGATTGATATTTTGAAAAGTATTAATACGGCGGGCGCCTTACACGCTGAGTTTGTCGTGAATTGAAGTATGCATGCCATGCTCGGCTCTACTGAATCGCCGCGGGTTTACCGGAGACCTATAGCTTCATTTCACGCGACCATATCGAGCACGTCGCGCTGTGCATAGAAGTTCTGTTGAGCCTCTGCTGGCGGTATGTTTCCGATAGGGCCGAGCAAGCGCCGGTGATTAAACCAATCGACCCAGCCGAGCGTCGCCATTTCCAGATCCTGCATGTTGCGCCATGGACCCTGGCGATGGACCAGTTCGGTTTTGTAGAGACCGTTTATCGTCTCCGCGAGGGCTTTGTCATAGGAGTCTCCCACGCTGCCGACCGATGGCTCGATGCCAGCTTCGGCCAGACGCTCGGTATAGCGAATGGATAAATATTGCCCGCCGCGGTCCGAGTGGTGCACCAAGCCGCTTTTCTGGACCGGCCGCCGATCATGCAGGGCCTGTTCAAGAGCATCGAGAACAAAGTCTGTCTTGGCC
>NZ_MDHA01000041.1 GCF_001705665.1 Thioclava sp. SK-1 | reverse complement strand
CATCCTCCCGGGGAACCACGACTATTACAGGAGCAGGCTCGACGATGACAGACGGCTGCGCGACATGGTCCGTGACTGCGGGAGCTGGTTTGCTCAGAAGACGGAACTCCGCCATCGCCGCGACCGCTACTTCTGTGCCACTCTCTGGACCGACTTCAACCTCATGGGCGACAGGGCAGCCGCCATGCAATTCGCGCGCCGGTTCATGCGCGACTTTGATATGATCTCCATTAACACCCCTGATCACGAGGTATACGATCCAGACGCGGTACGACCGCTTCGCCTTGTCCCGATCACGCCCGAGGATACCATCAGGCTGCATGGCGAGCATCGCGCCTGGCTGGAGGAGCGCTTGGCGACCCCTCATTTCGCAGGCGAAGGCCGGACCTTCGTTGTCACCCATCATGGCCCGCACCCGTCCGCCGCGGGCCCGCTGGATCTCCTGACACCAGCTTTCCATTCGGATCTGACCGATGTGATAGAACAGGCCGATATCGACATATGGTTCTTCGGACATTCGCATCGACGGCTGTCCTCCACGGTTGCTGGTACACGCATTCAGAATGTTTCGATCGGATACCCCGACGAGGATCATGGCCAAAACGAGGATGATCTGGCGGAGATTTGCATCGTCAGCGAAGCTCCGGCCTTGCAGTCTCTGAATGAGCCGTGGGAGCAGCACGACATCCATCCGGCTCTTGAATGGGATTACGCATATGCGCTGCGGTGCCACGAAACTTACACGCCCGTTCTGCTGGATAAACTGTCACCCGAAACATGCGCCATCCTGCGCTTTGAACTGGCGGGATGCGCCAGTCCCATCGTGCCGGAAGGAGACGCGTATTATGCAGCCGATGTCATTCTCGCGCTCGGTCGAATACTGGCAGGGTCACGATGATGTCGGCTGAAGCGTTCTTCTCGATCTCGGGGATGCTGATCTGCCTGGTCGGTTTAGTCCATGTGATCATCGCCTATCGGGGGACAACGCGATCGGCTGAACCGGATCCAGAGCGGGTGAGGAGATTTGTCGAAAGCGCGCCCCCGCTCCCCAACCACTTACCTCGCACCCCAAGCGATCCCGACAACGAGGGGCACAATCCTAGTAAAGATGAAGACAAGGCTGGAGCGGACACCGCAAGAGCCCATGAGGCACCGCGTTGACCACCGCACTCGTGGCCGATCCGCAAAGATTTCCTGATTTGCACGGCTGCCCCCCGGACAACATGGGGGTCGCTTCGTCGAGCCATGATGGCGGGTTTGAAATCCTGACAGGACGTTAGCGCAATAAAGTTTCTGATCTCAACAAGGTAAATGGAGGCCTATCATGAGTGAACATCCTGACGCATGGATCATTCTGCGCGTCACAATCATCCAGCGCGGCGAGCCTGTCGAAGAATTACGAGTACTGGCAGGCTGGTTCGGCGGCTACACGCAGTCCGACCGGTGGCGGATAAACTCCGGTATTGTCAGCGTCGAAGCCGATGAACGCGAGTATCGATTTCGCGGCCATTCGGGCTCTGTATATGCTTGCCAGCGAAACGCCTATGGCCTCTCATCGATCATGAAGTGCGGGCTCAGATTAGCCGAGCGGTTGCCGCAATTCCGCAGCATCGAACCCCTTGAGGATCAGGATTGGACAGCAATCCAGCTTTAGGGCGGGTGAGGCTTTTAGCACTCAACTTACAGGGAGCATTTCAGCAGCCCGCGGGGTTAAGCCCGTCGCCCGAATCCTGTCCTAAGCGCGATTGAGACGCTTGGCCCTTGCGGAAGTCGATGGGCTTCGTGGCCAACATGATCCATACTCGGCTCCGGGAAGTTGGCAAGTTTCCAGTAGTCGGAGCGAATGGTGGCTGTGGGCCAGTCCTTCCATATCAAATGGCAGCAATGCGGGACATTTCTGCCGTTCGCTGCGTGCGCTCGCTTTCGGCCGCGGCGCGGTGCGCCCGCAGGATTGAGAAGAAAAGCCGCCTTTCGCCATTGGCGGATCGTGCCTCCAAAGCGCCGTGGCGGAGGCTGCCCTCACCCCGGTCGAGCCAGATCAATCTCGTTGGCCGCCAGGCCAGCGCGTGCCGGATGCGCGCGGCTGGTCAGAAGAGGCCGGTGAAACCGGCCCCTCTCGAGTATTTCAGGAAATCGTCCTTGGTGCTCGCCGAAGGGGACTCAGCCAGCCTTCTCCGACACGCCCATGAACTCCTCCACCGTCGGCGTCACCCGTTCGAATTGGTCGAGCTGGCGCGCGTAGAGGTGACCACCGAGACGCCCGACGGCGTCGATGCCGATCTGGTCGACGTAGTGGGTTTCCGGGTCCACCAGCGTCTCGCGCACGAACATCCGCTTCACCTCGCCCAGCACGATGGTGCGCGCAGGGCTGACCGGGACCGTCTGCACCAGATGGCACTCGAAGGCGGCGGGAGCGGCGAGGATGCGTGGGCTGCGCACCGTCTCGCCGGGTGCCGTTTCGAGCCCCGCAAGGGCGAGCTCGTCGACATCCGCCGGGAACTTGATCGAGCAGATCTCCATCTGATCGACCAGCGCATGGTCCGAGATGTGGACGGTGAACTCGCCGGTGGCGAGGATGTTCGCCGCCGTGTCCTTGGGCGTGCCGTCGGGCTTGTGCTCGATCCCCACCGCCATGATCGCCGGATCATGGGTGAGGATGTTGAAGAAGCTGAAGGAGCCCGCGTTGGGCGTGCCGTCCTCCGACAGAGTGGTGATCAGCGCGATGGGGCGCGGGATCACCGTGCCGATCAGCAGCTTGTAGCGCTGCTTCGGCGTCAGCTCGGCGAAGTCGAAGGCGTGGCTGGTCATCGTCTGATCTTTCATGCGGGGATCCGGTGCGTCTCGAGGGGCGTGTGGCGCGACAGGTTCTCGCACCCGTCGGCGGTCACGACATACATGTCACCGATGTTGCAGCCCGCGGACATGGGTTCAAGCCATTGCGTGTGCAGGACGAAGACCATGCCCTCTTCCAGCCTGTCATAGTTGTGAGAGGAGATATTGAAGGCATTCTGCCCGCCCGCCATGCCGACCGAATGGCCGAGGTTGGGGTTATGCGGCCCGAAGGTTGCCGGGTATACGTGCATCAGCTTGCGGCCCTGCGCCTCGTAATCGGCATTGGGGACATACTGGCGCGGAATCTCGCGCGGGCCGCCATCGTCGGCGGTGCGCCAGTTGTAGGGCATGGTGCGGGCCTCTGCGTCTTTCAGCAGGCCGGCCTCGATATAGCTGTCGAAAGCGGCGTTGTTCAGGTCGCGGATCAGCGTGCCGGGGCGGATCAGTTTCTCGGCGGCCTTCACGCCGCGGGTGCAGGCGTCCAGCACCAACTCCTGCCGGTCGGTCAGCGCGCCGAAGGCGAACATGCGCGCGGTCTGGGCGGTGTAGCCTTGATAGGTGACGTTCGACACGTAGAGGTTGGCCAGATCGCCCTTGCGCATGACGTGGCCGTAGGGCTTGCCGCAATGGGTGCCCCATTCGTTGGCGCCGATCTGATAGCCGTCGCCGGTCTCGCCGCCACGGGCCATCTGCGCGAGGGTGAAGGCGGCGTAGATCTCGTAGTCGGTCACGCCGGGGCGGGCGACGTGATAGGCAGCCTGTGTCGCGATGCTGATGAGCTGCGCGGCAGTGCGGAACTGGGCGATCTCGGCGGGCGTGCGGTTGCGCTGCATGCGGTCGAGAATGCCGTGCTGGTCGGAGAATTTCGCCTTCGGCATCTCGGCGACCAGCGCGGTGCGGAACCCGGCCGAGCGCTTGTCGCCGATGAAGCCGATATTGTCAGCCTTCAGCTCACCCAGGATACCAACCAGCGCCTGCATCGTCTTGGCACCCGAGTCACCGGGGATGTCGGCGTATTCACGGCCCACGGCGCCAATCTGCAGGATGCGGTCCACGCCCACCGGCTCGCCGCCCGGCGGCAGGATCACCGACTGGGTGAAGAACGACAGCAGCACCGGCTCCTTGTCCTCGTCCATCGGCACAATCAGCACCCCCTCGCGCATCCAGTCGCAGAGGTAGCGCAGATAGGCATGCGCCGCGTGGAACCAGCCGACGCTGTCGCAATGCACGACCACCGCGTCGAGCCCGGCAGAGACCGCCTCGCGCTTCAGCTTGCGCATCCGCTCGGCGTATTCCTCCGCCGGGATCGGCATCGCCGGGGTGAAGTCGAAGTCGGGGGCGAAATCGCCGAGCAGGCTTTCGATGGACGGCCGGGCGCCGGAGCTATGCGCGTTCATGGGATGGTCCTTTCCGTGAGTGAGTTCGGGGTCAGCGGGCATCGCGCCCGCCGAAGCGTTGCAGGGTGACCAGCAGCAGGGCCGCGGCGAGGATCAGCACGCCCGAGACCGCAGCGACACGTCCGTCGAGGCTTTCCTCGAGCATGGCGAAGAGGCGCAGCGGCAGCATGGTCCGACCGGGATCGCCGAGGAAGAGCGTCACCGACACGTTGTCGAGCGACTGCATGAAGACGAGGAAGGCACCCGCGAGGATACCGGGAAGAATGCCCGGCAGGCTGATGCGCAGGAAGGTGCGGGCGCGGCTGGCGCCGAGCGTGGCCGAGGCTTCCTCGAGCGCCGGGTTCATGCGCTGCGCAAGGCCCAGCACGGTGCGGAACATCAGCGGCGCGAAGACCGCCGCGTGGCCGATCAGCACTGCGAGGAAGGACGGGCCGAGGCCCAGAAGGCTCAGCGCCAGCAGCGCGGCGAGCGCGTAGACGAGGCTTGGCAGCACCAGCGGAGCCAGCAGCACCGGCTCGACCGACCCGGCGAAGCGCTTCGGCGCGCGCGCCAGCGCCCAGGCGGCGGGGGCGGTGATCAGCGTGACCACGGCGACCGTCGATAGCGCCACTTCGATCGAGTTCTTGGCGGCGGTGTGGATCGGCTCCGAGGCGATCGGGTCGAACAGCATCTCGTACCAGCGCAGCGAAAAGCCCTCGGGCGGGAAACGCAGCGTGGTGCCGGAGTTGAAGGACATCAGCAGCGCCAGCAGGATCGGGCCGATCATGAAGGCCAGCACCATAAGGCCGCAGCCCCAGACGAAGGCCCAGTAGAGGGCGGTGGAGATCTTCGAACGTGTCTCAAGCATGACCTTGGAGCCTTTCGTGACGGGCGAGCATGGTGAGGCCCAGCATGATGACGCCGGTGGACGCCAGAAGAAGGATCGAGATCGCGGCGGCCATTGGCCATTGGAAGAGTACACCGACCTCGCGGTAGACAAATTGCGGAAGATAGATCAGCCGCGCGCCGCCGATGACGCTCTGCGTCACGTAAGAGGTGGTGGCCGAGGCGAAGACCAGCACCCAGCCTGCCAGTACGGCGGGGATGATCTGCGGGAAGATCGCCGAGAACCAGGCACGCCAGCGGCCTGCGCCCAGCACCTCGGCAGCCTCCAGCGTCTTGCGGTCTGCGCGGTTGAGCACGGCAAAGACCGGCAGCAGCAGCAGCGGCAGTTCGATCTGCACCAGCGCGATGATCAGCCCGGTCTCGGAGAAGAGCAGCGAGAACGGGCGCTCGGTGAGGCCGAGCCCGAGCAGCGTCTGGCTGATCGGCCCGTTGCGGCCAAGCAGCACGACCCAGGCGAAGGTGCGCACCACGTTGGCGGTCAGCATCGGCAAGAGTGTGCAGATCAGGATCAGCCCGCGGAGAAGTTTCCCCGCGTGCCAATAGAGCATCACCAGCGGCAGCGCCGCCAGCGAGACGAAGAAGGTCACCTTCGCCCCCAGCGCCAGCGTGCCGGTGAGCACGCCGCGCGCGAAGGGGTCGGAAAGGAAGGCCGCGAAGTTCCCAAGGCCCCAACTTCCATCCTCCCCGCGCAGGCTGATGCCGGCGAGCAGCAGCAGTGGCGAGATGAAGAACAGCACCATGAAAGCGATCATGGGCCACGACAGTAAGGTTTCTTTGCGGATCATCGCGGCTCTCCCGATCAGCGGACGACGAGGCGGTCGAAGGTTTCCGTCCACTCGGCGCGGTGCTTGTTGATCGCCTGCCAGTCCGGGTAGACGGCATTGGCCACCTGCTCGGGCGTGACGAACTGCGAGACGACCTCGGAATAGGGCACATCCACGTTGGTCGGGATCATCGCGGTCGGCGGCTCGGCCAGCTGGGTCTGCGCGGCGGCGTCGATGGCGGCATCCATATAGGCGTAGACGCCTTCGGGGTTTGAGGCGCCCTTCACCAGATGGATCGCGACGGGCACCGAAGGCGAGCCGGTTTCGGGGTGGGCGAACTCGCAGGGCATGCCCAGCTCGCGCAGCTTGGCGACGTTGCCGGTCGAGGCCATGAACACGGCGATCTCGCCCTGCTGGTACATGGTCATCTGGTTCGAGCCAGAGGTCGCGATGGCGCCGATCTTCGGCAGGTAGGCCTCGAGCAGGTCAAACACCGGCTGCATGTTGTCATAGGTGCCGCCGTAGGCCTTGTTGATCTCGGTATAGGCCATGGTCGCGGTGTTGGAGCCGAAGCCGATGAGCGCGAGGTTACCCTCGTACTGCGGGTCTTCGAAGAGCGCCTTGTAGCCGGCGGGCTTGTCGACCACCTCGGGGTTGTAGGCGATGCCGTTGACCTCGATCGTGACGTAAGGCCCCCACTCGTTCTGCGCGGCCGGGCTCAGCTTGTCCCAGTTCTTCAGGCGCGTCGGGTCAATCTTCTCGATCAGCCCTTCCTGGATCAGGATGTCGCTCTGGCCCGGCGAGACGAGCAGCGCGTCATAGGGCGGCTGGCCGGGGCTGGCCATCAGGCGGGCGATCTGGTCCTGCGCCAGCGACGGCGCGACGGTCAGATCAAAGCCCGCGTCCTTGACCATCGGGCCGACGATCGAGCGATAGGCGTCTTCCCAACTGCCCGGGAAGGTGGCGGCGACAACCTTGCCGCCGGAGGCAAAGGCGGGACGGATCAGCGCCGGGGTGGCAAGAGCCGAGAGGCCGGCCATGGTGAAAGCGCGGCGGGTCATATTGATGGTCATGTCAGTCTCCTCGTTGGATTTTTCAGTTGATTTGGTTGTTGCCGGGAAAGACGTGCAGGCGGGACGTGTCCGGGATCAGCCAGATGGCATCTCCCTTTCCGGGACGGGCGCCGCCGTCGCGCAGGACCTGCGCCTTGATCGCGGTGCCGTCGGGAAGCGTGGCGTCGATGGTGAGGAAGCGCCCCATCACCACGGCGCGGTCGAAGCGCGCGGCGATGGCGCCGGGCTGCTCGGTGAGCGAGAGGCTCAAATCCTCGGGGCGGGAAGTGACGATCACTTCGGCGCCGGGCAGGTAGTTGAGCGTCCGGTTCATCGCGATCTCGGCGCCACCGGCTGTCTTCAGTCGCCCCGCGCCGGTCACTGTCGCGTGCTGCTGGTTGGCGTGGCCAATGAAGCCATTGACGAAAAGGCTGGCGGGGTGGTCGTAGATCTCTTCCGGCGAGCCGACCTGTTCGACGCGGCCCTCGTTCATCACCACGAGCTGGCCGGCAACGGCCTGCGCCTCTTCCTGGTCGTGGGTGACCATCACAGTGGTGATGCCCACGTCATCCTGCATCCGCACCAGTTCGCTCTGAAGCTCGGCGCGCAGCGCGCGGTCGAGCGCGCCGAAGGGCTCGTCCATCAACAGCGCCGAGGGGTCGGTCGCCAGGGCGCGGGCCACGGCGACGCGCTGCTGCTGGCCGCCCGAAAGGCTCGGCGGGAAGCGGTTGGCAAAGGCGGTCAGCCGGACCAGTTCGAGCAGCCGGGCGACGCGCTCCTTGCGCTCCTGCCGCGGCAGATGGGCGAGGCCATAGGCGACGTTCTCGGCCACCGTCATATGCGAGAAGAGCGCGAAGTTCTGAAAGACCATCCCCAGCTTGCGGTTGCGCACCTGCACCTTGGTCAGATCGCGCCCCTGCAGCGAGATGCGGCCGCGGTCGGGGGTGATGAGCCCGGCGATGGCCCGCAGGATCGTCGACTTGCCACAGCCCGAGGGCCCCAGCAGGGCAACGACCTTGCCGTCGGGCACGTCGAAATTCACGTTGTGGAGGACTTGCTTGTCCTCGTAGCTGTGATCCACGTTGCTGATCTGCAATCCGGTGTCGGCCATGATACGGGTGCTCCGCTGGTTGCGAACTGTGATGACTCGACTGTTGCGTCACAAAATGTTCGAAACTCAATGCGTAAGTGTGTGCGAAAGTTTTTCCGCGAGCATTGTGCGAATATTTTGCGCAGATATACTCGAGGTGCGCCCTTTCCGGGCGGCCTGAGAACGCATCCCCTGTATCTTTGCTGCGCAGACCGCTAAATCTCGGTCATTCCGAGAGGCAGGCCTGTGGAGCGTTTCCAATGAAAGACAGCATGATTCTATCTGACGACATCTCCGAGGTGATTTGCGCAACTTTGCGCGCGGCGATCTTCGAAGGCGCGCTGAAGCCCGGCGACAAGCTGAAGGAAGACATCCTGGCCAAGCATTTCGGCGCCTCCCGCACGGTGGTGCGCGGCGCGCTGACCATGCTCGCGCAGCAGCATCTCGCGGAGCGCCGGCGCAACCATGGCTCCTTCGTGGCCACCCCCACCCCGGCCGAGGCGAAGAACCTCCTCGCCTCCCGCCGCGTGCTTGAAATGGCGGTGATGGACGCGCTACCAGGTCGCCTGAACAAGAAGGAATTCGACGTTCTCGCGCGCACCATAGAGAATGAGACGAAGGTCCACTCGGGCAGCGACGCCACCGAGAAGAAGCGGATTGCTGGCGATTTTCACCATATTTTGGCGGAATACGCGGGCAATCACGTGCTGCTCGAGATGCTGGAGAACGTCATCACCCGGCTCTCGCTGGTCAACGCTCTCTATGAACGCGCCAGTGACTGTACCTGCGGCACCTCTCATCACGCGCTGATCCTCGATCATCTGAAGGCCGGGGACTATGACGGAGCCCGCACGGCCATGGCCGTGCATCTCGAGGACATGGAAGGCAACATCGCCTTCGAGGGTGTCGACGGCGAAAAGGACGAGTTCCTCGCCATCCTCGAGCGGATGACCGGCAAGCCCTGATCCCGACCCAACGCCCGGCAGAGGCCGAGACGAATCGCGCCTCGCGTTCGCATTTCGCCCAAGAATGCGCCAAGATGTCTCTCTAAGTTGCGCTTTGCCCGCGCACGCGGCGGTCGACCGAATTTTCCACGCTGCGCTTCGCCAAAACTTTCGAATGAACTTGCGCAAGTTTTGTCGCGAGGGGATTTTGAGGGTGTAGCGTCGAGCAACGGCGCGCCTGACAACAGGGACCCTCCTCATGAACAAGCTCATCAAGATGGCACTCGGCCCGGCGCTCGCCGCCACCCTCGCCACCTCCGCCCTCTCGCAGGGCATGACCGAGGTCATGCACGCGTCGGATGACATCATCGCGCTGCCCGGCGTCACCGCCAATCCCGATCTCGCCGCAGGCCTGCCGCAGGCCATCCGCGATGCGGGCGTCCTGCGGGTCGCCACCGACCTCACTCCGCCGATCAGCTTCCACGATGATGCGGGCAAGCTCATTGGCATCGACGCGGATATTGCCGCCTCCCTGGGCGTGATCCTCGGTGTCGAGGTGCAGATGACCGATCTCGGCGCAGGCGCGGGCATCGTCCCGGCGATCCTGTCCCGGCGCTTCGACATGACCATCTCGGGCATCAACGACGATCCCGAACTGGAAAAGCAGGTCGACGTGATCGACTACATGTATGACGCAACGACGATCATGGTGCTCGAGGGCAACCCGCTGAACATCGCTTCGATGGACGATCTCTGCGGCAAGCGCGTCGCGGTGCCCGTGGGCACCTTCCAGAACCGCCTCGTCACCGCCTTCGCCGAAGGCTGCGCAGAACCAATGAACATTATGTCGCTGCCGAAGATGCCCGAGGTGCTGCAGGCCGTCCGCAGCGGCCGCGCCGATGCCACGGTTAACGGCTATGCCACCAGCGTCTATTCGACCGAGAAACAGGTCGGCAAGGGCGTGGGCCTTCAGGCACTGCCCGACATCCGCCTCGCGGTCGGCTACCTCGGCATGCTGACCCACAAGGAAAACCCCGAGCTGCGCGACACCGTCGTCGCCGCCCTTCAGCAGATGGTCGACGCAGGCGGCTATGCGCAGATCATGGAGAAATGGGGCCTCGCCCCGCTCGCCGTCGAGACCGTGAAGGTCAATGACGCCGCCTCCATGCCCGTCGAAACGGAGTAAGACACCATGGCCTCCATCGAGACCGACTTTCGCGCACCGCCCGCACGACTGAAGATCCAGTGGGGGCAGATCGCCACGGGCGGCACGGCGCTGCTGATCCTCGGCGCCATGGTCTGGGTCGTCACCCAGAGCCAGAGCATCCTCTGGGCCGAGATCCCCGGCTACCTGCTCGATCCGCGCATCCTCAGTGGCGTGGTTCTCACCCTGAAGCTGACCGTCGGCGCCATGATCTTCGGCATCGTCGTCGGCTGCGTTGTGGCGGCCATGGCGATCAGCGAGAACCTCGTGCTGCGCGCCATCGCGGCGGGTTTCGTCTGGTGGTTTCGCGGTGTGCCACTGATCGTGCAGATCTTCCTGTGGTTCAACATCGCGCTCTTCGTGCCCCGCCTCGGACCCTATGACATCAACCTGCTGGTGACCCCGGCGGTGGCGGGCTTCCTCGCCCTCGGGCTGCACGAAGCCGCCAATATGTCCGAGATCATCCGCGCGGGCCTCAAAGCCGTCGACAAGGGGCAGCGCGAGGCGGCGCAGGCGCTCGGCCTCAAGCCGCTGCAGATCATGCGGACGATCATCCTGCCGCAGGCGGTGCGGTTGGTGATCCCGCCCACCGGCAATCAGGCGATCGGCATGCTGAAGGCCAGCGCCATCGTCTCGGTCATCGGCATGCGCGACCTGCTGACCATGGCGCAGCAGATCTACGCCGCCAACTTTCTGGTCATCGAACTGCTGTTCGTGGCCTCCATCTGGTACCTCGGCATCACCACGGTGGCGCAGGTCGGCCAGCACTACCTCGAGAAACGCTTCGCGCCCAAGGGCCGCGGAAACTGATCCCCACCGGAAAGGACTTCCCCATGAAACTCGGCATCGACTGGCAGAAACTGCCGGAAGCCACGACGCGCGGCCCGATGGCCAGCCTCGACCACGTGCAGGAGATGGGGCTGGCGGGGATCTTCTTTCCCACCGTGCTCGACATGTCCCCGACGCTGGACCGCGGCTTTCTGAAGGAACTGCGTGCCAAGGCCGACGCGATGGGGCTCTACCTCGAAGCGGGCCTCGGCAAGATCAACCCCTACTGCAGCGCCGAGGCGCCCGAGCTGCGCGCCGCTGGCAACGGCGATATCTTGGCGGGCCTGACCCGCATGATCGAGATCGCCGCCGAGATCGGGTTGCATGAGCTCTGGATTTCCCCCGGCAACTTCAAGGGCCAGTTCGCCGGTCGCCTCGCCAACGATCGGTTCCGCACAGACATCGACTGGGCCGATCAGCTGGCCGCGATGGAGAAGATCATGCATCGCCTCGCGCCCGCGCTGCGCGACCATGGCTCGCATATGAATATGGAGACGCATGACGAGATCACCTCCTTCGAGATCCTGCGCCTGATCGAGGCGGTAGGCGCGGACGTGACCGGCGCCGTGCTCGACACCGCCAACGGGCTGCAGCGCGGCGAGCACCCGGTCTGGGCGGCCCGGCGCCTCGCGCCCCACATCCGGCAGACCCACATCAAGGACGCCTATGTCGCGCGCGCCCCCGGCGGCCTCGACTTCCAAGGCCGTGCCTGCGGCGAAGGCATCGTCGATTTCGCGGCGATCCTGCCGATCCTCGCCGAGGCGAACCCGGACCTGAACCTCTCGCTCGAAATGGCCGCCTCCTGCGACGACAAGCCCCGCGCTGCCAACCCGCGCCAGTGCATCCAGATCAACGATCCGGTCTGGCGTGCGGTCCATCCCGACCTGACCGCCGAGGAATACGAGGCCTATATGCAGATGGTTGATGTCTACGAGGAGCGCATCGCCAGTGGCGCCATCGAGGACTGGGAAAGCTACGAGCACCGCAACTACGGCTATCCGAGCTACGCGGAGCAGTCCTATCGCTACGCCGAAGCCCGCGGCTACATTCGCCGGTCGGCGGATCACATTGCCACGGAATGCGCCCGCGCGGGAATCCGGCTGGAACAGCCGCAGCCCGACTATGCCTGACCAACGATCGCCTTGCCGCAGCCAACTCCACGGCTGCGGCAATGGAGCCGTTTCATCGCCCTTAGCAGAAGACAGTGCCCACGCTACACTTGGCAAACTGCAAAGCGTTGTCGAAGGTCCGGTTTCGGGCTGACTGCAGCGTCCGGGCTCCTCTGCGTGCGCGAATTTGATTGCTGTCTATGTCTCGGCTTTGGGCTCGGAGCGGACATGCGGCGGTGCGGCGGCCCCATCACGAGGGCCGCGCCACCCGATCGACGAGCTCGGCCCTCTCCGGACGTTCGGCGTTTGGTGGGCGCTGAGGCGCGGCTTCGCCAAAGCGGCCGTTCGGGCACCGGCGCAGCATTTTCAAACGAACCGACGTCTGCAGTGCGGACAAAGTGAGCTTTCGCTGCATGTGCGCCAATGTCCGGTTCGGTGAACTGTTCATCAAAAGGTAGCATTTGAAGCGGCCTGTGTGGGTGCCGGGAAAGCAAGATGTTGGTCGATGGTCGCGTGTCAGGTCCTGCTTGACACTTCCAATACCAAAACCGTAAGACGAGGGCAGGTATTGGGCACCTGCCGCCTGCGGACGCAAGTCTCGGTGAAGCTCAAATTGACAAAGACATACACCCTCGAAGCATTTCGCAGGTGGCAACGCAGGCTCCCATCCCATCAGAAATGCCTCATCTGAGGAGTGAATGATGTCGTCTCAAAACACATCCGAGAATCGATTTTTAACGACTACGCCGAAGCGGCTTTTTGTCGCCAATGCTCTGCCTATGATGCTTATCATGGTGATGAGCGGTCTTTTGACCGTCGTAGATGCGGTGTTTCTGGGCCACTTCGTCGGGGCTGATGCCCTTGCGGCCGTCAGCGTCGTATTCCCTGTTATCATGATCACAATAGCACTCTCGACCCTTGTCGGCGGGGGAATGTCCAGCCTTCTCGCACGTCATTTGGGGGCAGGAAACCACAGTGATGCGGTTGCTGTATTCGCGCAAGCGCATGGTCTGGCGCTGTTTCTGTCACTTTTGCTCATATCGGCCTTTGGTATCTTCGGTGAGGTCGTCATAGACGCGCTTGCGAACGGCCAGCCCGACATTGGACGCATGGCTTATTCCTATCTGGCGGTCATGATCTTCGCGACGCCTGTGCAACTTCTTTTGAGCGTCCATGCAGACGCAGGGCGCAACGAAGGGCGTGCGGGCCTGATGGCGTTGATGTCAGTCGGCGTAACACTCGCCAATATCGTATTGAACTACCTGTTGATTGTGCGGCTCAACATGGGCGTTGCGGGGTCAGCTTGGGGAACGGCCATTGCGCAGGGGGTAGGTCTTGCGCTTTTGTTAGGCTTACGTTTGCGCGGACAAGTCATCTTGTCATTGACGGGCCTGAGAAACGCACGCTGGATTGGACAATGGAAGGCGATATTGGCCCTTGGAGCCCCTGTTAGCCTTAGCTTCATCGGGATAGCGCTGGTTTCAGGAACGGTAATCTCGACCCTGCGGCTGACATCCGACACCGGCTATGTCGAGGGGATTGCGGCTTACGGCATCGTGACCCGCATTTTCAGTTTCACATTTATGCCTCTAATGGCGATTGCATTGGCAACCCAAAGCATTGTCGGAAACAACGTGGGTGCAAAGCTTTATCATCGCTCAGATGCTGTTTTGCGGATCGCCCTCACTGTAGCCGTTCTTTATTGTGCTGCCATTGAGGTGGCCTTGCTTTCCGGAAGCGGCTTGGTTGGCCGAGGCTTTGTCAGCGATCAAGGGGTGATCGCACAGGTTGGGGTCATTTTGCACCCAATGTCGTCCCTTTATCTGTTTGCTGGTCCGGTTCTTGTGCTTGCCCTGTATTTTCAAGCCATTGGAAAACCCGGACACACAGCCGCTCTAACGTTGATTAAGCCCTTTGTGCTCAGCCCTCTGCTGATCGCCACTTTGGGCATCATTTACGGCGCACAAGCGATCTGGCTTGCCTTCCCAATTGCTGACGGGATCGTGGTTGGTATCGCCATTTGGATTGTGATCGCGTCCCAAAGGGCGGGAAAAGACAGCATTGGATTTGGATTACCGGATCAGGAGAAAGCACAATGAACCTAAAATCTGTGATCGAGGCCAAATCCCAGGCCAAAGCCTTGCGTGCATCACTTACCGCGCAAGGCACAACCATCACCCATGCGCGGGCACTGGAAATCGTCGCCCATCAAAATGGAGCCCGAGATTGGAATACGCTTCAAGCCAAGCTGTCACGGGCAGAGCCGCAGCTTTTTCATCTCAATGACGAAGTTAGCGGGCACTATCTGGGGCAGGCCTTTACTGGGCGGATCGTAGCTCTTTCAAAGGTGGGCGCAAACACGCAGGTTTCGCTTCAGCTGAACGAACCTGTTGATACGGTGCAGTTCGAAAGCTTCTCAAACATGCGCCGACATATCAGAGGCATGGTAGGGCCCAACGGCCGATCACCCCGCAAAACGTCAGACGGCACGCCGCACTTGGTCATAGATATTCCGAGCAGGTGATCTGAAATTTCTGATCGGCAACCAATTTCGGGTGGTTGCCGTTCATGCGCGCAACCTAAATCGGACTTTCGCGCAGCTTGCAGCATCGGTGAGTATGGGCTCGGAGCGGACATGCGGCGGTGCGGCGGCCCCATCACGAGGGCCGCGCCTCCCTATCGACGCGATCGGCCCTCTCCGGACGTTCGGCGTTTGGTGGGCGCTGCGGCGCGGCTTCGCCAAAGCGGCCGTTCGGGCACCGGCGCAGTATTTCAAACGAACCGACGTCTGCAGTGCGGACTAAAATGCCGTTCGTTGTTTGCTGCCAGAACGTCGGCTTGCCTGGTTGAACTGGACTGCATTCGTGGTTTCAAGAAGCTCAAGCCTTTGGCCAAACGCGCGGGGCCGTGTTTGCGCGAATGAAGCAACACGGCCGCCGATCCCGATCATTGCACGGGTCACTCCGCCCAGGCAGGCGCGTCGATGCGCAACGGTCCGGCGGCATAATGCCAACGCGGTGCCCGCCCGCCGATCTCGACCGGAAAGCGCAATCGTCGCGCCAGGCCCCAGCCGGTTGCCTCGATCTCGGGCGCAAGGTCGACCGGGCTCTCGTTTATCCCGTCGCCCTCCATTGCGAACGCCCCGGCGCCTGTCAGCAGCGTAGCGGTGCGCGCCAACGACAGGTGGGCGTTTGACACCGCGCCGGTGTTGTGCCGGAGACGCAGCGCGCGCAGCACCGCAGCGGCCATCAGGTAACCAGTCGCATGGTCTAGCGCCTGCACCGGGAGCGGCACAGGGCTGGCCGCCTGTGTCCGCCGCATCCCCTCCTCGGCGATGCCGCAGCTCATCTGCACCAGGCTGTCGAAGCCGCGCCGGCCGGCCCAGGGGCCGGTCCAGCCATAGGCGTCAAGGCTGACCTCGATCAGAGCGGGTGCGATCTCACGCCGCCGCGCGTCACCCAGCCCCAGCCCGTCGAGCGCGCAAGGGCGATAGCCATGGACCAGCACATCTGCACCGGCTAGCAGCGCCTCGAAACGGTTTCGATCACCGGCACGGCGAAGGTCCAGCCCGGCGCGGCGCTTGCCAAGGGTCACCTCGGGCTCGACCCCGGGCTCCGACCACCAGGGCGGGTCGATGCGCAGCACGTCTGCGCCGAACCCGGCGAGAAAGCGCGTCGCGACCGGCCCCGCAAGCACCCTAGTGAGATCGAGCACCCGGACGGCCTTGAGGCCAGGAGGGACCACCGGTCGCGGTGCGGCATCCACCGCCTGCCACGCCATCAGTGGCTCGGCAGCGACGGCACGACCTTGGGGATGGTCGGCCCAGTCTGCCAGCCCCCGCATCGCTGCCGCTGCGCCGCCAGCAGCCACAACGGACTCTTCCAACGCGTCCTTCGCCCAGTCCCGGACCGCCGCCGCCGTGGCCTCGCGCTCGGCTGGGCAACCCAGCACCCCGAGCGCTGCGTCGCGGTGATGCGGGGCGTTGGTGTGCAGCCGGACCCACCCGTCGGCAGCCCGGTAGTTGCCCGCTATCGGATCCCAGAGCGAGGGCAGATCCCAGCCTTGTGGCCGTAGCGTCGTGGAGAACCACATCAGCGCCAGGCGACGATCCAGAGTGATCTCATCCGCGCCTTCCAGTGCTGCCAGTTCCATCGCCGCCGCACGGACCGAGGCTATCGCCAGTTCCGAAACGTCAAAGCATGAGGGTAGCGCAGCCGGGTTTTTTTCTGTCACCGCGACATGAGAGCGGGCCCCGCCCGCTGCGTCCAGAGCCTCGTCGATCTGCTGGGTGAAATCATGAACCATATTCATCTACCCCTCTTTGCTCCAGTTATGCTCCCGATTGACCAAGAGTAAATCTTGATCAATACAATCAATATGAATTCCACCGATTGGATTGATGTTGAGGCCGCCTGCGCACTGCTCGGAGTCAAGCCGCAAACCCTTTACGCCTATGTCAGCCGTGGTCAGGTGCGCGCCGAGGCGGATGCGCTGGATGCGCGGCGTAGCCTGTATGCGCGCATAGATGTGGAGACACTGGCGCGGCAGAACCGCCGACCCCGAGCACGGGCCGAGGTGGCCGAAGCGGCAATCCGTTGGGGCGATCCAGTTCTGCGCACCGCAATCTCCGAGCTGCGCGACGGCATGCTATGGGTGCGCGGACGGTCTCTTGCCGATTGCGCAGAAGCGCTGACGCTTGAGGAGATGGCTGCGCATCTGTGGGCCGTGGAGATGCGGATTTGTCCTGCGGTTGAGGTGCCCGCGATGGGGAAAAGCCCGATCGGCCGGGTGCTCGCCTACCTTGCGCAGGAAAGTGCGGACGCGACGCCGATGCAGGGCCGGACCGCAGAAGAGATCGCTCTCGAGGGCCGACGGCTCTTGGCCGGTGTGGCGGCGGCGCTGACCGGCCACTGCGGAGGCGGGCTTCTCCACCACCGTATCGCATCGGCCTGGGGCATCGAGCCACCCGTCGCTAACGAGCTACGCCGCGCCCTGGTTTTGCTAGCCGAGCACGAGCTCAACCCCTCAACCTTCGCAGTGCGGGTCTGCGCCTCGACCGGCGCGAGCCTACCGGCGACCCTGTTGTCCGGAATGGCGACGCTGAGCGGGCCACGTCATGGCCGAGTGGTAACATTGGCTCAGAAGGCCCTGCGCGCCGCACTGGAAGATCGAATGCCCGCGTTCCTCGGCAGTTTGGAAGGCAGAAACCCTTATGGCTTTGGCTTCGGCCACCCGCTCTACCCGGCGGGCGATCCCCGGGCGCGACAGATCCTCGATATGCTGCCGCCCGATAGCCCAGAGTCCTCCGCCATAAAACGAATGGCCGAACGACTGGAACTCGCTCCGAACATCGATTGCGCGCTCTCGGCCCTTAGCGAGGCTCGTGGCCTGCCCGACGACGCAGCGTTCACCATCTTTGCCACCGGTCGCGTGGCCGGTTGGACGGCTCATGCAATCGAACAGGCCACCAGCGGCGAAATCATTCGCCCCCGAGCGCGCTTCCGCTCCCCGGACGATCAACGATAGCTGACGTTCATATCGAGCGCAGCATCTGGTAAATTGGGCTCGGAGCGGACATGCGGCGGTGCGGCGGCCCCATCACGAGGGCCGCGCCACCCGATCGACGAGCTCGGCCCAAACCGGGCATTTGCTGGACACTCATCGAACGGCAGCTCTATCGCAGGTGCTTGGTCCGCAAGGCTTCGCGGAGTTCATTCGGACGTCACGTCCGCACTAAGTGGCCCAACGTGTTCCGCATACCATTTCATCGCGGAAGAACACGCCCCATTTACCGCTCCAATTGACCCTTCAAGGTTGGAGGGAAAGTATCTCCGCGAAGTATAATAGACATCAACCTGACAATGCAGATTGTTACCCAAAGCCGCTGCTCCGTAGAAAAAGTTCAAGGTGAATGGTTCATTAAGATCACCGGACGTTGTCCACCGTGTGTGGCGAGGCACAAAGCTTGAATACTCAAGTTCAAGAAATTGGCTCTCTCCTGGCTCCAGCTGGATAGGTGGTATGCTGAACCCTGCCTTCGCCCTATGTGTGCCGTCCCCTCGCACCAAGTTTACACTCAAATCAAAATCGCTGATACTTGTCGGCAGGTTGCCGGTATTCGAAACGAAAAACGAAAACCTTTCGTCTTCAAATCGGTTGATTTGAACTTCGACCATTGGGCTTGCTGGAGCGACGACTTGACTGAAGTAAAGAGCCACAAACGACACCACCAAGGAAAGGCCGGATATAAATAAAGTCCCGATGCCGATTATACCATTGGCATAAAATAGGAACTTGTTTTGATGCGACATGCAGGCTGGGCAGATTTCTGCGTTTTCAGAAATCTGCTCACCACAAGCATGACAGGTTTTTTTCATACCCACACCGTCGCTTTCTGATGCTTTACGAACCTTGGTTCCTATTCGCAGGCGGAACGTTTAATTAGGACAAAAAAGCACAAACATCTCTGGCTGTATAGGCTCGCCTTAGAACCGGTGGGCGCAGCGAAAAGCTGCCATTCGTCTGGAACGCAGCGAACGACCACTCACCGCCCAATCTTAGTCGTATGCTGCGCTGCATTGATTATCTTACGACCTCTGCCCAGAAGGAGGACTTCCGGGCATGAGTGTCCTCCAGCGTCTTTAGGTAAGCGGCGTGCGAGAGGTGCGGACCGTAGTCGCTGATACGGGTGTCGGCCTCGGCGCAGCTTTGGAGGTGGCGGGCGGCGTGGCCGTAGCGGCCCTTGCGCTGATGGGTGAGAGCATAATCGATCAGGGCGCGCCAGAGGAGCACGGCTTGAAGCGGGTGGTTTGGAGCCAGTTCCTCTGCCAGCGGCGTCAGGATCTCGTAGACATTGCCATCAAGATAGGCGTGGCGCGCGTCGATCAACTGGCGGGCCAGTTGTAGGTCCTGCGTGGCGTGGCAGAACCACAGCGCCTTGGTCATCGATGGATAGGCCAGCACGATCGCGCGGGCGGCGTCGGCTGCATCGATATCCTCGAAATCCGGCTGCAGCTTCAGGTGATGGCGCAGCGCATCGGGGCAGAGCCGCGCTTCGAACCGCGCCCAAAGCGCATCGCGCAGCTCCGCCTTGCGCCCGAGCGCCCAGAGGCAGGCGAAATGCGCGTCATCCAGCTCGCGCGGGTCATGCCAGTCGGACCGCTGATCAGATTTCTGCGCGGCGAGGGCAGTGCGGGTCAGCGCGAGAGCCTCTTCTGCGCGCCCTGCATCCAAGAGGCGGGTCGCAGCATCGGGAGCGATGGTATGGTAGGTCAGCTGCTCGGGCGTGTATTTGGCCATCCAGCCATCGACATCGCCCTGCT
>NZ_MDHA01000040.1 GCF_001705665.1 Thioclava sp. SK-1 | reverse complement strand
CAATCTCGCGTATCGGCATTTTGTCACGCAATGCCCAGCGTCGAATGACACTCAAAAATCCCATGTCGATCACTCCAAATCCCCCCAACCAAAACCGTCGGGGAAGTGTGTTCACATGGGTCAATTCTCAGTGACAATTTATGGGGCTACCGGGTCAGTTCTCAGTGACAATCAACAGCTATCCGTCTTTACGTTTTTCCAACGATTCTCGGCAGAACAGTGGCCTATTTTGTTTTGGTGCCGCCTCAATCGCTCGTTTAGGCGGTTTCCTCTTCAAATACGACGGGGCTTTTCAGCCCAATGTTGCGCAGCTTCGGCGCGAATTGTTGAAGCCTTTGATATACTGGCAGATTGTGCCCTCAGCTTTCCGGCGTGTTGGTGTTGGCTGCGATCAACGCCAGATCAGGTCAACAAAGATGGTCCTGACTCTTCGACCAGTTTTTCGCCGCACCAAGCTATAGCATTGATTTCATTTCAGACGGCGGCTTACAGATACGGCACTTAACCCGCGCGGATGATTATAGATAGAGGCAGAAACGCGTCAGCGACAGCTCGCCCCAATGCCGATGGACGCTGGACGATGAGATCGGGTCGCGTCCACCTCATTGCTTTTTGCCTCCAGTGGCAAGGATAGCACTGAAGAATTTTGATAAAACTGGACTTGCACCGTTTCTGTTCCGGTGTGTTGCTCATCTTAGGCGGCGAGCTTTTCGAATGCCACGGGTGATTTTCCGTCCAAGGCTGAATGGCGCCTGCGCGGGTTGTGAGAGAGCGTTGACGTATTCGAACACTTCGCCCTCGATGTCTCGGCGCGTTTGACACTGAATCGCCGCGGGTTTACCGGAGACCTATAGCTTCATTTCACGCGACCATATCGAGCACGTCGCGCTGTGCATAGAAGTTCTGTTCAGCCTCTGCTGGCGGTATGTTTCCGATAGGGCCGAGCAAGCGCCGGTGATTAAACCAATCGACCCAGCCGAGCGTCGCCATTTCCAGATACTGCATGTTGCGCCATGGACCCTGGCGATGGACCAGTTCGGTTTTGTAGAGACCGTTTATCGTCTCCGCGAGGGCGTTGTCATAGGAGTCTCCCAGGCTGCCGAGCGATGGCTCGATGCCAGCTTCGGCCAGACGCTCGGTATAGCGAATGGATAAATATTGCCCGCCGCGGTCCGAGTGGTGCACCAAGCCGCTTTTCTGGACCGGCCGCCGATCATGCAGGGCCTGTTCAAGAGCATCGAGAACAAAGTCTGTCTTGGCCGACCGTGAGACCCGCCAGCCGACGATACGATCTGCAAACGTGTCGATGACGAAGGCAACATAGACAAAGCCCTGCCACGTGGACACGTAGGTAAAGTCGCTGACCCACAGCAGGTTCGGTGCGGGCGCACGGAACACACGGTTCACTTTGTCGCGCGGACAAGGTGCCGACGTGTCTGGAACCGTTGTTTTGACCACCTTGCCGCGCACGGCACCACGGATGCCGATCTGTTTCATCAGGCGCTCCACCGTGCAGCGTGCAAGCGTAAAGCCCTCGCGTTTCAGCTGATGCCACGCCTTGCGGACCCCGTAGACCTGATAATTCTCATCCCAGACACGTTTGATCTCCGGGCGCAGCTCCGTATCCCGCTGATGCCGGGCTGAAGCATTGGCCGGATCGGCTTGGTGCCAAGCGGTGGTAATATGTTGACGGTGCAATCGGCAGCACCCTGCAGATCGACTCGACACCGTAAACAGCCCTTTGATCGTCGATGAAACCGATCATCGCTTGAGTGGGCGGTCGAGTTCCGCCTGCGCAAAATAAGCTGATGCCTTGCGCAATATCTCATTTGCCTGGCGCAGTTCACGGTTCTCTCGTTCCAGCGTCTTGATGCGATCACGTTCCTCGGTCGTCACGCCATCCCGCATGCCGCTGTCCTTCTCGGCCTGCTTGACCCATCCGCTCAGTGTCTGGGGAATACAGCCGATCTTGGGTGCAATGGCCGCTATCGCGCCCGCTTGCGTTTCATATGAACCTTGATGTTCAAACACCATCCGGACCGCCCGCGCGCGAACTTCTGGCGAGTAGCGATTTGCCATTTTGCTTTTTGTCATAACCATCATCCTTACTTAAGTTGATGGTCTCCGACAAACTCGGGGCGATTCAGAATGCTGTGGCCGAGAGCTTCTTCAACCTGCTCAAGCGCGAGCGTATCAGGCGCAAGAAATACAAAACCCGAGAAGAAGCGCGCCGAGACGTATTCGACTACATCGAGTTTTTCTACAACCCGCAGCGCAAACACGTTAGAAACGGCATGCTGTCACCGATTGACTTCGAGCAGCAGCAGAAACTGAAGCTGCAAGGCGTCTAGCAAACTAGGGGCTATTCAACGGGTTCCAAGCCAAACGCGTGATTAAAGATTGGATCAGCTTCTACAACATCGAGCAGCCTCACACCGCTCTCGACAAACGATCACCCAACGACGCATTCTTCACAACAGAACAGACGCAAAAGGCCGCATGAAACCAGCCAGATTACATCTTAGCTGAGCCGAAAAATTGTCCAAATAACTGGGACCATCTCAGCCGTGACCTGGATGGAAAAAGTCACTGATGCGCAGTATCTGGCAGCTGCCGGCGAAAACTGATGGCCTTGGCCGAATGAGGCGGGCCGATGCCCCTTATGTGTGAAGATGGCTCTGGGCCGGTCGGCATCTGACTGGCCCAGAGCGGCAATATCAGCCATCTATCCGGGCAAAGGACGGTGGTGCAGAGGTCTGATGTGCGCTTTGCGTGCTTTGTGCCACGGCCATCATCAGTGGTCCGACCCCTTTGGCATCATCTGCGACAATATCTTCGGTCAGGTAATAGCCCGGCGATCCATCGCGGATCTTGCCGTCGAACCCGCCTAGCCCTGCAACATGGCAGATTTTTGTCAGCTGCGTGATCCCATCAACCCGCAAAAGCCGTGTGTCGATCAGCCGTTTCAGTGCGCCCTTTCCGGGGCTGTGCCACGCGCCCAAACCCAGATCGGACGCGCGCAGCAGCGCATAGGCGAACATAGCGGACGCAGAGCTTTCATCATAATTGCCAACCAGTTGCGGCGCATCCAAAACCTGTGGCCACAGCCCGCTGGGGGCGCGTTGTGCCACAATCGCATGCAGCAGATCGGCGGTTTTTTGACGCGGGGCGCGCTGTGGCACGATGGCGGCGATATCCACCATCGCCATTGCCAGCCAGCCCAAGGCACGCGCCCAGACTGCCCGCGATTGCCCGGTGACAGGATCGGCCCACTCTTGCCGCCGCGCGGCATCATAGCCATGCATATACAGCCCCGCAGGCCCCGCCGTCAGCGCCAGTGCCCCGTTCAACTGATCCAACGCATCCGTGATCAGCGCGGGCTGATCCGTCGCCTGCGCATATTCCATCTGAAACGGCAGGGCCATATACAGCCCATCCAGCCAGACCTGCTGCGGATAGCGCTGTTTATGCCAGTAATTACCCGCCTGCGTGCGCGGATGGTGTGCCAGCTGATCGGCCAGAAGATGCGCCGCCGCCATATAGCGCGGGTCGCCGGTCTGTTGTGACAGGTGAAACAGGCACCGTCCTGCCAGAATATTATCAATGTTGAATTCCTCAATCCGGTAGCCTGATAGCGTGCCATCTGCGGCAATCTGCGGCGCGGTCAGACGGGTCAGATGGTCCAGCCAACGCGGCTGCGCAGTGGCCTGATGCAACATCACCAACCCACGATAGATACAGCCATCCTCATAGCACCAGCGCCCGTCCTTATAGGGCTGATAGCGGGCGGCATAGGCGTCGAAATAGTCCAGAACGGTCATCGGGTTACGGGCTCCAACTGGCGAAAATCTTCAAGGCTGACCGGGGCGGTTTCCCCGCCGATCCCGGTCACGGTGGCATATTCGACACACAGACCCGCATGGCGCTGCGCAGCGATCCCATCCGCCATAAGCGGCGCTGCGGGCTGGGCTGTGGGGTCATAGGAGGCCAACGCGATATTATGCAGCGAAATCGGTCCGATAGGGGCCTCGGGCAAACCAAGGAACGCCCCCAGCGCATGCGACAGGTTGTAAATGGTGACATCGCGGATCTGCACCTGACCGATCTGCGGCGTGGTATCATCGACCGGGGCGGCAGTGCGGCTTTGAACCCAAGGCGCATGGCCGTCAGGATCACAATAGTAATGCGCATTGGCCGAAAATGCGGTCAGCACACCGTCCATAACGATATTCGCCATCGTGATCCGGTCAATGCGCCCGCCCCGGCCGCGCCGGGTTTTCAACCGCAACCCGCGATCCGTGCCGATCATATCGCAATCACGCACGGTGATATCGGTGACATCGCCCGACATTTCAGATCCGATGACCAGCCCGCCGTGACCGCGTTCCATCAAACAATGCTGCACCAAGATATTGCGGGTGGGGCGCAGGTGATCGGCACTGCCATCGGCCCCGCGTTTGCCCGATTTGATCGCGATGCAATCATCGCCCACGGAAAAATGCGTGCCGATAATGCGGACATCTTCGCACATCTCTGGGTCCAGCCCATCGGTATTGGGGCTGTTATGGGGGGCGTGGATTTTCAGCCCAATCGCATCCAGACCCACACAGCCCTGCGGATGAAGTGTCCAGCTGGGCGCGTTGCGGATGGTAAACCCCATCAGCGTGGTCTGCGTGCAGTCAATCAGATGCATCCCGCGCGGACGGCGCGCGCCGTCGCGGGTTTGTTTGGGCCATGACCACCAATCCCCGCGCGTGCCGCCGCCATCCAATATGCCCAGGCCGCAGATCGTTAGATTGCGCGCGCCAATCGCGTGGATACAGCCGGCAAAGCAAGGCTCTGGCAGGCCCTCCCATGATCCCAGCATCCGGCCGCCTTCATCATGGCTGGGCAAAATGGGCCATGCGCTGCGTATCTGGGTCGTGGCCAATTCGGCGCCGGGTTGCAGATACAACACCATATCCGAGCGCAGCCGCAATGGACCGCAGATCCACCGCCCCTTGGGCACGATCAAGGTGCCCCCAATGGGCAGGGCGCGGATCGCCGCATCAAAGGCGGTGGCATTGGCGCTGACGGTGGCGGTGGTATCGGGCAGATCGGGCTGCGCGCCAAATTGGGTGGGGCATAGCGCACCGGGGCAGGGGGGTGTGCGAAAGCGGATCTGCGCGCCACAGTCCAGCTGATATTCGGTGTCGGGTGTCAGCGCGTCCAATAACAACAGCACATTGACCGCGGTGCCGCGGGCACAGACCTGTGCGCCACTGCGCAAGACCCATTGCACCGGCGGATCAAGCCGATATCGGGCGGGGCTGTGTGCCAGGCACAGCGCAGCCATGCGCGCGGTCAGCGCGGTAAGTTGGATCGTGGTCATGATGGCCTCTCGTATCGTCGTGAGGGTGGCTGAAACGCCCAAACGCAGGCGAACCGGCAGGGCGGGGCACAGGCGCCCGGAAAAGCGGGGAAAGGGGGTGGCGGCCAAGGGCCAAGGCACAGGCCGCCACCGGTCAAGTGGCTGCTTAGGACGGGTCGAACTGGCTTAGGACATCATTGGCGCTGTCGATGATGATTTCAGCCGCCTCTTGCGCGTCAATCATGGCATAGGAATATTCCTCCATCGTATCAATGAACACACCGCGCAATTCAGGATGCTCGTTAAAGGGCGATACCGCAGGTCCGGTGGAATTCATCATGATGTCATGGGCTTTGCGCAGCTGCGGCTCAATCAGCCCCGCGCCTTCCAGCGCGCTCATCGCGACGGCCGAGGCAGGCAGCCCCCGCGTCACCCCAAGCGCGGTGATGCCTTCGGGTTCGTTCATCAGGCAATTGAGGATCTGCGCGGCCGCGTCTTGATTGTCAGAATTCTTGGAAATCGACAATAACATTGAGGGCTTACGATATACGCCATCGGTTTTGGCATCGGCAAAGCGCACCATCGGATAACTGTCCAGCACCTGACCTTCGGCCAAAGGATCCGAAAATTTGAAATAGGTCGTGTTCCATTCATAAGATCCGCCGATTTGCCCCTGTGACCAGCTGGTTTTCTCATACAGCTTCACATTGCCTTCGGCGGCTTCATCCTTGCGCGATTGGATCGCGCCACTGTCAACCATGCGTTGGTAAAACAGCAATCCGGCGGCCAGCTCGTCCACGGTCCAGGCAACACGGTTGGTTTCTGGGTCCACCATATCCTTGCCGGTTTTTTGCGTCACCGCCAATTGCACCAGCAGCTGCGCGCTTTCAGATACGGCGTTGAACAGCTGATAATCATCACCCTTTTGCGCCCGCAATTCCTGTGCGGCGGTAAAGAATTCTTCCCATGTGGTGGGGGCGGTCAGACCGGCAGCATCCAATGTGGTTTTGTTGAAAAAGAACACCCGACCGGAGGTGGACACAGGGATGCCCTGCACATGGCCTTGTACCGTGACACTGGCCAGATCCTTGTCGGAATATTGCGTCAGATCAATCTGATCGGACAGATCACGCAGATCGGCAAACCCGGTCCCGGTGCGCGAAAACAGCGGCAGCCATGGCCAGTTGACCTGCAAGATATCCGCCTCGGTTCCGCCAGCCATCTGTGTTGTCAGCTTTTCCAGATAGCCAGAAAATCCGGTGAATTCCGGCGCAATCGTATGGCCATGTTTTGCCCCGCAAGCCGTCAGTGCCTCTTGCGTGGCGATGTGGCGCGATTCCCCGCCCCACCAGCTCATGCGTAGATCGGCACCATGGGCGGGCATCAGTATGCACGGAACCAATGAACTGCAGATAATTGCCGCTTTAAGTGTTGATTTCATTTTGGAATCCTCCTCCGAAATTCCGGTTTATCCTGCCAATGGCAGAGAGACATTCGCGCCGCTATCGCGGTCGAATATATGTGCCTGACCCAGATCGGGGCTTAGGGTGATACGGTCATCGGCGCGGTTCATCGCGTCATATTCTGCCGACCCGGCAACCGTCGTGATGTCATGCCCATTCAGCTGTGCGTGCAGATAGACCTCATGGCCCATGAATTCGACCGAGCGCAGGCGCGCGCTTAATCCACCCGGGGCGCTGGTCAGCTTCAAATGCTGCGGGCGAATGCCAAAGGCTGCCCGGTCCGGCGCCTGATTCAACCGCCCCAACAGGCGCCCATCCAGGGCCACGGATTGATCGCCCAGATGGAAATTCGACCCCGCGATTTGCCCATCAATCACATTCATTTCCGGCGATCCGATGAACCCTGCCACGAACAGGTTGGCGGGCCGGTCATACAGTTCTTTCGGGGTGGCGACCTGCATGATATGGCCGTCTTTCATCACGCAGATCCGATCGCCCATCGTCATGGCCTCGGTCTGGTCATGGGTGACATAGACCACTGTCGAGGACATGCCCTCTGCCTTTAGCCGCTTGTGCAACTGCGTGATCCGCACCCGCATAGAGGCCCGCAGCTTGGCATCCAAATTCGAAAGCGGTTCGTCGAATAAGAACACTTCGGGCTTTTTGATCAACGCGCGCCCCAATGCGACGCGCTGCGCCTGACCGCCCGACAACTGCTTGGGCAGCCGGTCCAGCAATGGCTCAATCTCCAGGATCCGGGCGACCTCATCCACCGCAGCAGCGATCTGCGCCTTGGGCACATGCGCCAGTTTCAATCCGAAGGCCAGATTGGAGCGCACCTTCATATGCGGATACAGCGCATAGTTTTGGAACACCATTGCGATTTCTCGTTTGCCCGGTGGCAGGGCATTCACGATCCGCTCGCCAATGCGGATTTCACCGCCCGTGACCTCTTCCAGGCCGGCGATCATCCGCAGCGTGGTAGATTTCGCACAGCCCGACGGGCCGACCAGCACCATGAATTCGCCATCCGCGACATCCAGGTCGATCCCATGCACGGCCTTGAACCCGCCGCCATAGACCTTTTCCAGTTTGTTCAGTTGCAAACGTGCCATGAGATTATCCTTTCACCCCACCGGCAGAGATGCCTTCGATGAAGTATTTCTGAGCCATAAAGAAAACGATGAGCGCGGGCGTGATAGTCAGCACAGACATCGCCAGAATGCGGTTCCATTCAAAGGCTTCGGTCGTGTCGATGGACAGTTTCAGCGCCAGGCTGACCGGGTATTTATCGACCGAGCTGATATAGATCAGCGGGCCAAGAAAATCGTTCATCGTCCACATGAACTGGAACAGGCAAACCGATATCAGCGCCGGGGCCAGCATTGGCACCACAATGAATACCAGCGTCTGCCAGCTGTTGGCACCGTCGACGCGCGCGGCCTCTTCCATGTCTCCGGGAATGGCGCGCAGGAATTGCACCAGCATGAAAACAAAGAACGCATCGCCGGCAAAAGCCGATGGCACCCAAAGCGGCAGAAAACTGTCCAGCCACCCAAGATCACGAAACAGCAAATATTGCGGAATGCGGGTGACAACATTGGGCAATAGCAAGATCGCAATGACCGAACCGAACAGCAATTTCTTGAACGGGAAATCGAACCGCGCAAAGCCGTAAGCCACCATCGTGCAGCTGATTGCCGTACCGATTACTTTTGGCACGATGATCAGGAAAGAATTCAAAAAGAACCGCCCGAACGTATAGGGCGTCGAGGTTTCCCAGCCCTTGGCATAGCCTTCGGTCGTGGGGTTGGCCGGGACAAAACCGGGATTGCCAAAGATTTCCGCGTTGGTCTTAAAGGATGCGCCGATCAGCCAGATCAGCGGATACAGCATCACGATCCCAACCACGACCAGCACGATATAGCGCAGCGCCATTGACAGGCGGGCGTTGCGGATTTGCCGGGCATTGGCGGCCTGTGACTGTGACAGCGCATCCAGCCCAGTGACATGTGAGATATCGGTCATTGGTCAGCTCCGCTTGTCGCCGGCGTAATAGACCCATTTCTTTGAGGACCAGAAGGCCACAAGGGTCAGCGCCATGATGATGATGAACAGCACCCATGCGATTGCAGACGCATAGCCCATGTCAAAGCGCCGGAAGGCCTCGTCATAGATATACAGCGGCAGCAAATAGGTGGATTTCAGCGGACCACCCTGGGTGATGATATAGGGGCCGTTGAATTCTTGGAACGCCTGAACCATCTGCATGATCAGGTTAAAAAAGATCACCGGTGTGATCAGCGGAATGGTAATGAACACAAAGCTGGTGAATTTCGACGCGCCGTCGATTTCGGCGGCCTCATACAGTGATTTATCCACCGATTGCAGCGCAGCCAGAAAGATCACCATGGCAGAGCCAAACTGCCAGCACCGCAGCAAAGATATGGTCAGCAGCGCATTGGTGGGATCACCGAACCAGTTCACCGGCTCAATCCCCAGCGACACCAGCACCATATTCACCAGCCCCTCAGAGGCGAAAATATAGCGCCACAACACCGCGATTGCGATCGAGCCACCCAGGATGGAGGGGACATAAAATGCCGTGCGAAACACATTGATGAAGCGCAGCTTGTAATTCAGGATATAGGCGATGAACAATGCGAACGCGAGTTTGAGCGGGACCGTGGTAAAGACATAGATCAGCGTGACGCTCAGCGATTTGCGAAACGTGCGGTCGCTGGTGAACAGCTCAATATAATTCTTCAATCCCGTCCATCTGGGCGCATCCATCAGGTTGTAATCTGTAAAGCTTAGGTAAAATGATCCGACAAATGGGATCATCGTGAAAATCACCAAGCCGACGATATAGGGCGCTAAATATCCCAGGCCCAAGAAGCGGCTGCGTGTCATGGCGCGCCCCCATCGGATGCGATCGGGATACGCGCCGCCAATATAGGCAGGTTGAACATGTGTCCTCCAAAGGGTTCGGGATCACTGTGACGCGATGTCGTTCGGGCTCCTCTTCCCTGCGACTGCGCCGTGATGACAGATGACCCCGCCAAAGTTGTATGATAAGTCTTGTCAGATTCGTGACCAGAGGTGAATTCACCAAGGCGGGGAAAAAGATGGACGAAATTGAAGGTTCGATGAGCGAGTCTATTTTGGCGCGCATCCCGCCCTCTGCCTTGTCATTGGTTTTGGTGCGTTCGGCCATTCGGATGCAGCACACGCCGGAATGGAGCATCGAAAAATCGCTGCCGGTCGAGGATATGATCATCGCATTGGAAGGGCGGGGTGAATATCAGATCAACGACGAACGGTTTCATCTGGACCCTGGCGAGGCGATGCTGCTGCGTCGCGGAGAGACATTTCGTGGTTGGACCAACTCCAAGACCGGTTATGTCGGGCTGGCGCAGCACTTCACGCTGGGCATTTATGGCGAAACGGATTTGATCGCGCAGATGAAACTGAAACGAAAGGTGCGGTTTTCGCGCTGGCCAGAGCTGGGCGCCATGATCCGCACCTATCGTGACACTGCGCCGCCCAGCTCGGTAACATTGTTGCAGCATTACCAATTCATGGTGATGTTGATCGCCTTCGTGGATGATGCGTTTTTGGGATGGCAGCGGGATGGCGGCATGCGCATCGACAGCTCTGCCGGGATTGATCTGGCGGTGATGAAGGCCGCCGCGCGCATTTCCACCGCCCCATTAGAGCCAGAGATCGCGGCGCAGGCGGTGCGTGATGCACCCTATAACCCGGATTATTTTCATCGGGAGTTTCGTGACCGTCTGGGCCGCACGCCGCGGCAATATCAAGAATTTTGTCGGATTGAACGTGCTATGCTGTTGCTGGAACGTGGCTTGAGCCCGTCGCAGGTCGCGCGTGAAATTGGCTATGCCGATCCATATTATTTCTCACGCGCGTTTAAACGCCAGGCAGGTCAAAGCCCGCGCGGGTATCAACAACATGTGCGCCGGGCGCAGACCGGGCAGCTGATCGGGCCGCAATCCGCCAGATGATCGCCGTTTGGGCAATACATTCCCGCACAGTCAACCTATATGACAGATTTTATTTTTCTGCTATGCTCCCAGTATACCGCCGGGCGTTGCGGGGCATTCCCGACTAGCGTTATCATATTAACGACATGGTATTAAACAAAATTATAAGGTAGCGCCGACCGCTTTTTTCGCCGCCGACACCCCTGCGCTGTAGCAGGACGCGGGCCTTGGAATCTCTTGACATTGCCAAACTTGTATAACAGGTTTAACGCAATCATACCCGGTGAAACGCCGGAGCCCGGCAGGGAGGAGAGACTGCATGGCCATTGAATTGAAACGCCGTTTGGGCGGCATAGCAGGGCAGGCAGGGTCCATCGCGGTCACGCTGTTTGGATTGCTGATTTTAACATTCGCCATCGGGCGCATCATGCCCAACGACCCGGCCCGCGCGATGGTGGGCGAAGATGCCTCGCCCGAGGTGTATCGTGCGGTCTATGAACAGCTTGGCCTTGACCGGCCGATGTGGGAACAATTTTTGCTGTATCTGCGCGATGTGCTGCAATTCGATTTTGGCACCTCGATCCGGTCGGGGCAGCCGGTGTTACACGATATCTTGCATGTGCTGCCCGCCACGATCGAACTGGCGACATTTGCCATCATCTTTGGTGCCAGCTTCGGCATCACTTTGGGCGTTATGGCGGCTGTGAATAAGGACCGCTGGCCCGATCACCTGATCCGCGTGATCAGCCTGATGGGGCATTCCATGCCGATTTTCTGGACCGGAATGATCGGCCTGTTGGTGTTTTATGCCGGATTTGGTTGGGTGGGCGGTTCGGGCCGGATGAGCCAGTTCTACATCGGCCTTGTTCCCGAACGCACGAATTTTTTATTGATTGACAGTGCCCTGGCAGGAGAGTGGGAGGTATTCCGCTCTGCGATCAACCATATCATCTTGCCGGCGTCTTTGCTGGGCTATTCCTCCAGCGCCTATATCACCCGGATGACGCGCAGCTTCATGCTTGATCAGTTGGGGCAGGAATATGTTACCACCGCGCGGGTTAAGGGGCTTAGCAAACGTCAGACCATCTGGCGTCATGCCTTTGGCAATATCCGCGTGCAGCTGGTGACCATCGTTGCGCTGGCCTATGGCGCATTGCTAGAGGGCGCGGTGCTGATTGAAGCCGTCTTCGCCTGGCCCGGTTTTGGGCAATATCTGACTTCTAACCTACTGATTGGCGACATGAACGCGGTGATGACCTGCGTGCTGCTGGTCGGGGTGATCTTTATCGGGCTGAACATCCTGTCCGATGTCTTATACCGCATTTTCGATCCGAGGACCAAATGACCATGTCCGACACATCCCGTGCGACCGATGCGCGTCGTGCGATGCCGCAATCGCTGATCGCGCTGCGCAATATCTGTGTGTTTTTGGCCCGCACGCCGACCTCTGCCTTTGGGTTGATCGTGCTTGGGGTGCTGATTTTCACCGCAATTTTTGCGCCGCTGATCGCCACGCATGATCCCTATGTCCAAGATCTGCAAAACACATTGGCCCCGCCCGATGCCGCGCATTTCTTTGGCACGGATGAGCTGGGTCGAGACATCTTTTCGCGGCTGGTTCATGGCAGCCGGATCACCTTGACCATCATCTCTTTGGTGACGGTGGTGGTGGGGCCGATCGGGTTGTTCATGGGCACAGTGGCGGGGTATTTCGGCGGGCGGGTCGATACGGTTTTGATGCGGATTACGGATATTTTTCTGTCATTCCCGTCGCTTATCCTTTCCTTGGCCTTTGTTGCGGCACTTGGGCCAAGCCTGAATAACGCGATTATTGCGATTTCGCTGACCGCCTGGCCACCAATCGCCCGGCTGGCGCGCGCCGAAACCATGACCTTTCGCAAGGCCGATTACATTGCCGCCGCGCGTCTGCAAGGGGCCAGCCCGGCGCGGATCATCTGGAAAAGCATTGTGCCGATGTGCCTGCCTTCGGTCATGATCCGGCTGACGTTGAATATGGCGACGGTGATCTTAACGGCGGCGGGTCTGGGGTTTCTGGGCCTTGGAGCGCAGCCGCCGATGCCGGAATGGGGCGCGATGATCGCCACGGGGCGGCGTTATATGATCGACAGCTGGTGGTTGGTGACCTTCCCCGGCCTTGCGATTTTATCTGTCAGCCTGGCGTTCAACCTGCTTGGCGATGGGTTGCGCGACGCGCTGGACCCGAAACAAATGATGAAGAGGTAAGCGATGGACCCGATCCTGACTGTGCGTGACTTATCCGTGCACTATCCCGGCGCACCTGTTTGTGCTGTGAAATCCGTCAGCTTCACGCTGGGGCGCGAACGTCTGGGCATTGTGGGCGAAAGCGGCTCTGGCAAATCCACGGTGGGGCGGGCACTCATGCGGCTGCTGCCCGATGCGAAACTGTCGGCACAAACACTGACATTCGAAGGTGTCGATCTTCTGGCCGCCAGCGAACGGCAGATGCTGCGGCTGCGTGGGGCGCGGATGTCGATGATTTTACAAGACCCGAAATATTCTCTGAACCCGATCCGGCGCTGTGGGGAACAGGTGGCCGAAGGGGTGCGCACCCATACGCGCTGTTCCAAAAAACAGGCCCGAGACAAGGCCTTGGCGATGCTGAAAGCGGTGCAGATCCGCAATCCGGAACGGGTTTATGATCTTTACCCGCATGAAATTTCGGGCGGCATGGGCCAACGCATTATGATTGCGATGATGCTGTTGACCGACCCCGATATGGTGATCGCGGATGAGCCGACCTCGGCCTTGGATGTAACGGTGCGCTTGCAGGTTTTGTCGATCCTTGATGATTTGGTGCGCCGTCGTGGGATTGGGTTGATCATGATCAGCCATGATCTGAATTTGGTGCGCAATTTTTGCGACCGGGTGTTGATCATGTATGACGGCCGGGTGGTGGAAAGCATCGCGGCCGGGCAATTGGACCAGGCGCAACATCCCTATACGCGTGGGCTTTTGGCAGCACAGCCGCGCATTGGCGGCGGCCGTGGCCCCTTGCCAGTGCTGAAACGCGACCCGGCGTGGTCCCAACCGATGGAGATCCCTGTATGATCCCGGTCACAATTGAACAGATGTCGATGCGCTTTGGCGCGGTGAAAGTGTTGCATGATGTCAATTTGACAGTGCAGGCGGGGGAATGTTTTGGCCTGATCGGTGAAAGCGGCTCTGGCAAATCTACGGTGCTGCGCTGTGCCTCGCTGTTGCAAGACGGCTGGCGGGGCCGTGCGATGATCGGGGATACATCCGTGCGCGATATGTCCGTGGCGCAGCGATGCCGGTCGTTGCAAATGGTGTTTCAAGATCCTTATGGATCGCTGCATCCGCGCCATTCTGTGCGCACTGTCTTGTCAGAACCGTTGAAAATCCATGCGATTGGCGATGCGCCAGACCGGATGCGCGCCGCGCTGCGTGATGTGGGCCTGCCGGCAGAGTTTCTGGACCGCTATCCGCATCAGATGTCGGGCGGGCAGCGCCAGCGGGTCGCCATCGCGCGGGCGTTGATTTTGGACCCCAAAGTGGTGTTTCTGGACGAGCCCACCTCGGCGTTGGATGTGTCGGTTCAGGCCGAAATTTTGAACCTTTTGATGCGGTTGCGTTCGGAAAAAGGGTTTACCTATATCATGGTCAGCCATGATCTGGCGGTGGTTGATCACATGTGCGAGCGGTTCGCGGTGATGCAACATGGCCGTATTGTCGAAGTGCTGGACCGCGATGCGATCACCGGGGCGGGGGCCAAGACCTCTTATGCCAGAGAGCTGATCGGCGCCAGCCTTGCCTATGAAAACGCGCTGTAACAGGGTGTGTTACAGGCACTGATTGACCGCGCGTGCCATTGCGGCGCGCGCGGTTTTCGTTTGCGCACCCCCGATGCCGCCCCTTAGGGGTCGCTGGCGCGATGCGGCGCATATTTTGGGGCGGATAAGCAAAGGGCGCAGCCCGAAAGCTGCGCCCAAGATACCGCCAAGAATTTGGAGAACGCTTAGCGGGATTTCGTTACATCCTCAAACCGTGAAATCCACGGATCAATGATTACGCCCGACACATCGGCCTGATAGGCTGCGGTGACAACACGTTCGGAAAACGGCTGAATCGAAGTCACTTTCTGATCAATCAAACGCTGAATTTCTTCATATTGTGCAATTTGTGCGTCACTGTCGCGTTCAATCAAGGCAGCTTCGATTTTGTCGTTCAATTCCGTGTCTTGATAGGATGTGCGCCAGCTTTGATAATTGGTCAGCCCGGCTTCTTGTGAATTGTCGGGGTTCAAGACCAGAGCGCGCAGGTTGCTGTCTGGATGGGGTTGTTGCCCGCCGCCGCCACGGCCCACCAACAGTTCAAACTGACGTTCGCGCATCGCACCGTAGATCTGCGCACCGTCACCGGTGATGATTTCTGCGGTGATGCCGGCCTGTGCCAATGTGCCCTGAATTGCGGTCGCAGAATCCAGAAATTGCTGATCGGCGATCACGCGGATTGTTGTGGAAAACCCATCGGGGTAGCCCGCTTCGGCCAGCAATGCTTTGGCTTTGCCCACATCCAAACGATACCCCGGATCAGGCAGCGCCCCAAAGGCGGTGGAATTGACAGGGCGCTGGCGCGTGGTGCCAAAGAAGGGCATGATTGCCGTGTTGATCCCATCATAATCAATAAGATAGCGCAATGCCTCGCGCAGTTTGGGGTTGGCGAATTTCTCATCCGCCATCGATACGGCCAGATAATAGAACCCCGCGCTAGGATCGGTGCGCACGGTGATATCGGGATCCTTTTCCAAGGCACGCAAATCTGGCGCGGCCAGGCTGAACCCAACATCAATATCGGCCTGTTCCAGTCCCAGGCGCTGACTTTGGCTTTCGGGCAGGTGGCGCATTAAAATGCGTTTCATTGCTGGTGCATCGCCCCAAAACCCGTCATTGCGGCTAAGGATGACATATTCATTTGAACGCCATTGCGTCAGGGTATAGGCGCCAGATCCGGCGGAATGCGTGTTCAGCCATGTCTGCCCCTGATCATCCCCGGCGTTGGCCTGCACCAGTTTCGCGTCCAAAATCGATCCGACTCCGGCCTGCGCGATATACATCAAGATCATCTTCGGATCGCCGGCTTCGGGCATGTTCAACTGAAATGTGTGGTCATCGATCACGACGAATGTGTCATCCACCGTCTGGGCTGAAAACCCGCGTGAGATCAGCCCAGAGGATTGCGACAACCCCAGCGTCATCAGCCGGTCAAAGCTGAATTTCACATCTGCCGCCGTCACCGGATTGCCTGACGCAAACACGGCATCACGGCGCAAATGGAAGGTGACGGACAGATTGTCATCGCCAATCTCCCAGCTTTCCGCCAAACGCGGGCTTAGCGCGGCGGTCTCGGGGTCCAGCTCGACCAGCGCGTCATAGACATTGTTCAATACTTGAACCGCCTCGCCGCCGGTGATCGCGGCCGGATCCATTGTCAGAACATTGGTCATCGTGAAGGCGACGACCAGCTGGTCATCAGGGGTTTGCGCAAAGCTGGGTGCCGATCCCGCGATCAGCGCGGCCAACGCTACACCGGTTAAAAAATGTCTCATGTCTCTCCTCCCAAAGGTCCATAATCAGTTGCGGTCAGGCAACCCGGTTGTTTTCGATATGGTCGAAATTGATATCCTCGCCCAGGCCGGGACGATCGGGCACATGCACATAGCCATCGCTATCCATCGGATCAGAGAGGGAATGCAGATAATCCAGCCCATCGTCATATTCTAGGAATGGATGCAGCAGCCCGCGCTCATACCATTTGCAATTCTTCGCAGCCGCCACGACATGCAGGTTCATCGCCGTGTTGCCATGCACTTCGCATTCCATGCCAAAGCTTTCGGCCAGATGCATGGATTTCATCGCAGGTGTAATGCCGCCCACATCATTGACCCCGGTGCGCAAAATGTCGCATGCGCCCGATTTGATCCATTCGGCACGGTGCCAGTGTTTTCCAGCCGCACTTTCAGGGCCAATCACCGGAATATCCAGCGTGTCTGACAGCCACTTATATGACGACATGGATTGTTCATCCATCGGCTCTTCGATCCAGTCAAAGCCCAGCTTTTCCAGCCCGCGCCCCAGCTCCAGCGCCTCGGTGCGTTTGTACCAGTGGAACGCGTCGATCATCAATGAGATGTCCGGCCCGACCGCCTCGCGTACGGCGGCACAGGCTTTCAGATCCATCTTTACATTGGGCGCCCAGCTGACCGGGGGCATCCATGTGTGCAGCTTGATCCCTTTATAGCCGCGCTTAACCAGAGTTTCCGCGAAACGGCCATAATCGTCGGGTGTCGCAAGCCCGTTTTCCACCTCATCTCCGCACATGATGGAGCCATAGGCCAGCACCTTGTCACGATAGGCGCCGATCAGCTTATAAACCGGTTGATTCAAGGTCCTACCGGCCAAATCCCACAATGCGCAATCAATCACGGCCAGCGTGCGGTCGGTCAGCTGTGCCGCGGATCCGCGCTGCCAATGGGCCAGATCTTGCCACAGGCGTTCGCGGTCACGATGGTCTTGTCCGATCAACACCTTACGCACGAATTTTTCGATCACATGCGGCCGGGCCACCTGTGGCGGACAAAAGCTGTGACCCTCATGGCCGTCTTCGGTGCGGATTGTGACCATGGCTTGTTCGACCGCATGTTCGGGGCCGGGGTGGGCATGGCCCGCGCTGTCACTATGGCGGCGTGTCATGTGATGAAACACGCGCACCGACACGTCGGTGATGATCACTGTCTGGTCCTTTCTGGCTGCAGCGGCGCACCGCTCTCGTCAAATCTGTATAACAGGTAGGTAATATAAATTCTTGCGTCTGGTCAACCATGAACTGCCGGCGTTCAGGGGGAACTGGCCAAATCTTGAATAGGGTTGGATAAGAAAGCGCTGGCCATTTTGCGATGTGATCGGGTAAATTATCTGTCGTACAGAAGTGAACAGACCTGCGACAGGATGCGCCGCCCATGACCGATCTGAACGCCTTGATGCAGACCACACTGGGCCAGCCCGCGCCGGCGCGCACCCGGGCGGTGCAGATTTCCGATTTGCTGCGCCAGGATATTCAATCTGGGCGGTTTCGACCCGGAGATCGCCTGCCCAGCGAATCTGAGCTGACGCGGACCCATTCTGTCAGTCGCACGGTTGTGCGTGAGGCCCTGGGCCTGCTGCGATCAGAGGGGCTGGTAGAGGCACGCAAGGGCTCTGGCGTGTTTGCGTTGGATCCTTCGCTTGCACGGCCAAGCACACCGTTTTCCGATCTGGATATGGAACGGTTGTCAGGGGTGATCGAATTGTTCGAGCTGCGCTCTGCCTTTGAAATCCGGGCCGCAGCCCTGGCGGCCACCCGCCGTTCTGCCGCGCAAGTGGAGGCGATCTTGCAGGCCAATACCGCCGTTAGCGCCGCCCATAGCGCCGGACAATCCACGCGGGAGGCGGATTTCGCCTTTCATTATGCTATTGCGCAAGCCTCACAAAACAAAAGATTTCCTGAGTTTCTGGCCTTAATACGCCCCGGTATTGTGCCGCGCGTGGAGCTGGAGGCGGGACAAAACCCGCCCCGTGCCTATCGGCCCAATCCCGATCTGGTGGCCGAACATGCGCGGATTGTGGATGCGATTATTGATGGCGATCCAGATGCGGCAGAAACCGCGATGAAGGCGCATTTGGATGGTTCTATGGGGCGTTACCGCCTGCTTTTGCGCGATTCCAGCCGCTAAACCGGATCTGCACGGAGGTGGCGGCGTTCTCAAATGTCAAACTGGTATGATCAGATGATAATCATATTGAACTAGGTGGGAAATCTTGCCATTCTGTCCCCTGACCGCAGGAGGCGTGACAGATGGATAATTTCGCAGACGCGCAGCGCGCGCCTAAACTGGCCTGGTATGGCGATGATTTCACCGGGTCCGCCGCGGTGATGGAGGTTTTGTCATTTGCTGGCCTGCGTGCGGTGCTGTTTTGCGATATCCCCTCGCCGCAGTTTCTGGCCCGGTTTGGCGCGCTTGATGCTATTGGCCTTGCCTCCACCGCGCGCACGCAGGGGCCGCAGTGGATGCGGCGCTGCCTGCCGGGGCCGCTGGGCTGGTTGGACGCTACCGGGGCAGAGTTGCTGCATTACAAAATTTGCTCCACTTTCGATTCTGCGTCGCAGGCGGGCAATATTGGCTGCGCAATAGAAACCGCGCTGCGGGTGCGCCCGGCGAAAGCGGTGCCCATTGTCACCGCCGCGCCACAGATGCGCCGGTATCAATCCTTTGGCCATCTGTTTGCGGGCACTTTTGACGGGGTGTATCGGCTGGACCGTCATCCGGTCATGGCGCGCCACCCCGTCACACCGATGGCCGAGGCCGACTTGCTGCGGCATTTGGCGCAACAAACCGATCTGCCTGCGGCGCTGATTGATCTGGAGCAGCTTTGGGCCGATGGCGGCACGCACGCCTTGCAGCGCGCGCTGGACAGCGGTGCACGCCTTGTGTCGATGGACATGATGGACCCCCATAGCGAAGGCGCCGTAGGCCGGTTGATCTGGGGCAACCGCGATCGGCTGGGCCTTGTTGTGGGCTCGCAAGGGGTGGAATATGCGCTGGTGCGCCATTGGCAAGACTGCGGTGATTTGCCCGCCGCGCCGATTGCGACATCCGCAGGTGCTGTGGCGCAGATTGCGGCGGTTTCGGGCTCGGTGTCGCCCAGCACGGCGCAGCAAATCCGGTGGTCAGCGGCGCATGGGTTTGTCGTTGTGCCCTTTGATGCCTGCGCGGTGGTGCAGCCTGAAACGGCACAGGCGCAGATCCACAGCGCCACGCAGGCCGCGTTGGCCGTGCTGTCCACGGGGGCCAGCCCGCTTGTGACCTCGGCGATGGGGCCGGACGATCCGCAGGTGGCGGCGTTTGTGCGGCATGTGTCGCATTTGGGGCTGACGATGGAACAGGCGAATGAACGGATCGGTCAGGCCCTGGGTCAGGTGCTGGACGCTGTCGTCACCCGCGGCAAACTGCGCCGGGCGGTGATTTCAGGCGGGGATACATCGGGGCATGGGATACGCGCGCTTAGGGTGCAGGCGTTGGAGGCGCTGGCCCCCACCATTCCCGGCGCGGCCCTGTGCAAAGCCCATAGCGAGGGCCGCCACGATGGTTTGGAAATCGCGCTGAAGGGCGGGCAAATGGGCAGCGAGGATTTCTTTGGCTGGATCCGCCAGGGCGGCGGGCCGCGGTAATCCCTGTGCTGCGCCTTGGGGCGGGGCCGATGACTGGCCCAGGGCCGTTAAATGCCCGCGCCAGATCAGGGTTGTTCAAAGGATTGCCGCGAACGTTCCAGATGGCGGCGCATTTCGTCGGCGGCGGCATCGGCATCGCCGCGTTCCACATAGTCAAGGATCTGCGCATGTTCGGCCAGGGTGACCTCTTCTGCGTCGCGGCGGTGTAACAGGCTGGAATGATATTCAAAAATCCAACCCAGCATCGCATTGGACACCGATGTAATGATCGGGTTCGCGCTGAGGGAGGCCAATTTGCGATGAAACGCCATATCGGCGGCGATGAATTGTTCAGGGTTTCCCAGCTCTGCGCGTTGGCGGGTGATCATATCGCGCAGCTCGGCAATATCATCGGGGCCGGCGGCATGGGCCGCATTGCGCACCATACCAATTTCAAACATTTGTCGGGCATGTTTCAGGTGGTCCAACGTGGCAGGCGCAGTGTTCAGCCACAGGCGCGCCAGCTCATCGCTTTGATGCAAGACGGTATTGGCGTCGATCTGATTGACCTTGGAGCGTTCACCGTGGTTGATCGTGATCAGCCCACTGTTATGCAGCGATTGCAAAGCCTCGCGCACGGCAGGGCGGCCCACGCCAAACCGATCCATCAGCGCCCGTTCGGAGGGCATATAATCACCCGGCCGCAGCTCCCCCGAGCGGATCATCTCATGCAGACGTTCCAACACCTGATCAGACAGCTTGCGCCGGACGATCTTACCGTCGGTTTCTGGCGTCTGGCGGTTCATGGGCGGTCTCTCCTGATCGGCATGGTCACTTAAATGATCTTTACGCATATCCGCCGGGTTATTCAAATGCCGGGAATGTCGCAACCATAGGGGCGCAGCCCGGCCTGTGGATTGGGCGTCAGGTTGGCGCGGAACCGTGCATCAGCCAAAGTCAGATGGGCAATACCCCCGCGCAGGCTGGCATGGGTGACGGGCTGCCCCGCATGCGCTGCCAAAGCGTGTAAAACCTGCACCAGGGGGCTGGTATCCGCGACGATGCCGCGCGGGCCAAATACCTCGGCCGGGGTCCATACGGCAACACCATGTGCGGCCAGCTGCGTGGCCAGACCCAGGGCATAGGCCGCGCCGAAATCGCTGTGATGGCGCGGATCGTCATCGGTCAGGCAGATGCGGCGACGGTCTGGGTTGGGCAGGGTGCGCGTGCCATAGGGGTTGTGGCGCATCGCAAGGCTGCACGGCCCGATCCGATAGGCCCGGTCTGATGCGATTGCCTGCGCGGATCTTGTGATATGGGGCAGGGTTTCCAATGTCTCCATCACGGAAAGGTCATCGGCGGCATGCACAATGGGGCACAGCCCGTGGGTGACAAAGTCCAGATCGTCAAGCGGTGGGCGTTTGCGGTTCAGCTCGGGGAAGAATGTGGACATGCCACCGCCAATCGGATTGCTGGCAAAGACCTGACGCGCTGCCCGATAGACCTGTGCCAAGGGCGGACAGGCAGGCCAATCCGATCCCGGCGGCGTAGAGATACGATCCACAGCCGGGCAAGGAAAGACAGAGGCCGGGGTAAACCCTGCCTCTTGCATCGTGTGGGCATATGCGCGCAGATCCGGCAATGGTGATAGTGGCCCGGTGAAGGCGCAGATCAGCTCCAGATCATAGGCATATCCGGGTGCGCAGGCCTGTAGCGTGGCGAAATCGCGCATCTGCTGCGCGACCGTTACGCCACTGGTATCGGCTGCACCGGCATCCACATGGCACAACAGACGCTGCGGTCCGGCGCGTGCCAAAACCGATGGATCATGGCACAGTCGCTGTGCATCCTGCGCGGTGATCAACAGCGCGGTTTGGGCAAAGCCTGCGCCCCTATGGGGCGTGGGTTGGGCCTGCGATGGCGACGTGGGCCGGGGCGTAGGTGTCGCATGTGCGTAGGCGGGCGTGCCACTGGTCCGATGCCAGCGAATATCGACCGTTTGTGCGGCAATATCACCGGCGGGCAATTCATAGGGCCACGGCAGATCCAGCGACCTGTTATAGGTCTTGAACGAGGCATCGCCCCATTGCCGCTGATCCTCCATTTCAAACGTATCACCGCGAAAGGCACAGTGAAGCGCCAGCCCATCGGCCTGATAGGTCAGATCCGCGATATCGGTAAAGGGCCGCCACGGATCGATCAACCATGGGAATTCTGCGTTGGTCTGGGTGCCATTTCCATGGGTCACACGGGCGGGCGCCCCGGCCACGCCTGCAATAGGGTGCAAGACGGTGAACCCGGCGCGATTGGTCAGGAACGCCGCACTGGCCATGGGGCGGGCCTGCATCTGTAAATGCCCATCGCACAGATGCAGCCGCACAGGCACGGTCAGAACCGCCCCTTCGTGCATGAACCGCAATGTCAGTGTCACGGTTAACGTCGATTGCGTGTCTTCGCGCTGCACCGGACCGACCTGCGCGGCAATGGTGCCCCAATCGCGGTCGCGCACCAGAAAACTGATCTGGCGAATGATCTCTTGATCGCCCAGTCGCAAATGACGCAGCGCCCCATCTTGCAGCGTGAAAGACAGGTTGTTCAGGCGGTATAGGGTCGATCCGGTCACAGGCTGTCAATGGCAACGCAGCGCCCCTCTTGTGCCGACAAATAGGCCGCTTCGACCAAGGCGAATGTTTTCAGATTGTCCTGCGCACAGGTTTCAGGTGCTTGGCCTGCCCGCAGCGCATCGACAAAATGCTGCTGGATCAGCGCCACGCTTTCTTGAATATTGTGCCACGGAGCCTGTGCCCAAGGCAGGCAGGGGGGCGACAGATCCTCTTGCCGAGTCTGGCCCGCCTGACACAGTGTCAGCCGATATCCGGCATCCAGCCGCAGACTGCCGTGCGTGCCGTCGATTTCCAACAAGGTTTCGGGGAATGTCTCGGGCTGGCGGCGCGTGGCATAGGAACAATCGACCACGCTTGTTGCCCCGCCGTTATGGGTCAGCAGCATGGTTGCAACATCCTCGCCGCGAATGGCGGGGTTGATATGGTGCGTTGTGGCGCTGATCTGTGTCACATCGCCAAACAGCGCACGGGCGACATCCAGAATATGTATGCCCAGATCCTCGATGATAAAGCGCGTGCCCTTTGCCAGATAGGGTTGACCGGAAAACACATCATAGCCCGACCGAAAGGATACGCGGCCAAAAAACGGCGCGCCAATCGCATTGCTGCGCACAAGGTCGATGACCCGGCGCAAGGCCGATTGCCAGCGAAAGTTTTCGTGTATCATCAATACTTTGCCTGTGGCGGCTACGGCCTGTTCCATTGCGCGGGCATCTGCCAGGCTGGGCGCAAAGGGCTTTTGGCAGATCACATGCACCCCGGCGCGTGCGGCCAGTTCCACAAGGGCGCGATGGCTGCCCACGGTGGTGGCGATGTCGACGAAATCGAACTCACCCTGCGCCAGCATCTGCGCTGCATCGCCGTAGCGCCGGTCAATTCCGAACATCTCGCCCATCTCGTGCAGGCGGGTAGGGTCACTGTCACAGATCGCGGTGATCTGTGCCCCATTAATCGCGTTCCAAGCGTGCATTTGGTTGCGGGCAAAAAAACCGCAGCCGATCAAAGCGCCCTGTAACATAGCTTTCCCCCTTATTTGCCAATCGCGGCCTGCGCCTGCAGCGCCACACGCGCCTGCACTTTTTGTTGTGCCTGGTCGATCACCACAGCGGCAATGATCACGATACCTTTGATCACGGTTTGCCAGAAGGCTGAAACGCCCATCATCACCAACCCATCCGACAGCACCCCAATCACAAAGGCACCGATGATCGTGCCGCCGATCCGGCCACGCCCGCCCGACATGGATGTCCCGCCCAGCACAGCTGCGGCAATCGCGTTCAGCTCAAACGTGTCGCCCGTCGCCGGGTGTGACGCCACAAGCTGCGATGAGATGATGATCCCCACCAAAGCCGCGCAAAAGCCGGAAAACATATAGACAAAGAATTTCACCCGCGTGACCTTCACCCCAGACAGGCTGGCAGCGCGTTCATTGCCCCCCACCGCATAGATGAACCGGCCTAAAGGTGTGCGCTTGGCGATATAGGCGGCGGCCAACCCCACCACGATCAGCATCCAGATAGAAATCGGGATGCCCAGCAGATTGCCCGACCCGATCAGCCGAAAGCTGGCAGAGCCATAATCGGCATTGCCGGTCAGGTTCGGAAAGGTCTCCCCCTCGCTGGACAACAGCGCCGCGCCGCGTGCGATGTATAATGTGCCCAAGGTGGCGATAAAGGGGGCGACGTTCAGCTTGGTGATCAGCGTGGCATTCAGCGCGCCGATGGCAATGCCCACACATGACACGATCAGGCAAATTTCCAGCGTTAAAAACTGGATCGACCAGCCCAGGCCCAGATCAATCCCATTCAGCAGCAGATACCCCGCCACCATGCCGCATAGCCCCACAATAGAGCCGACAGACAGATCAATTCCGCCCGATACGATAACAAAGGTCATGCCAATCGCCAGAAACGCATTCAGTGCGACATGTTTTGACATGATCACCATATTGGCCGCAGACAGGAAATTCGGCGCAAAAATGGAAAAGAATACAAAGACAAGGATCAGCGCGATGAATGTCCGCGCCTTCAGCAGCATCAAAAGCGCATTGGAGGGATCGGCAGCGGCGGATCCATTTGCGGTTGCATCGGTCATCAGGCGCTTTCCTTTTGTGTCGCGGCGGCAGAGCCATGGCCGATGGCCGAGGCGGTAATTAACGCAGTGTCGCTGGCGGTTTGTGCGGTGAATTCGCCGGTGATACGCCCGTCGGACATCACCAATATACGGTCGGACAGGCCCAGCACCTCTTCTAGGTCAGAGGTGACAAACACAATGCCAAGCCCCTGCGCGGCCAGATGGCGCATCACGCGGAACACCTCGGCCTTGGCGCCGATGTCGATCCCGCGGGACGGTTCATCCATCAACAGCACTTTGGGCTGGGTCATCAGCGCCTTGGCGATCACCACCTTTTGTTGATTGCCACCTGACAATGACGCCACCGGATGTTCCGGCGAGGCGATCTTGATCACCATCTGTTTGACGAAATCGCGCACCCGCCGCTGTTCGGCGCGCAGATCCATATGCACGCGCCCCCGCGTTACATCGGATAATGAGCTAAGCGTCATATTCTCGCGGATGGACAGATCCTGAATAATGCCATCTTGTTTACGATCTTCAGGGATCAGCGCCAATCCGGCGGCAATTCGATCGGCCACAACGGGGCGGCCCATATCCTGACCATCCACTGTGACTGTGCCAGAACAGTATCTGTGCCGCCCTATAATCGTCTCCAGTAGTTCGGTGCGGCCCGCGCCCATCAGGCCGTAAATGCCCAAAACCTCGCCTTTGCGCAGGGTGAAGGACACGCCGTCGACGGCGAAGCCGCCCGCGCCATCGGCCAGACGCATATCGCGCACGGCCAATACATCCGTGCCGAAGGGATGGGCCACCTGTTTGGCGAAATCCTTTGAACTATCCCCGATCATGTTGCGCACGATCCAGGCGATATCGACCCCATCCATCGACCGCGCGCCGGTGATCGCGCCATCACGCAGCACGGTGATATAATCGCCCACCCGGATCAGCTCTTCCAACCGGTGAGAGATATAGACGATGCCAACGCCGTCGGCCTTCAGCTCTGCAATCACCCGGAACAAGATCTCCACCTCTGCGGCAGACAGGGCAGAGGTGGGTTCATCAAGGATCAAGATACGGGCATCGCGCGCCAGGCTTTTGGCGATTTCCACAATCTGCTGTTGCCCAACCTTCAGATCCCCGACCAGCGTGTCTGGATCAATATCATGTTCCAGCCGCATCATCAGCGCCCGTGTCAGCCGGCGCTGTTCTGTGGCATCAATATCCATGCCAAGCCGGGTCTTTTCATGCGCGATGAAGATATTCTCCGCCACCGTCATATTGGGAAATAGATTGAGCTCTTGAAACACGATGCCAATGCCATGTGCCTCGGCCTCTTTGGTAGAGCCCAGCCGGACAGGCTGTCCGTTGATCTCTACCCGGCCTGCGGTCAATTGCTCCACCCCGGAGATCACCTTCATCATGGTGGATTTTCCCGCGCCGTTTTCGCCCACCAGCACATTCACCGCACCCATATGCAGATCGAAATCCACGGATTTTAGCGCGATCGTGCCGGGATAAACCTTGGTGCCTGCGCGGATCGACAGGCCAATCGGATGGGCGGTCATGGCGCCACCTGCAGCAACAGCGGCACGGCCAATGGCGGCTCATCAGCGCTGCGCAGTCCGAAAACGGCGGTGACGGTCACGCGCTGACCGATCAGATCGGCGGGCAGTTCGGGCATGTCCGCCGCAGCCCGGTCATTGAGCGCGCGCCCCAGCTTGGCAAATTCGATCTGATCACGAAAATCGGTGAAGGTGATAAAGGGCATCGCATCGCGGATGGCAGTGCCCCGGATCATCGGACCAGGTTGCAGTGACAGATCGGCAGTGCCATCGCCATCCATATCCAGATCAATCCGGCGCGCGCGGCTGTCCAGCGTGGCCTGGGTGACGGTGCCATCGCCATGCACCGCAAAATACCATTGTCCGCCAAGCGGTTCCGGGCGCAGGCCAAAGGCAGCACCGGCCTGTGGTAACCCCTGATCCAGCGCGGTTTTCAGCGATGTCCAATCGGTCTGGCCCTTGGCCACGGTGGGCAACAGGCGCGGTGCCCATGCGTCCTTTACCCATGTGGCCATGCGCTGTTCATCTGTTTGATTTGCTGCGGCCAGGGCGGCCGGATCGGGATCGGGGACAATTTTACAGCCCGCAACGGGCCCTGCGGCACCCAAAAGGGCCGCGATTATAAAAGCTGAACGCATGGGATATTTCCGGCTGGTTTGGAATGACCCGCCACGGTCTGGCGGCGGGGCATATGCAGGGATCAGGCGCTTTCTTGCAGCGCGAATGTTTCCAGCTGCGCGGCATTGTCGGCGGTGATCAATACGCAATCCATAAGCTGCTTTTCCTCAACCCCGGTGGTGCCGGTTTGCAAGTAGTGATCGGCCTGTTCCACCGCCAGCTGGGCCTGACGATAGGCCGGTTGCAACACGGTCGCCTTAATCCCGCCCTTCAGGATGGAATCGCGCACATCATTGGATCCGTCAAAGCCCACAACGATCACATCGGACCGGCCAGCCGCCTCTAATGCGGCCCATGCGCCCATTGCCATTGTGTCATTGCCACAGATCACGCCCTTAATATCGGGCTGCGCCTGCAAGATCGTCTCCATTTTGCTATAGGCTTCGGTCTGGGACCAATTTGCCGATTGCTGCGCAACCATTTCCAGATCGGGGAATTGGTCGATTACATCATGATATCCCGCCGAACGGATGCCGGCATTTGTATCTGCCTCGCGTCCCAACAGTTCGACATAGGGGCCTTTTTCCTGCATCTGGGCCACGAATTCCTCGCCACCCAGCTGCGCGCCCTGATAGTTATTGGACACGATCTGGCTGATTGCGATGCCGCTTGTTTTGATCTCGCGGTCGATCAGGAAGGATGGGATTCCCGCATCCAAGGCGCGCTGCACCGGGGCCACCGTGGCATCCGCACCGGCATTATCACAGATGATCGCACTGGCACCGCGCGCGATAGCGGTATCGAACATTTCGGATTGTTTGTTGGGATCATCATCATGGACCAGTATCAAACTTTCATATCCCAATTCTTCGGCGCGGGCTTGTGCGCCTACGGCCTCGGCTTTGAAGAACGGGTTGTCATGGCTGGGCGTGATGATCGCGATCAGCCCTTTGCCCTGCGCATTGGCGCTGCGTATTTGCGGCAGCACAGCCGTGACGGAAAGCCCGGCCACGAACAGTCGACGTGTCAATTGCATTGGTTTTCTCCTCCACTCATCAGCCCGATCCGCAATACGGATGGCTCCTCACTGATGCTGCCTTAGCCTGTGGCATGGTTAGTATGTTGTCAACAGGTATGATCACTACTACAGCTTAGGTGAGAGGAGAAACCCATGACCCAAGCCATGATTCGCGTCACCTATCGTGTGGAAACTGCGGGGGATCCGCGCGCTTTGGCAGAAAAGATTGCCTCGGATCAATCCACGGGCACTTTTACCGAACTGCCCGGTGAAACCCCGGCGCTGCGGGCGCGATTTGCCGCCCAGGTAGAGCAGATCACGCCCTTGTCCGATTCGGCCAGCCCGGGATTTCCCAGCGATGACCCCGGCCCGTTTCATCGCGCCGATGTCACCATCGCCTATCCGATGGAGGCGATCGGAACCGATATTGCCGCGCTGATGACGGTGACGGTCGGCGGCGTCTATGCCGTGCGCGGGCTGACGGGCATCCGGGTGATGGATTTCGATTTTCCACCGGATTGGGCCTGCCATCCTGGGCCGCAATTCGGAATTGCAGGGTCGCGGCAATTGATGGGGGCGCCCAAGGGGCCGATGATCGCGTCGATCATCAAACCGTCGCTGGGGCTGACCGCGCAAGAGACGGCGGATGTTGTGCGCAGCCTGTGTGAGGCCGGCGTGGATTTCATCAAGGATGATGAAAAGATGATGGGCCCCAGCTATGCGCCGCTGACAGCGCGGGCGGATGCGATCTTGCCTGTGATCGAAGCGCATTACCAAAACACCGGCAAACGGGTGATGTATGCGTTTGGCATTTCGGCCGCCGATCCAGATGTGATGATGCGCAACCATGATTATGTCGCAGATCGGGGTGGGTTGGGCGCGGTGATCAATATCAATTCCATTGGATATGGTGGCATGAGCTTTCTGCGCAAACGATCACGGCTGTGTTTGCATGCCCATCGCAATGGCTGGGATATTCTGACCCGTCATCCCGCGCTGGGGATGGAGTTCCGGGCCTATCAGAAGATTTGGCGGCTGCTGGGCGTGGATCAATTTCAGATCAATGGGTTGCAGGCAAAATATTGGGAGCCAGATGAGAGCTTCCTGTCCAGCTTTGCCGCGATGCGCCGGCCGATCTTTTCGTCCGCGGATATGGCGCTGCCGGTGGTGTGTTCGGGCCAATGGGGCGGGCAGGCGGTGCAAACCTATAAGCGGACCGGAGGCACACTGGATCTGATGTATCTGGGCGGTGGCGGCATCCATGGCCACCCGATGGGGCCGGGCGCGGGTGTCCGTGCGATTCGTCAGGCCTGGCAGGCCGCGCAGGCGGGGCTGAGCCTGCGGCAGATGGCCGCCGATCATCCAGAGCTGGCCGCGTCGCTGGACAAATGGGGCACGCCAGAGCTGATCGACGCCTAAACCGAGCCGGTTTACGCCACCGCCAGACCCCGCTGATCCATCCGGTCAGCGGGATGGTTTTGCCTGCGGATTTTGGCACCGAACCGCAGGCCAATTTCCTGCCAAACACAGCGCGAAGCCGCTTGACAACGGTTGCTTAACACGGCGTATGATCATGTCATCATACCAGTTGTGAACCCGATCCAGGATCACTAAGGAGGAGACTATATCATGACCGCAATCGCCCTATTTGGCGCAGGTGGAAAGATGGGCGTGCGCCTGTCATTGAACCTGAAAAAGACCGATTTCGATATTCGCCATGTCGAAGTCAGCGATATCGGCGTTCAGCGCCTGAAAGATGAGGTCGGTGCCGCCCCACAAGGTGCTGATCAGGCGATTACCGGGGCGGATGTCGTGATTTTGGCGGTGCCAGACACTGTTATTGGCAAGGTCGCAGCGGCTGTTGTGCCAAAGCTTGCGCCGGGAACCATGGTGGTGATCTTGGACGCTGCAGCACCGTTCGCCGGGCATCTGCCCGCGCGCGATGACATCACCTATTTCGTAACACACCCCTGCCACCCGCCGATTTTCAACGACGAAACCACCCAAGCCGGCCGGCGCGATTATTTTGGCGGTGTGGCGGCGCAACAAGGCGTGGTGAACGCGTTGATGCAAGGCCCGGAAGAGCATTATGCACTTGGCGAGTCCATCGCCCGCGCGATCTATGCCCCGGTTGCGCGCAGCTACCGCGTGACGGTTGAGCAGATGGCGCTGCTGGAACCCGGATTGTCAGAAACCGTCTGTGCATCATTGCTGGTGGTGATGCGCGAAGCGATGGATGAGGTCGTCGCGCGGGGCGTCAGCCATGATTGCGCCCGTGATTTCTTATTGGGCCATATGAATATTCTGGGCGCAGTGATCTTTGATCAGGTGCAAGGACAGTTTTCCGACGCCTGTAACAAGGCGATTGAATTCGGCAAACCCGCCTTGATGCGCGACGATTGGAAAAATGTTTTCCGCCCGGAAGAGATCGAAGCCTCGATCCAGCGGATCACCTGATTTCACCCAATCCGCGCGTTTGCAACGGGGAGGTTGCGCCCGCGGCACAAGTTTCAACATGTTTGGGAGGACATGATATGACGACGATGACTCGGTGTTTTGCAATTCTGATCGCCACCACAGCCCTGGCGCTGCCGGTGGCGGCCAAAACCATGAACCTGGCCTTTACCCCGCCCAGCGACTCGCATTACGGCGATGCGGGGCGGGCGTTCAAAGACACACTGGAAACCCTGTCGGGCGGCGATATTGAAATTGCGCTGAAACCCTCTGGTGCACTGGGCGGCGAGCGCGATGTGATTGAGGGGCTACAGATCGGCACGATTGAATTTACGATCTCGTCCACAGGGCCAATCGGGAATTTCGTCCCCGAGGTCTATGCGCTGGATTTCCCCTTCCTTTTCAATGATTACGAATCCGCACATGCGGTTTTGGACGGGGATATCGGGCAAGAAATACTGGCCAAATTTTCACAGGCTGGATTGGTCGGTCTGGCTTGGTCAGAGAACGGGTTCCGCCATATCACCAATTCCGTCCATGCGGTTGAAACGCCTGAAGATTTGGCAGGGTTGAAGATCCGCACGATGGAGAATGAGGTTCATATCGCGGCCTTCAAAGCCACCGGCGCGGCCCCCACACCAATGAGCTGGACCGAGGTTCTGACCTCATTACAGCAGGGCACGATTGATGGGCAGGAAAACCCGGTGCCGATCATCACGGCCAATAACATGTGGGAAATTCAGAAATATGTGACACTGACCGGCCATGTATATTCGCCCGCAGCGGTGGTGATGTCGCAGATCCATTGGGACGCGTTGTCGGCGCAAGAACAAGATTGGGTGCGCACGGCCGCCACGGCCGCAGCCAAAGCCGCCCGCGCCACCGTTGCTGCCAATGAAACCGCAGGTGTGGAGGCGATGAAGGCCCATGGAATGGCGGTGGTCGAAACCGTTGATAAAGCGGCCTTCGCCAAGGCGGTGCAGCCCGCCTATGATCAATATGCGGATCGCTACAGCCCCGAGCTGATCGACCGCATTCGCATGGCACAACAGTAATCACGCCTGGGCGGGGCAGGGGGCGGTCGCTGTGCTGGCCCCCAATGCGCCCCGATAACCCGGGTAAAGCGGAGGTCTGACAATGACGATCCTATCGCGGGGCGCTGAGGCCATCGTGCGGCTGGCGCATAATCTGTCGGCGCTATTGCTGGCTTTGGCCGTTGTGCTGGTCTTTGTGCAGGTCATCACCCGGTTCATTCTGGGCGATGCCGCCGTGTGGTCCGAGGTGCTGGCGCGCGGCCTGGTCATCTGGTCCACATTTTTGGCCGCTGCCGCAGGGTTCCGATTGGGCGCGATGATCCCGATTGATTTCTTACGCTCGTTGTTAACGGCGCGGTGGCAGGTTTGGGTGATCCGGCTGGTTACGGTTCTGACGCTGATCTTTCTGGGCGTGTTGCTGTGGTATGGCGTGGCGATGGCCCAACGCGTGCAGATGCAGCGTGTTGCGATGCTGAATGTGCCGATGTCGGTATTTTACTATGCCCTGCCGGTTGGGGCGGCGATGGCGGTCCCCGGTGTTTTGCTACGCCATTTTGGAACAGAGGGACCCGAAACATGAACGCAGCCCTTGTCCTGAGCCTGATCGTGCTGTTTGGCCTGTCGGTTCCCGTGGCCATTTCTATCGGATTGGCGGCGGTGATCTCGATTAAGGCTTTTTCCAACCTGCCGTTGCTGGTCGTGCCGCAGAAAATGTTCACCGGCCTTGACAGTTTCCCATTGATGGCCGTGCCGTTTTTCATCCTGGCCGGGGTGTTGATGACCCATGGCGGGATTTCCAATCGCCTCGTTGAATTCGTGAAATCCATCATCGGGGGGATGCGCGGCGGGCTGGCCTGTTCTTGTGTGATCACATGTATGATCTTTGCGGCCATTTCGGGGTCATCGGTGGCGACAACATTTGCCATCGGCTCTATTTTGATCCCGGCTATGGTGCGCCACGGTTATCCGGTGGCGATGGCCAGTGCGATACAGGCGTCTTCGGCCGAGCTGGGCGTGATCATTCCGCCCTCGGTTCCGTTAATCCTTTACGCAGTGTCAACCGAGACATCGATCACGCAGCTGTTCATGGGGGGGTTGGTGCCGGGGCTGATGATTGCTGCGGGTTTGGTGGTAATGGTGCAAATCTGGTGCCGTGTGCGCGGCGTGGGCGACCATGATGGCGCGGATAGGCGCCCGCTGTGGCCCGCGTTTCGACAGGCATTTTGGGCGTTGATGATGCCGGTAATCATCATCGGCGGGATCTATGGCGGGGTGTTTACACCGACCGAGGCTGCGGCCGTGTCTGTCATCTATGCGTTGGTGCTGGGGCTGTTTGTGTATAAAGAGCTGGGCTGGTCCGATCTGCCCCGGCTGTTTCGGGATGCGACCGTCTCATCTGGGGTGGTGATGTTGGTCATCGCTGCCGCATCGTTGTTCAGCTTTTTGATCAGCCTGTCGGGCCTGCCCGATGCGGTGGGCGATTGGGCCAGGGATACGTTCCATTCACGGCTGACCTTTTTGTTGGGGATCAATATATTGCTGCTGATTGTGGGGATGTTTATCGAAACCTCTGCCGCGATTTTGGTGCTGGCCCCGATTTTGACGCCCGTCGCCATCGCCTTTGGCATTGATCCGGTGCATTTTGGCATAGTGATCGTGGTGAACCTGGCTTTGGGGATGTTCACGCCGCCGCTGGGGGTCAATTTGTTTGCCGCCGCCGCAGTGGCGCGGATACCGGTGCAACAGATTTTTCCCGCATTGGTTTGGCCGATTGTCACGGTGATTTTGGGTCTGCTGGCGATCACCTATGTGCCGGTGATCAGCCTTGGCCTTGTGCGGCTGACATTGGGGCAATAGGCCCGTGTCCGTGTCAAGGTATCGGCCCTGCGCATCCGCGCCCCATCAGCGCGTCGTTTCCATCCAGGGCAGACGGGCCATATGGTTCAGCCCCGCGCAATGTTGCCGCGATCATGGCTGTGTGCGGGGTGTTACAGGTTTTCTTTCAGCAAAATGCGAAAGGGGATGGTGGTTGAAACGGGTGCAGGCTGTGCCGGGCGCAGCGACAGCGTGATCATAGCCTGTAACAGATCGGGCACGCTTTCTTGGCTGGGATGGGCCAAGATTGCCTCTAATGTGCCATTTGCCAAAGCCCGGCGTACCTTTGGCGTGGTCTCAATCAATCGCGACGACCAATGGTTTTGGCCCCCTGTGGCGTTCCAGTGCGCCAAGCACGCCGTCAATGCCGCCGCCACTTACAAACACACCCGTGATGGCAGGGGTTTGCGCCAACAGGCCTTGGGTCAGATCAAAGGCGGTTGCGTCATCTTCATTGCAAAAAAACGTGGGCAACACGCTGGCCTGCGCCTTCTCACTGCTGATATAGCTTCGAAACCCCGCATCGGCCGTTTGCTGACAGCGAAACATGTCATGCCCGCTGATGACCGCGTAGCGGGGCGCAGGCAACATGTGCCGATCCATGAACCATCCCGCACAGCGCCCGATCTGCCAATCATTCACCCCGATCGACCCCGCCAGCGCCGGCGAGGAGACATCTGATAGCAGCGCAATCACCGGGACATTACGCGTGCGCAGCTCATCAATGGCTTGATTGATAATGGGATGATCAATCATCACCGCAGCAATTGCATGACAGGTTTTCGCCAGCGTATGTAGCGCCGCAGCAATCTGGTGGGGATCCACCGGCGAGACGTGATGGATAACGCTTTCCGCCGCGATTTTGCGGATTAGCGATACCTCGTCTTGCAGGCGCTGTGTCAATTGCGCGTAAAATTGTCGTTCTTGCACACGGATCAAAAATCCAAAGCGTTTGCGCGGGGTGGACCCGCCCAGCCGATCGCATAGAAATCAATCCGTTCAGCATTGTTCAAAACATGTTCAATCGTCGAGGTTTTGACCGTTCCGCGCCCGCTGATGATCCGTTCAATCGTTGAAACGCTGACACCGGATTCACGGGCCAGATCTGACACTGTACTGCGCATTATGCGCCTCTTTTTCGGTGGTAAGTTCGCGCCCGTCTTACACCCAGCTTCCGGGCGATGGAACCGCGTGAGCATGCGCAGCCCTTGTGCAACTCACGCGCAGACCGTCATCAAAAACCGTCATGGTGACCCCTTCGCACATGGCCGCGGTCTTGGGTTCGTTTGGGCGGTTGCGGCCCTGGGTGCTCCGCCATATCGCACAAGATATCACGGGCGGTGCAATTTGCCCGCCCCGGATGTTTTTGGCTGTCATGGCGTGACGTTGGGCGGTTTTTCGCGCGCGGTTCCCGATCGTTTCCACGATGACGGGACCAGCGCCTTGACATCATGCAGGAGAAATTTGTCATGAACCGCAGAGAAGCCCTTTTCTCTTTGGGTGCTATGGTGGCGTCGACAGGGGTTGCCGCCAGCGCCAAAGAGATGAAGGGATATCCAACCCATACGGCGCTAAGCGCTGATCACCTTCCCAAGCCCCGTATGGGCGGCGCGCTGCGCGTTTTCACCGATGAAACGGACCGCAAGACGCTGCATGCGGTTATCGATCGGCTGATCCCGGCAGATGCGTATGGCCCATCGGCCAGCGAGGCCGGCTGTCTGGAATTTATCGACGATCAGCTGGCGGGTGATTACGGCGCAGGCACGGCGTTGTATCTGCAAAAACCACTGCATCCTGAAAATGAAGAAGCGATCATGGGGGCGCCACAATTCTTAAGCACCCCGCGCGAACGCTATGACAGCGGGCTAAAGGCGCTGGAGGCCTATGCGCAGGCGACATGGGGGGGCGCGTTTCACGCGCTGTCGCCCGACCAGATCGACGAGATTTTGACCGGCCTAGAGGCGGGCACGATTGACCTTGGCGCAGGCGTCAATGGTCAGGCGTTCTTTGAACTGATGCTGCAAAACACCCGAGAGGGCTATCTGGCGGATCCGATCTATGGCGGAAATCGCGATATGGCGGGGTGGAAAATGATCGGCTTTCCTGGCGCGCGCTATGATTACCGTCCCTATGTGGAACGCCGCGGCGAGGCGCTGAACCTGTCGCCCGTGTCCCTGATCCCTAACGACTGATCCCGAAGGAGAGAACAATGGCGAATACACGCCCCAAGGCGGATGTCGTGATCGTGGGTCTTGGCTGGGCAGGCTCGGTCATGGCCGAGGAGCTGACCCGCGCTGGCCTGAATGTGCTGGCCATCGAACGTGGCGCATGGCGCGATACATCGACCGATTTCCCACCTGCTGTGGACCCAGATGAGCTGCGCTGGCACACTCGGCGCAAGCTGCTGCAGCCCATGAGCGTGGAAACCACCACATTTCGCAACCGCAGCGGCCAAACCGCCGCCCCTGTGCGCAATTGGTCGGCCTATCAATTCGGCTGGAATGTCGGCGGTGCAGGCACCCATTGGGCCGGAATGTCATGGCGCTTTACCCCTTGGGATTTTGAGGTGGCAAGCCAAACCGCTGACCGCTATGGCGCAAGCCGCCTTGCAGGGCTGCGCGACGATGGGCTGTTGTTGCAAGACTGGGGCGTCACCTATCAGGAGATGGAGGCCGATTACGACCGTTTTGAACGGATCGCGGGCACCTCTGGCAAGGCCGGTTATCTGAACGGTGAAAAGGTTCCCGGCGGCAATGTCTTTGAGGGGATGCGCAAGCGCGAATACCCGACCCCGCCGTTGAAAGACACCCATTGGATGTCGATCTATCGCGAAACCACGCAGTCTATGGGCTATAACCCGTTCACCATCCCGGCGGGCAATATTTCGCAAGCCTATGTGAACCCGCTTGGCGTCACGATGGGGCCGTGCACCTATTGTGGTTTTTGCGATTTCCACGGCTGTGGGAATTTCTCAAAATCTTCGCCTCAGGCCTGTGTGTTGCCTGCGTTGATGCGGCGCCCCAATTTCACCGTTCTGACGGAAACAGAGGTTCTGCATGCGGTCAAACATGAAGATGGCAAGACCGTCACCGGGGTGAATTGCGTCACCCGCGACGGCGAGACCTTCTTCCAGCCCGCAGATATCGTCTGCATCACCGCCTATCAGATGGACAATGTCCGGCTGATGCTATTGTCGCAAATCGGGGAGCAATATGACCCTGCGACGATGCGCGGCACGATCGGTCGCAACTATAATTATCAAACCTGTGCTTCGGTGTCAGGCTTCTTTTCAGGGGCCAAGATGAATCCGTTCATCGGCGGTGGCGCGCTGGGGGTGCAGATCGACGATTTCAACGGCGATAATTTCGATCACAGCGATTTGGATTTCATCGGCGGCGCAGGGATCATGGGGTATTCCACCAATGGTCGTCCAATCCAGAACATGAACGGTTTGCGCCCGGGCCACAAACGCTGGGGCAGTGATTGGAAACAGGCCTATGCCCGTGATTATCAAGAGGCCGCGAATATTTTTGTTCAAGGAACCTCTATGCCCACGCGCGGCGCCTATCTGTCCCTGGACCCAAATTACAAAGACCGTCATGGCCAGCCCCTTCTAAGCCTGACCTTTGACTGGAACGAGAATGACCGCAAAATGGCCGCCTGGACGACCCAGAAAGCTACGCAGACCATGCAAGAGGCCGGAGGCGAGGCAATCAGCAGCGACAATCAGGCCGCTGAAAGCTGGAACCCGTATAAGCAGCATTCCTCTCATACAATCGCCGGTTTGGAAATGGGGGCCGATCCCACGACATCGGCGTTGAATCCCTATTTGCAAAGCTGGGATTGCCACAATGTCTTTTCGGTCGGGGCGTCGGCCTTCCCCAACAATGGTGGCTATAACCCGACGCTGACGGTTGGGGCGCTGGCCATCCGCGCCGCGCGTGCCATTCATCAGACTTATGTCAATAATCCCGGCCCATTGGTGGAGGCATAACAGATGTCAGCCATTCAACATATTGCGTTTCGTATCACCGCTGGCGTGGTTGTTCTGGCCCTGATCGGGGGCGGGGGCTGGGCGTGGAAAACGCTTAATACCTCCCGGTCTGCGGTGGCCGATGATCAGGTCACGCTGGCCGAATTCACCACCGATGATGAGGACGCAATCGCGCGGGGAAATTACATCATGCGGCTGGGCGATTGCGCCGCCTGTCACACCCGTGATGCAGGCGAATTTGCCGGCGGCTATCAGGTCGGGACACCGTTCGGGACCTTGGTCAGCTCTAATATCACGCCCGACCCCGATACCGGGATCGGCACCATGACCGAACGTGATTTTTTCAACGCGATGCGTCATGGGCAGGGATCAAAGGGGATGCTATATCCTGCGATGCCCTACACTGATTATGCCAAATTGACCGATCAGGACATGCATGATCTGTGGGCCTATATGTCGACGCTGACACCGATCAGCCATAATGTCGATGAAGATGCGGGCATGTCCTTCCCGTTTAATATTCGTCTGGCAATGGCGGGTTGGAACGCATTGTTTTTCGACAATAGCGGCTTTACCCCCGATGATACGCAGTCCCCCCAATGGAACCGCGGCGCCTATATCGTCGAGGGGCCGGGACATTGTTCCGCCTGTCATACGCCGCGCAATGCATTGGGCGGCGAGATCGCATCGCGCCATATGCAAGGCGCGGTGGTGGATGGCTGGTTTGCGCCGGAAATCACCTCTAACCCGCATGTCGGTTTGGGTGACACCCCAACAGAAGATGTGGCGCGCTATCTGAAAACCGGGTCAGATGGGGTGGCCTTTGCCGCCGGTCCCATGGCCGAAGCGGTCGAGGATTCCACCCAATATATGACACAGGACGACCTGCTGGCCGTGGCGCAATATCTGAAATCTTTGCCCGGATCGCCTGCGGTGGCACCCGCACCAATTCCTGCCAGCGATACGGCGATGCAAGCGGCAGCGCAAAGCTATGAGGTCAACTGTTCGGCCTGTCATGGGCTGTCGGGGGAAGGGATCAAGGCGCTGGCGCCCGGCTTTGCGGGCAATCATGCCTTGTTAAGTGAGAATGCCACCAACCCGATCCGCGCAGTGCTGGTAGGGGCGCGTGCCGCCCATAGCCATATGTTGCCAACCGGGGCGGGGATGCCGTCTTTCGCATGGAAGATGGATGATCAAGATATTGCAGATGTGTTGAATTATATCCGCAATTCTTGGGGCAATGCGGCGGAACCGATTGGGGCCGCGCAGGTGAGCGAGGCACGCGCCACTTTGGGGGCGCGCGACAAAATCATCTGGTCGGAGGCGCCGTCGCGCTGATCCACGCGCTGCATGACACATCCGCCAAGGCAGTGCAGGCCACCACCATGTGGCCCATTGCCTTGGCGATTGTCCCATAAGCCATTCTTTTCTTAAAGCCGGTGCTAAGCGCGCAGTGGCCCATGCCCGGCCACATGCTCCGCGCGCGGGGGGTTGGGGGGACGCGCCTGCGCCCCCACCCGCTGGCATAGGGATTATTTCGCGCGGATGACCGTGATGCGGTCGCCGGTGGCGTCTTGTGCGCCGCGCGATTTATTGGTGGTATAGAGCGCGCCATCTGGCCCGATGGCGACATCATTGGGCAGGCTTCCAATATCAAGCACCGCGACAATCTTGCCTTCGGCATCCACGCCTGTCAGCGTCCCGGCCCCGCGATTGGCCACCCAGGCACGCCCGTTTGTATCGTCATATACCACGCTAAGCGCACCGGCACCCACGGGCACATTATACAAGACATTGGTATCGGCTGGGTCAATAATCGCCAGATTATCAGACCCTTGTCCGGCGACAAACAGCCGCCCGTCGCCATAGGCAATGCCGGTCGCATGGATCATATCGGGCACTGCGAAAACCTGCGTGACCTCGCCCAAAGTGGTGTCGATCACCGCGACTTCGCTTGTGGCGCGGCTAGAGACAAAGATCCGCCCGCCCGTGGCATCCAAGGCCATATTCATCACATAGAAATCTTCGCCGCGCAGCGTCGAGTCAATTTCGATGATCTTCACAGGTTCCAACGTCTGCGCATCAAATACATAGACTTTGGCCGTCGCGGATGAGGTCACATAGACGCGGCCATTGGCCTCATCCACCAGAACCTCACGGCTGTGATATACCTCATCTTGAGGGAATTGCTTGATCAGGGACAGGTCATTGCTGTCGTAAACCGCAAGGCTGTTGGCGGGGGTGTTCGTCACCCAGACCCGGTCGCGGCTGTCGTCCAGACCAATACCAAACACACCCACAGGACCATCGGCAAACCGTCCGCCCTTGCCCGATTTCAACGCGGCGGTGAACGGGGCGGGATCGGTGCGCGCCAGCACCTGCAATGTGGTCGGGTCCAGCTTCATCAGCGCGGATTGTGGCGGGGTAAACGCCGATGCGGTGACAAAGACCGCGCCGGATTTCGCGCTGTAATCCAGCTGATACAGCCCCGCGACGGGCGATGTCACCGCCATCTGGTCAAAGCGATCACCGCCTTGCAGCGCCACCACAGGGGACACTTTCAGATCCAAAATCTGTGTCGCATCAGGCGTCTGGCCCAGCATCACAACCGGGTGCATGCCCACAGCCGCATCATCGGGCAGCGACAGTTCAAACGCCACCGCGCCTTGCGCATCCACCAGCAACGGCGTTTGCGTCAACACCTGTGTGCCACGTTGCAACACGATGCTTTGGCCCGGCGTATAGCCGCTGCCGCGCAGGCTGACGCGGCTGCCCGGAAAGATCGGCGCGCCATCGTCGGTGGACGATATCTGCATCCGCCCGGTGAAATCGGTCGGCGGTGCAAAGGCAGTTTGTGCCGCGATGAAAGATGGCACAAACGCCAGCGTGGCGGCAAGTGTGGTGCATTTCAGGTAAGACGATATCAGCATGGGCTGTCCTTTCATGATGTCAGTAAAGGTCGGTCAGGATCGCGTCCGCCGCACCCGGCGGCAGGATCTGTGTCAGCGTGTTCAAAATGGCCTGACCGGGGGCGCGTCCACCGCCGATCAAGATCGTGGCCCCATCGGTGCAAAAGCTGCGCAAGGCGTCGGTCTCTTGCAGCAACCAGTCGGGCAAACGGCGCGGCGGGTTCGCGCGTGACAAGACGGTGTCCACGCGCAGCTGCCCGGCTTGGGGCAGCGCCAAATGGGGGATCATTGGGGCGTGGCGCTCGGCATGGATCAGCCAAACGGGCGCGCGGCTTTGGGTCAGATGCGCGCGCAGCGGACCAGTAACGGCGGCCAGCCCGGTGCCGGTGGCAATCAGCAACAAGGGGCGATCCCTGCGCCGCGCATGTGCCAGCGCCCTGTCATGCCCCCCGGCGCGCAGGCGCAGCGCCAGCCGCCCCCCGATGGGCAGGCCCCGCGTCAACCAATCACAGGCAAATCCCGGATGACCCTGCGCATCGCGGCGATGGCGGATCAGCAGCTCTATCTCACCGCTTTGCATCAGCGACGCAACAGAGTAGCTGCGCTGCGCCGGCGTGCCATCAGGCATGTGCAGATCCAGATCCAAAATCGCGCCCGGCGACCATGTTACTGCCGGTGGTGGGTCGATCACCAAGCGATAGACCGCGTCCAGATCGCATGGCGGGCTGATCCGTTCGCGGTGCCGCAATGTCGCGGTATTGGCGCTGGCTGCTGTGGTGGCTGTGGTGGCCATTTGCCAGCGGGCAATATCGGCAGGTGCGCCGCGATCGACCTCGATGCGTGGAAAGGTCGGGCGCGCACCGCAGCCCGTCAGCCAATGATCCAATTGCCGGCCAAAGCCGCAAAACCGGGGGTAGCCACTGTCACCCAACGCCAGCATCGCATAGTGCAGATGGCGCAGATCGGTGTCAGGGCCGTCCGTTTGCACCGCGCGGGCAAAGGCGCGGGCATTTTCGGGCGCATCACCATCACCATCGGTGGACACGATGAACCACGCCCGGCGCAGGCGCGTCAGACATTGCGGCGTGACCTGCCCCAAAGGCAGGGCGCTTAGCCCGTGCGCCATGGCAAGCTCTTGCGCCAGCCGCGCGGCCAACCCCCCCTTTGATGCATACAGCACCAGCTGATCGGCCTGCAGCGTATCGCCCGGCGCCCGCGCATACCGCCCCCTTGCGCGCCAAACGATCACCGTCCAGCCCAGCACGATCAGCCCGGCCAGCACAAGGCGCGCCGGGCTAAGGATCAACAGATCCATCCGCTGTCCTCCTGCCATGCGTCCAGACCGATCAGATGGCGCGTCACGTCGCCACCGGGTTGGCGCATCAATATCACTGCCGACAGATCATTATCGGCGGCGGCGCGCAGCACCGTATCCGCAGGCATTGCCATCAAGGCGCTTGCCCAGGCATCGGCCAGCGCGGCGTTGGGATGGGCCACATGAACCGCCGTCACAGCCCCCGTGCATGGCCGTCCGGTGTCGGGATCAAGCGTATGTGACCAGCCGCCATCCAATGGGCCACAGCGCCGCACCCAATCACCTGATCCGGCCAATGCGCCGTGATGCAGCCCCACACGCATGGCCGTCATATCTGCACCGGGCGGAGCGTCCAGCGCGATCCACCACGGTTGGGCCTCGGGGGACAGGCCATGGGCCGCGACCTCTCCTCCGATGGTGATAAGATGCACGTGCAACCCGGCCGCTGTCAGCATTGCGCTGGCGCGGTCCACGGCCCAGCCCTTGGCCATGCCGCCGAAATCCAGCCACAGCCCGCCGGGTTGCCACAGACACCCATCGTCGCGGATGCGCAATTGGTGCCGGCCCGATGCCGCGCGCGCCTGCGCGAGTGCGCCGCGTGCCGGCGGATGGGTGACGCGACCAGAGGGGCCAAAGCCCCACAGATCGTTCAACCGGCCCAGGCTTGGATCAAAGCGGCCCTGACTTGCGTCGCAGATCGCGATGGCGCGGCGCAACAGTGCCAGCACATCGCCGGGCACCTGATGCCATCCCCGCGCGGCATGGTTAAAGCGTGACAATGCACTGTCGCGCCGCCAGGGGCTGAACAGGGCAATCGTGTCGTGACAGGCTTGTGCGACGATCGGCGCCGGGTCGGGCAGATACGGCGCACCCCAGACATGCACCCGCCAAAAGCTGCCCATGGTTTGACCGCGCGCCGTTGCGCGTGTCATACCGCTTTGGGCCATATCACGCGGTATGCTGGGATCAATTAACACCAGCGGCGCGGCATGCGCAGCGGAAAAGGTTGTTGCATCACAGGGGGACAACCCCGCCGCGCGATAGCGCGTTGGCGCGGTCATAGATGCACACATAGCACGATCAAAACACCGGGCAGGGCGATGCCGCCCAGTGTCATCGGCCATGTCGCAGGCCGGGCCGAAGCATGCGCGATCAACAGCCCCAAGCCACTGAACCCGAACAACAGAACACAGACCGCCAAAGCATCGATAATCAAGGACCAGATTGCGCCACTGTCGCGGCCTTTGTGCAAATCCATCGCCACGGCCAACCAGCCATTTCGGGTCTGCTCAACCTCAACCTGACCGGTGTTGCGATCCATCACAACCAGCCCATTGCCGCCGGGGCGGGGCAGATCAATCCAGATTTCGGTGCCGATATACTCTGCCATCCGTCCGGCCACTGACAGTTCCGCCGTGTGCTGCAACCATTGGGCCAGCGCGGTCGGCAGCGGGCCGGTGCCCGTGGTCGGCGCAGCCGCCACGGCGGACATCACATCCGCCGGCACCGTCAGCATCTGCTGGGCGCGCGTGGTGTTGGCAGGCACCCAGCCAGGATGGTTCAACAAGATCCCCGTCAGCGCAAAGAAGATCAGGATCGACAGGCTGGCCGCCCCCGTCAGCCAATGCCACGCATGCAGGTGGTGCAGCCACCACCCGCGGCTGCCGCGTGGATGTGAATGATCCGCCACGCCCCCCATCCTAGGGGGTGATCCGCAGGCGCACAGAGCAAAGCTCTGCCCCGCCCCGAGCCGTGGTATCCACCGCAGACCCGGTCCAATCGAACGGCAGCCGCACCAGATCGGACCCGCCGTCTTCGCGCGCGACCTCAACCGCCAGCGTGTATTGGCCCGGTGCCAGCCCCGCCAAGGGCGCAGCCTGATCCGACAAAATCAGCGCATGGCTGCCCGGGCCGCGTGTGGGACCGGCAATGGCATCAATGGGCAGGTCCAGATCCTTGCCCGTGGCACGCCACCAATGGCGCAGGTTTTTCAAAAACCCCGTGCCGATATCATCGCGCAAACGGGTGTCATACCAGGTTGCAACGGTGCGCTGCGGCCCTGCCGGAGTTTCCAGCCAAGCGACCAGATAGGGGCGATAATAGGGGACCGCATCAATCTGTGGAAAGGTGACATCCAGCTGCACCTGCGCGGCCAATGCCCCCTGGCCTGTCCAAGGGGCAAGTGCCGCGCCTGCTGCGAGGGTTAAAAAACGCCGCGCAGCCCGCATTTAATTCGAGACCTCATCTGACGCCGAAGCCGTGTCAGCAGTCGCGTCTGGGCCGTCCTGATCGTCTTGATCCTCGCGCACGGGCTTCGGGTCAGCCGCATCCACAACGCCATTCTCATCGGTATCATGCCCGTTGAAAGAGGACGCCGCCACAAGCTGTTGTTCGGCCCATGACAGCGACCCGTCGCGCGAGCGATCCACAATGGCAAAGCGCACATGCGCCTGTTTCATTGACGCCGCATAGCGTTCATCGCCTTGCGTGCGGCCCTGATCGGCATATTGCTGATCCAGCCGCAATTGGAACTCCGCGACATACTCTGCCTCGTTCAAGGCCCCGTCGCCATCGGCATCTGCGTCAAAAAAGCGCTTTTTGCGGATGGCGTTATATTCGTCCAGCCCCACGGCGCCATCACCATCGGTGTCATGCGCGGCGATAAAGGCGGCCTTGCGATGGCCCCCGGCCAGGCCGGGTTTGGGATCATTTCCGGCCTGTTCCTGGGCCATCACCGGCACAGCCATCAGGCCGGCCGCAAGAAACGGAAGAAGAGAGTGACGCATGCGTTGTCTCCGATAAAATTGAATGGGATGGGGTGGGGGCACGCGGCCCCCGGACTGCACAGGGATTAGAAGGTTTTCGCAAGGCTGACCTTGAGCGTCCGACCCGGCGCAGCGCGCGTCGCAAGATGGGGCGTGTAATATTGGTCAGTCAGGTTCTCGATGGCCAAGGTGGTTTCCAACCCGTCCAACACACCGCCCTGCGGCGTGTAGACCATCGATACATTCTGCACAAAGCTGGCGTCGGTGGGCGTCGCCGCGCGGTCCATCTTCAGGTTCCAAACGCCTTCCCATTTCACGCGCAGGCTGTCTTGGAACACCCGTCCGACCCCAAGGCGCAGCTGATCGGCAGGCTGCTGGGACCAGTAATCAGAGCTGGCACCGGCTGTGCGGTTATATCCATTGGCAAAACTGGCGTTCAGATCTGCGAAATATCCCGAAGACGCCGCGTATGACCCTTCGATTTCAATGCCTTGGACCTCAACATCCGAGACGCCGCTATAGGCGGTGATATCGGACACATCGGTGTGATAGGCATTCAGCTTCAGCGCAAGATCATCGCCGGCTGCAAAGACATCATGTCCTGCAAAAGCCATGCCCAGCTCCCATGTCTCGGCCTTTTGCGATTGCGACATATAGGCCGCCGTCGACAGATCGTCCAAAATCGGCAGACCCTCGGTATAGGCATAGCTGCCGAAGACAGACAGACCATTGTCAAACGCATAGCGCAGCGATGCCCCGCCCATCAGCGCATCATTGTCATAGCTGCCATAGCCGTAATCCGTGCCGTCGATATGCTGGTCTTCAAACCGCAGCGCGGGCGAGAATGTAAACCCACCAAAGGTGACATCATCCACCAGGAAGATCGCCTTGCGGCGGTCATCGCCACCAGGTGCCGAGGACGCATCCTGACGGTCTTTGTTGATGAATTCGACCCCTGCGCGCAGCCGGTGCTGTGCCGCGCCAGTGTCAAATTCCATCGTATTTTTTACCGTGACTTTGGTGGTTTTGTAATCATGATCTGCATTCAACAACGCCGAGCTGGACCCGGTGGCGCTTTGTTGATCAATGGTTTGCTGTGCCTGGCTGACGATCACATCCACATTGATCAAATCATTGGACAGGCTGTCATATTTATACGCCAACACGCCGGTTTTGGAATGGATGTCGCGGTCCACATTGCCAAACCAGCCCGCATCGGAAAACTGATTATACGGCACGTCTTTGTCCGACGATTGCGTGTCCGAATAGCTAAGCGTGACGCTGTGTTCGCGATCTTGGCCGAAATGCAGTTTCGCCTTGGCCAGATAGGATGGCAAAGTAGAGGCGGTATTGCCGACCTCATCACCATTCCCATCGTCATAATCATCTTGCGTGCGCCATGTGTAATTGAACAAAAGCTCAAGCATTTCATCGGGTTGCCATGCCAATGTTGTGGAAGTGACAAAGCCGTCCCCGGCCGAGCTATAGCCCAGATATTGCCGCGCTGCGACGCCGTTTTGCCCGTTCGTGAAATCCGACGCATCCTTGGTGTCAAACAACACCATGCCGCCAATCGCACCCGAGCCATATTCAAACGTCCCAACGGATCCACGGATCACTTCGGCGCGTTTGTACAGCGCCGGGTCAGTATAAAGCTGCGTGCCAATCCGATACAGCTCCTCTGCACCGGTTGACGCCCCATCAACGATGATCTGCACCGATTGGTCGCTGCCGTATGTGCCCGACATCGCGCCAAACCCGCGGATATTGATCGCCGATCCCCCTGGCGTGGTGCCATTCACCAAATTGACGCCGGGCACAGAATCCAGCAGCTCGGCGATGGTTGAGGCCTGACGGCCTTCGATTTCTTCGGCATCGATCACCGTTACTGGTGTGGCGGTGTCGGTCTGGACCGCGCGGTCAGAATTCACCGAAATTTCGTCAAGTGCGATCATCTCTTGTGCAAAGGCGGTCATCGGGGCGCAGGGCGCAAGGCAAAGCGCAGCGCTGCCCATCAGCAGGGCGCGCAAAGTAGCAAAACGAGCCATCGTGCAAGTTCCTAACGTGTGCGGGGGTACGCCGGGCCGCGCCATCCCAGGTTCATGATTTACGGAAAAAGCTGGGGGCCCGTAGACCGATCTGGCTGGGCGTTCACTACGCATCACGCGAATGAGAGTCAATCTTGATTATTATTGTCGGGAATTATTTTATACCGTATCGGTTAAATCGCACTCATTCCCGCAGAGATCTGCACCAGCCACCGAATTCGCACGCGACCATCACCGTCAGCGAATGTCGAGATCGTGAAAATCTGCGACCAAAGTCCACCATCGCCATGGCAACTCTTAGTTGTATCGTCTTCAACGGGAGGAGGGCTTTATGGTAAAACATCATCATATCGACGAAATCGCACAGGTGCTGGACGGTCAGGCGACCGGGCGTGACAGCTATGTAGATGCGTCGTGGCGGCGATGTGTCGAATTGTATGGGATGGACCCGGCGCGCAATGATCCCGCCTATATCGTCACCGAGACAGAGTTCCGCACACATCGCCAGCAGGCCGATTGGATGATCAGCACTGCACGGTCCAGCCTGCAAAGCCTGTTTCGGCAGGTTGCGGGACAAAGCTATGTGTTGCTGCTGACCGATGCCAAAGGCATTTGCGTCGATTATTTCGGGGATGATCTTTTGCTTGATGAGCTGCGCGGGGCGGGCCTTTATCTTGGGTCGAACTGGTCCGAAGATCTGGCAGGCACCTGTGGTGTTGGTGCGTGTATTGTGACCGGCGCGCCGGTGACAGTGCATCAAGACGACCATTTCGGAAATGCCCATACGGGGCTGTCATGCACCTCTGCGCCGATTTATGACAGCCTGGGACAATTGGCGGCGGTGCTTGATATCTCACTTCTGCGCTCTCCTGCGCCCAAAAGCAGTCAAAACCTGGCCATGTCACTGGTGACGGCCGCGACACGACGGATTGAGATGGCCAATCTGATGGCTGCCAGCCGCCGGGAATGGGTGCTGCGGTTTTCAAGCAGCCCTGAATTTCTGGATGTGGATCCGGAGGCGGCGGTGGCCCTTGATGGGTCTGGTCGGGTGATCGGGGCGACGCGGGCTGCAACACGGATGTTGTCGCGCGGCAAAGGCGTGATCGGTGAACGGATTGATGGGCTGCTGGGATTAAGCGTTGATGACCTTCCTGACCTGATGCGCGACCGGCCCACAGAAGACAGGGTTGTGGCACTGGGCGATGGCGGCGCCGTCTTCGGCCATGCGATCGCGCCACAGGCCCCGCGCCGTGCGCCGATTCAACACCGTGCCAGCGGGCCGCAAGTGCGCAGCGGCGTTCTGGCCACCCTTGCGGGCAGTGATCCGACGCTGACGCGGGTCCTGGCACAGGCCGAACGGCTGGCACCAACGCCTGTGCCATTGCTGATCTGCGGAGAAAGCGGCGCCGGCAAGACCAAGCTGGCACGGGCGATCCATATGGCCTCTCGTCGTGCGGGGTTCGTCGCGCTGGAATGTGCCGCAACCCGGCCCGAGGATATGCGCGACGCGTTTGCAGCAACCTCTGGTGCAGGAGGGACCCTGCTACTGCGCCGGATTGAGGACCTGAACCGTGACACCGCGAACATGTTGGCCGGGCTGTTGGATGCGCATCCTGATCTGCGCCCGATCTCAACCTGTGGTCAGGCGCCCACCTACCTGATGTCGCAAGATAGCATCCCATCAACGCTGTATTTTCGTCTGGCAGGGTCGGTGCTGGAACTGCCGCCTTTGCGCGAACGGCATGATCTTGGCTGGTTGATCGAGCGTTTTCTGGGTCGGCGCAGCGGCGGCGAAATGCGTCTGACACCTTCGGCCCGCGCCGAGCTGATGGCGCGCGATTGGCCGGGCAATCTGCGGGAATTGGGCAATGTGCTTGATGTCGCCTGCGCGCTGGCGGAAAGCACAGTGATTGATCTGCCAGACCTGCCCGCACCACCGCAATTGCGCGACGCGGAATTGGATCTGGAAGCGGTTCTGGACGCGTGCAACTGGAATATGGCCCGTGCCGCGCGCCGCTTGGGGGTCAATCGTTCGACGGTATTGCGCCGGATCCGCAAAGAGGGGTTGCGCGCCCCCGCCTAGAATGTTGCGCGGCGTTGCATGTGCAACATGCTGCGTCGCGGCAGGTCCTATCGGCGCGATTTTTGTCAGATTTCGATCAAGATCCGCCCCGTGCCTGGTCAAGATCGGCTCATCACATTGCTGATGAGGAGGATACGCAATGCTCGACTCGACAGGTAGCACGCAGGTGCAAGAAACGCTTGATGCGCTGAACGCGGCGCTGGAAGCAGGCGATGCCAAAGGCGCAAGCGCGCTGTTCGCCACCGACAGTTACTGGCGCGATCTGGTCGCAGTGACATGGAACCTGAAAACGGTGGAGGGTCCGTCAGGCGTCCAAGATATGCTTGCCGCGCAATTGCCGCACACCCGCCCCGGTGGGTTTGCCATTCAGCACGGCGAATTGCCCACCCAAGACGGTGACGTGATCACCACATGGGTGACATTTGAAACCGCGTTGGGCCGGGGGTGGGGCCTGATGCGGCTGAAAGAGGGGCGCATCTGGACCCTGCTGACCACGTTGCAAGAATTGAAAGGCTTTGAAGAAAAGAAAGGCATGCGCCGTCCAATGGGGGCAGAGCATGGCGCCGCCAAAAACCGCAAATCCTGGAGCGAGCAACGCGCAGACGAGGCCGCACAGCTGGGCTACAGCCAACAGCCCTATACCGTGATCATTGGTGGCGGGCAGGGCGGCATTGCCCTTGGGGCGCGGCTGCGTCAACTGGGCGTGCCGACCATCGTTTTGGACAAGCACGACCGGCCCGGCGATCAATGGCGTTCGCGGTATAAATCGCTGTGCCTGCATGACCCGATCTGGTACGACCATTTGCCTTACATCAAATTCCCCGACAATTGGCCGGTGTTCACGCCCAAGGATAAGGTCGGTGATTGGCTGGAGATGTATACCAAGGTGATGGAGATCAATTATTGGTCCCGGTCCGAAGTCACGCAGGCCAAATATGACCCGGCCGCAGGCACATGGCAGGTGCAGGTCAACCGCGATGGCACGCAGGTAACGTTGCGCCCGACCCAGCTCGTGCTTGCCACGGGCATGTCGGGCAAGGCGAATATTCCCGATTTTCCCGGCATGGAACGCTTTGCCGGAACAATCCAGCACAGCTCGCAGCATCGGGGACCAGATGACTGGACGGGCAAGAAAGTCGTTGTGATCGGCTCGAACAATTCGGCCCATGACATCTGTGCCGCACTTTGGGAAGCGGATGCGGATGTCACCATGGTGCAGCGCAGCAGCACCCATATCGTGCGGTCGGATAGTTTGATGAAAATCGGCCTTGGCGCGCTGTATTCCGAAGAGGCCCTGGCCAGCGGGATGACCACCGAAAAGGCGGATATGGTCTTTGCCTCGCTGCCCTATAAGATCATGCATGAATTCCAGATCCCGCTGTATGACCAGATGCGCGAACGTGATGCAGAATTTTACGCCGGGCTGGAAAAGGCCGGGTTTGATCTGGATTGGGGCGATGATGGCTCGGGCCTGTTCATGAAATATCTACGGCGCGGCTCGGGCTATTACATCGATGTGGGCGCCAGCCAGCTGATCATTGATGGCGAGGTGAAATTGGTCAAAGGCCAGTTGGAGCGTTTCGACGAAACCGGCGTTGTACTGGCGGATGGCACCCATCTGGATGCGGATCTTGTGGTGATGGCCACCGGCTATGGGTCGATGAACGGCTGGGCGGCGGATCTGATCAATCAAGACGTCGCAGATAAGGTCGGCAAGGTCTGGGGGCTGGGATCGCAAACCACCAAAGACCCTGGCCCATGGGAGGGCGAGCAGCGCAATATGTGGAAACCGACCCAGCAAGAAAACCTTTGGTTCCACGGCGGCAACCTGCATCAGTCGCGCCATTACTCACTGTATCTGGCCTTGCAGCTAAAGGCGCGGATGGAGGGGCTGCACACCCCCGTTTATGGCCTGCAAGAGGTGCATCACCTGTCTTAAGGCCCCGCGGCACATCCGGTGGCGGCCGTAGGGCGTTCCATATGCGCCCTATGCCTGCCCCACCACAGATCCATTCGCACCCAAAGCACCGCACCGCGGGATCTTTGCGCTGGCAAAAGGCGCGCGGTGATCGGTGATGGGGCATCAACAGTTCAAGACGGAAGGAAATGAAATGAAAGCAGCACGTTGGCACGGTATCAAAGATATCCGCATTGACGACATTCCCGATCCAACCCCCGCAGCGGGGCAGGTAAAGGTCAAGGTCGCCTGGGCCGGCATTTGCGGCAGCGACCTGCATGAATATCTTGCCGGGCCCATCTTTGTGCCAGTGCAAGAGGATCATCCCCTTAGCCATGACAAGGCGCCGATCACGATGGGCCATGAATATTGCGGCATCATCACCCAACTGGGCGAGGGGGTGACAGACCTGTCGATCGGGGACCGCGTCGCCATTGAGCCGATCTACGCCTGCGGCACCTGCGCCCCCTGTCTGGAGGGAAAATATAACCTGTGCGACAATTTGGGCTTTGTGGGCCTGTCGGGCGGGCAGGCCGGGTTTGCAACACATAGCGTGGTGCCTGCCCGTATGGTACATAAGATGCCCGATGACCTGTCGATGGAACAAGGCGCGCTGGTGGAACCTGCCGCCGTCGCACTGCATGCGGTGCGCCTGTCCAATATCAAGGCGGGCGACAAAGCCGCCGTGTTTGGCGCAGGCCCTATCGGTTTGCTGGTGGTTGAAGCGCTGCGCGTGGCGGGCGCATGTGAAATCCATGTGGTGGAGCCCTCGGAGGTGCGCCGAGAAAAGGCGATGCAGCTTGGGGCAACCGCGGTGATTGATCCAACCGCTACTGATGCAGTAGAAGCCATCCGCGCGGCCACAGACGGCGTGCATGTCGCCTTTGAAGTCACCGGTGTCCCGCGTGTCTTGCCCCAATGTATTGATGCCACGCGCCATGATGGACAGGTTTTGGTTGTCTCAATCTGGGAAACGGACGCGGCGTTTCAGCCCAACACGATTGTGCTGAAGGAGCGTCAGCTACGGGGCACGATTGCCTATCGTAATGTCTATCCTGCCGTGATGGCCCTGATGCGCCAGGGCTATTTCAGCGCCGAGCAACTTGTCACCAAGCGGATTGCTTTGGATGACATCGTGACAGAAGGGTTTGACGCGCTGGTCACTGAGAAATCGCATGTGAAGATCCTCGTGCAGGCCCCCGACTAGGCGTTTGCTGAGCCGCCATACTCATGGTGGATCTGGTGGCCCCAAAGGAACGATGTCAAAAACCAATGCCAGAAAATGGGGGTGTTGGAAGGGGATCGATTTTCAGACGCCGGTAAAAAAGGCCGCGGCAAATGGGCGATCTGTTTGTCGCGGTCTATCTTGATTGCCGCTGCTGCCGCAGCAGAAGCAATTTCATCCCTTGGGCAGACATGCGGTCCTTCGCCAGATCGGGGGCTTCGCCCCCCTTACAGCCACGTTCCAGGTCTTACCACCTCGTGCCTATTGTACGATGCGCCCCGGTTCGGTTATGTTTGCATACGCACGCTGTAGAGGGCTACGGCTGACAGATCGAATGGCCGGTTTAATGCGCCAAATCGCGCATGACCTTGATAAGGTCGGATTTGCCCTCAAACCCGATGCCCGGCAATTCGGGCATGGTGATATGGCCGTCGACCACCTCCACCCCATCGGGAAACCCGCCATAGGGCTGGAACAGGTCAGGATAGCTTTCGTTCCCGCCCAACCCAAGCCCCGCCGCGATGTTCAGCGACATCTGATGGCCACCATGCGGAATGCACCGTGACGGCGACCATCCCGCTGTTTTCAGCACCTTTAGCGTGCGCAAATATTCGACCAGCCCGTAAGAAAGGGCACAATCAAACTGCAGCCAATCACGGTCCGGGCGCATCCCACCATAGCGGATCAGATTACGCGCGTCTTGATGTGAGAACAGGTTTTCGCCCGTGGCCATCGCGCCGGGGTAAAATTCTGCCATTGCCGCCTGCAACTGATAATCCAGCGGATCGCCAATTTCCTCATACCAAAACAGCGGATATTGCCGCAGCATCTCGGCATATGCGATAGCTGTTTCCAGATCAAAGCGGCCATTGGCATCGACCGCCAGCTGCGCATCGCTGCCAATTTCGTCCAGCACGGCGTTGATCCGCCGCTGATCTTCGGCAAGGGAGGCACCGCCGATCTTCATTTTGACGACGGTATAGCCGCGATCAAGATAGCTGCGCATTTCACGGCGCAGCGCACTATCGTCTTTGCCGGGGTAGTAGTAGCCACCCGCGGCATAGACAAAGACCCGAGGATCGGCCGTTGTGCCCTGCTGTTCGGCCAGCAGGCGGAATAAAGGCTTTTGTGCGATCTTGGCGATCGCATCCCAGACCGCCATATCGATGGTTCCCACCGCGACTGAGCGTTCGCCATGTCCTCCGGGCTTTTCGTTTTGCATCATTGCCGCCCAGATCTTGTGGCCGTCAAGGTTCTGCCCGTCTGCCGTCAGCAGCGATGCTGGATCGGCCTCAAGAATACGGTCGCGAAACCGTTCACGGATCAGGCCGCCCTGACCATAGCGCCCATTTGAATTGAAACCATATCCGACCACGCGCGCCCCATCGACCACCTGATCGGTCACAACCGCCACAAGGCTGGCGGTCATTTTGGAAAAGTCGATATAAGCATTGCGGATGGGCGAGGCGATCGGCTTGGTAACCTCGCGGATGTCGATGATACGCATGGTGTCTCCCTTCTTGGTTCAAGGCAAGATTAGGGCGCGTCCAAATGAATAACCAATGCCGTTTGGCGGTCAATTCATGCCATTTTCGCATGAATGTTCGCGCACCATGTCCCAAAATGCCTCGCAATGGGGGGACAGGCGCGCACGCGGGCGCATGATCACGATATGCATTGGCACATCCCAATCCTCCGTGGATGCCCGCACCAGATGGCCTGCCGCAATGTCCGTTTCCGCCAGTGACCAGGGCAGGAACGCAACACCGCGTCCAGCCTTGGCCATTTCCATATTGGTGGCAGCAAGCATCGATTGCATCGCGTGGTTGACGGCAGGTGCACCATTATGCGCCCAATGCGCCGCCAAAATCGCAGACAGACCCGACGCGCCCGCATAGGCCAGATAGGGCACCGCAACAGCGCGAGACAGCTGCCAGCGCGGACCACCGTCGGCACCGGGGGCGCATAGCGCGACAAGCCGGTCCTGCCCCACCTTCTGGGTCAGGGACTGCCGGCCCGATAGCCCTGCGATGCCGCCAATCCCATCATGTGCAACAAGAAAACTGACCTGTCCGTCGCGCAGCAGGCGCATACAGGCGTCCCGTCCATCAGAAACCATATTCAGGTTTCCGATTGCAGCGGGCGACGCGGTGCGGGTGATCCAACCGGGAACAAATGTGTATGACAGCGCATGCGTAGCCGCCAGCGACAGCCGCCTGGTATCCCCCCCCGCAGCGGCAGTGACATCTTCGCGCAGTCGCGTTGCAAGGCGCAGCATCTGTTCCGCATGGGGCAAAAGCGCCACGCCTGCGGCGGTCAGGGTCACGCTGCGCGTCGTTCGCACACATAGCGGCGTGCCAAGCTGCGCCTCAAGCTGGCGGATGCGCCGGCTAAAGGCAGGCTGGGTCGTGTTGCGGGCCTGCGCGGCGCGCGAAAAATTGCGCAACCGTGCAAGTTCGGCAAAATCCGTCAGCAAACCGATGTCCATCGCGGCTTCCCTGCATTCAGTTATGTGTTTTATGTATCAGATGCCTTGTTGATATCGGCGTCGTCAACCTGAAAGGGCGCAGCGATATTCGCCAGCCGAAGCCGCTCGGCCAGCAGGTCGACAAAGCTGCGCACCTTGGCTGTCAGATGATGGCGTTCCGGATAGATCGCCACGATATTTGCGGTCTGGCAATAGGCGGGCAGAACCAGTTTCAATCGCCCCTCGCGCACATGCTGCGCAATGTCCCATTCCGAGCGCATCATAACACCATGCCCGGCCAGCATCCATTCGCGCGCCATTTCACCGTCATTGGTCGACAGCGTGCCACCAACCCGCACCGAGGGGATGCCGCCCGCCCGTTCGTCGAACCGCCAGATATCGTAGATGTCGTTTTCCTGTCGCAACACGATGCAATCATGATGTGCCAGATCCGCAAGGCGTTCAGGCACCCCGCGCCGCGCAAGGTAATCAGGCGCGGCACACATGAAACGGCGGTTACGTTGCAACATCCGCGACACCAGATTGCTGACAGGCGGATGGCCAAAGCGGATGTTCAGATCAAAGCCCTGTTCGACAATGTTCATCGGCGCATCACTAACCACCAGCTGCACTTCCACTTGCGGATAGGTGCGCGCATAGACGGCTGCCGTCGGGGCGATGAATTCGCGGCTGAATCCGAATGTGGCATTGATCCGCAAAAGCCCGCTTGGGGTTTCCTGCCCCTCGCGCAGCGAATGTTCCAGCTCTTCGATTTCGCCAAGCAACCGCAACGCCTTGGCAAAATAGGTCTCTCCTTCACCTGTCAGGCTAACGCGGCGAGTGGTGCGGTTCATCAGTCGCACACCCAGCCGGTCCTCAAGACGGGCAAGCCGTCGGGAAACCGCAGACGGGGTCAGCCCCAAATCACGGGCCGTTGCGACAAAGCTGCCCCGGCGTGCCAGCGCCACAAAAAAACCTAGGTCACCTTCGCTCATTAGTGATTCCAGCGCAATAATGATGTTCCAATTCTGAAATTAAGGAATTTTGTGAATTAGTCTAGGGTTTACTTGCAGACCTGGGAGGAGACGGGTCGCAAACCAAAGGAGGATAATATGAAAATTTCGACCCGGGCCGTTTTGGCCGTTGCCTTGGCGACCTTGCCACTTTCTGCAGCCGCACAGGATTTCCCATCCAAACCCATGACCTATATCATCCCGTTCAATGCAGGCGGCGAAAGCGACATTTCCGCACGCTACCAACAGACCGAATGGGAACAGGTGTCAGGTGTGCCGGCGGTGATCCAGTATCAGCCCGGCGCGGGCGGCGCGCAGGCCTGGTCACAGCTCAATTCCCTGCCCGGCGATGGCTACACGATCATGGGGATCAATATGCCCCATACCGCATTGCAGCCGCTTGCGGGGTCTGTGGGCTATGCGACCGAAGATCTGACGCCAGTGCATTATTTCCACTACACGCCCGATGCGATCTTTGTGCGTGCCCAGAGCGAATTTACCTCGCTTGATCAGCTTGTGGCCTTCGCCAAGGACAATCCCGGGCTTGTGACCTTTGCCGGATCGGGATCGAATTCATCCAATAATCTTGCTGCGGTGAAATTCAACCAGCAAGCTGATGTGATCACAACCTACGTGCCATTTTCCGGCACAGGCCCGTCGGTAACAGCCGTTCTCGGGGGCTCGACCATGGCAGGGTTCAACTATGCGACCTCTGGTGTCAGCCAAGGGGACGCGATGCGCATGCTTGCCGTCGCCTCGCAAGAGCGCCTGCCGGCCTTCCCCGATGTCCCAACCTTCAAAGAACTGGGGTATGATATCGTCGGTGGGGCCTATCGCGGGGTTGCGGTGCCCGCATCCGCTTCGGAACAGACCCGCAAGGCGGTTTCGGATATCGTGTCGCAAATCAATGCGCAGCCAGCCTTCATTGAAAAGATGGAAAGCGGTGGCTTTGTGCTGACCGATATCACCTATGAAGATATGCCGGAGTTCATCGCTGCCCGCATCGCAGATTACACCAAGGGTGCCAAGGCGCTCGGCATCATCAAGTAAACATCCATGGACATTTTCGGCTATCTTTTCGACGCGCTGACGCCGTTCAATCTGATGCTCGCGCTTGTCGGCGTGATCTTGGGAACGGTGATCGGTGCGCTGCCCGGACTTTCGGCGACCATGGCGGTGGCCGTGCTTGTCCCGTTTACCTTTACAATGGATCCCGCCGGGGGGCTGATCGCCCTTGGCGCGATCTACACGGGCGCAATTTACGGTGGGGCCTATGCGGCTATTTTAGTGAACACGCCCGGGACACCTTCTGCCATTGCCACGACATTCGACGGGTTTCCGATGGCAAAACGTGGCGATGGGGGCTTGGCGATTTCATTGGCGACGCTGGCGTCGGTGGCTGGGGGCATCGTGGGCGCGCTGGCGCTGTTGTTGCTGGCGCCGCCGTTGGCGAAGGTCGCGCTGGCCTTCGGTCCGGCTGAATATTTCTGGCTTGCGATATTTGGCCTGACGTTGATTGCGACGCTGTCGGTCGGCAATACGCTCAAGGGGTTGATCGGCGCCTGTATCGGGTTGTTCTTGTCGATGATCGGGGTGGCCGTTGTCGGCGGTGATGTGCGCTACACGTTGGATATGCAGCGGTTTCTTGCAGGGGTTGATCTGACCTCTGCGATCATCGGGCTGTATTGCGTGCCGGTCATCCTGGATCTGGTCGCGTCACCCGATCCGCATTTGAAACCTGCGGGCACCGGGGGGTTGCGCCTTGGAGAAAGCGCGGCCCATACCTTGAAACGTTGGGGAAATGTCCTGCGCTCTTCTGTCATTGGCACGGTGATCGGCATCTTGCCGGGGGCGGGCGGATCCATTGCGGGTCTGGTCAGCTATTCCGAGGCGCGCCGTTCGTCGCATGCGCCCGAAAGTTTTGGCAAGGGCAATCCCGATGGCGTTATAGCGACAGAGGCGGCGAATAATGCCACTGTGGGCGGCGGTTTCATTCCAACGCTGGTGCTGGGTATTCCGGGCACACCGCCCGATGCCATCATCATGGGCGCGCTGCTGGTGCAGGGCATCAAGATTGGTCCAACCCTATTCACCAGTGATGGCAATGTCGTCTATACATTCATCTGGGGCCTGTTGATCGCGACCCTGCTTATGTTGCCTGTTGGGTTGGTGATTGGCCGCTATGCCTATCGCTTTATCATCAAGGTGCCCAAAGGCCTGCTGGCGCCGACAGTCGCCTTATTGACCATCATCGGGGCCTTTGCGATCCATTCCAATGTCGATGATGCGCAGTTGATGGTGTGCCTGGGCATTTTTGCATGGGTGCTCAACCGCTATGGGTTTCAGCCCTCGCCGATCGTGCTGGGGCTGGTGCTGGGATCAATTGCCGAACAGGGCTTCGTACAGACCTATCTGATCGGCGCGGCATCGGGCCGTCTGCCAGAGATGTTCTTTAACCGCCCGATCAGCCTGGGCATTATTGCCGCCGCAGTGCTGACAGTATTCGTCCCACTGTGGAGCGACTGGAGGGCACGACGGCGCAGTGGCGCAGGCCCAACGGCCGACAGCCCCAGCCCTGTCACCGCCAAGATCAGATCCCGTGATTTACCCGCCATGGGCTTTGCAGTCCTGTTCATCGGTCTGGCTGTGGCAATCTGGGCCGGTGCCTCTGGTATGTCGATGCTGGGTGCGGTTTTTCCGAAAACCATCGCGTTGGCGCTTCTGGTCTTCTCGGGGCTGTTGATTGTGCAAAACCTGCGCCGCGCTGGCAGGGCCCGCCTGTCACTGACTTTTGCCGCTGGCAGCAGCCGGCGCGTGGCGCTGGCGGTTATCATGCTGGGTTGGGTGTTTGTGATACCGGCGCTCGGTTTCCTTATGACCAGCTTGATGGCTTTTGCCGCGATCATGGTGATCGCGGATTACGACCGGCCCGCGGCCCGTGTTTGGGTGATCTGGGGGATCTTTGGCGCAGCCATCTGCACTGTCTTTTGGTGGCTGATGGCCAATGTCCTGCTGCTTCGGATGCCCACGGGCATTGTGTTCTGACTATCTAACAAGGAATGAAATCATGAAAATGCATAAGATCGCCGCAATCGGCGGTGACGGAATCGGTGTGGAGGTTGTGAACGCCTGCCTGACGGTGCTGGACGCATTGGCTGCGCGTGATGGCCAATTCGGCTTTAACGTGACCAGCTTTGACTGGTCCACCGATCGCTATAAGCGGACCGGAGAATTCATGCCCATGGATGGGGCCGCACAATTACGCGCCTTTGATGCCGTCTTGTTCGGTGCAGTCGGCGCGCCCGACGTGCCCGATCACCTGACACTGTGGGGCCTGCGCCTGGCGATCTGCCAGCCACTGGATATGTATGCCAATGTGCGCCCGACGCGGATGCTGCCAGGGATCACATCGCCGTTGCGCGGCGTTGAGCGTGACGAGCTTGACTGGGTCATCGTGCGTGAAAACTCTGAAGGGGAATATGCCGGGCAGGGGGGGCGATCACACATTGGCCTGCCGATCGAGGTGGCCACAGATGTCTCTATCTTTACCCGCGTCGGGGTCGAACGGATCATCCGCTTTGCCTTCAAGTTGGCACAAGCCCGCCCGCGCAAATTGCTGACGGTGGTGACGAAATCCAATGCCCAACGCCATGGCATGGTGCTGTGGGACGAGATTGCCGCCAAAGTGGCGCAGGACTTCCCGGATGTGACATGGGATAAGATGCTGGTGGATGCGATGACGGTGCGCATGGTGATGCAGCCGCAAAGCCTTGATACAATCGTCGCCACGAACCTGCATGCCGATATCCTTTCGGATCTGGCGGCGGCTTTGTCGGGATCTATCGGTGTTGCACCCACGGCGAATTTGAACCCTGAAGGCGATGCCCCTTCTATGTTTGAACCAATCCACGGCTCTGCCTTTGACATCACTGGCAAAGGCGTCGCCAATCCCGTCGCAACCTTCTGGACCGCAGCGATGATGCTGGACCATCTGGGCGAAGCACCTGCCGCAGCCCGGCTGATGGCCGCGATCGAGACGGTCACCGCCAACCCCGCACTGCATACGCCCGATCTGGGCGGAACGGCCAGCACACAGATGGTGACGGACGCAGTGATTGCCGCGCTTCGTGGCAAGAACGATTGAGGCAGAACAATGAGCACCCATTTGAATATCGCGGTGATAGCCGGGGATGGTATCGGCAAAGAGGTGATGCCTGAGGGGCTGCGCGTCCTGCAAGCAGCAGCAAAGCGCCATGCTATCGACCTGCGCTTCAAGATGCATGATTTTGCCTCTTGTGACTATTACGCTAAACACGGGACGATGATGCCTGATGATTGGAAAGACCGTATCGGCGCGGCGGATGCATTGTTTTTCGGCGCCGTCGGCTGGCCCGAAACAGTGCCCGATCATGTGTCTTTATGGGGGTCCCTGATCCAGTTCAGACGCCAGTTCGACCAATATATCAGCCTGCGCCCAGCCCGCCTTATGCCCGGTGTCAAAAGCCCGCTGGCCGGGCGCAAGCCCGGTGATATCGACATGTGGATCGTGCGTGAAAATACCGAGGGGGAATACAGTTCCATCGGTGGCAAGATGTTCCCCGACACCGACCGCGAAGTCGTTATGCAAGAAACCGTGATGACCCGCGTGGGCGTTGACAGGGTGCTGAAATACGCATTCGATCTGGCACAAAAACGCCCGCGCAAACGCCTGACATCGGCGACAAAATCAAATGGCATTTCGGTGACCATGCCCTATTGGGACGGGCGTGTTGAACACATGGCACAGGCCTATCCGGACGTGACATGCGACAAATACCATATTGATATTCTGACGGCGCATTTCGTTCTTAATCCCGATCGTTTTGATGTCGTTGTGGCGTCAAATCTGTTTGGCGATATCCTGTCCGACCTGGGGCCGGCCTGCACCGGAACCATTGGCATCGCGCCGTCTGGCAATATTAATCCCGAACGGCATTTCCCGTCATTGTTTGAACCGGTTCACGGCTCTGCGCCAGATATCGCGGGGCAGGGGATCGCAAACCCAATTGGCCAGATCTGGGCCGGGGCGATGATGCTGGACCATCTGGGATATCCCCAAGCCGGGGCCGAGATCGTGACCGCGATTGAACGCGTGCTGTGCGAACCTGCGTTGCGCACCCGTGATCTGGGCGGCACAGCTGATACTATAACCTGCGGTAAGGCTGTGGCAGATGCACTTGGATAAGCAGATACTGCGTGAGCTGTTTGACGCGGCGGTGGCGGCCGCCGATCCGATGCGCGTCATCGCACCCGCCTTACCAGACCGCCCCAAAGGGCGCGTTGTGATCATAGGGGCGGGCAAGGCCTCTGCCCGGATGGGCGAAGCGGTAGAGGCGGCATGGGGCCCGTGCGAAGGGCTGATCGTGACCCGTGACGGGTATGAGCGCCCCCTGACAGGTATTGAGGTGGCAGCCGCCAGCCATCCGGTGCCAGACGCGCGCGGCGTCAAGGCGACGCGGCGCATATGCGCGCTTTTGGCTGGGTTGGGGCCGGATGATCATGTCATTGCGCTGATCTCGGGGGGCGGCTCATCTTTGTTGAGCTGCCCGGCCGGAAAGATCACTTTGCAAGAGGAGCAAACGCTAAGCCGCGAGCTGCTTGTCAGTGGCGCCCCGATAGGCGAGATGAACGTGCTGCGCAAACATCTTTCACGGGTCAAAGGCGGCGGGTTGGCGGCGCTGGCAGCACCGGCCCCGATGCTGTCGCTGATCATCTCGGATGTACCGGGCGATGATCCCGGGCTGGTTGCGTCAGGACCGACAGTGCCCGATTGTTCGACACAGGCGCAAGCGCGAGAGATTGCTGCGCGTTGGAATATCTCGCTTTCGGCCGCACAGCACGCTGTGCTGGAGGGTCCGCGCCAGACACCTGCGCCCGATGCCGCCTGTTTCGCCACGGTCCGCAACCGCGTCGTGGCCGCACCATCGCAATCGCTGGACGCCGCCGCTGCGCTGGCCAAACAAAACGGGATTTCGGTTCGCCATCTTGGCGATGCGCTGGAAGGGGAGGCCCGCACTCTGGCACAGGCACAAGCGGCCCTGGCCCGCCGGGAGCAGGCACAGCTTGCGCCGGGGCAACAGATGCTGTTGCTGTCGGGCGGCGAATGCACCGTGACACGGCGTGGCAAGGGCGTGGGCGGTCCCAATGCCGAATTCGCACTGGCACTGGCGATCGCCCTGAACGGCGCGCCCGGAATTGCCGCGATTGCCTGTGACACCGATGGCGTCGACGGTGGCGCCGAAGTGGCAGGCGCCTTCATCGATGCGACCACGCTTGCGCGTGCCACCGCGCTGGGACACGCCGCGGACAGCTATCTTGAAGACAATGATGCGCACCGGTTTTTCGCTGCCCTTAGCGATCAGGTGATTACCGGCCCGACATTGACAAATGTCAATGATTTCCGCGCGATATTAATCAGCAGCGCATGATGGGTAGGGGGGGCGAGGCGACAGGGCCGATCAGCATTCCGTGCATCCGGCACGGCCGTGTTATCGCCTTACGCGCGCACCAGCGTAAACACCGTCAGTTCCGACGGCACCCCAAGGCGCACGGAAAATCCGGGCCAAAGGGCCGTGCCGTTATTGACGTATAGTGCCGTGTCCCCCAATCGATACAGACCGGAAACGAAACCATCGTTGAAACGGGCGATAAGGGCGTCCAGACCACGGATCATACCACCATGCGTATGCCCCGACAGATGCAGATCGACACCGGCCTGCGCCGACAGATGGGCGTCGGCGGGCTGATGGTTCAACAAGATTACCGGCAGGCCTTTGGGGGCACCGCGCAGGGCAGCACCAAGATCAGGCCCGGACAGGCCAAACCGATGTGCCGACCGATCCGGCACGCCCGCCAGCACCAGTCCCGCCGCAGGCCCGCCAAGAACGACATGTTCATTATGCAGTACCGTCATTCCCAGCCCTGCATAATGTGCCATCCACCTGTCGTGGTTAAAATAATACTCATGGTTGCCCGACACCACAAAAACGCCATCCGCCGCCTGCAGATCGGCCAGCGGCGCCACATCGCGCGCGCGGGCTTCTAACGTGCCATCGATCAGGTCTCCGGTGATCAAGATGGCATCGGGGGCCAGCGCATTCGTGCGGAGCACCAATTCGGTGGCCCAGGGGGCCTGGAACAAACGGCTTAGGTGCAGATCGGTCAGTTGTACGATGCGGTAACCGTCAAAGCGTTCCGCAAGATTGGCAATGGGTATGTCGACGCGGCGCACCGCGGGCTGGGCGATGGCCGATACCACACCGATCACCCCAAGCACCAACGCCACCCCCAAAACACCCCAACCTGCGACCAAAGGCAGGGGTATCCATGCCCGCCGCACCACCGCAACAATCAGCCTCAATAGATCCAGCGCAAGAAACAACACAGCGGCGAAGACCAGCGTAGCGAAAAGCACATTCACCCCGATCACAACAAAGCGCGGAACCTCGGCGGAAAACATCGTGCCGAAGGCAAGCTTCGTCAGAAAATGATGCTGCGAAATCACCCCGATGCAGATGCAAGATAGGATCCGCACCAGCAAGGACGCAGGTAACAACGGCCAAAGATGCAGCGCGACAAAGAGGCCAAGCGCCCCGGTGACCAATTGAAACACGACAAAAGTTTCCTTTTCGGAAGGTGACAGACAACACAGGGTCCCCGTTGATGACCCAAGGCCCCAGAACCCGGCCTTTGGCACGGGCCGGCGCCCATTCGCATTGCGCCAAAGATACCATCTTTTGGTCATTGATGGCGTAACGATAGCGTGCCGGTTTGGCAATCTGTCGATACCCAATGTCGCGCTGCTCCCCCAAACGCAGTAGACCGATTGGCCCGGCCCGAAAATCTGCATTTCATCCTATGGGTGCAGGTGCGGCGCCTGAACGGTATTTCACACCATCCCATCGGCGCGGCAGGTTGAAACGGCCAGATCGGGACCGCTCACAACCCGGTCGCCTTGCCTTAGCTCATCCACTGCCCGCCATCGACATTATAGGTTTGCGACACAATATAATCGCTGTCGCCGGAGGCCAAGAAAACGGCCATACCCGTAAGATCGCCTGGGAGGGCAAAACGCCCAGCGGGCACCCCGGCGGCGACTTCGGCCTTCTTTTGCCCCGGCACCTTGCCCTCCAGCTTGGCGAACATTGCGTCGACATGGTCCCAATGGGCCCCATCCACGACACCGGGCGCAATCGCATTGACGTTGATACCGTGTTTGATCAGGTTCAGTCCCGCCGATTGCGTCATCGAAATCACCGCTGCCTTGGTAGAGCAATAGACCAGCACCAGCGGCTCGCCGCGTCGCCCAGCCTGACTGGCCATGTTGATGATCTTACCGCCCTTGCCCTGTGCGATCATCTGCTTTGCTGCGGCCTGCATAGTGAACAGCGTGCCCGACACATTGACCGCATACAGCCGGTCATAGCTTTGCCGCGTGATGTCCACCGTTTCTGCCGCATCAAAAAGCGCCGCGTTATTGATCAAGATGTCGATCCCACCGGCCCGCGCCACAACAGCCGCGATGGCCGCGTCAATACTGTCTTGCTGCGAGACATCAATCTGAACAGCATAGGCATTGTCGCCAAGCTCGGCTGCGGTCTTTTCAGCCGCCTCAAGGTCGATATCTGCGATGGCGACTGTAGCGCCCTCACGCAGGTAAGCCTCGGCAAAGCCGCGGCCGATGCCGCGTGCAGCACCCGTGATCAGGGCGGATTTTCCGTTCAGGCGTTTCATTGCTTTATGTCCTTTATTATCATCGCCGTGGATCGTTTCCGCGCGCGGCGTCAGGTGATTGGTGTCGCCATGGCTTAGCGCGCCCCCTATTGATGCGAAGGGTGATGGTTGCGGCAAGGTCGGTATTTTGTATGTGAAGATAGATGTCAAAGCCAAGATGCCCGGACACGCCAACGCGACCATGCCATAGGCTTTGGCCAGGCGAAACGTCAATGTGTTCACGCCCGTTACCGATTATATGCGCACCGTCTTTGTCGATGAAACCGGCCTTCGCTGGGGGGGGGCGGGAACGGTCAATGATCTTGCGAAAGATCCGGGTTTTCCTGCGCGCTTACTACGCTACATAAGATCCGCAAAAGGGGCGATGTCATGGCGCCTTTAACTGTGCGACGCCGTGCAGCGCAGGCCTTCGGGGACCGCATATCCCCAATCAGGATAGCGCATTCGGATCACCTCCTTCATGGTGCAGATGGGCTTGGAGGTATCACCATTGCGGAAGCTCATGAAAATCGGTGAGGTGGGGCCTTCATGGATCGCGCGGTAGCAAATGCCGTCCATGCGCAGGCGTTCAAGCGACTCGGGAACAACGGCGATCCCCTCCTCGGCGGCAACCAGCCCGATGGCAATATGCAATTCCCGGGCCTCATGCGCGATTGCGGGAGTAAGGCCGTGATCGTGGAATACCGCCAACACCTGATCTGCATAGCTGGGGCGCGGTTTGCTGGGGTAAAGGATTTGCGGCTCTTGCGCGATCCGCGCCAGGCTCAGCGGCGTTCGGCCCGCCGCCAATGGATGAGCCTCTGGCAGAGCGACGACCATCTTTTCTTCCCGTAACAAGACCCTTCGCACCGCAGGGTCCTCGAACCGTTGCGTGCCAAAGCCCGCGTCGATGCGACCTTCCTTAAGTGCGCCGATCTGTTCAAGGCTGCTCATCTCAACCAGGTTGACATCGACATCGCGCGCGTGTTTACGGAAATCCCGGATCAATGCCGGGAAACGTCCATACATGGTCGACGCGACAAAGCCGAACACGACGCTTAGCTTATCCGATTGCGAAGACCGTTCGATCATCTGTTTGGTGGCCTCGGCATGGGCCAGAATTTGTTCGGCTTGCTCCAGAAAAAGCCGCCCCGAGGAGGTCAGCCGTAATGGCCGGGCGCTTCGGTCGATCAGGGCCGTGCCCAGCTCTTGCTCCAATGCGCGGATTTGTCGACTTAACGGTGGTTGCGCCATGTTCAGTGCCTCTGCCGCACGTGAGAAGTTCCTTTCACGCGCGACCGCCACGAAATAGCGCAGATGCCTCATTTCCATATTATACCCCCCAAGTATAAAGGCAGACCAACTCAGTCTTGGCCAAACCTCTCTCCCTTTGTCACATTAAACCACGCCTGGTTAGGTCGGCTAGAGGAGGACGCTGCCGACAGGGAGGTATCAGGCGATACCTAATAGGTTTGGGCGCCGGAGGAGGCGCTTCACCCGTTCCGCGGGTCCTGGACCTGTGCCCTGTTGTCCAATGCAATGAGCCGCCAAACGCCAGGCAAGCCGTGATCCTGCTGCAAGCAGGGTCCGCCAAATTGGAGGATGACTGATGACGACCGACCTGAAAACCCGGATCGAATCCGCGGTGATTGAATGCCCCGACACGGGCATTCACCGTTGCCGACGCGATATTTTCACGGACCAGGAAATGTTTGATCTGGAGATGAAGCATATCTTTGAGGGCAACTGGGTCTATCTTGCACATGAAAGCCAGATCCCGAACGACAACGACTATTTCACCACGTGGATTGGCCGTGTGCCGGTCATTATCACCCGCGATAAGGGCGGTGACTTGCATGGGCTGGTGAATGCCTGCGCCCACCGTGGCGCGACACTTTGTCGGCGCAAGCACGGTAATAAGGCCAGTTTCACCTGCCAGTTCCATGGCTGGACCTTCAACAACGCTGGAAAGCTTTTGAAAGTAAAGGATGGCAAGACCGGTGCCTATCCCGATGGCTTCAATAAAGAGGGCTCGCACAACCTTAAAAAGATTGCGCGGTTTGAAAGCTATAAGGGGTTTATTTTCGGCAGCTTGAACGCTCAGGTGCCGACCTTGGCAGATTATCTGGGCGAAACCCGCGTTATCATTGACCAAATCGTTGATCAGGCCCCGAACGGGCTAGAGGTGCTGCGCGGCAATTCCAGCTATACATTCGACGGCAACTGGAAGCTTCAGATGGAAAACGGCGCCGATGGCTATCACGTCAGTTCGGTGCACTGGAATTATTCCGCCACAATGGGCCACCGCAAGGACGAAGGCACCAAGGCGGTTGATGCGAATGGCTGGTCGAAATCCGTTGGCGGTGTGTATGGCTTCGACTATGGTCACATTCTGCTATGGACGCAGACGCTGAACCCCGAAGTGCGCCCTGTGTGGAATCACAAGGCCGCTTTGGAAAAGCGTCTAGGCGCCGAAAAGACCGGGTTTATCGTTGGTCAGACGCGAAATCTGGGCCTTTACCCCAATGTCTATCTTATGGATCAGTTTTCGACCCAGATCCGGGTCGTGCGGCCCATTTCCGTCGATAAGACCGAGATCACGATCTACTGTTTTGCCCCCGTGGGCGAACCGGCAGAGGAACGCGCCATTCGCCTGCGCCAATACGAAGATTTCTTCAATGTCTCGGGCATGGGCACGCCCGATGACCTTGAAGAGTTCCGCGCCTGCCAAGAAGCTTATGCTGCCGCTGATGGTGTCTGGAACGACCTGAGCCGTGGTGCGACCCGCTGGGTCAACGGGCCTGATGACAATGCACGTGCCATGGGCATGAACCCGATCCTGAGCGCGGAACGCGCCGAGGACGAAGGGCTTTTCGTGCGCCAGCACGAGTTTTGGTCTGAAACGCTTCTTGCGGCCCTGAAACGCGAAACCCTTCCTCAGGAGGAACCGGCATGAACGCGCCCGTAACAAACGATCTCACCGCGATTGAGCAGTTCCTGTATCACGAAGCCCGTCTTTTGGATGATCGTGATTGGGATGCGTGGGTGGAATGCTATGCACCTGAAGCGTCATTCTGGATGCCGACATGGGACGACGACGATGAATTGGTCGACGATCCGCAGGCGCAAGTCTCATTGATCTATTACCCGGATCGCGCAGGGCTGGAAGACCGCGTGTTCCGGATCAAGACCGAACGGTCCGGCGCGACAATGCCGGAGCCGCGCACCAATCACATGATTTCCAACGTTGAGATCATCGATCGGCGCGAAAGCGAAGTCGATCTGCGCTTCAATTGGCACACGCTAAGCCATCGCTACAAAAAGACATCGTCGTTTTTCGGCACGTCTTTTTACACGCTGGATCTGGCGGGTGACGCCCCACGCATCACCGCAAAGAAAGTGATCTTGAAGGATGATTACATCCATCAGGTCATCGACATCTATCACGTCTGAAGGGAGGCCCGACATGAGCTACAAAGTAGCTTTGAATTTTGAAGATGGTGTCACCCGGGTCATTCAGGTCAATGCCATGGAGACCGTGATGGATGCGGCCTACCGGCAAAAAGTGAACCTGCCGGTCGATTGTTCTGATGGCGTGTGTGGCACATGCAAGTGCCGATGCGAGGAAGGCACCTATGACATGGGCGACGACTATCTTGAAGACGCCCTAAGCGAAGAAGAAGCCCGCGACGGGCTTGTGCTATCGTGCCAGATGGTTCCGCAGGCTGATTGCGTCGTCGCGGTGCCTGTGCCTTCGGGGAATTGCAAGCTTGCCCCGGCCGAGTTTTCGGCCAAAGTCACCACGCTGGAACACCTGTCGGACAGCACAATCCGGCTGGGCCTGACCCTGTCGGACCCGGCAAAGCTGGATTTCCTGCCGGGACAATATGTTAATCTGGCGATGCCTTCGGGCGAAACACGGTCCTACTCTTTTAGCTCTGCTCCGGGCGCGGCCGAGGCATTGTTCTTGATCCGCAATGTTCCCGGAGGGGCTATGAGCCGCCACCTGAGCGAAAGGGTCAAGCCCGGTGACACGATGACCTTCACCGGGCCCTATGGCAGCTTCTTTCTTCGCGCACGGCAGCGCCCGCTTGTGATGCTGGCGGGGGGAACGGGACTGGCGCCGATACTTTCGATGCTGGAGGTCATGGCAGCCACTGGTGACACCGTGCAGCCAATTCACCTTGTTTTTGGCGTCACGGCTGAACGCGATCTGGTCGAACTGGACCGCATACGGTCCCTGGCAGCGCGATTGCCCAACCTGACATTCGCCAGCGTCGTTGCCGATGAAAGCAGCAAGCATCCCTTAAAGGGCTATGTGACGCATCATCTTGAGGACGGGCATCTGAACGCTGGCGACATTGATGTCTATCTTTGCGGCCCGCCGCCCATGGTCGAAGCCGTGCGCAGCTTCTTCCATGAAAGGGGAATGGCCCCGGCAAGCTTCCACTACGAAAAATTCACGCCGGCTGAAGGCGCAGCCGAGGAGGCGGCATGATCTTTCCCGACAGGTTCAAGGGTCAGGTCATGGTGGTCACAGGCGCGGCACAGGGCATTGGCCGCGGCGTTGCCACGCGCGCTGCAGCCGAAGGGGCCAATGTGGTGCTGGCCGATCGCGCCGATTTCACCGCACAGATTGCAGCCCAGATCAATGCGCAAGGCCCCGGTCAAGCCCACGCGGTCACGGCAGATCTGGAAACCTACGAAGGTGCCCAAACCGTCATGAGGGCCGCGTTTGAGGCCTTTGGCGGCATCGACATTCTGGTGACAGGTGTCGGTGGCGCAATCCGGATGCGCCCCTTTACCGCGTTCGAGCCCGCGCAGATCGAGGCAGAGATACAGCGGTCGCTGTTCCCGACCCTTTGGGCCTGCCACGCCGTCGTGCCGCACCTGCGCCAGCGCGGCGGGGGCGTCATCGTGAACATCTCTTCCAACGCGACGCGGGGCATCCACCGGGTGCCATACTCGGCTGCGAAGGGGGGGGTGAATGCTCTGACGGCCTCGCTGGCAATGGAACTTGCGGGTCAGAATATCCGGGTTGTCGCCGCGGCACCGGGCGGGACGGAGGCGCCGCCACGACGCATCGCGCGCAATCCCGAAGGCGACAGCGACGAGGAAAAGGCCTGGATGGCCCAAGCCGTGGCGCAGGTCACTGATTCCACGATGATGGGCCGTTACGGCTCGCTCGGGGAACAGGTCGGCCCGATCCTGTTTCTTGCCTCGCGCGATGCGGGATATGTAACCGCCAGTACGCTGGTGGTGGCCGGGGGCGATACCGGTTGACGTTGTGCCACACAGCCAGACGGGGCGGCGAGATGCGATCAGCACCCGCCGCCCTTCCAGCTTCATCTTACAAGGCCAGATCCAATGCGTTTCAAACATATGAACTACTTCATCGCGGTAGCCGAAGAACTGCACTTTGGACGCGCAGCCGAGCGCCTGAACATGGCGCAGCCGCCGTTAAGCCGCCAGATACGCTTGTTTGAAGACGAGCTTGGCGCCGTGCTTTTCGACAGAGGGCGCAGCGCGACCCGGCTTACCCCAGCAGGAAAACGATTATTGGAACGGTCAAGGGCGATCCTTCGGCAGATAGAGGACGCGCGCAACGAAGTGCGGCGTTTGGGACAGGGGGCGCAAGGGCGCTTGCGGATCGGCTTTGTCGGCTCTGCCACTTTTGGCATTCTGCCCGAGATCGTAAAGACCTTCCGGGCCCAATTCCCCGATGTGGATTTGAACCTTCAACCGATGAACAATGCGCAACTTCACCAAGGCCTCGTTTCGCGTGAACTGGATGCGGCATTTTCCCGCCCCGCACTGGAGGACACCGAGCTGACCGCGCGCAATCTTGTCGAAGAAGACCTGATCGTTGCTGTCCCTGAAAGCCTGGGCGTCGGTCAAGACGGGTTTCTGGATCTGGGCCGCCTGCCACCGACAGCCCATGTGCTTTACCCGGAATTCCCAAGGCCAAGCTATGCAGACCTGGTTTTGCAGGCCTGTGCGGCCCATGGCATTGACACCTCGCGGCAGGTTTGGACGATGGACACCCATACCGCGCTTAGCCTTGTGGCGATCGGTGAAGGCATCTGCATCGTTCCCGAAAGCGTTGGGTCGCAACCGCGCGCAGGCGTTCGCTTTTGCAAGGTTCGGCCGCTGTTGGGGACCACGACGCTTGCTTTGAATTTCAGGTTGGATGAACGCGGTGCACATGTGCAAAACCTATTACAGATCGCCCAAAGGATCGCCCGGCAGAAACCGCCGAGCGTCTTTGCTGCGTGATCACACGCCCAACCAGCGGTGCTGGATCGCATCATCGGCGCGGATCTCGTTTGCAGAGCCTTCCCAGACGATCTGCCCCTTGCCCACCACGACAACATCATCTGCCAGCGAGGTGGCGAAACCGAAGTTCTGTTCAACCAGTATCATGGACAGGCCTGCGTCTTTCAGCTCTTGTAGCTTGTCGTGGATAAGCTGCACGATGATTGGCGCCAGGCCTTCTGTCGGCTCGTCCAAGATCAGCAACCTTGGGTTCATTAAAAGCGCCCGCGCGATTGCCAGCATTTGCTGTTCCCCACCGGAAAGCTGCGTACCACCGTTATCAAGCCGCTCCCCCAGCCGGGGGAAAAGCGCCAGAACGCGGTCAAGCGTCCAGTCACCGGAAAACCGGCGCGCTGTCAGCTCAAGGTTTTCGCGCACGCTCAGTGATGGGAAGATGTCGCGCGTCTCCGGCACATAGGCGATTCCGCTGTTTGCAATTGCATGCGGCGTCGTCGCCATGGACATGCCGTCCAGAAGGATGGACCCTTTCTGGGTCGGAAGCAAACCCATCACGGTTTTCAAGGTCGTGCTTTTGCCCGCGCCGTTACGGCCCAAAATTGCCAATACTCTGCCCTGCCGGGCCGTGAAGGACATCCCGTGCAGAACCTGCGTCTCTCCATACCCCGAGTTCACATTCGCCAGTTCAAGCATTCTCCCAGCTCCCTAGGTAAATTTCTTTCAGCAAGTCGGAACCGCGTGCCGCCTCTGGCAGCCCTTCAAAAACCACTTCTCCATAGTTCAGCACAGTGATCTTATCCGCGACCTCAAAGGCCAGGTCCATGTCATGCTCGATGATCAGCAAAGTCAGATCGCGCGGCAGCCCCGAAAGAAGGTCATGGAAGCCGGCTGCCATCTCTGGACCGACACCGCTTGTGGGCTCATCCATCAGCAGGACCTGGGGCCGCGTCGCAAGCGCTACGCCAACCTCCAGCTGGCGTCGGATGCCATAGCTGACCTCATTCACGCGTGCGTCCAGAACCTGCTCCAAGCGTGCCAGATGGGCCACTTCTTCCACCGTTTCCCGCACTTTTGGGTGCGACAGGCTATCGTGGAACAGTCGCCGCGCTTGCCCCGCCTGTACCGCCGCCGCCAGGCCAAGGTTTTCGCGCACGCTGAGCCCATCGAACAAAGTGTTCTTTTGATAACTGCGCGATATTCCCCGCCGTGCGCGACGGGCGACCGGCAGGGCGGTAATGTCCTTGCCCGCTAAAAGAACCTGCCCGGAATCCGCCTGCAGCACGCCGGCAAGAAGGTTAAAAAGCGTCGTCTTGCCAGCCCCGTTGGGGCCCAGGATTACCCGACGCTCGCCGCGTTCCAACCGGATCGAGACGTCACGGGTGACATGGATCGGGCCGAAGCTTTTAGAAAGATTTCGTGTTTCAAGCATCATTGGGAACCTTCTTTACCGCGGCATGCGTTGGAAAAATTCTGCGCGCGCCAATTCTGGCTTCCAGCCAGCCAAAGATCCCATTGGCCCGGCTGAGGACCACGACAATAAGCACGACCCCAACAACAAGATGCCAATAGGGTGTTACCGCACTTAGCTCGTGTTTCAGGATGACAAAGGCGACCGCACCGACAAGCGGCCCGACAAGCGTGCCCAGCCCCCCCAAAATGACCACCACCAGTGCCTCACCCGACACGGTCCAGTCCAGCAAGCCCGGAGAAATATACATGACATGCATCGCAGCCAACGCTCCGGCAAAACCGGTGATCAACCCCGACAAGCCGAAGATATCGGCTTTGACACGCCAGACGGTCAGGCCTAGCGCACGCATGCGCTCTTCGCTGTGGTGGATGCCGCATAGCGACCGCCCCAAACCCGAGCGCAGGACAGCCACAGCGGCCAGATAGGCCAGCACGAGGCCCGCCAGACAGAAAAGCGCAAAGCTTCGGCTGTCATTCAGGTCGATGCCTATCGCAGACAGATCCGGACGGGTTATACCGCCCATACCATCATCCCCGCCAAAGATCGGCGTCTGGAAGATATAGGAATAGGCCATCTGCCCGAAGGCAAGCGTTGCCATGATGAAATAGATGCCGTGGCTACGGGCGCAGATCGCCCCTATGATCCAAGCAAGTGCACCAACGATGGCCATCGCACCGACAAGCGCCGCTAGGGGTGGCAGCCCCACTATGGAAGACAACATGGCATAGGCATAAGCGCCCAAGCCCATCAACGCCCCGTGACAAAGCGAGACCATACCACCAAAGCCTGCGACCATATCCAACGCCAGAACAAGGATAGCCAGGATCAGGATCTCTATCAGGACCTCCAATCCAAAATAACCGGCGCTAAAGGCCTGAAACAGCGCCCCCGCGCCAAGGATTGCAAGCACCAGGTAGCGGAAAGTCGTGTGTCTGAACATTGCGTTATCCTTTTGTCGGGAACAGGCCCATCGGGCGAATGACAAGCACCGCCGCCAGAAGCGCGTAGATGAGGACGGAAGCCATCTGTGGTGCGATCACCGCCCCAAAGGTCTGCACGATGCCATAGATCAGCGACCCTGCGATTGCCCCTTTCAACGATCCCAGCCCACCGATCACGATGACGATCAACGTCGGGATCAGGATTTGCAGCCCCATATCGGGTGCCACGCTAAGCAACGGGGCGGCGACAGCGCCTGCGAGCCCTGCAAGTGCACAGCCGATACAGAAGACCGTGAAGAAAAGGCGCTCGACATTAATGCCAAGGCAGGCCGCCATCGCATCATTGTCGACACCCGCGCGGATCATCGCGCCAACCTGGGTGCGCCCCAAAATGAAGGCCAATGCGGCAAATATCGCCAGGCCCAACACGATCACAAACAACCGGTAAGCGGGGTAATCGATGCCAAGGATATTGATCCGTCCCTGAAGCAGGGCGGGCGTTTCGATTGCCAGCGGCAAGTCTCCCCATAAGATCCGCGTCAGATCAAGCAGCACGAAGATCAGTCCAAAGGTGACCAGAACCTGCGCCATCGGGCCTGAGCGTCGCATTTTGCGGATCAACCCCAGATATAGCACGATCCCCGTAGCGGCCACGGCAACCGGCGCCAGAAAGAACCCTGCCCAGTAGCCCCAGCCCGTTGCAATTGCCGCCGCGACATAGGCCCCGACCGCATAAAGCGATCCGTGCGCCAAATTGACAAAATGCATCAGGCCGAAGATCACGGTCAGACCAATGGAAAGAAGAAAAAGCAACATGGACAGTTGCAGCGCATTCAGCGACTGCAGGATCCAGAAACCAACGTCGGCGTTCATATGAACCTCCTTATGCGAGGGCGCCTAGGCGGGGTGCCTGCCCAAACCCGACGCATATGCGGCCCGGTAACAGGCGGGCGGGCAGGCAGGCGGTCCGCTGTAATTGGAAAAGAGCGATCAGTTGACGACCGCAGAGAGCATGCAGCCATTGGCCGGATCGGCAGAAGCGGGCAGCTGTGCCAGAACCTTTTGGGTCAGACCATCATCTGCTGCAACCGTCTCGTAGACGTAGATCGGCTGGATCAGATTGTTCGTCGCCGGGTCGATAGACAGCTGTCCCCGCGGCCCCTCAAAGCTGACCTGGCGCAGCGCGTTGCCCAGGCTTGCGCGGTCCATCGCGCCTGCCTTTACAGCTTCGGCCACCGCGCGCGCTGTGTCATAGCCATGCACGGCGTATTCGCTGGGTATCCGGCCCGTCTTTTCTTCAAAGGCACTGACGAAGGCGCGGTTCACATCGCTGTCGATGGTCGGAACATAATGCAGCGCGGCAACAATGCCGACCGCAGCGGGGCCTTCCGCATTGACATAAAGCGGCGAGGTCAAAAAGCCTGCACCATATAACGGCAGGTCTGCCTTCAGGCCGAAGCTGTCATATTGCTTGACGAAAGAAATGGCTTCACCCCCTGCATAAAAGACATAGACCGCATCGGCGCCGCTGGCCTTTGCCTTCGCCAAATAGGGGCCGAAATCCTGCGTCTTGCGGAATGGGGTGTATTCCTGTCCGACGATCTCGCCGCCCGCATCGGTGAAGCCTTGAACAAAGCCATCAATCATTTGGTGACCGGCGGCATAATCTGGCGCCAGCGTAAAGACCTTCTGGACCCCTTGTTCGTGCAGCCAGCTGCCCATCGGACGGTTCACCTGCTGGTTTGAGAACGACAGCCGGGTGATCCAGGGCGAACACGCTTTCCCGGTGGCATCATCATTGCCTGCGTTCGCTACGATCAGGGGCACTTCGGCGGCGTGAACCACATCGCGCAGCGCGCCCAGAACGCCCGAGCTGACAATACCTGCCATAACGTCGACCTGATCTTGCAAAATGAGTTTCTTGGCTTTTGCCAGCGCGACGGGCGGCTTTACCTCGGTGTCTTCAGAAATCACTTCAAAGGTCGCACCACTGTCGGCTCCGAACTCCTCCAGGCCCAGCCGAAAGCCCGCTTCGATGTCATTACCAAGCGAGGCATAGACACCGGAAAACGGCAGCAAAAGCCCGACCTTCACGTCATCCGCGGATACAGGCTGTGCGAAAGTGGTGGCCAACCCGACGGCGGCCAAAGCAAAACGATTCATTTTATCCTCCCTGATACGCCGCACCTTATTGATCGGACGGGATTTCGCGGGCGAAACCAAAGCTGCACCGTCCCTTTCGGGAATTTTCAGCAATGCCGTCAGGGCGGTCGTGTGTTGTAGGCGTGATCATTGCGCACAGAACACCGCGCGGTCGATGACGGTCTGGGTAACAGTCGATACCCCGCCCTCATCGGGTCTTGCCGATGGGCCCAATTGCCGCAATAAAAATGCCTGTTCCGGCCTGTGTGCGCACGATGCCAACCGTCCATCTGCGATGGACATGCGTGCCCTTCCAAGGCTGGCGACATCGGGAGGAATGATCATGCAGAAAAAAATGAACGCGCCCGTCGGCGTGCAGCCTGACGTCTGCGATCGGTTCACCGAAACACCGGATACATCTGTCCAAAAGCTGATCGAGTATCGCATTGCCCATTTCGCCGCGCGTTCCGAAGCCGCGCGTTATGTGACGAATACACCGGCTCAGGTCCAGTTTCGCTTTGCAAATCCGGTGCTTTGCCTTCTTCGCACAGGTCAGAAGATCATCACAATTGCAGATTTTCCCCCGCTTGTTCTGAACCCCGGCGATTTGCTTTATGTCCCTTCAGGTCTGGAATTCAACATTGATTTGGCAGGCGCACATCCGGGGGCACCGATCATCTGCGACTGCCTTGAGGTGGAAGCAAGCCACCTTGATATGTTGCTGTCCAGGTTCAACGCCTATGGCGCGAACCGCACCGACGGCACGATAGCAACGCTGAGCTGGGGTGTTCCACAGCACATCTTAGACAAGGATGCGCAGGTATTGGGGCTGGAGGCGGTGTTTACAATGTTCCGCGAAAGGCGGGATGTTTTTTCGGACCTGCTGATCGAGACGGCAATCGACATGGCGCTTTTGCGACTGCTGCAAAGGTGCGCAAGCACCATGCTGGATTTTCGCGACAGCGCCGAGGACGATGGCGTCAGCACAGCTGTTCAGCTGATCAACCGCCAGCTTGATCATCACCTTTCGACCAGCGAGCTTGCCGCAAAGGCCAATCTGTCCGAGTCGACTTTGCGGCGGCGCTTCCAGCAAAGGCTGGGCGCGTCACCAACGCGCTATGCCAACCGGCTACGGGTGCAGAAACTGAAAGTGATGCTGCGCGAAACAAACCTGCCGCTAAAGGAGATTTCTTACCGGCTGGGGTTTTCCGACGTAAGCCACATGTCCCGCGTCTTCCGCGCAGAGACCGGCGGTTCACCCGCGCTTTACCGCGCCAAACAACGCCGCGATCACGATTTGGGTGATTGACCGTTTGATGCCAGAACTTGACCGGCGCGTTCATTGATCAACGGGCTGACGCTCTAAATTATCGCATACAATTGTATGCAAATTTTGGAGGATCACAATGCTTGACTGGACCAAAGCCTTCACATCCGGCGCCGACGCCCCGATGCGCGGCAGTTTCATTAATGGCCGCTGGATCGAAACCGCAGACAGTTTTGAAACCCGAAACCCGGCCACGGGCGCCGTGTTGGCCCGGGTATCCGACGCAGGTCGCCCCGAAATCGAAGCCGCGATAGCCGCCGCATCTGCGGCCCAGCCCGGCTGGGAGGCGACCGCCCCTGCGGCACGCGCGGCCTTGCTCCATCGTGCTGCGGCCCTGTTCGCAGAACGCAAAGACTGTTTCGTCGATGCGCTAATTGCTGAAACCGGGTCGAGCCGCGGCAAAGCAGACTTCGAAGCCTCCCTTGTCGGCCTGGTCTTCGGTGAAGCAGCCGGCCTGCCAACCCGTGCCATCGGTGAGGTATTCCCAAGCCAAGTGCCGGGCAAGATCAACCGAACTCTGCGCCGTCCCGCAGGTGTTGTGGGGGCGGTGACGCCCTGGAACTTTGCGCTATATCTGTCGTTGCGGGGGTTCATCTACGCGCTGGCGCTTGGCAATACGGTGGTTCTTAAACCCTCCGAAGACAGCCCACTGTCAGGAGGGTTGATGATCGCAGAATTGCTGGCCGATGCAGGTTTCCCGTCCGGCGTGTTCAACGTTATCCCCACGTCGCGCGACGGCGCGGCAGCCGTTGGCACGGCCTTTGCAACAGATCCAAGGGTCAATGTGCTCAGTTTCACGGGATCAACCCGTGTGGGCCAGTTGCTGGGCGAAGCCTGCGCACGCAGTTTCAAGAAAATCGTGCTGGAGCTGGGTGGTAAAAACCCGATGATTATCCTGCGCGATGCCGATCTGGAACGCGCGGTGGATCTGGCCTTCTTTGGGCGATTTTTACACCAGGGGCAGATTTGCATGTCGACCGACCGGATCATCGTCCATCGTGACCTATACGATGCCTTCCTGGCCCGGTTTGTCGCAAAGGCATGTGCCTTTGCACCCACCGACCCTACCGATCCGACCGCGGTGATTGGCCCGATCATCAATACGCGGCAATTGGACCGTATCGCCAAGCTGGTCGATGATGCGCGCGCCGCGGGCGCAACGGTGCAATGCGGCGGCGCAGCAGACGGCGCCTACTATCAAGCGACCGTCCTAACCGATGTGACACCCGACATGGAGATCTGGGACCAGGAAGTCTTTGGCCCCGTTGCAACCGTGATCCCCTTCAAGGAAGAGCGCGAGGCGCTGGCACTTGCCAACGACACCGCCTATGGGCTTTCGGCTTCGGTTGTCACCCGCGATGTCGCACATGGCGAGATGCTGGCAGAACACATCCGCGCCGGGATGGTTCACATCTTCATTCCAGTTGTCACGAGTAAGGCGGGGAGAGAGCGAATCGGGCAAATCGGGGGTCCCCGATATCGTAGCAAACCGGAATCATTTGGATAGCGTCTAAGGCTTTACGGCTAGAGCCGATATCGTCTGGCAAATCCCGCTTAAGCCTGGCTTGTATCTGATCCAAAAGCAAGTTTGCCTCACAGGCTTCCCGACTTTCGTAACCTCCCCGGATCATGCCTGCAAAAAGGACCGTCCCAGGAGCAGTGTCTATAGCGGGGTCAAGCCCGAGGTATACGAAGATGATGAAGCTAGTCCACATTTTGGAATCTTTCCTTGAGTTTTCATATCATGAAACACGGAAAGCTCCTTGGGGTAAAGGTGGCATGCGCGTGTGTTTGCGATATGGGCGGCGTGGACGATTTCTTTTAGCGTATCTCGATCATAAATGATTCCACCGTCCATGACGAACCGCATTGCCCCTTTGCCGGTATCGGCGCCTCGGGTGGTGGTGGCAAATGGGGTCCTGAAGGAACGATCGAGGCCTTTACCACGCAACGCTGGATTTCCAGCCAGCGCAAACCCCACCCTTTGCCATTCTAAGCCCCGCAAATTGTGCAACAGGGCGCCACACGCTGCGACCTGCGGCGATGGACGCCTATCCATAATCCAAAGACGTAAGAGGCATATAATGTCCAAAATTCAATATGATATACTGATCATTGGCTCCGGCGCCGCCGGCTGTGTTGTGGCTGACCACATGGCGCGTCACACCAAGGCCAGCATCGCCGTGCTGGAAGCCGGCAAGAAGGACAATGATCCATTCATCCACATTCCCGCCGGATATTCCAAGATGCTGGCAAAGGATCGCAATGTCTGGCCGTATGAAACCGTAGAGGTGAACGGCCAGAACCGCCGCTACCGAATGGGCAAGGTTGTTGGGGGCGGCACCTCGGTCAATGCGATCGCAGCCTATGTGAAGGGCGACATTGGCTATCAGTCCGCCGCGCAGGGCATGGGGACGATCAAGGCCGGCCTGCGCTATATCCTGACCAACAGTGGCCCGGCAGCCGGCAACGGGATCGAAACGGTATCCTACTGGGATCCCAACGACCTTTCCAATCCCCAGCCCACGGTGCAATGCTACCACGAACCGATCATATCGACCGATGGTCTGAACCCGTCGGGCCCACGTTCGGGTGTTACCTTTGCAACCGTTGTCTTACAGCCCAAAGCACGCGGCTGGGTGCGGCTGGCGGATGCCGATCCGACCTCGATGCCCGACATCAACCCAAACTTCATCGGCCATGAAACCGACCTGCAAGTGGGCATTGATGCGGTGAAGGCCGTGCGTAAGGTCCTGGAACAGCAATCTTTGGCCGAGGTTTTTGAAGAGGAATTCGTGCCGGGCAAGGCAGTTCAGACCGACGAAGAGATTGGCGCATTCGTCAAGCAGGTCGCAACGACAATGTGGCACCCGGTCGGCACCTGCCGGATGGGCACCGATGACACGGCGGTCGTGGATGCCACATTGAAGGTGCGCGGTGCACAGGGGCTGCATGTTATTGATGCCTCAATCATGCCGACGATCACCAGCGGCAACACGAATGCACCGACGCAGGCACTGGCGTTACATGCCGCCAAGATGCTGGTGCGCGACTACTTCGCCTGATTTCAGGGCGCACCGGACAAAGCCAGACGCTGCCCCCGGTGCGTCCCCGGCGACAGCTTTGGGGCACACCCGGGGTCCGGGCGCAGGTCAGATGAGCGTTGCATTGGTCACGATAGCCCCTTGAAGCCCTGCGTCAGATGCGCGGCGGCTTTTTGAGGAATTTTTTCAAAAGGGTGAAGAAGTTAATCACCTGGGGTTTATAATTGTCACGTCGCGAATGCACAGTCAGTGAGGTCCCGGGATTTCGCCCAACATAATCGCGGTAGCTGACCCCCGGCCGTGGCGATAAGGCAACGCTTTGGGGGACAAGCGCAATGCCAACACCCACTGACACAAGAGAGATCGCTGTCTGATAGTCCTGCGCAAGCACCTGCTCGCCCGGTAGGAAACCTTCTGCCTGACAGACAGCAAGGATGTGATCTGCGAAAGAGGGCCTGGGCCGGCGCGGGTATAAGATGAAAGGCTCTGACGCGACATCGCGCAAAAGCGGCGGGCTGGTGCGTCGCGCCGCCTCGGTGCCGTCGGGCAGCGCAAGGATCAGTGGTTCATGGATCAGTTCAATTGATCGAAATTCATCGCCTTGCAGACAGGGCCGCGCCACGGCGATGTCGATGTCTTTCTGGATCAGCGCACGTTCCAGTTCGGCATTGTTCATTGACGATAGCAGCAGGTCGACATCGGGATAATGCAAGCGAAATGACTTGATCAAATTGGGAAGGGGCCCGTGGGTGGCCGAACCCACAAAGGCGATCCGCAATTGCCCGATACTACCGTTTCCGATGGCCCGTGTCTCACGATAGGCGGTTTCAAGATTGGCAAGTATGGTCCGGGCACGGTCCAAAAGCACCGCACCCGCATCAGTCAGACGCACCTGATTGCGGGCACGGTCGAACAGTTTTACGCCCAGTTCCGCTTCAAGCGCGGCAATCTGTCGGGACAGGGGGGGCTGTGCCATATCCAATCGCGCCGCCGCACGCCCGAAGTGCAGCTCTTCGGCCACCGCAATGAAATATTTCAGGCGTCTGAAATCCAACACATACCCTTTCGCACCCCGGGTCAGCCCATCTTCGCAAGCGCCTCTATGAAATGCGGACGAAAGGTGGCGGGGTTCTCGCTCATTGGAAAATGCCCGATCCCCTTCATCACGGCAAGTGTTGCGCCGGGAATGGTCGCGGCCGTGCGTTCCGCATCTTCGGGCGTGCAGGTCATGTCATAGTCACCGACCATGATGTGCACCGGGGTTTGCGACGTGTCGATCCCGCCCAACTGCCCCACCAGACTGTCATCGCGGGTGTAGAAATTCAGATCGCCCCGGAACACGCCCGGACCCGATTGCATGAACATCCACTGCGTGCTCCAGCGGTCGGGGGCGGGCGATTGTGGCGCAATATTCGCGCTGACAAGGGCAGCACCCATTTCACCGCCATGCGCATCGGGGCGGTGGAACCAATCAATATCATACCAGGCGGGCTGAAAATCTGACGCCTCGATCGCGATGAAGCCTTTGAACGGGGCAGGGTGGTTCAGCGCCAATTGCAGCGCGATGCGCCCGCCCATCGAACAACCCGCGTAGATCGGGGTGTCCAGCCCCAAGGCCTCCACCAGCTTCAGCACCGTTTCCACATAGGTTTCGGTGGTCAGAAGATACTCTTCTTCCTCAAAGCCGTCGGGGGGCAGCGACTTGCCGTGCCAGGGCAGATCGGGGGCGATAAAGCGGTAGTTCGCCGTCAGCTCGCCATCATTAAGGATATGGCGCCACTGACGGTTATCGGCGCCTGCGGTGTGAAAGCAGATCACTGGCTGACCCTGACCGGCCTCTTCAATATAGATGCGGTTCGCGCGTCCGCCGATTTGCAGCGTCAGGTAGCGGCCGGTGATCGGTTCAAATCTGGGATGGATGGTCATGCTGTCACCGTTATGCGGCCAAGGGCCATGAATTCCTTAAAGAAGCGCAGGTTTTTCACCAGCGCCAGAATGTCGCCGTCGAGCCGGCCACGCCCGGTTTTGACAAAGCCGAAGATGTCGTGGAAGCGCGGCTCTGGGATCGGCGCCCAGAATTTTTTCAGCGCCTCGGCATCGACCCGCAGCGCAAAGCGCCAGGGCGTCTGGCGTGACGGGCCTTCGGTTACGCGTTCCAAAGCACCGCGATGGAAAGTCAGGTAATATTCCTGCCCGTCGACCTCGATCAGAACAGTTTCGGAAAACAGCGCACCCAGCCGTGCCAAATGCGGTTTTTCCGCCAGCGCCTGTCCCATACGGGTAAATTGCGCGGCAAGATTGGGGGTGTATTGATCTTTCATGGCTTAATCCTTTCGAGCAAAGCGATCCAGCCGTTCCGGATCAGGGGTAATGCCTAAACCCGGCCCGGTCGGCAGATGCACCCGAAAATTTTCATAGCGCAGCCCGTCGCGGGTCAGATCCTCTATCAGGATTTTCGGGCCGAAATGTTCGGTGCCCCAATGCAGTTTGGGAAGCGTCGCAAAAGCATGCAGATGCGCCGAGGCACCGATAGAACTTTCCAAAAGGCAGCCGCCATACAGATCAACGCCCGCCGCCTGCGCAATAGCGGCAACCTGCTTCAGCCGATGCACGCTGCCATGTTTGCACAGTTTCAGTGACAGAACGGCGCCTGCCGCCTGTGCGCATCCGTCGAAGGCTTCGGTGGTGGTGAACACGCCCTCATCCATCATGATCGGGATAGATGAGCGCCGCGCAACGCGGGCCATTGCGCCCATCTGATCGGCTGGCAGCGGCTGTTCGATCAGGCTAACGCCCAAATCGGACAGCTTTGGCAGATAGCGAATACACTCCCCTTCTGACCAGCCTTGATTGACATCGGCGATAATATCGGTGCCCGCAGGCAGCGCCTTTTGCAGCGCGCCCAGCCGGTTCAGGTCGGTTGCAGGATCGGCAAAGCCCAGCTTGATCTTGAAACGGTTGAACCAGCCTTTGGAAATCATTTCGCGGGCCTCTTCAACCTCCTGTCCCGCATCACCCGAAGCCAGCGCCCAGATTGCCGAAAATGAGGTCTGCTGCGCACCCCCCAAAAGCGCATGCGCAGGCACGCCAAGCGTCTTCGCCGTGGCATCCAGAAGCGCCATATCAAGCGCCGATTTCGCTGAAAAATTGCGCTTGCAGGCGCGGTCCATCAAGGTTGTGGCCGTTTCCAGATCACAGGCCGGTTGTCCGATTAGCGCCGGCACAAGATAGGCGTCGATATTGGCCTTCATGGCCTCGACGCTTTCTTCGGCCCAGCGGGGACCGCCCAATGTCGACCCCTCGCCCCAGCCCGTCACGCCGTTGTCCAGCGTGACCTGTACCAGAACATAGCCCTGATGCGCGATAGAAGTATTCGACAGCTTGTGCTTGCGCCGGGTCGGCGCTTCGATGATCCGGCTGGTGACCGCCCGAATGCGGGTCGCCAGTGCCAGATCCGCGGGCTGCAAAATATGCGAAGCAAGGGCTGTATTCATGCATGCCTCCTCTTGTCATAAAAATGGGGGGCGCGGGCGCCCCCCGTGGGGAAGGTTACCTTGGCAGGCTCACTCGGCTGCGGCCATCTGCACCAGCTTGGCGTCACTGCGGATGACGAAATCAAAAGTCATGACGTAATCGGTGTCCGCCCCGTCAGGCGCGGGTTGTAATGTGCCGATCAGATCTTCTTTCACGGCAAAAACCGAGTCATTGTCCAGATATTCGGTTTCGCTGTCATAGATCTGCGAGATCAGCGTTTTGAACCCGTCCTTCATGATCATGAAGTGGATATGCCCAGGGCGCCAAGGATGATGGCCCATATATTTCAGCAACTCTCCAGCAGCCCCGTCATAGGGGATCGGATAAGGCACGGGGCGGATGCCGACGAATTCGTAACGGCCATCTTGATCTGTCATCAATCTGCCGCGCAGGTTGTAATCGGGCTGATCAGGGTCTTGTTGTTCATACAGTCCGTTCGGGGCATCTTCCCAAACATCGACCGTCACACCCGCAACCGGATTGCCATCCGTATCGCAAATGCGGCCTGATACGCGCACGGTTTCCTGTTTGTCGAAATCCTTTTGAATAATCGACGATCCATTGGGCAGCACCGGCGGGTTGTCACGGTAAAACGGCCCCAGCACGGTCGAGATCGTCTCGTTATGGGTCGGTTTTTTGTCCAGCATATCGGCCAGAACCTCGACGCCGATGATGTCGGAGATCAGGATGAATTCATTGCGCGCATCATCGGAAATGTCGCCTGCTCGGCGCATCCATTCCATCGCTTCCAGCCATTCGTCATAGGTCAGATTGACCTCTTTCATGAAGGCGTGAATATGTTTAAGCGCCGCAACCATGATCTCACGGTTGCGCTCGGGAATAGCTCCGTCCATCGAGGCTACGACGGCCTCAGTGATATTTTCTAAAGTAATGTTCCGCATCACGATCCTCCCAACGTGTTCGTATAGGGGGAAGGTGATCCGTTGTGTTCCATCACACAATGACCGCTTGGGCATTTGGTGATGCCGTTTAGGTATCGGGCAGGGGGCCTGGAAAAGGTGTCGCAGGGCGCCAGATCGGTTTAAATGAACGGATGCGGTGGCTTGTGAACGGCTTTATTGCCGAATGTATAATGTGAATTTATCACACGAATCCAGTGTGATAGACGCCCATGCGTGACCTATTGGAACAGGTTTGACCTGATCAAGCGCTCGCCACTCTTATTGCGGATAGGGCGTATGATACCCACAGGCGCCACACTGTGATTTCTGCTCGGGGGCTTTAGCCATCATACCGCTGTGCAATGCCCAACTGTGGCGGCCAATCACGCTGCCAGATCAGAGTCGGATTGGTGAAACCGATTGAGGTGCCCCATCGCGGTATGCATGGTGGCTTGCATATTGGAAACGGCCTGATTTGCAGCCTCCGAGGTTTGCAGGCTTTCGCTGGACGCGCGGCTGATCTGGTCCAGATCGCCAAAAAGCTCTTGCATGATTGTTGCAACGGATGCGCATGTCGTGCTGATCTCGCCAAATAATGCGGTGGTGCGTGCGACACTGCCGTGGACCTGATCCAGATTATTGCCGGTTTCATGGACCCCGTTTGCCGTTTCTTTTACCTTGGTCTGCACCGCTTCGACAAAGTGGCTTACACCCTGTGCGGTCTGCGCCGAACGGGTTGCAAGCTGACGGACCTCACCCGCCACGACGGCAAATCCGACGCCATTGCTGCCCGCCCGCGCAGCCTCCACCGAGGCGTTCAGGCTCAGCAGATGAGTCTGGCTTGCGACATCATCAATCTGGCTTAGGGAGCTGGTGATTTTTTGCACCGCCTCATTCGCGGCCTCCATGTCAAGAACCGTCGTGGCCGAAATCGCGCGCGAACGTTCCAGTGCCTTGTGGACCGTATCGGCCTGATCATGTGCTTCGCGGATCCTTGCATCATTGCCGCTGATCTGTGCGCCCGCCTGTGTCAGTGCCGCGCTTAAGGCTTTGACGCGCGCCTCGTTGCTGCGTGCGGCTTCGGTAACGCGGGCGGTTTGGTTTTCGATCATCTGAAATGTCGCAAAGACCTTCTCAAGAGAGGATCGCGTTTCCTCGATCATATCCCGCAGTTGCGAAACAGATCGATTGACGTCTTGTGCGATAACGCCGAACGCGCCTTGATGGTTGTCGCGCATCGTGCAGGTCAGATTGCCCTTTGCCATCTGCTCCATAACGGAGGCGATATCGGCAAGCCCTTCGGTCGCGATGTGATTGATCGCATTGATCCCCTGGCTGAGGCGTTGCAAATATCCGTGCCGCCCCTGGGTGCGCAGATTTGTCGAAAAGTCACCGGCACTGGCCGCAGTTACCGCCTGTTCGACATCCCCCATCACAGAGGCGATTTCGCTAAGGCTAAAGTTGATCTTGCTTTGAATCACATTAAAGACGCCGGTTTTATCGCCACCCATCCGACGGGATAAATCCCCTTGTGCAAGCGCTTCGATGACAATGCGCAGCTCGTCCATCGTGTCATGCACCTCTTGGCCCATATCATTGATCGTGCGCCCCAATCCGACGAATTGTCGGGGCAGTTTTGCACTGTCCAAGCTGCGGGTGAAATCCCCCTGACGATAGGCGGTCATGACATCGGTTAAGTCTTGTAAGAAGCTGTCGATCTCAGAGGCGCTTGCGCTTTGCGCGCGTTCTTGGGCCACACGTTCGCGTAGCCGCTCCATGATCTGATTGAATTGCACGGCCAGGTCATAGGCCTCATCCCCGGGTTCGACATGAATGGCCTCAAATTCCGCCTTTGGGTCATCGATCACCAATTGCATCGCACGAGACACAGCGGCAAGCCCAAGCGGCGCACGATGTTCTGACATGTTCAGCCCGTCATCTTCGTCTTGGCGCGGCACACGCAGGTAAGAGGGGCTACCCTCGGGCGCGGGCAATAGCCAATGCGCGCATTTTAACACCGTGAACATCAGGCCAAAAGCCCATAGAAAATAGACCCCAACGCCCATGGCCTGTATGCCGATCTGCGCCAGACGGCTTCCGGCCAAAAGATAGGCATCTTGCGCCAAGACCCCCACCAGGATCGTGCCCAGGGCCCCGGCCGCGCCATGCACAGCGATCGCGCCAACCGGATCATCAAGGCGCATCCGGCTTTCCAAAAACTCACGCGCGACAAAAGTGATAACCCCGCCGGCCAAACCGATACAAACTGCGCCCTGCGGGGTGACGGCATCACAGCCAGCGGTGATCGCAACCAAGCCCCCAAGCAGGCCGTTGATCATAAATTCCGGGCGGTTATAACCCTTTAGCAGATATCCCAGCAAAAATTGCGCCACGCCGCCGAACGCACCCGCCAACATCGTGTTGACGATGATATGCGCAAAAGCCGGGGTGCCCGCCGTCGTGGAGCCCCCGTTGAACCCGATCCAGCCCACCCAAAGCACCAATGCGCCAAGTGTGGTTAAAATGGGCGAATGGCCATGCAATTCAACTGGCTTGCCATCGGCATCATATTTGCCCCGCCTTGGCCCAAGCACGATCACCGCAGCCAGCGCGCACCATGCACCCATTGAATGCACCACCGTTGACCCAGCAAAATCAATGAACCCCATACGCGCAAGAAAGGGCTCTTGCGACCCGCTAAGCAGCCCGCCCCAAGTCCAATGCCCCGCCACAGGGTATAAAACCAAACCGATGGTCAGGGTCATCAGGATATATCCGCCCATGGACATCCGTTCCGCCACCGCGCCGGAAACCACGGTTGCGGCAGTGCCACAAAAGACCAGCTGAAAGACGAAAAATGTCAGGTTCCAATCCCCATCAATGCGGAAAAAGGCCAGATCATGCGACCACCCGATCAACCCACCATAGGATTGACCAAACATCAGCGCATATCCCACCAGCCCGAAGGCCGCCGTTGACAGCAAGAAATCCAACAGGTTTTTCTGCGCCACATTGATCGAGTTTTTGGCCCGCACCGAGCCGGCTTCGATCAGCAAAAAACCCGCCTGCATAAAAAACACCAGCCCGGCGGCCATCATCGTCCAGACATGGTCCAGATTGCTTTGCAGCGCAAAACGTTCGGTTTGCGCATGGACCGGTTGCGCCATGATAAATACAACCACAAGAGAAAAGACGATCTTCATTAGAGAACCTTCTGCGTCGCGGCATTTCAGGATGAACGCTATGCAAAAGGGCTTAAAAACTTATGTTCGGGCCAAATGTTTTTGAAACTTCTCCCGCTTAGGGTGTAAATTCAGTTTAATCTTGGTATTGGCAGACAGGTTCAGCTGCCTGTCATGCGCAACCTTTTTCGATGGGTTGCAATCAGATCACGGCAAAACTGTGCCACCGCTTTCACCCGGCGTGATTGTGCAAGATCAGACTGCGTGACAAGCCAAATATCCTGGTCGATGCCCAGCTCTGCCGTCAGACAAATCAACCGGTCTTGTGCCAAAAAATGCGGCAACACTGCCAGCCCCTGTCCCGCACAGCAGGCCGCGAATTGCGACGCCACAGAAGAGGTAATCACCCCCGGACGCCGTCCCTGCAGCATCCGGTCCAGCCATTGTGCGGCAGGTAGATGGGCCTGCGTTTCAGTCCAGACGATAAAACTGTCATGTTCAAAGGCAGCTGTATCCGCCGGCTGCCGTCGCCCCTTCATATAGTCCGCAGACCCATACAGCCCATAGCCCAGCACGCCCAGACGCTGCACAGACACGTTTCCACGTTCGGGTTTCACCATCCGCAGGGCAATATCTGCATCGCGGCGATGCAGGTTAACCGTGGCAATATCGGTTACGATTTCCAGCGTCAGGCCAGGATGCGCGGCGCGCAAACGCCCGATTTCCGGCAAGATCAGATGTGTGGCAAAAGTTTCCGCAGTGGCAAGGCGCACGGTTCCTGACACATCCGCCTGTTGCCGCCCGCCGATGACCGATCGTGCCGCGGCCTCCATCACCTCGGCATGTTCGCGCAGGGCTGTGCCATCCTCGGTCAGTTGAAGGCCGGTCTGATGGCGCAAAAACAGCGGCTGACCAAGGGATTTCTCCAGCCGTTCAATCCGGCGCGACACCGTCGCAACGCCAAGATGAAGCTGCCCCGCCGCCGCGCTGAGCGTGTGATGCCGCGCGACAGCCAGAAAAACCTGAAGATCATCCCACACAAGTTTTCCGTTCATGAAAAGCAACCTTCCGTCACTGAGTATATATTCCAAAAATGAAAATTGGCATCCTAGGTCGTGATCCACAAGGAAAGGATGAGAAGATGCATCACAGAACACTTGGTCAAGGTTTCACAACCTCTGCTTTAGGGCTTGGCTGCATGGGAATGAGCGAGTTTTACGGCCCGCGCGATGATGCCACCTCGATGCAGGTGCTGCATGCGGCAGTGGAGGGCGGGATTGATATGCTTGATACCGCCGATACCTACGGCCCGCACCATAATGAGACGCTGATCGGCAATTTTTTGCGCCACGGCGCAAGTGTCAAGGTGGCGACGAAATTTGGGATCGTGCGGACGGCAGGTGAATATCGGCGCAGTCTGGACAACAGCCCGGCCTATATCCGCGCGGCATGCGAAGGGTCACTGCGCCGGCTGGGGCGTGAACAGATCGATTTGTATTATGTCCACCGCATCAGCCCCGACCAGCCGATAGAAGAGACAATGGACGTGCTGTCGCAATTGGTCAAACAGGGCAAAATCGCCCATATCGGCCTGTGCGAGGTCAGCGCGCAAACGCTGCGCCGGGCGCATGCGGTGTATCCGGTGACGGCGGTGCAAACGGAATATTCGCTGTGGACACGCGAAGTGGCGGACAGCGTGCTGCCGACCTGCCGTGAACTGGGCGTGGGGTTTGTCGCCTATTCGCCTTTGGGGCGTGGATTTTTGACCGGACAAATCGGTCAATTGGATGCCGATGATTTTCGCCGATCATTGCCGCGGTTTCAGGCCGGTGCGATGGGCACAAACAGCCAGATCGCAGACCGGGTTGCGCAGGTGGCCGCGCGGCATGGATGCACGGCTGCACAGGTGTCGCTGGCGTGGCTTTTGGCGCAGGGCCCCGATATTGTGCCGGTCCCGGGCACCAAACGCCTGCGCTGGCTTCACGACAATATCGCGGCGGCAAACGTGGCGCTGACGCCTGATGAGCTGCGCGATCTGGATGCGCTATCGACACTGTCTGTGGCGGGTGAACGCTATACGCCAGAGGGCATGAAAGGGTTGAACGCCTAGCCCGGTGGCGATGCTGATGGGTCCCGCACAAAGATGCGCTTTGCTTCCTGGGGCGGCATGGGCGAAAAGGGGCGTGTGATTGCAGGTCCAAGGGGCTTTTTTGCCGTGAACGATGTCCATTTTCGCTGGCACCGCGACTGCCATATCCGCATGCCCAAGGTGCCGGGCCAAATGCTGCGCGACCTACAGGCGGCTTTGGCCGTGGGGGCCGGGTTTGCCATTGGTCCCGACGGGATCACGCCGCTGCCGCAGGCGGAGCGCGGGATCTTGCAAAGCCGCTCCTCAGGGACCACGGGTGCTGCCAAGGCCATCCGGCGCAGTCACGCCTCATGGATTGCCAGCTTTCGGGTGAATGCCTGCGCGCTTGCGATCACATCTGCCGATGTCATTGGCGTGCTTGGGACATTGCAACATTCGTTGCCGCTTTATGCGATTGCCGAGGCGGCTTATTTGGGCGCGGATCTGCTGTGTCTGGGCGGACAGCGTCCCGCGCAGCAGGCCTTGGCGCTGTCCGCCCATGGGGCGACGGTGCTGTATGCTACGCCGACGCAGCTTCGGCTGATTGCCACCGCCGGGCAGGCCCTGCCGCGGTTGCGCCATATCCTGTGCGGTGGTGGCCGGATGCCAGCCGGGCTGCGCGATGTTTTGGCGCGGCTGTGCCCGCAGGCCAGTTTGCGCGAATTTTATGGCGCAGCCGAGACCAGTTTCATCACATGGGGCGGCCCCGACATGCCACAGGGGACGGTGGGCCGGGCCTATCCGGGGGTAGAACTGTCCATCGATGCCCCCGCCGGGCAGATCGGTGAGATCTGGGTGCGCAGCCCCTATCTGTTTGAGCGATATGCCGAAGGCCACAGTCCCGATACCCGCTGGCAAAACGGGTTCGTCAGCGTCGGAGAGCTGGGCCGATTGGATGCCGACGGGTTTTTGACCGTGGCGGGACGGCGCAGCCGCATGGTGACAATCGCAGATCGCAACGTCTTTCCCGAAGATATCGAGGCGTTCTTGCTGGCCGATGGCGCAGTCGATCATTGTGCGGTGCTGCCGTGTCCGGACCCGCGCCGTGGGGTGCATCTGATCGCCGTCATCGCCGGGGCAGATGATGCGGCCACCCATGCGCGGCTGTTGGCACTTTGCCGCACCGAATTTGGCACGTTGGCCACACCGCGACAGGTGATCGCCATGGCGGATTTTCCGCAAACCGTCTCTGGCAAACCCGATCTGGCGCAGATCGCACATCGCTTGGGGGCCACAGCATGACAATGGCCGGGGGGGTTCGTGTGCTGTCTGCCATGCGCTCGGCGGTGGCGCCGCGCGGGGGGGGGCTGTCGCGGCTGGCCCTACAGGATTTGGCCGCACCAGTTTTGCAAGCCGCGATCTTCAGGGCCGGGCTGATGGCGCATGATGTGGATGAAGTGGTGTTGGGCAATGCGCTGGGGGCGGGCGGCAACCCGGCACGGGTTGCGGCGCTGGCGGCGGGCCTGCCAGAGCGCGTGGCGGGACTGACGCTGGACCGGCAATGCTGCGGCGGGCTGGATGCGGTGGTTGTCGCAGCAGGAATGATCGCGGCGGGGCAGGCAGAGGTGGTTGTGGCGGGCGGGGTCGAATCCTATTCGCGCCGGCCCTTGCGGCTGCGCACCGATCCCGATGGCGGCGCGCCCATTCCCTATGACAGGCCGCCCTTCACCCCATGGCCCGAACGCGACCCCGAAATGGACGTGGCTGCCGATATATTGGGACAGGAGCATGGATTGTCCCGTGCCGCCCAAGATGCGTGGGCGGTCGCAAGCCATCGCAAAGCTTTGGCGGCAGATTTTGGCGATGAAATCGTGCCTGTGGCCGGGTTGAAACGTGACGCGTTCACCCGTGCGCTATCCTCAAAAATCGCGGCACGCGCGCCGGTTTTATCGGGCACGATCACGGCGGCAAATGCGGCGGTGGCGGCGGATGGGGCGGCGGCGTTGGTGTTGGTGTCACAGCGGGTGGCCGACCGGCTGGGACGGCCTGGCCTGCGCTATCTTGGGGGGCTGACGCGGGGCGCGCGGCCCGATCAGCCCGGAAGTGCGCCCGTCGCCGCAATCACCACCTTGCTGGAACGCCACCGCCTGCGCGCGACCGACCTAAGCGTGGCCGAAATCATGGAAGCCTATGCTGTGCAGGCCATTGCCTGCATGCAAGGCGCCGGGATTGATCCGGGTATCGTCAATCTTGGCGGCGGGGGATTGGCGCGCGGCCATCCGGTTGGGGCTTCCGGTGCGATCAACGCGGTGCGGCTGGTGCATGAATTGGGCGCGCGCAACGATTATGCTGGCCATGGGGGCATCGGGCTGGCAGCGATTGCTGCGGCGGGCGGATTGGGAACGGCCGTGCTGCTTGCTAGGTGAAACCGCGCAGCGTCGCAAATCGGTCCAGTGTATCGCGTTCGGTGCAGAACTGATTTTGCGGCGCTTGCGGATCTGCACGGCCAAGGGCCAGACCGCAGACGATCAGCTCTGGCTGCGCCAACCCAAGATGATCATGCGCAACATCGGCGTAATTCGCCAGCGCACCAATGCCGCAAGTGGCATATCCCAACCCCTGCGCCGCGATCATCAAGGCCATAAGCGCCATGCCAAGATCCATAAAACAGCCTTTGCCCATGCCCGCATGAATCGTCACGACGATACCGACCGGCGCACCAAAAAATTCATAATTGCGGCGAAATTGCGCGCGACGGCCCTGCACATCGCGCCGCTCAACCCCCAGTGCGGCATAAAGCGCATAGCCCGCGGCACGTTGCTTGGCCTTCAAATCCGCAGGCATCGGATCCGGAAAATAGGAATATTGCGACACCGGCGGCTGGCCACGATCCACCGCGCCGACCAGCGCCGCGCTAAGATCGCGCAGCGCGTCCCCTGTCAGCACATGGAACCGGCCCGGCTGCAAATTCGCCCCGCTGGGCGCAGCCCGTGCACTGCGCAAAATCCGTTCGATATCGGCGCGCGGCACCGGATCGGACAAAAACGCACGCGTGGAACGGCGGGAGGCAAGAAGGGCCTCGGCCTGTGTCATGCTCATGCGGGCATCCTTTGCCATGACGCGATACGCGCAAGGCGCGGGGCACATGGCACAGCAGGGATCAGATAGCGTTCCAACGGCGGGTCCTTCCTGTTTCGGGGCTGGGCTGAACCAGAGGGGCGGCGCAAGACCGGCGCCGTTATGCCCTGTTTTGCCCCATCGCCGCCCCGCGCTGCAAGAGGCATCGCCGCGTGGCAGCCTGTGGGCCGGGCGGATTGCGGCCTTGCCCAAGGGGCCGGTGATGATGGTGTTAAACCACCTCGATCGCGCCCGGCACGGCACAGGATTGGATCTGTTCGCGCAATGCGCCGATCAGGGTCTGGACCACGGGATAGGGCGCGCTTTCGCGATGTTGAATCGTGCCAAACACCACCCAGCGCGTGGGGTCCAGCGGGCGCGACACCAACTGGCCGGGCAGCGCGGCCAGTGTGCTAAGCCGATCAATGATCGCCACGCCCGCGCCGCTGGCCACCAATTGTTGCTACATCTGAGAAGAATTGGTCAGCACCTCACGTGCGGCACGTATCTGGCGGGTTTCCAGCAAGGCATCCACCTGATTGCGCAGCAACATACCGGGGAGCTGATTGACCAATGTTTCGCCGCGCAGCGCCTCCAGCGGGATCTTGTCATGCCCGGCCAGCCGATGGCCCGCCGGCATCAACAGCTCTAGCGCGGCGCGGGCCATTGGCGTGCCCACGGCAGCATGATGCGAGATCGGCACATTGCCAAAGCCAAGGTCATATTCGCGCCCGTTGATCCAGGAGTCCATGTCGCGGTGACCGCGCAGATCAAGCGAGATTTCCACCCCAGGCATGTCTTGCGAAAACCGTGCGACGGCCGGCGCCACCACCGACATTGCGGTCCGCGGCATGCTGACAATGCGCAGATGCTGCGGGCGTTAAGTTGGCAATCCCCTTCGTGAGCATTGCCCTTAGCTCACTGCGAGGGCATAGTCCGCGGCAAATTTTGAAGACATTTCTCTGCCCGGGGTCGTTATGGAAGATGATTACTGGTTAGATATTGCGTCTAGTGCTGCAACCGCTAAAACAGAAAACATACCGAATTCTTGCTTGCGAATGACAAAGACTTTGGCTGCGGGCCCACGCATGCTTTGTCTGAGGGAGATTGGTTCAGTTCCCCCGCACCGTTTCTGTTCCGGTGTGTTGCTCATCTTAGGCGGCGAGTTTTTCGAAGGCCACGGGTGATTTTCCGTCCAAGGCTGAATGGCGCCTGCGCGGGTTGTAGAAGCCGTTGATGTATTCGAACACCGCGACCTCAACATCCCGGCGTGTTTGCCATGTGTTTCGCCAGATCAGCTCGGCCTTGAGGGATTTGAAGAAGC
>NZ_MDHA01000039.1 GCF_001705665.1 Thioclava sp. SK-1 | reverse complement strand
CTCCACCGTGCAGCGTGCAAGCGTAAAGCCCTCGCGTTTCAGCTGATACCACGCCTTGCGGACCCCGTAGACCTGATAATTCTCATCCCAGACACGTTTGATCTCCGGGCGCAGCTCCGTATCCCGCTGATGCCGGGCTGAAGCTTTGGCCGGATCGGCTTGGCATGCCAAGCGGTGGTAATATGTTGACGGTGCAATCGGCAGCACCCTGCAGATCGACTCGACACCGTAAACAGCCCTTTGATCGTCGATGAAACCGATCATCGCTTGAGTGGGCGGTCGAGTTCCGCCTGCGCAAAATAAGCTGATGCCTTGCGCAATA
>NZ_MDHA01000038.1 GCF_001705665.1 Thioclava sp. SK-1 | reverse complement strand
CATCCTCCCGGGGAACCACGACTATTACAGGAGCAGGCTCGACGATGACAGACGGCTGCGCGACATGGTCCGTGACTGCGGGAGCTGGTTTGCTCAGAAGACGGAACTCCGCCATCGCCGCGACCGCTACTTCTGTGCCACTCTCTGGACCGACTTCGACCTCATGGGCGACAGGAACGCGGCCATGCAATTCGCGCGCCGGTTCATGCGCGACTTTGATATGATTTCCATCAAAGCCCCAGATCATGAGAAGTACGATCCGGATGTGGTACGGCCGCTTCATCTTGTCACGATCACGCCCGAGGATACCATCAGGCTGCATGGCGAGCATCGCGCTTGGCTGGAGGAGCGCTTGGCGACCCCACATTTCGCAGGCGAAGGGCGGACATTTGTTGTCACCCATCATGGCCCGCACCTGTCCGCGGCAGGCCCGCTGGATCGCCTGACGCCAGCTTTCCATTCGGATCTGACCGATGTGATAAAACAGGCAGATATCGACACATGGTTCTTCGGACATTCGCATCGACGGCTGTCCTCCACGGTTGCTGGCACACGCATTCAAAATGTTTCGATCGGATACCCCGACGAAGATCATGGCCAGAACGAGGATGATCTGGCGGAGGTTTGCCTCGTCAGCGAAGCACCAGCCTTGCAGCCCCTAAATGAGCCGTGGGAGCAGCATGACATCCATCCGGCGCTTGAACGGGATTATGCATATGCGCTGCGGTGCCGCGAAACCTACACACATGTTCTGCTGGATAAGCTGTTACCCGAAACATGCGCCATCCTGCGCCATGATCTGACGGGACGCGCCAGTCCTATCGTGCCGGAGGGTGACGCGTTTTATGCAGTCGATGTCATCCTCGCGCTCGGTCGAAGACTGGCAGGATCAGGATGATGTCCGTTGAGGCGTTCTTCTCGATCTCAGGGATGCTGATCTGCCTGATCGGTCTTGTCCATGTGATCATCACCTATCTGGGGACAACGCGATCGGCTGAACCGGAGCCGGAGCGCGTGAGATTTGTCGAAAGCGCACCCCCGATCCCCGACCACTTGCGTCGCACCCCAAGCGATCCCAGCAACGGGGGGCACAGTCCTAGCAAAGAGGAAGGCGGGGCTGCGGACACCGCAAGAGCCCATGAGGCACCGCGTCGACCGCCACACTCGTGGCCGATCCGCAAAGATTTCTTGATTTCCACGGCTGCCCCCCCCGGACAACATGGAGGTCGGTTCGCCGAGCAATGATGGCGGGTTTGAAATCCGGAAGAGACGCTAGCGCAATGAAGTTTCTGATCTCAACAAGATAAGTGGAGGCCTATCATGAGTGAACATCCTGACGCCTGGATCATTCTGCGCGTCACAATCATCCAGCGCGGCGAGCCTGTCGAAGAATTACGGGTGCTGGCAGGCTGGTTCGGCGGCTATATGAAGTCCGACCGGTGGCGGATCAACTCCGGTATTGTCAGCGTCAAGGCCGATGAACATGAGTATCGCTTTCGCGGCCATTCGGGCTCTGTATATGTCTGCCAGCGAAACGCTTATGGCCTCTCGTCGATCATGAAGTCCGGGCTCAGATTAGCAGAACGGTTGCCGCAATTCCTCAGCATCGAACCCCTTGAGGACCAAGATTGGGCAGCAATACAGCTTTAGGTCGAGTGAGGCTTGTAGTGCTCAACTCACAGGGGCGCGCTCGGCATGCGCAGCCTGCATGTCAGCGACCTCTCGACCAGCCTTGACGCGCTCTTCGCCGAGATCACCGAGCTGGCCCCCAAATGCCGCTTCCGAGATTGTACCCACCAACACGAGCCTGGCTGCGCGGTCCAGGCCGCCGTCGCAACTGGCACGCTCGACCCCGCGCGCCTTGCAAGGAGGAGCAAGCTGAAAGATGAAAATCAGCAGTACACACCTATCGTGACCGGCGCACGCGGGAACAAGAAAACCTCCTCGCGGGGACGCCGGCGCTGAGATTGGAGCTACGCAAACCGCCTTTCGCAAAGGGAGCGACTTGTGCTGATATGTGTTTACGGCCCCGACTATCATTCACCGGTTTGGTTCTTGCTGCAGAGCAGCTTCCTTGAACCAGCCATTCGTCACACAGCGCAGCGTAGTTGGGCAGGCCATGGTCAGCAATGCGGAGATAGTGTTGAAAAAGTCGGTTGCTTAGCGTCGGGGGCTTTGATTCACTCGTTCTGAGAGTGGAGGGCATCGCGATGATGGGGCCAAGGCAAGTTGCGCAGGGCGCGCTGTTTTACGATTTCTCTATTGAGAGCTTCGTGCCGTTGGACCACCCAGTGCGCGGTATCGACCGGTTCCTCGATCTTTCCGATGTGCGGCCACTGTTGGCACCGTTCTACAGTTCTGGCGGGCGCCCATCGATCCCGAACTGAAGATCCGCATGCTTCTGCTGGGCTATTGCATGGGCATTCAGTCCGAGCGGCGGCTTTGCGACGAGGTTCATGTCGATCTGGCGTATCGTTGGTTTTGCCGGCTCGATCTGACCGACGCGGTACCGGATCATTCGACATTTTCCAAGAACCGGCACGGGCGCTTTCGCGAGAGCGGGCTGTTCCGTCATCTGTTCGAGACCGTCTTGCAACGATGTATCGACGAAGGTCTGGTCGGCGGTCACAGCTTCGGTGTCAATGCCAGCTTGATCCCGGCGAATGCCAATCAGACGCGAGGCGTCGACAGCAAGGAAGGCCTGCCCCCGGAGCTGCTGTCTCGAGCCGTGAGTGAATATATCGAAACGCTCGACAATGCGGCCTTTGGCGCCGCAACCGCAGTCGTTCCCAAGTACATCTCGCCAGTAGACCCGGCTGCCCGCTGGACGGGAGCCGACGGCGGTGCCGCATACTTCGCCGATTCTACCAATTAACTGGTCGACTTGGACAACGCCGTGATCGTGGATGTCGAACCCACAGCTCCGATCCGGCCAACGGAGGCGCGCGCCGCACGGGACATGATCGACCGCGTTCAGCAACGCTTTGGCAGCAAACCCGGAAAGTTGGTCGGCGATACAGGCTACGGATCGGCCGAAACGTTGGGCTGGCTGGTAGAGGAGCGCAAGATCGCCCCTCACATTCCCGTTTGGGACAAATCGAAACGCACCGACGGCACCTTATCGAGGGACGACTTTGTCTACGATACCACCAGCGATCAATATACGTGCCCTGCAGGAAATACGCTCGAGACGTCCCGCCGGAAGTTCTCCAAGCCGCGCGTCACGAATGTCAGCAAGGACGGTTTGATCCGCTACCGTGCGCGCAAGCAGGACTGCGACACCTGCCACCTGAAAGCGCAATGCTGCCCGACCCAATCCGCCCGAAAAGTGCTCCGATCGGTTCACGAAGCGGCCCGAGACCTCGCCCGCGGAATTCGCAAAACCGACGCCTACATTACCTCGTTCATGCAAAGGCGAAAGGTTGAGATGCTCTTTGCCCATCTGAAACGATATATCGGCCTACGCATGCTGCGGCTGCGCGGACCCAAGGGTGCAGCCGCAGCAATTCCAACTCGCCGCAACCGCCCAGAACCTCCGCAAACTCGCCAAATTGGTGCCCCTGCCGCCCCCTGCATGAGGGGGATTGGCAATCGGCTCCCTTTGAATGCCCTTCTGAACGCGTCGAACACCGACGTTTTCAACACTATCCGGACGTTCCTGCCGTTTGCTGAATGAGCTTGTTTAACGCTGCACCCGCGAAGTCACGAGGGAGTGAGTGCGAAGAGCAGTTATTCGCAGCGGTCTGCACCTATGGACGCTCAACGAAACCCAAGCGGTCAGCCGTCATTTGCAATATCTGCTCGCAACCCTTCACCAAAAGATGGCTCTGGGGCGTAATTTAACGCCATTCCACAATGGCGCCAAAAAGATGCCCCGGTCACACTCGTTTGCCCTGCATGGACCGCAGCAGGGCCCTCAGGGCTTCGGGCAACTGCCTGCGACTGGGGTAATAGAGGTGGAAGGCCGGGCCCATTGACGACCATTCTGGCAAGACATGCAGCAGCTCGCCGGTTTCCAATTCTGTCCGGACCCGGTCCTCCAGAATGTAACAGATGGCCCCACCGCCTTTTGCGATTTCCAGTGACAGGATCGTCTCGTTGACGATGACGGACCAGTCGAGGGACAGTTCCACTTCCTCGCTGCCGCGTTCCAGCTCCCAGTTGTAGATCCGTCCGGTCCCCATGCGCAGGCCGATGCAGCGATGGTTCTTCAGGTCGTTGGGATGTTCCAATTGCGGGGCATCGGCAAGGTAGTCCGGCGAGGCGACCGCCAGCCAGCGCAACTCAGGCCCGATCGGCAGGGCGATCATGTCCTCCGGCACGGTGCCTCCGTACCGGATGCCCGCATCGAACCCCTCTTGCACGATGTCGATGACATGGTCGTTGATATCAACCTCGACCCTCACTTCGGGGAACTGTCGCATGTATTTCGCCAGAACCGGCGCCAGCACGAGCCGTCCCGCATCTGAGGGCACGTTTATCCGCAAGTTGCCTGCGGGCCGATCGCGGAAGCGGTTCAGCCCCTCCAGCCCGCCTTCGATGGCGTCAAGACCGGCCTGCACATGCGTCAGAAGCTCCCGCCCCGCATGGGTCAATGTCACGCTGCGGTTGGTCCGGTTGAACAGGCGCACACCTTGCCGAGCCTCCAGCCCGCGCATGGCGTGGCTCAGTGCGGAGGGCGAAAGATCCAGTTCGGCCGCAGCTTTCCGAAACCCGCCGGTTTCGGCGATAGTGCGGAAGAGGTTGAGATCGCCGAGGTCAGTGCGGTTGAGTGTCATCGCTGCTCCTTTTTAGCTCATATAGCACGCCTTGTGGTGAATTTCATTCAACACAGCGTGCAATTCGTCTTGCCTTGTCGCGCCTCTGTCACGCCGCTATCTGTCTGCCACACGGCAAGTCAGGAGGCCCCGTATGCAGATCGTCATTGCTCAATTCGTCCTCGCCCTCGGCGGGCTGTTCCTCGGCACCGCCGAGTTCGCAGCCATGGGACTGTTGCCATCAATCGCGGAGACTTTCGAGGTGAACATGCCGACGGCTGGTCATCTGGTGAGCCTCTATGCCATTGGGGTCGTGGTCGGGGCGCCGCTCCTGACGGTCGTGACCGCACGGATGGAGAAGCGGAAGCTGCTCATGGGTCTCGCCGTGCTGATCGTGCTCGGCAACGCCGGCTCGGCGCTGGCGGCGAGCTTTGGCCAGATCGGGGTGGCACGTTTTGTCGCCGGGCTGCCGCACGGGGCGTATTACGGGACGGCGGGGCTGGTTGCGGCCTCGCTGGTGGCGCGTGAAAAGCGTACACAGGCCATCGGCCATGTCATGCTGGGCCTTGCCGCCGCGAACGTGGCGGGCGTGCCGCTGGTGACCTGGATGGGGCAAGTCTTTGGCTGGCGTTCGGCCTTCGGGCTGGTGGCTGCAGGCGGCGTGCTGCTGTTCGTCCTGTTGCCGCTGGTGGTGCCGACGCGGCCCGCGGACAAGGATGCCTCGCCGCTGTCCGAACTCTCGGCTTTCGGTTCGCTTCAGGTTTGGCTGACGCTGGCGACGGCAGCCATTGGCTTTGGCGGCATGTTCGCTGTCTACAGCTACATCACCCCGACGCTGACCGAAGTCACAGGGATCTCTGAAGCGCAGGTGCCGTGGATGCTGGCGCTCTGGGGGCTGGGGATGGTCGTGGGCAATACGCTGGGCGGCTGGCTGGCTGACAAGTCGCTGACCGGCGCGATCCTCGGGTTCTTCGGCTGGACGGTGGTGACGCTGGCGCTCTTCGGCGCGGTTGCGGCCAATGTCTGGCTGGCGGGGCTGGCGCTCTTCCTCGTAGGCATCGGGTTCGCGCTAGTCCCGGCGTTGCAGGCCCGGTTGATGGACGCGGCGCCGCGCGCGCAATCGCTGGCCTCGGCTATGAACCACTCGGCCTTCAACCTGTCGAACGCCATCGGCGCCTGGACCGGCGGGCTTGCGATCTCGGCGGGCCTCGGCTGGGCCTCCACCGGCTATGTCGGCGCGGCGCTCGCGCTGGCCGGGCTTCTCATCTTCGCCATCTCGCTGAAACTTCAAGGAAAGGACTGAACCATGACACGTATGCAAGACGTCATCGCCCCCGGGAATACCGCCGTGATCACCGGCGCCGCTAAGGGCATCGGGGCCGCCATCGCCGAAGACCTCTCCGCGCGGGGCATGAATCTGGCGCTGTTCGACCGCGACCCCGAAGCGCTCGAAGCGCTCGCGACCCGGCTGAAGGGCGACGTGCTGACCGTGACCGGCGACGTGTCCATCCCGGCAGATTGCGAAAACCTGCACGGAGAGGTGACCGATCGTTTCGGCGTGCCACACTTGCTGATCAACAATGCCGGCATGATGCGCCGTCCGGGTCCCTGGGCCTCGCCCGAGGAGTGGCGCGAGGTTCTGGACGTGAACTTCACCTCTGCGCTCCGGATGCAGCACCTCTTCGTGCCGGACATGATCGCCGGCGACCAGCCGGGTGCGATCGTCAACCTCGGCTCGAAGGAAGGCATCACGACACCGCCCGGACAAGCCGCGTATTCCGTCGCCAAGGCGGGCATCAAGGTGCTGACCGAACAGCTGGAGCACGAGCTGCGCAACGCCACCGACGGCCGCCTTTCGGCGCACCTGCTGGTGCCGGGCTACACCTACACGCCGATGAACTTCCCCGACGCCAAGGCGGGCGACAAGAAGCCCGATGCCCCGTGGTCAGCGGAACAGATGGTCGATTACTTCATGGCGCGTCTGCTGAACGGCGACTTTTACATCCTGTGCCCCGACAACGAGGTGACGCCCGCGATGGACGCGAAACGTATCCGCTGGGCCGCCGAGGACATGGTGCGCAATCGTCCCGCGCTGTCGCGCTGGCACCCCGATTGCAAGGAGGATTTCGCCCAATGGATGAAATCGTGAAACCTCGCGCGCTGATCACCGGCGGCTCCGCCGGGATCGGGTTCGAGATCGCCAAGCTCCTGGCCGAGGACGGTCACGACCTGATCATCACCGGCTCCAGCGCCCGCGTGCAGGACGCCGCCGAAACCCTGCGGACCCATGAAGTGGATGTCATTGCCGTGCAGTCCGACCTGTCGACCGAGGAGGGCGTGCGCGACGTCGTGGACACCGTCCGCAAGGCCGGGCGTGTCGATGTCGTCGTCCTGAACGCCGGCATCGCCATCGGCGGGGCCTTTCTGGATATTGCGCTGGAGAGGCACCTCCAGTTGCTCGAACTGAACATCACCTCCACCGTGCGGCTGTGTCATGCACTGCTGTCAAAACTTATAGAGACTCGGGGCAAGCTGCTGCTGGTCAGCTCGCTATCTGCCACGACCCCCACGCCGTTCGAAAGCGTCTACGGGCCCTCCAAGGCCTTCATGACCTCCTTCGGCCACGGGCTGCGCGAGGAGCTGAAAGACACCGGGATTACCGTGACGATCCTGCACCCCGGCGCCACTGCGACCAACTTCCACGGCCGCGCGGGCATGGGCAGCACCCGCTTCGGCGACTACAGCTGGAAGAACGATCCTGCGCTGGTCGCCCGTCAGGGTGTCGAGGCCCTGCGCGCGGGCGTCACCAGCGTCATCGGCGGCGATGCGGCCACGCAGGAGGCCGGAGCCGAACACAAGATCCTCTCAGAGGAAGAGAAAGCGCGTCGCCACGCAGTGCTGGCGCGCCCCGACCAAAAAGGGACAGACAATGCATAACGTGAACGCAAATGGCGCGGAGATCCCCGCACTGGGCTTTGGCACTTTCCGCATGGACGACGCCGAGGTGGCCGCCGTGCTGCCCGAGGCGCTGAAGCTGGGCTTCCGCCATGTCGATACCGCCCAAGTTTACGGCAATGAGGCCGCCGTGGGCGCCGCGATCAAGGCGGCCGGCGTGGCTCGGGACGAGATCTTTCTGACCACCAAGGTCTGGGTGACCGAATTCGCCGAGGCCGACTTCCTTCCCTCCGTCGAGGAGAGCCTGAAAAAACTCGGCGTCGACCACGTGGACCTGCTGCTGCTGCTGCACTGGCCGCACGGGAACGATACACCGCGCGAGGTGCAAATTGCCGAGCTGAACAAGACCGTCGCAAAGGGCATGGTCCGCCACATCGGTGTCAGTAACTACAACGTGGCTGAGATGCACGAGGCCGCAAAGCTCTCGGATGCACCGCTGGTCACCAACCAAGTGGAATATCATCCCTACCTCAGCCAAGCGCCGATCCTGAAGGCTTGTGAAGAGCTGGGCATGGTGCTTACCGGCTATTACGGCATGGCCGACGGTCTGGTGCCGCAGGATGAGGTCCTGAAAGATATCGGCTCTGCCCATGGCAAAACGGCCGCGCAGGTGGCCCTGCGCTGGCTGGTTCAGCAGCCGCGTGTCGTGACCCTGTCGAAGACCGCGAAGCTCGAGCGCCTGCCCGAGAACTTCGGCATCTTCGACTTCGAGCTGAGCGACGCCCAGATGGAGGCCATCCACGGCCTCGCGCGTCCCGACGGGCGGATAATCTCGCCCGAGGACATGTCTCCCGAATGGGACTGACCCCGGACTGATCCGTCCCATGCCCTCGCCGCTCCCTCCGGTGGGGGCATTTTCTTCTGGAGTAGCGCGATGCCCCTCGAGACCTACGACCCCATCTTTGCGACGCTCTTCCCGCAACGGGCGGAGCTTCAGTGTCTCTGGTCCAGCGGCGGGTGGCTCGAAGGACCGACCTGGCTGCCGGACATCGGCATCCTTGTCTTCAGTGACATCCCCAACGACCGCCAGCTGATCCACACACCTTCGACACGGCTGACGTCGGACTATCGCGGCGGGGCGAGGCATTTCGTCAACGGCACGACGGGCGCCGACGGGGCGCTCGTGATGTGCGAACACGGAACCCGCGCGCTGACCCGCCTGATGCCGGATGGCACGCGGGAGGTCCTGGCCACGCATTACGGCGGCGGGAGGCTCAACAGCCCGAACGATGTCGCGATGGCGGCTGACGGTGCGCTCTGGTTCACCGATCCCAGCTATGGGATCGAGATCGAGGGACAGGGTATCGCCGGACCCAAGGAGCAGCCGGTGAATGGCGTCTACCGCTGGCACCAGGGGCAGCTGACGCGCGTATTCTCGGACTTCGCCTATCCCAACGGCATCGCCTTCGGGCCGTCAGGCGACTTGCTCTACATTGCGGATTCCGGTGGCAGCCGTGCAGAGGGGCAGCGACACATCCGCTCGTTTCACAAAACTACCGATCACTGGTCGGGTGGGGAGGTCTTCGCCACCTGCCCGAACGGTGTCTTCTACGGGTTTCGGGTCGACGCTGACGGTCGCCTCTGGGCGAGCTCCGCGGATGGTGTCTATGTCTATGCGCCGGACGGCGACTGCCTCGGACACATCCCGGTGCCCGAGGCAGTCAGCAACCTGTGCTTCGGTCCGGGGTGCCTGTTCATCACCGGCGCGACAAGCCTTTACAGCATCATGCGCGCTGCAGGATAAACACGCTCAGCTCGGCAGGGACGCCAAGCCGTATGGCAAACCCCGGCCAGAGGGCCGTGCCGTTGTTGACGTAGAGCGTCGTGTTGCCCAGCCGGTAGAGCCCGGAGACGAAGCCGTCATTGAACCGCGCGATGAGCGCATCGAGGCCCCGGATCATGCCGCCATGGGTGTGCCCGGCGAGATGCAGGGCAACACCTGCACCCGCCGAAAGAAGCGCATCGGCGGGCTGATGGTTGAGCAGGATCACCGGCAGCCCCTCCGGCGCGCCCTGCAACGCGGAGCCGAGGTCAGGCCCCGGCAGTCCGAACCGATGCGCGGATCGATCCGGGACACCGGCGACAATCAGACCGTTGTCGCGCGTGCCCAGAACGACGTGTTCGTTGTGCAGGACGATCATGCCGAGGCCCGCGTAATGCGCCATCCACCTGTCGTGATCGAAGTAATACTCGTGGTTGCCGGAGACGACAAAGACCCCATCCGTCGCCCGTAGCCCTGCCAGGGGTGCGACATCTGCCTCGCGCGCGTCGAGCGTGCCGTCGATGACATCCCCGGTGATCAGGATCGCATCGGCCTACAGCGCATTGGTCCGGCGGACCAGTTCCTCGGTCCAAGGGGCTCGAAACAGGCGACTCAGGTGCAGATCGGTGAGTTGCACGATGCGATACCCCTCAAAGCTTTCCGGCAGATCGGCAATGGCGAGGTCGACGCGGCGCACGGGCGGTTGGCTGATGGCGGAATTCACGCCAAAGCCCGCAAGGGCTAAGGCCACAACGATGACGCTCCTGCCTGCGGTCTTTGGCAGGAGTGTCCATGTCAGTCTGACAAGCGACGCGACTAATCGGAGCAGGTCCAGCACGACAAACATAACCGCGGCAAACACGATGGCCGCGAAGAGGACGTTCACCCAAATCAGCACGGCACGCGGCACTTCGGCGGAAAACATCGTGCCGAAGGTGAGCCTGGTCAGGAGATGATGCTGCGAGATCAGTAGCACGCCGAGGCAGCACACGATCCGCAGGAAGCGGGACGCGGGCAACAAGGGCCAGAGATGCGCGGAGACAAAGAGGCCGAGCGCCCCGGTGACCAGATGAAACATGGAAAGGGTCCTTTTCAGGATCTGAAGGCTGGCGGCGGTTTCAAAAGACGCGAAGAGGCCGCCCAAAGCACATGGGCGACCTCGCTTCGTGAAGCGGACCGGTTCAGGCGTTCTGGATGTCGATCACGTAGCGATAACGCGCCCGCTTTGCTATCACGTCCTCCCAGGTCCGATTCAGATCCTCGAAGTGGATCAGCTGATACTCCGGTGCGATGCCGTGCAGGTCGCAGAAATCGATCACTTCCTGCGTCTCACGGATGCTGCCGATCAGCGAACCGGCGAAGGAGTTACGCCCCTGGATCGTGGTGAAGGGCGATAGCTGGTTCGGCTCGCTGACATCACCGATGCCGACGAGGCACATGGTCGCGTCGCGCTTCAGTTGCGCGACCAGCGGGTTCATGTCGTGCTGGTAGGGCACGGTGTTCAGGATGAAGTCGAGCGACTTGCGATGCTCTTCCATCTTGGCTTCGTCGTAGTTCACCACGACGTCCACGGCACCGAACGCGCGCGCGTCTTCTTCCTTGTCGGCGCTTGTGGTAAAGACGACCACTTCGGCGCCAAGCGCATTGGCGATCTTTACAGCGAAGTGGCCGAGGCCACCCATCCCGACAACGCCGATCTTGGCGCCCTTGCGGACGTTCCAGTTCCGCAACGGAGAGTAGACCGTCACCGCCGCGCACATGACGGGACCTGCGGCCGCGAGGTCGAAGGTCTCGGGAATGCGGATCACGAAATCCTTGTCGACGACGACGCCGGTGGAATAGCCGCCCTGCGTGGTCTCGGTCGGCTCGATGTCGGCAGCGACACCCGTGCCGTAGGTCATGGTCGAGCCGTTCTCGCAATACTGCTCGAAGCCCGCGTCGCATTCGCCGCAATGGCCTCAGGAGTTGACCATACAGCCGACGCCAACGCGGTCACCCACACGGAAATTGCTGACGCCGCTGCCGACGGCAGTGACGACCCCGGCGATCTCGTGGCCCGTCACCAGCGGATAGCGCTGCTGGCCCCAGTGGCCGCGCGCGGTGTGGATGTCGGAATGGCAGACGCCGCAGTAGTGGATTTCGATGGCAACGTCATTCGTACCAACGGCACGGCGGTTGAAGTCGAAGGGCGCGAGCGCCGAGTCCGCGGATTGCGATGCGTAGCCGGAGACGGGGAACGGCGCGTTGAAGGCGGCCGGGGGGACGTCCGTTGCGGCATAGGCGGCGCGGCTGCCCGCGAGCCCCGCCGCGCCCCAGGCGCCCGTGCCTGCGGCGAGCTTTAGGAAGTTGCGGCGGCCCGCGTTGTCGGCCAGGTGATCGGCATCGTAGGTAACGGTCATGATAACTCCTGTTGGATAGGCACGCAGGGGAGGTTTGCGCACATCACAAAGATATGCATTCCCTCGTTTCTTTCGCTGTGGCTGTGGCTCAACACGGTGATCGGTCGGGCTGAACGCGGATGTCATGAAACATGATCAGGCGCGCCGCAGGGGCATTGCCAAAGGTGCCTTTGAAGCCCCGCTCAGATCGACAGCGCCAAGGACTGAGAGGGGCGGAAGCACCTCGGCTGCTCCCGCCCCTCTCAGGTTGCTCCGCGATTTGGTCAGCGCGCCTGTGACCCGTTGTGGCGCGGCTGGAAGCCCAGAACGCGCTTGGCCTTATCGTTGGTCAACACCACCTCATTGCCCTCGAAGCGTCGCTTGCGTTCGACCTCCGGGAAATGCGCCTCGAGAAGCGCCTCGGTCGGCGCCCGCATCACGGTGTCGTCGTTGGTGATGAAGAACGCATCCTTCCCGCGCGGCGCATGATGGAGTGCCTTCTCGATCCCTTGGGCCGCATCGCGGTTGTCGATGTAGGTCCAGAAGTTCCACATGCGCTGCGTCGGATCGTCCTGCCAGTCCTCGAAGCCCGGGTATTCTTCAGTATCGATAACATTGCTCAGGCGCAGGCAGGTGATCCGCAGCTCGGGGTCGTTTTTGCAGAACTCTTCTGCCATAACCTCGCCCAGAACCTTGGTCAGCGCGTAGACGTTGTAACCACGCAGCGGATAGTCTTCGTCCACCGGCACATAGGGGGCGCCGGTCTGATCGAAGGGCACGCCGATGCCCACCTCGCTCGCCGCCCAGACGATATCCTTGATGCCGAGACGGCGACAGGCCTCGAACACGTTATAGGTCGTCATCATGTTGAGCCGGAACTCCTCGCTATCGGGAACCATCCGGGGATGCGGGACCGAAGCAAGGTGGATGACCACGTCGAAGGCCTTCCGCTCGGGGCGGGCGTAGACATCCTCGCCCACCGAGGCCAATCCGTCGAGCGTGTCGCCGAAATTGGTCAGGTCCACCTGCATGTAGGGTTCATCCAGCGTATAAGGCGCTTCCTGGTCGAGGCAGAACACTTGATGCCCCTGCGCCCGTAGGTAGGGGATGAGGACCTTGCCTACCTTGCCGTGGCCACCGGTAACTGCAATGCGTTTTCTATCCGTCATAATGCTGAAAATCCTTTTCTTTGTCGCCCTTTGGCATTCCGATCTCCAACCCTTTCTGACTATGAAGTTGCGCGAATTCGGTTCAACGCTCTGGTGAACCTGGCTCTTCCAATGTAGCTGTGCGGCGCAACATGCTGTGCAACAGGGTAGGTCATGAATCCCACGGCGCTTGAAACTGAGCTCGCATGAACTCAGACGCGATTTCTGTCGACGGAGCCTCGACCTGATGCAGTCCTAGCCAAAACTATAACGGGGTGTCTAACGTCAGCGCCAATGGGACAGTTTAGGATGATTTGATAAGGGGGAGTTTCTGTCTCGTCGTAACCACCGAGGAGTGAAGATGAGACAGAAACCCGGAACCAAGCAAGGCCACAGTGAGAAGGTAGTCAAGGACATCCATCGAGCGACTCGCAAGCGTGAGAAACTGATGGGCAGGTTCAAGTCGCCCAGGCAAGCGCAGAGGTTCCTCTCCGCCCATGACCAGATCAACACTCTCTTCCGACCCCGCCGCGATCAACTTTCCGCTAACTTCTATCGTCATACCAGGTCCGACGCCCAGGACCTTTGGCCCCACTATGCCCTCGAGATGACCGCCTGACATTCGCCCTTCCGGCCGAACTCGCCGACCGACAAATAAGTTGTTAGTGCCGGTGGCAATGCTCAGTCCGTGCTTCCGCCACATCTCAGCCGTCGGTACCTCGGCCTCTTACTACTCGACCATCCCGAAACTCCGGGCTCAGGCGAAACAGTTCTTACGCATGTGTCTGATCCTCCAGAGCTGGCGCGGATGCCACATCACGGTGAGGGGTTGCAACCGCTGAAATCCCTCACCGTCAATTGCAACCGTCATGCGAAGCAGCGACAGTATGTCTTCGGAACAATCATGCCTTCAAGATAATCGTCTGGCGGACTCCCGTTGGTCTGCATTCGCACGGCTTAACGCAACGTGATATTGCCGATGCAGATCCTAAATTGAACATGCCGAGTAGTAGCGCTTGATACATTTACCGATATGTCTGTCAATCAGCGCAACGGGATCTGTGTTCACTTGGCCGAATTCGAGACCGCTGAAAGCCTGCGTTACCAGCGTTGGCGGGACATCCAGCTGCGTAAGATTTTCGATCAGCTGGTCGACGGCTTTGGCGACTTCGGGCATCGCCCAATAGTAGCGGATCCTGTCGGAATAGCTGAAAATCCGTTGCAGCAGGTCGGTGCCGCGATAATAGTCGGACCAGTAGGCGGGGTTGTCCTCCATGGCCTTGGCGACAACTTCGCGCAGGCGTGAGGGCGTCGCGGGATCGAGACGCGCCTCGATATCCGCCAGCGCCCAGACAGCCTCACGGAAGCGGAATGTCAATTCCGGGCCGACCTTCAGGAAGAAGAAATGCGATCCTACCAGTTCGGCGAGAGAGGCGGTCGGCTGATAATCGGTGGAATGCGCCTCGAAAGTCAGACCCGGCGACGGCAGAATCGCCTGTGACAGATCGGCGGCTGCCTCCGGATCGTAGACGAAGACCGAGCTATGACCGAAATCCACCCCCGGCTGGGTGACCACAGACACGATCCGCTCCCACGCGGCATCCAGACCCCGTTCGGTCCATGCCGCGCGATGCGTATCGATCGTGCGCTGAAGCCTGTCGACCGAGGTCACATCCAGCGCGTCCGGCTCTTCGGTCTCGCCACCCGGGATCGGCACTTCCGTACCCACGATGTAGATCAACGCGCTCGGATCGGGCGCATGGGTCTCGGCCACGACGCATAGATCCGCAGCACGCGCGGCAATGGTTTCAAAACTCGGCGGCGCCTCGCCTCCCAGGGGCATGGAGGCGTCGAGATGGATTTTCGTGAAGCCTGCTTCGACATAGAGCCGGACCAGTTCGCGCGCCTTTTCCATGGCTTCTTCAGCGGGGCGCGATTTCCAGGGATTGGGTCCGAGATGGTCCCCGCCCAGAATCAGATGGGTCATAGGCACGCCTGCATCGGCTGCCATACCACGCACCCACTCCATGTAGTCGCGCGGCGTCATGCCGGTATAGCCACCCTCCTGATTGACCTGATTGCAGGTAGCCTCGATGACCGTCAGTTTGCCGGTCGCTGCCGCATGGGACAGGATGGCCTGTAGGACATGGGCATTCGCGGTGCAAAAGCTCGGAAGACCGACAGGTTCGCCTTTGCGGTTGCGGTCGATCATATTGCAAATAGCGTTCATGCCTTCGCTCCTTCCAGCAATCGGGCCTGTTGGGCTAGAAATTCGGTAATTTCCTCGGGGGAGGAATTGCCCTCCATAGGGCCACGCCGCGTTACGGCAATGGCGCCTGCTGCATTCGCCCTTGCGCCCGCCTCGAGAACCGGTGTGCCCAGAGACAGCTCGGCGAGGAATGTTCCACAGAAGCAGTCGCCCGCACCCGTTGGATCAACTTCGGTCACGGCATAGCCGGGCAAATCGATGCGGGTATCGGCGAAAATCGTCGCGCCTTCGGCGCCGCGCTTGAGCACAACAAGCCCATCGCGTTGCGCGAGGCGCTCGATAGCCTGCTCAAGCGGAAGGTCCGGGAAGAGATAGGGAAGATCAGACGTACTTGGCAGAAGGCAATGTGCCTCCTGCATGATTTCTTGAAGCGCGCGGAGCGCATCATCATCGCGCATGAGTTCCGGGCGCGCATTGGGATCGCAGGCCAGTTTCCCACCCTGATCCAGGACCTGCCGGGCATAGGTCATGATCAGATTGCGCAGAACCGGATTGCCCAGCGAGGCTGCCGAGACATGGAGAAGCAACGGCCCCTCCGGCAAGGCCGGAAGAGAGAAATCATCGGCCGCGGTTCCACTGATATGGAAGATAAAATCGCGTGTTCCATCGTCGTAATAGCTGACAAATGCGGTGCCGGTCGAGCGGCTGCCCAGCTTGATGGCAGAGCAATCGACACCGTCCTGCTTGAGGCGGGCAATCGTTGTATGGCCAAAGCCGTCTGCCCCGACGCCTCCGATCATTGTAACAGTAGCACCGATCCGCGCAGCCTGATCCGCGAAAATTGCAGGGGCGCCGCTGGGATAAGGCCCCGAATAGGGCCCGACCTGAGTCAGTCCGCAATTTTTTACATGAGATACGAACTCGACCAGAATCTCTCCGATTCCGATCAGCCGATGTCCTTTGAACATCTTGAAACCTCCCTTGAGTCGTTCTTGTTGCTAGCGATAATATTTACGCGCGTCAATATTTATGGAATGATCGGGGAGATTGACAAGCGTGACCTCTGCGGAGATGAGCACGATAGGCAGACGGAGATTGCATCGTGAGAAAAGCAAAAATCCATTCCATGGAAGAGCTTTCCGCAACGATCGGCATTTCACGCCCCACCCTGTCCAGATATTTCCAGAACCCAGAATCTGTTCGTGCATCCACCGCGCGTAAGATCTCCGACGCGATGGAAACGCTGGATTACGTCCCCAATTTTTTTGCAACTCGACTGAACCGCAAAGCTACCGGAATGCTGGGCGTAGTCATTCCGCATGCGACGGATCTGTTTTTTGCAAGCGTCCTTGAACAGATCGAGATTTTCGCCGCAGAATTGGGGTATACCGTCTTCACACAGAGCTCCCATGGCTCTCCGGAATTGGAAAGTCGGGCGATCGAGCAGTTACTCTCGATGAATGCAGACGGGGTTCTAGTGGCACCCTTGGGGGGGCAAAGCCGCCTTGAGAGCCTAGACAGGCTGCGCCGCAATCTGCCGATGGTGCTGGTGGATAGTCCCATTCCAGGGCTTGATGATGTCGATTTTGTTGGCACAGATAACCGCCAAAGCATTAGGATGATTGGAGAATATCTTTTAAGGACGGGTCATCCCCCGACGTTTCTGGGTATGCCCCGACTAAACGCAAACGCCGACTCCCGTGAAGCCGCCTACATCGAACTCATGGAGGAAAAAGGTCTTGAGCCGGTCGTGATCCGCGGACGAAGCGTTGGCGCCAGCTGGCACTTCGAGGCCTATGCCCATGATGTCATGGAGGGGCATTTTGCACAGGGGCGGCATGTGTCTGGCGCGCTGCTTTGCGCGAATGACCGCCTTGCCATCGGTGCATTGCGGGCGGCCACCAGATTTGGGCTGACCGGAGAGAACGGGCTCAGGATTGCGGGGCATGATGACCACCCCCTTAGCCGTTTCATGACACCCGCGCTTACGACGGTGGCTCAGGACATTCCCGCGATCGCCCGGGCGGCGCTGCGCCTTGTAGCCGACCAGATCAAAGGCGATAGCCATGATCTGCCGCCGCGTCGTGAAACTTTCGCCACACGGCTGATCATTCGAGAATCCGCCTAAAAACCTTTCGATATTTTCAAAGGCTTGAGGCCGCAGCAGGGGAACTGCTGCGGCTTTGGCATTTTTTTGCTTGACCGGAGATCATAAAAAAGCGCATATCTTTACACGCGTAAAAGGGAGGAGCCTTAGATGCCGAATAAATATAGTTTGATGGGGACGGTCGCAGGACTGGCCCTGCTGTCTGGCCTGACATCTGCACAGGCGGAAGAAATCACGATCGCGACCGTCAATAACGGCGATATGATCATCATGCAGGAACTGTCTCCGATCTGGGAGAAAGAAACCGGCAATACAATCAATTGGGTTGTGCTGGAGGAAAATGTCCTGCGTCAGCGTGTGACCACCGATATCGCAACCGGTGGCGGGCAGTATGACGTGATGACCATCGGTTCTTACGAAGCCCCGATCTGGGGGCGCCAGGACTGGCTGACGCCGCTGAACGATCTTCCCGGCTTCGACTATGATGATCTGATCCCCACCGTTGCGGCGAACCTTTCGGCGGATGATACGCTCTACGCGGTGCCCTTCTACGCCGAAAGTTCATTCACGCTCTATCGTAAAGACCTGTTTGAAAAGGCCGGTCTGACCATGCCGGATCAGCCCACCTGGGAGCAGATCCGCGAATTCGCGGCCAAGCTGACCGACAAGCCCAATGAGGTCTACGGCCTGTGCCTTCGCGGCAAACCCGGTTGGGGCGAGAACCTGTTCGTCTTCGGAACGATGGTCAACACCTTCGGGGGCCGTTGGTTCGACGAGGATTGGAACGCGACCATCGACACCCCCGAGTGGAAAGCCGCTCTGGATTATTACCTCGACGTCATGACGAAATACGGCCCGCCCGGCGCGACGTCGAACGGGTTCAATGAGAACCAGACGCTGTTCCAGACCGGAAAATGCGCAATGTGGATCGATGCAACCTCTGCTGCAGGTCGCGTGTTCGATCCGACACAGTCGGATGTCGCAGACAAGGTCGCCTTCACCGCTTCGCCGGTCGCGACCGTTCCCAAAGGCAACTCTGCCTTCTGGGCGTGGGCGCTTGCTGTGCCCGCCAGCTCGCAAAAACAGGATGTTGCAAAAGAGTTCATCTCTTGGGCCACTTCCGCGGACTACGTCGCCCTTGTCGGTAAGGAAAAGGGCTGGGTCGCCGTGCCGCCGGGTACGCGCCTGTCCACCTATAAAAATCCGGACTATATCGCCGCTGCGCCGTTTGCAGCCACGACGCTCGACGCTATCCAATCCGCAGATCCGAATGATGCGACGGCCCAGCCGGTCCCCTATGCCGGTATCCAATATGTTTCGATCCCCGAGTTCCAAGGTATCGGCACGACTGTCGGCCAAAACATCTCTGCCGCTCTCTCCGGCTCAATGACTGCGGAGCAAGCTCTGCAATCCTCGCAACGGTCCGCAGAGCGCGAGATCCGTCGCGCTGGGTACGGCAACTAATCCGCCCTCCCGCGGACAGGTGGGGTGCGCCTTAGGCCACCCCACTCTTCTTTTCCCTATAAAGAGAACACAATGGCGACCACACACGCACGCGCCGCGGCGCGCCTCATGATCTCACCCTCAGTTATCCTGCTTCTGGGCTGGATGCTGATCCCACTGTGTATGACGCTATATTTCTCCGTCCTGCGCTATAATCTGCTGATGCCGGGAGATACCCCCTTTGCGGGTATCGAGAATTATCAGTATTTCCTGACTGATCCGGCGTTTACGACGGCATTGATCAATACGCTTGTCCTGGTGGTGGGGGTTCTGGTTGTCACCATTGTAGGCGGCACCCTTCTAGCGCTTCTGCTGGATCAGCCGATGTGGGCGTCAGGGATCTGGCGCATTCTGGTGATTGCTCCGTTTTTTGTCATGCCGACCGTCTCTGCACTGGTCTGGAAGAACATGTTCATGAATCCGGTCAACGGGCTATTTGCACACCTGTTCAAGGCTTTGGGTCTTGCGCCCTTTGACTTTCTGGCCCAAGCACCACTGCTGTCGATCATCGGGATCGTAAGCTGGCAGTGGCTTCCTTTTGCCACGCTGATCCTGCTGACGGCCATGCAGTCTCTCGATAGCGAGCAGATCGAAGCGGCCGAGATGGACGGGGCGGGCGCCCTGTCGCGTTTCCGCTATATCACCATCCCCCATCTGGGGCGTGCGGCCACTGTCGTTATCCTGATCGAGACGATTTTTCTTCTCTCCGTCTTTGCCGAAATCCTCGTGACGACAAATGGCGGGCCGGGCAATGCCTCGACCAACCTGACCTATCTGATCTATGCCGAAAGCCTTCTGCGCTTTGATGTGGGCGTGGGGTCCGCGGGCGGTGTGGTCGCGATCATCCTTGCCAATATCGTCGCTATTTTCCTCATGCGCGCCATCGGGAAAAATCTCGATGCCTGATCTCACACCCGCAAATCCGCGAAAGGACTGCTGATGGCTCGGGCCGTTACACCGCAGCGCAAAGCGCTCAATACTGCAATTGCCGCCATTGTCGGTGCGTTGATCTTCTTCCCCATTTTCTGGACTGTGCTGACTTCGTTCAAAACCGAAGCACAAGCGATTGCCGACCCGCCCGTCTGGTTTGCCTTCGACTGGACGTTAGAGAACTACACCGCCGTCAATCAACGATCGGATTATCTGCTACACTTCTGGAATTCGGTTGTGATCTCGGTGGGATCGACGTTGCTTGGTCTGGTGATTGCCGTCCCCGCAGCATGGGCCATGGCCTTTGTCCCTGGCCGTCGAACCAAAGATATCCTGATGTGGATGCTGTCGACCAAAATGCTGCCATCGGTAGGCGTTCTCGTGCCGATCTATCTTCTGTTCCGCCAACTGGGTCTGCTGGACACGCGCACGGGGCTCGTCATCGTGCTGACGCTGATCAACCTGCCGATCATCATCTGGATGCTCTACACCTATTTCCGCGAGATCCCGGGCGAGATTCTGGAGGCGGCGCGAATGGACGGGGCCAACTTGCGTGAGGAAGTCGTGCATGTGCTTTTACCGATGGCCGTTCCGGGAATGGCGTCGACTGTGCTGCTCAATATCATCCTTGCGTGGAACGAGGCGTTCTGGACCCTCAATCTGACAGCGGCCAAGGCCGCGCCTCTGACGGCCTTTATCGCAAGCTATTCGTCGCCCGAAGGGTTGTTCTACGCCAAACTGTCGGCCGCCTCGACAATGGCAATTGCCCCCATTCTCATAATGGGCTGGTTCAGCCAGAAACAGCTCGTGCGCGGGCTGACCTTCGGCGCGGTTAAGTAAGGAGAGTTCCATGGGACATATTTCCCTGAATAAAGTTCGTAAAGCCTTTGGCGATGTGGAGGTCATTCCCCCGCTCGACCTGCAGATCAATGATGGCGAGTTCGTAGTATTTGTCGGCCCGTCCGGATGCGGTAAATCCACTCTGCTGCGGTTGATCGCGGGGCTGGAGGATGTCTCGTCGGGCGAGATCGAGATCGATGGGCGTCCTTCGGCCGAGCTGCCCCCGGCCAAACGCGGCCTTGCGATGGTGTTCCAGAGCTACGCGCTTTATCCGCATATGAGTGTGCGGAAAAACATCGCCTTCCCGATGAAAATGGCCGGAGTGTCCGCCGAGGAGCAGGAGCGGCGTATCGCGGCCGCGGCCTCCGCGCTCAATCTGACGGATTATCTGGACCGCAAACCGGGTCAGCTATCGGGCGGTCAGCGTCAGCGGGTCGCCATCGGACGCGCGATTGTGCGCGAGCCTGCGGCGTTTCTGTTCGACGAGCCGCTGTCGAACCTTGATGCCGCGCTGCGCGTCGGCATGCGGCTGGAGATCTCCGAGCTGCACAAACGTCTTGCGACAACGATGATCTATGTCACCCATGATCAGGTCGAAGCGATGACGATGGCCGACAAGATTGTGGTGCTTCGCGCAGGCCGGATCGAGCAGGTCGGCGCACCGCTTGAGCTATATGAAAACCCCCGCAATCTTTTTGTGGCAGGCTTTATCGGCTCACCCCGGATGAACTTCATCGAAGGGCCGGAAGCTGCACACCATAACGCCCACACGATGGGGATCCGTCCCGAACATATCGATGTGTCAGCGACACAAGGTCAATGGCAGGGCCGGATCGGCGTCGCCGAGCATCTGGGTTCCGATACCTATTTCCACGTTCACGACACCGGCCTTGCCGAGACGATCACCGTCCGTGCAAGCGGTGAAGTGGCGCTGCGCCACGGAGACACCGTCTTCCTGACGCCGCAGGCCGACAAGATCCACCGCTTCAATAATGAAGGACTGAAGCAATGACACGTCTCAACGGAAAATCCGCCCTTATCACAGGGTCCGCACGCGGCATTGGCCGCGGCTTTGCCGAAGCTTACTTGCGTGAAGGCGCTCGGGTCGCGATTGCCGATATCGACCTCGCGGCCGCCGAAGCCACCGCGGCGGAGTTGGGAGAGGGAGCCTATGCGGTGCAGCTTGATGTGTCGCGTCAGGACAGCATCGATGCCACGATTGCGTCCGTCGTCGCACAGACCGGAAAGCTCGACATCCTGATCAACAACGCGGCCCTCTTTGATGCCGCGGAAACGGTCGATATCACCCGTGACAGCTATGACCGCCTCTATGCAGTCAACGTCGCAGGCACGCTGTTCACTATGCAAGCTGCGGCAAAGCAGATGATCGCGCAGGGCCATGGCGGCAAAATCATCAACATGGCTTCTCAGGCAGGGCGCCGTGGGGAGTCTCTTGTTCTGGTCTATTGCTCGACCAAGGCGGCGGTTATCTCGATGACGCAATCCGCAGGGCTGAACCTGATCAAGCATGGCATCAACGTCAATGCCATTGCCCCGGGCGTGGTCGACGGTGAGCATTGGAAACATGTCGATGCGATGTTCGCAAAACTCGAAGGCAAAGCACCGGGTCAGAAAAAAGCAGAAGTCGCAGCGGGCGTGCCTGCCGGACGGTTTGCAGTCCCTGAGGATTTGACCGGCATGGCGGTCTTCTTGGCCTCTTCCGACAGCGATTACATTGTTTCGCAGACCTATAACGTCGATGGCGGTCAGTGGATGAGCTAAGGTTTGGGGGGCAGAAACGCCCCCCATTTTTAAGGGGAGGGGAGAAATGAAATCGATCTGTTTTCCGGCGCAGGGAGAGGTTGCCCTGCGCGACCAGCCCTCGCGTGCCGTGGGACCGCGTGAGGTCCGGGTCAAGGTGCGCGTGGCTGGCTTGTGCCACACCGATTATGAGGTGCGCGCAGCCCGTTATGGGAATGGTGCCTTCCCGATCGTGCCAGGGCACGAGTTTGCGGGCGAGGTGATCGAGATCGGCAACGAAGTCCGGGGTTTCAGCACGGGAGATAGGGTCGTGATCGATCCTAACTTGTCCTGCGGCACCTGCCGCAGTTGCCTGCGCGGTCGGGAAAATCTCTGTGTAGCCCTTGGGGCCTATGGCGTATCGAAAGATGGCGGCTTCGCCGAGGAAGCGATCATTCGAGCCGAAAACCTGCATAAAACTGAGCTTCCCTGGACGCAGGCCGCTTTGGCCGAACCTATGGGATGCGTCCTGAATGCGGTCGAGGCGCTTCGCCCTGCCGCCCATGATGAAACGCTGATCATTGGAGCAGGGCCGATCGGTATTCTTCTGGCAATTGCGCTGCATACGCGCGGCGTGGAACGGATCACGCTGGCGGATCTGTCACTCGAACGGCTTGCTCTGGCCGAAAGCTTCGGATTTGCCTCGGTCGAGGCTGGCTCCGCCCAGATGCAGTCGCTACGCGGCAACATGGATATCGCCGCCGATGCCACCGGTGTCACTCAGGTGGCGTCAGGCTTGACAGGCTATCTCGCCGATTCAGGTGCTGCATTGTTTTTCGGGGTCTGTCCGCCCGATGCACGGATCGAGATCTCTCCGTTCGAGGTATTCCGGCGGCAACTGCGTCTGATGGGGACGCATTCTCTCAATCGCAATATCCCGCAGGCCCTTGCCGCGATTACAGCCTATGGACCAAAGATCGAAGGACTGGTCTCGCATCAGGTCGCACTCGAGGAAATGGCCGAGTTTCTCGGGACACATCCGCCTAAGGCGAGCCTGAAGATACAGGCGGTCATGTCGTAACGCACTCTGCAGCTTGTGGCCTCTCACTCGATCTTCTCACACATATCAGCGAATGGAAATCACTGGCTGTATCGCAAAGATCTGAAGTGTATGGAGTCAATTTGACGGCATATGCCCTTTGAGGGTTTTGGGAGCAGTCTCGATGCCAGCGATCATGACAGTCGCCGAATGGACGGCGTTGAACACCGGTTACGGAAGATCTGACCTCCACCAGAACGAAATTCTCGTCGGAGCCCTGTGACTGCTCGGTGAGGGAGTTTTTCAACGCAATCCGGACCTTCCTGCCGTTCGCTGCGACCGCAGCCCACCACAGGTTGAGCGTCAGCAATGCGCATGAAGTGGACCTGGCCCCCTAAAACATTCTCATTCTATGACCGGTATCAGCCCTCCACGTCATAGGTCTTCCACGTCAGCGAGCCATACTGGAGCGGCAATGGTGTTCAAAGGGAGCAGAAGACGTCACCTCTTTCTGGACAGAGCTTGGCCTACGGCAACTCTTACGGCCAGACATTCGACCCGTCGTGGCATCATGTCACGCGGCCCCGATGCACCGGCTAATGGAGCGCGCCGTAGCCTGCGCCACCAGAACTCGCGTCGAGCGTCTTGTTAGAGCCGACGCCGCCCGAAGCGGACGGCACCCGTTCCTCAGGCCATACGGGGAAAGCGCCCGTGCTTACCTTACGGCAGAATATCCAGCGCCCGCGATCAAGGCGGAGGTCGGGCGCTGCCCGGCCCTCCGCCGTCGGCTTCAGTCGGGCCAACCCTCCACGACGACCTTGCCACGCATCGTCCCGCTCTCGACCTGAGCATGCGCCTTGGACAGTGTCCTGGCATCCATTGGGGACAGCCGCTCGGTCAGTGTCGTGCGCACCGCGCCCGCGTCGATCAGCCGTGCAACTTCGTCCAGCAGTACCTTCTGCTCGCCCATGTCCGGGGTCTGGTGCAGGGGGCGGGCGAACATCAGTTCCCAGTGGATCGAGACGGCCTTGCCCTGGAAAGGCCGCACGTCCAGCGGCGTGTGTTCGTCGATCAGGGCAAAGCGGCCCTGGGGCGCGATCAGCTCGGCCACGTCTGGGATGTGCTGATCACTATGGGTGGTGGAAAAGACGAAGGACGGCGCGCCTAGATCCAGCGCGGCGATCTGCGGCGCCATCGGACGGCTGTGGTCGATGACGTGATGCGCCCCCATGTCGCGGGTCCATTGCGCCGTTTCGGAGCGCGACGCCGTGGCGATGACAGTCAGCTCGGTGCAGGCGCGCAGCAACTGGATCGCGATCGAGCCTACGCCGCCCGCGCCGCCGACGATCAGCACAGCAGGTGCCCCGCCGGGCACCGGGCGCGTGACCTCCAGCCGATCAAAGAGCGCCTCCCAGGCGGTGATCGTGGTCAGGGGCAAAGCAGCCGCCTCGGCCCAGTCCAGCGTCCGGGGCTTGTGTCCCACGATACGTTCATCCACGCAATGCAACTGGGCGTTGGTACCGGTCCGCGCGATGGAGCCCGCGTAGTAGACGGCATCCCCGGGCGCGTAGCCGGTCACGACGGCGCCGACCGCGCGCACGATGCCGGCCGCGTCCCATCCCAGCACCTTGTGCTGCCCGGTCTCGGGCGCGGCGCTGGCTCTGACCTTGGTGTCGACCGGATTGACCGACACAGCCTTCACCTCGACCAGCAGGTCCCGCTCGCCGGGGATCTGCTCGGGCAGGTCGATGTCGACAAGGGCGTCGTCCGCCGTGATCGGACCCGCCTTGGTGTAACCTATGGCACGCATTGTCTTTCTCTCTTGAATTGAGCAGCGAATGTGCGGGGGGCCGGTGCAAGTCCGGCCCCCGCGACCAAGGGGGACAGAGGGTCTGGCACCCCCGGGGCTTATACCCGCGCCGACCGCGCCTTGCGCCAAGGGCGGCCGGGGGAAACAGGCGGAAACCGGCGGTGGCTTCAGGCCTCTGCCGCGTCGTCGTTCGGCCAGAGCACGTCCAGCTCGGACCGGCTGATGCGCCATTCGCCATCCACGCGCACATAGTCGTCCACGTACCGCCCCAACAGCAGGAAGGGATGCTGCGCACCCGGACGGTCGGTCACGAAATCGAGCAGGTAGCAGCTGCCGGTGGCCGTGTCCGGGCCGGTCAGGGTGATCTCGTGGTTGGCAATGGCGTGGACGAACGGGAAATGCTCGGCCTTGCGAGTGTCGAAGCTCTGGTAGGCATCGCGCAGGCTGGTCTTGATCTCGTCGAGGCCCTTCATGGCACCGACGGTCACGACCACTTCGGCGTCTTCGGTGAACACCTCGCCCATGCGGTCAGCCGCGTTGCCGTCCAGTAGCGCGCTGTAGTGCAGGCGCAGGGCGCGAATGTCTTCGCGGTCGAGCATCGCGGTGATGCGGCTCTCTCGGGTGTCAGTCATCGGTCTTGTCCTTCTCTTCGTCCCAAGTGGGGAAATCGGTGTAACCGGCAGCGCCATTGCCGCCATAGAATGCCTCCCGCGAGGGCGTGTTGATCGGCCAGCCGTTCTGCATCCGCTCGACAAGGTCGGGGTTGGCGATGAAGGGCTTGCCGAAGGCGATGAGGTCCAGCGCGCCGTCCTTCAGCGCCTGTTCCCCTGTCTCTTGGGTCAAGCCGCCCGCAGCGATCAGCGTGCCGGTGAAGGTCTTGCAGAACTGCGATGGGAAGCCTGCGGGCATCGCCTCGCCACCCATGGTCAGCTGGTCGCTGAGGTGGACATAGGCGGGCTGGCGTGCCTCCAGCGCCTCGGCCAGGGCCAGCCAAGTGTCGGCCTCGCCCTCGTAGCCTTGCATGCCCGACAGGCGACCAAAGGGCGAAATACGCACGCCCACGCGGTTCATGCCGATCTCGGCTGCGACGGCATCAATCGTTTCCAGCAGGAAGCGCATCCGGTTTTCGATGCTGCCTCCGTAGCGGTCTGTGCGCTGGTTGGAATTGGCGTTCAGGAACTGCTCGAAGAGGTAGCTGTTGGCGCCGTGGATCTCGACCCCGTCAAAGCCCGCACGGATGGCGCGCTGCGCCGCCGCGACGAAGTCTGCGGTGACGCGGGCGACTTCCTCGGTTTCCAGCGCGCGGGGCGTCGAGGCAGGCTGCTGCCCCGGCTGGCCATCCGGCCCGATGGCGAAGGAGAACGCGCCCTCGCCGCGCTGTGCGCTGGCCGAAACCGGCGCGGCACCACCCGGTTGCAGGGACGTGTGCGAGACGCGGCCCACATGCCACAGCTGGACAAAGATGCGCCCGCCGCGATCATGCACCGCCTTGGTGACCTTGGCCCATGCGGCCTCGTGATCGTCGGTGTAGATGCCGGGGGTATAGAGATAGCCGTTGCCTTCCTGACTGATCGGCGCGCCCTCGGTGATCAGCAGCCCGGCGCTGGCGCGTTGAGCGTAGTAGAGCGCGGTCTGCGAGTCAGGGGCGCCGGTCGGGGCGCGGGACCGGGTCATCGGGGCCATGACGGTGCGGTTCGGCAGGGGCAGCCCCGCGAGGTCGTATGGCGAGAAGAGGTGCGACATGGGTGAGTCCTCGAAGGAGTATAAGCAGTTGGCAGGAAGATTGCTGCGCCCTGATTTCATGGCCAGCGGCTGCTCAGGGGCTTGGGGGCCTTCCTTTCTGACCGCCAATCTATTGATCCTGTCGTGGAATATAATATGGTCGCCGTTCCAGTCATTCCGTCCCAAGGTTCCGCAATGCCTGAGCACGATGATCCCTTCTCCGGCGCGCGCGAGTTCGTCGAAACCATACGCAACGGCTCCTTCACCGCGGCCGGTGCGCGGCTTGGGCTGACCGGCTCTGCCGTGGGCAAAAGCGTCAGCCGTCTCGAGGCGCGGCTTGGCACGAAGCTGCTACACCGGACCACCCGCCGGCTGTCGCTGACGCCGGAGGGGCAGCGATACTTCGATGGCTGGGTGGCGATCCTGAGCGATGTTCAGGGGCTGGAGCATTCGGTGACCGAGGGCAGCGGGCAGGTGTCGGGGCGGCTGAGCATCCATCTGCCGGCGGCCTTCGGGCGGCGTCACGTGATGCCGGTGCTGACCCGGCTGGCGGACGAGCACCCGGCGCTCGACCTTGCCGTCAGCTTTACCGAACGGCGGGTGAACCTGATCGACGAAGGGGTGGACCTTGTCGTGCGGATCGGCGCGCTGAGCGACGATGCCGATCTGGTCGCCCGCAGGCTGGGCCGTCAGCGACTGGTCATCTGCGCCAGCCCCGCCTACCTCACCAAGCATGGCACCCCGGCCACCCCGGCGGCCCTGACCGAGCATGACTGCATCATCGGCAGTCGTCGGGACGGTGTGCCGCCCTCGTGGCTTCTGCGCCAGCCGGACGGGTCCGTCATCACGCAAACCATCCGCGCCCGGCACGAATTCAGCGACGGCGATGCCATGCTGGAGGCGACGCTTGCTGGGGCGGGCCTGTCGCAGCTGCCGACGTGGCTGGTGAGTGACGCACTGGCGTCAGGGGAGCTGGTCACGGTGCTGGACGATGCCTCCGGCGCCGAAATGCCGATCCACGCGGTCTGGCCACGCTCGCGCTACCTCAAGCCCGGCCAGCGTGCGCTCATCGACGCGCTGGTTGCCGACGCGGCCAAGAAAGAGGCCGGCTACTGGCTCTAACAGCGCTGCGCCTTGCGTGAAGACGCCCCGCCGGTGCCGCAAAAGCCTTCGTTCAACCGGTGGCTGACCTGACGGGGCCTGCATCTGGCGGGGTCTGCGCCCTACAATTGCGGAACCATAGGATCGACTGATCGGAAAAACCTCGGGGTTATAGATTTCTGAGACGGGAATATGTTCGGGCTCAACGCAACACCGTTGGGCGGCCGTCTCAGGCAAGACCGCTGCAACGACCCGCCCACGCCAAGACCAGCAAGGACCGATCCCGTGCCCCGACACCCCCGCTTCGATCCTTTGCAGGAGGATCAATGGCCCGATCCCCTCGATGCCGTTTTCGGCGCGCAAGGTATGACGGTCGGCCTGATTACGCCGCTCGAAGCCTATGCCGAAGGCCCCGTGCCGACGCTGGAAGGCCACGCCGCCGCGCGGCGCGCCGAAGAGGCGGGGTTTGCCAGCATCTGGCTGCGCGACGTGCCCTTCTTCGATCCGGAGTTCGGCGATGCGGCGCAGATCATGGACCCGCTGGTCTACGCCGGGTTTCTTGCCGCGCAGACGCGGAGGATCACCATAGGCACCGCAGGCATCGTGCTGCCGCTGCGCGAGCCGATCGCAGTGGCGAAACAGTCCGCCACCATCGACATGCTGACGCAGGGCCGGTTCATCCTCGGCCTATCGTCGGGCGACCGTCCGATGGAGTACCCGGCCTTCGGCGTCCGTTTCGACAGGCGCGCCGACCGGTTCCGCGAGGCGTTTAGGCTGATCCGCAAACTTCACGGCGAGGCCTTCCCGCGCGGCAAAACCCAAGGTTTCGGGACGCTGTCGGGGGATCTCGACCTGCTGCCCAAACCGAAAGAGGGCCGACTGCCGATGATCGCGGTCGGACGCGTCGGGCAGACGGTGCCTTGGATCGCGAAGAACGCCGATGCCTGGATCTGGACGGTGGATGATCCGAAATCGGTCGCGAAGATCCTGAACGATCTGAAGGCAGCCTCCGGCAAGCGGCGCCCGCCGCCCTATGGCTATTCGACCTTCCTCGACCTCGACCGAAACCCCGATGCTCCGCCGCGGCGCGACCACAATGTGCTTCGCATCGGGCGCAAGGCGTTGCTGGCGCGGTTGCAGCAGCAGGCGGCGCAGGGCGTGAAACATGTGGCGTTCAACCTGCGCCCGTCGCGGCGCCCTGCCGAACGCATCATCGACGAAATGGGCGCGCACATCCTGCCTGCGCTTGCCCGTCTTTCCCGCAAAAGGTGACAAATGACACATGAACATCAAGGTCCCGAACAGGACCGCGCAGCGCTTCTGGCGCTGATCGACAGGCTTGCGGCCCAATGGTCCGGCGAAAGCTCGGGCGCGCCCTCTTGGCTGGCCCCCGAGGCCCGGCTCGACAGCAACCTGCACGGGCAGCTCGGCGGTGCGCAGGACATCCAGAACGCGCTTGCCGCGGATGGTCGGCAAGGCGCCTGTACCATCCGCACCAGCAACCGCTACGCCGCCACCCGTGGCGATGAGGGTGTGGCCAGCTTCTATGTCTATGGGCTGTTGCAGAACCAAAGCGATGCCGCGCAGGCGCTGCTCTTCGGCGCGACCGTGGTTCTGCGCGCGACACGCGCCGACGACTGCTGGCAGGTGAGCCATGTCAGGGTCTCCAGCAGCTGGATGCGCGGCACCGAACGGCTTGCCTCGCACTGGCTTTTGCCACCCGGCGATGCGGGCTGGCAGGTGGGCGACCCGCCGCCAGTTCTTGTGAGCGAATTGCATTCGCCTTGGGCCCTGCAACCCATCGGCACGCCCCCGAGCGATCTCTTCGCGGCGATCTCAGAGCTTTACAGCCGCTATTCCTTTGCCATCGACCAGGGCGACATCACCCTGCTCATCGGCAGCTACACGGCGGATATCGCGGGTGGATTTGCCCCGATGGGCCAGTACGCAGGGCGCGATGCGGTGATCGGACAGTTGCGCAGCTTCCGGCACCACTGGCCGTGGATGCAGCACTTCGCCGACCTCGTCCGGGTCGAGGCCGATCCCGATGGGCGACACGCCAATGCCATCGTCGGCCGGATCGTGCCCGAACAAACGATGACCCCGCAGGGCAAGCCGCTCTACGGCGCGCATTACCAGCTGCGCGCGCGGCGCGAAGAGGACGGCCAGTGGCGTTTCTGCTGGACGGATTATCGCCCCGGCTGGTTCGACATCGACACCATTCCCGACTTCGACATCGGCCACAGCACCGCCTGATCGGCCCGGTTGATCAACCTGTCCCGCCACCGCCCTCGCCGCGCGGGCAACCCACTCTTGTCAAAAGGATATCCCATGCGACTGAGCATCCTTGACTACGTCCCCGTCGATGAAGGCCTTGAGGCGCAGGACGCACTCGCCGCCTCGCTGCACCTTGCACAAACCGCCGATGCCACCGGACTTCATCGCTACTGGTTTTCTGAGCACCACGGCATGCCCGCCATGGTCAGCAGCGCGCCCGAACTGATGATGGCACGCACCGCCGCCGGCACCGAGACGATCCGCCTCGGCTCGGGCGGTGTGCTGCTGCCCAATCACAGCAGCTACAAGATTGCCGGGAATTTCCAGCTTCTGGAAGGCATGTTCCCGGACCGGATCGACCTTGGGCTGGGGCGTGCTCCGGGCGCGGATCAACGGGTCAACGCCGCGCTCAACGAAGAGAAGACCAGCCAACTTCCCTATGGCCAGAAGCTGGGCGACCTGCTGGGCTTCCTGAGCGGGCAGCATCCCACCCAAAGCCGTCATGCCGGGCTGCGCGCCCTGCCGCGCACCGCCCGCATCCCGCAGACCTTCGTGCTGGGGGCCTCCGGCTCTACGGCAGGGGTCGCGGCGCAGGCCGGGCTTGGCTTTACCTTTGCGCATTTCATCAACCCAGGCCCGCAGGGCACTGAAGCGGCTGCCGCCTACCGCGCGGCGTTCCAGCCCACCGTCTTCGGCGACAAGCCCTCCGTCGTCGTCGCGGTCTTTGCCGCCGTGGGCGAAACCGAGGCCGAGGCGGAGGCCTTCGCCGACACCTTCCACCTGTGGCTGTCGCATGCCGAAAGCGCGCGGCCCTTCGACCGGCTTCCGTCGCTTGCGACCACGCGCACACACGACTGGAGTGTTCAGGAACGGATGGTGCGTCAGCGCAACGAAGGCCGCCTGATCTACGGCACGGCGGACAGCGTCGCATCGCAGCTGCAAGAGCTGGGCCGGGCCTATGGCACCGACGAGGTCATGGTGAACCTGATGATGCCCGGTGAAGCCGCGCGTCAGACCGCCCTGACCAGCCTCGCGCAGGCGCTGGAGGTCACCCCGCAGGCAATCCCCGCCTGATCCTCGGGGCGTGACGCCCCAGAAACACATGCCCCGGCCCGTCGCTGGCCTGGGCGACCTCCAATTCTAAGGGGCCGGTATGACACTCTCCTCCGATCAGCTGCGCTCGCAGCATGACGCCCTGCATCTTGCCTACCGCTGGTTCGCCTTCTTCGAAGCACCGGGCAGCGCCCTCGCGCCGCATCTCGAAATCTTCGATCCGCAGGTCAGCCTAAGCGGTCACCAAGGTCGCCATCTGTTCGCCGACGACCGCGACAGCCTTGCCACATGGTTTGCCACGGTGCCGGGCGAGCGCAGTGCGCACCACATCCTGCACGCGACATTCGAACCCGCCCCGCGGGGACAGTCACGGTTGAACATGCTGGTGGCCTATCAGGCGGTGCGCCCGACAGGCGTTCAGGGTGCCATCATCCGCTACGAGACCGAGCTGTCGCATAGGCCCGAAGGCGCGCGGTTCCTCTCGCTCGACAAGACCCCGATCCTGCCCGACACGCAGGCGATCTTCGCTCCGTCATGGGCCGCGAACCGCGTTCTGGCGCTGGCCCATGCAGCGCTGGCCGAACTGCTCGAGAGCGATGCGCGCCTACGCGAGGCGCTCGGCGCGGCGACATCGCAGTTGCAGGTGCAGGCCAACGTCCCCGAGGGCAGCCCAAAGTACCGCGCGCTGCTGAGCGCGACCGATACGTCTGCGGCAGGTGGCCTGAGCCTCTTTCTCGACCTCGAGGATGACGTATCGCAACCGCTGCCTGCCGTGTCCTCCATCATTCCGGCAGAGCGGACTGCGCAGCAAAAGCCCCTGCCGTGAGCCTGCGTTGGCTGACTTGGTCTGCTATTCTTGACTGTCGGATGGAGCGCATCTCAAGGCGCGCCCTTCGAGCAACAGAGGCCATGCCACGCGTGTGAGGATTAGCGCGGACAGCGGGCGAATGCATCCGCAGCGAGGCTGCAGCATCGGCATGAGCGCTTTGGGCTCGAACCGGTCATTCGGCGCTGCGGCGGGCGCGTGACCCAGGCGGTCAGCACCGTACTACGCTTCCGGCCCAAAGCCGCCGTCCGGCCACAGATCGAGATGCGGTGGTTGCAGCCTGCTTTGCCGACATTGGCTGCATCTGCCAAGTAGGTGAATGGAAAAGTCGTCAGAACTTGTAGCAATCTCAATCGGGACGACACTCGAGTGATTCAACCTTAGCTGAAATCACAGGTTCAAAGGTGTATCCAAAATCAAAGTCGATTTCGAGGGTTCCGCTAGCGGTGCCCGAATAAAGATAAAGGCTTGTGCTTTCACTCTCTCGCTCGGATTGCTCGAAATAGGAATCATTGGTCCGGTACGAAATCTCTGCCACACAGGTAACGTCGACATAGTCCCTCAAATATGGCGCAAAAGTCGACGGAATATTCACCTCAATTTCTACTTCAAGCTCACATTCATCAAAACCGCCCTCGGTGATGTAACTTTCGCTGCACTCGAAATCAGCATCGGCAATCTGAAATGGATCAGGTATCGGGACGAATCGAGGAGCTGGCGCAGATTTAGCAGTAGGCCTTTGTGTGTCAATTTGCTGGCTGGGGGCCGCGACTATAAGGAAGCGTGAGTTCACCCAGCCTTCTGCAAGACCGCGATTGAGTGGGTCTGAGAGCTTCACCCAATCGCCCTGCCGTTCGACAACTAGCAACATTGCTCCCTGCGAGACTCTCCCAACAACAGAAGTATCAGAACTGGGGCCGGTCCTTACATTCAACAACTCTGTATTGACTTTGGCCAGGTCTCCAATCTCTTGGGCGTGGATTGGCAAGGTAAAGAACCCGCATAGAGCCGCAACTGGTCCAATAAATCTAATCATTTTGCATTCACTCAAATTGCCTCATTTCGGCGGTCCTTGCGGTCCTTGCGGTCGCCGGTCGGCCTTTACTCCCAGATGATGACGACAGTGGGAATTGTTATCAAGTTCGATGGACCATTCACCTCCGGCCCTCTCCGGACATTCGCCCAGCTGGCTCCGCTGCAGCGCAGCTTCCCCAAACCGGCCATCCGTGGCATCGTGCAGCAACGTCCGGCACGCCAAGGTCGGCAGTGCGGACAAAGCTGCCTATTAACTTCAAGGCGCGAAAGGCAGCTTTCCGTTTTGCTCAAATCACGAGGAGTGGCGTGCCAGTGGTCGTGCCATTCTCAAGAGAAGATTGTGCGGCGCTGGCATCGGAAAGTGCAAATTCCGGCCCTGCTACTCTCTCGGGCCCGGCGCTCAGCGCGGTGATCGACGCGCGGATGACACTCTCATAACGGAGAGGGTCCGCGAGATAGGCCATCACGCTTGGCATGTGAAAGGCAACGCTTCTTTGTGGCCCGAGATCATTGGCAGAGAGCGTGACAAGCGGGCCGCCTGCTTGGCCGACGCTTGCGAATGTCCCAAACTTAGCGGTCGCCTCCAATGAAGCCCTGAAGGTCGGCTCCCCGATGCCATCAATGGTAAAATCCACGCCTAGGCCGTCGGTCCACTTTCGCGCTTCCCCTGCAATGTCCGCGTTTCGCCCGATGATAACCGTGTCAGCGCCATTGGCCAGAGCGAGGTCCGCCTTTGCGTCAGTGCTCACCGTTGCCATGATCCGAGCGCCTATTCGTTTGGCCCAAGGCATGACGATGCTGGCGAGCCCCCCGGCACCGGCATGGATCAGGATCGTCGTTCCCGGCGTCACCTGATGAACCTTGTGAAGTAGCATATGCGCAGTGCAGGCTCTCAAGAGGCTGCTGGCCGCGAGATCGCTTGAGACATCTTGGGGCAGCTTTGCGCCGCGCCAAGCGGGCAGCAGCCGCGCTTCGGCATATCCACCAACAGCCCCAGCATAGCCAATACGATCCCCCACGGCGAATTGGGTGACACCTTCGCCGACGGCTTCCACCACACCCGCGCCTTCCACGCCGAGCACAGCAGGCATGGAAAGTGGATAGATCCCCTTGCGTTGATAGATGTCGATGAAATTCACGCCCGCACCAGTCTGACGCAAACGGATTTCTCCGGGGCCAGGAGTGCCGATCTCACGCGAGACAAACGATAGATTTTGCACCCCACCTGGGGCGGATAGTTCGACGACATGAGTCATGATGCACCTTTTTCCGCTCTGACGAGACGGAATATTCGTGACATCTAGGCATATTGGAATGCGTATAATGTACACTATAATGATGCAAAAATGCATTATATGGTGAGATGGATGGATTGGGAGAACATTCGCTTCTTCGTCGCCCTGGTCGAAACCGGAAGCACCGCTGCCGCGGCGCGTGAGCTGGGGGTTGAGCGCACCACGGTGACCCGACGGATACAGGCACTCGAAAGCGAGGCCGGTCTGGCACTGTTCGACCGGCGCGGGCGGCAACTGGCGCTCACTGCGGCGGGGCGCGATTTTGCCGATGCAACCCGGCCGATGATGGAGGCGGCGCATTTGGCGGCGAGATGTGCCGCAGGGATGCGCCCGGGCATGAGCGGCAGAATTAAAATCTCCGCACCACCCGCTTTGGCCAAGGCCCTGTTGATTGCGCCGCTCCTATCCCTCGGGAAAGCACACCCGAAATTGGAGATACAACTCGCCGGTGAAATCGCATTCGCCTCTCTGCTGCGTGGTGAGGCCGACATCGCGGTGCGCCTGACGCGCCCCCAGACCGGTGATCTGGCGGTCTCCAAACTCGGATCCGTCGCGTTTCGTCTTTATGCACACCGCGCGTACATCGCGAACACTCCCGAGGAAGAGTGGCGGTATATCGGTCAGGGCGACGTGCCGGACGCTATGCCACAACAGGTCGCTCTCAACCGGATAGCTGGCGGAAAGTTTGCCTGCTATGTGGATGACGTCGATCTGCAAATGGCGGCAGTCATGGCGAGGGGCGGTATTGCAGTGCTTCCAGATTTCCTGACGGTAGACAAAAACGAACTGACGCTAGCGGGATCGGGTGAACCACTTCTCGTCCGCGAAGTGTGGTCTGTGACCCATAACTCGCAGCGTCACCAAGAACGGATCAAGCGCACAATCGACGTTTTGCGAATGGCGTTCAAATAAGATCTCCGCTCGGGAGATGGCCCTTCAGACAGCGCGCAGCATTGGTCACATTGGGCTCGGAGCGGACATGCGGCGGTGCGGCGGCCCCATCACGAGGGCCGCGCCTCCCTATCGACGCGATCGGCCCTCTCCGGACGTTCGGCGTTTGGTGGGCGCTGCGGCGCGGCTTCGCCAAAGCGGCCGTTCGGGCACCGGCGCAGCATTTCAAACGAACCGACGTCTGCAGTGCGGACAAAGCCGCCGCCGACACTTTTGGTATGAACGGCCGCTATCCGCGCATGGCGTCGATCAACACGAACGTCCCTGAACCGACCTTCATCACCACGACTGGAGCCGCGCCGCAGCATCCTCCACAATGCTGACCTCCGCAGCGCTACTGACGCACGGTATTTTCTGGCGATCTCAAGGGAGGATTATCCAAAACGAAGCGAGAGCGGCCAAGATTTCTCGGCCGCTCTCGTTTGACGAGTTTCATAGGTGGCAAGCGCAGCGAAACGGATCAGGCGCGGATCAACCCCATTTCATTTCGCCGGTCAGAACCTTGGTGCCGACATCCAATGCGACGCTCATCCCCAAATCGGGGTAACGGGCTGTCATCGCCGCGTGCAGATCTGCCGCATTTTCGGCGGTGGCCAGCTCTTCCTCGATGGCCAGAAGATACTCTTTGGTGAATTCCACCGCAGCAAGGCCCATCGGCGCGTCCAGCGTCATGTGACCGGGCACGACAACCTTCGGATTGCGGGCGATGATAGCATCAAGGTTGGCGATCCATGCAGCGCGCTGTTCTTTGGTGGGTGTGTCGGCAGTCCAGACATGGGTGCCGGAAAAGACCATCACGCCGCCGAACACGGCCTGTAGGTCTTCGACCCAAAGATAGCGACGGTTGGCCAGCCCATCGGCAGGAACGATCTCGATGTCGTGGCCATCCACTGTCAACGTCGTGCTGTCGTCGGCGTCGGGAATAATCACCTCTGCCACAGTCGCAGGGCCGTTTTCGCCCAATTGCGGCCCCCATGTTTCGACCTTTTTGGCCACATTGGCATTGATGGCCGCGACTGTCTCGCTGGCTGCGATGACGCGGGCCTCGGGGAAGGCTTCGACGATCGGGCGCAGGCTGAAATAGAAATCAGGGTCGCTTTGACTGATGTAGATAGTGGTCAGTGTTTTGCCAGTCGCCTTGATCTCTGCGGCCAATGCGCGACCATCCGGCAGGGTGAAGCCGCCGTCAATCAGCACGGCCTCGTTTGCGCCTTCAATCAAAACGGGCGCACGGTAAAAGCCGTTTTCGCCAGCAGGGAAATGCGTCCAGGTGAGGCCGTTTTCATCCGCAAATGAGAGTTTGGGCGCGATCAGGGCAGCAGCTGCGGCTGCGGTGGAAAGTTTTAGAATGTCTCTACGATTCATTGTCTTGTCCTTTCGGTAAAGTGGGTTCAGGCCAGTCCGAGTGCGGCGCGTACCGCATCTGGGCCGGAATATAGGGTGCTGGCGTCCAGCCCGCGGCGGGTGCCGTCGACCTCGGCAATGAGGGCGGGAACGCCTTGCAGGTTAAACGCCGTCATCAACTTGCGGGCCTCTGCGGTAAGGGTTTGGACCAGATCAACGAGGCTGGCGTCAGGTGTCAAAACACGCGTGGCGGCATCGGCAAGTTCAAGGTCGGCCAGCAAGCCTGCGACGACCTCAGAGGAGGTCACATCCTTGCCATCTACATAGCGTGCCGATTGAATGGCCGCGAGCGCCTCGATCACGCGATCAGGGCTGCTGTCAGCCACCGCGGTTACTGCAAGAGTCGCTACAGTGGAGTCCAAAGACGCATCGTCAGCCCCCAGAACATCGCGGCGATAGGCTTCGGTGAACGGTCGACCGCTTACTGCGGCGATGCGCTGATCGTTGGCCCAAGCTTGCGCTGCGAAGCTTTTCATCGGACGCGCGCCGCTGCCGGCGAACAGTCCTGTCGCATGTGGCTGAAGGTCGATCTCGGCATCGGCCGCAAGTGTACCAATGGTCGCCGAAGCGCCGTAGCACCAGCCGCACAGGGGATCAAAAAGGTAATGCAGTGTCGTTTTCTGTGTCATGGTCTGTCTCCTTGGACCCTATATAGGGGCATCAATTGCCAGTGATAAGATAAACAATTTTGACACAGCGTATGCCAAAGGTTTACAGTCTGGTCATGGCTAAATCACACAACCTGAACCGTCTGGCCTATTTCGCGGCCGTTGTCGAAACCGGCTCCTTCACCAATGCCGCAGACCGCCTTGGCGTGACAAAGGCCGTGGTCAGCAGCCAAGTGACGCAGTTGGAGCAGGAGCTGCAAACAGCTCTGCTGGTGCGCAACACGCGCAAGGTCAGCGCCACTGAGGCAGGCAAACTGTTTTACACACGCTGCGCGTCGATCCTGAACGAGGCGGAAGAAGCCTTCAGCGAATTGTCGCAACTCTCAGAGCAGCCGATGGGCACATTGCGCATGACCGCCCCGAATGATTACGGTACGGCGATCGTGGCCCCGCTTGTTGCGGCGTTCCGGCGTCAATACCCCGAATGTCAAGTAGAGCTATATCTCGGGGATGATCACAGGGATCTCATGGCGGGCGCGCTTGATCTGGCCATTCGGGTCGGGTGGCTGCGCGATTCCACCCTGTTGGCGCGCAAGCTGGGCGGGTTTCGACAGCTCCTCGTCGGCGCGGGCGACAAATCCGGCCAGTTTGATTACATTCAACACCCCAGCGATCTCGCCACGTCACCCTTCGTCGCCAACAAGGCGCTATCCGATCCGCTGCACTGGTTGTTCGAAAACACCGCTGGCGAAACGGCCTCCGTCACAATGCAAAGCGATCTTTCAATCGATAGCGCGCCTGCGATCATGGCCGCCGTGGAGGAAGGAGCAGGTTTGGCGATCCTACCTGACTATGTGGTGCGTGATCGTCTGACCTCGGGCGCGCTGACACAGGTATTGCCCGCGTGGCAACTCCCTGAAGGGGGGGTCTTCGCGGTGCTTCCGGCGGCAAAATTCCGCGGCGCAAAAGCATCCGTCTTTATAGAAATGCTGCGGCAAGCGGAAAAGATAAGGAGCAGTGGTTGAGCGCCATAGGCCCGCACTATCTCTGGATATCCGTGAATGCCCACTACCACTATTGGGGAGCCGTATATGCAAATTCAGCTAACGGCAGGTCTCCGCAGTTCGCCGCTCTTCGCACGTGCCGCAGCATAGGTCAGTTTGGGCTCAAACCGGTCATGCGGCGGCGCAGCGGGGCTGCCTCGATGTCCCCGTGGCCGTATCGACGTGTTCGGCCCAAAGCTGCCGCTCACCCGGTTGGTCATAGCAGCGCAACAGATTCACCAGGCCGGTCATTCGTGACACCGCACAGCTTAGTCGGCTAGCAGCTTCGCGATGAGCGGCACAATAGCGGACGCGGCTAGCTTTAACGGTTTGAGTGCCTCATCGGGATTATCTATGAAGCTTTCCATCGTAACCTTTGCGGTCGATTCAAGCCGCTGCTCCCCTTCATCCGTGATCCTTTGCCAACAATCTGGGACTTTCAAACGAGAAGAAAATGTCTGCAATTCGTCATCATCGTTGTAACGCCATATGCGAAGCGTCACTTCGTATGGTCGTTTGCTATCGATATCGACCGTGAGGTCAAAATGACTTCGTTCCAGATCATCACCTCTGGTGACGTACGACCAGAAATGCCACTCTTTCCAGACCTCGCTAATGGTACAGTTTTCAGGAAAAAATTCGTTTAGATCAATTTTTTCCAACGCCGCGCCAAATGTGTTTTTCCAAATGTCGGCCATGAACTCGACGAAATCTGAACGGACCTGACAAGCCAGCATTACGCCCTCGCTCAGGTCTGTCAGTTTGCTTCGGTCCATATCAGGCAGATCGGGATCATTAATCATTGTTACAAGCGCATCAACAACGGCGCGTGTGTCCGCTTCTTGGAAATAGGCTTGAACGCTTTCATGGATTTCAAAGGGGAGCATGTGCATCTTTCGGGTTGAGTCGTCCTATCCGGCGCCAGAGAACGTTGAGGAAAAGCTGGAGGTTTTGATCATATTCGACCGGTCGCGCAGTTTCGAACCGTAGCCATAAATCGCGCCAAGAGCAGAATCGCCAATTTCCATCGCCACGACAGTTTGCTTTCAGCATCGCGCTCTCATGCAAAGCCAGAACTAGATGATACCTTTTGGCTTTCGGATGGTCTTTCTTCGCACTTTCCCGATAGCATCGAAGCTGCCCTGGCGTTATTTCATGGTCAAACTTAGCTTCGACAACGAGAATTTTTTCTTTGTCTTTCGCATCTCGCCATACGAATTTGAGATCGATCCGTCGGCCATCCAACGCGGGCACCTCTGAAAAGACCTGCGCCGAATTTAACTGACCAATTGCAGCGCCAAGCTCGCCATCTCCAAGTCCCAAGGCACGTAAAAAGGCATCGATCCGAAGCGCTCGCGCTTGGCATCCGCCAGCATTCAAAAGCCTCGCCAAGGTCTCGGTAGCAATCCTTTCGGAAAGGGACATTTTCCATTCAAGGCGAGGCTGCATTAGGCTGCTGTCTAGACGGTCAAGTCCAAAGAGACAACGGGCGCGCTCTACGCGCCCGTAACGATGCCAGCACTGTCGATTGCGGGCGAATTCCCCGACGCGAATACTTGCACCATCCAGAAGCCTCCGCGTTGTCTTGACGATGGACATTCGTTCGTCCTTAGAGATCACCTGCCTAGGGACACAACTCATGAGCGCGTATACTTTCTCGGAGGTCACCTCTGTTTTCAATTTAGATTTTTTGCCTTGAGGCATTGCAAGTTCCTGATCGGCGTAAACGCTTGTTAGAATTTTTTCACTGGAACCTTATCTCGCCATAATACCAGATCCAACAGTTTCCTAACGTTCTCCGGTGCGGAACTACCCGACCCGGAAACCAGGCTGTAGAAGCGCGGTTTTTGCAGAAGGATGGACATATAGGTCCCAGCATCAACGTGCCTATTCATCGTCTTCGCTGCGAATGGCTACTTCGCGCCTTCCGTGTAAGTCGCGTCGGCTTCATTGGCGATATCTTGGTGGGTACGTCCGCTTCCGTGTCCAGCCAAGATAGTTTCGCGCGTGCAAAGAAAGTCTGCTTTCCGCCGATGCTGTTGAAAAAGTCTTTGTTGCGCTGCGGCAAGTCTTTCGATTCACTCGACTATGAGGGGATTGGAGGATTTCGGCATGATGGGCAGGCAAGAAGCACCGGCGCAGCTGTTTTACGACTTCGATCTGGAGCGGCATGTCCCCGCCCATCACATGCTGCGCGAGATTGACCTGTTCCTGAATGGCGACTCCCTGCGCGAGGCACTGCGTCCCTTCTACAGCCACCTTGGCCGGCCTTCGATCGACCCCGAACTGATCATCCGGATGCTGGTGATCGGATATGTCATGGGGATCCGTTCGGAGCGCCGGCTCTGTGACGAGGTTCATCTGAACTTGGCCTACCGCTGGTTCTGTCGGTTGGGTCTGGAAGGCAATGTCCCCGACCACTCGACTTTCTCCCGCTATCGCCATGGCAAGTTCAGGGAAAGCGGTCTGCTGCGTCAGGTCTTCGAGACAACCGTTGAACGCTGCCTGAAAGAAAATCTGGTGTCGGGCGAAGGTTTCGCGGTCGATGCGAGCCTGATCTCGGCAGATGCCAACAAGATCCGCTCCATCGCGGCGGAAGACTGGAGCCCCGAGGCCGCGCGGGACGCTGGCAACAGGGCGGCACGAGAATATCTGGAGACACTGGATGACGCCGCCTTCGGGGCCGCATCGCCTGTCCAGCCCAAGTTCGTGGCCAAGTCCGATCCGGCAGCGCAATGGACCCGTGCGGAGGAGAGCCGCCCCTATTTTGCCTATGCCACCAACTACCTGATCGACACCAAGAGTTCGGTGATCATGGATGTTGAAGCGACAAGAGCCATCCGCCAAGCCGAAGTTGGAGCTGCGCACACGATGCTGGACAGGACCGAAAAACGCTTTGGCATCAAGCCGGACTGGCTGGCCGCCGATACGGCCTACGGCAATGCCGAGAACCTGGGCTGGCTGGTCGAGAAACGCAGCATCACCCCCTTCATACCGGTGATCGACAAGTCGGAACGGACCGACGGCACGTTCTCCCGCTCAGACTTCCAGTGGGACGAGACGAATGATCAGTATATCTGCCCTGAAGGCCATGCCCTCAAACAGTTCAGACGCAACTATTTCGATCCGAACCGGGGTCGGGATACTGGTGGGCGAAAGAAATACCGCTGCTTGAAGGCTATCTGCCAAGCCTGTCCATCCAAGGAGATCTGCTGCCCGAAAGCCGATGCCCGGTATGTCACGCGTGAGCCCCATGAAGAGGCGCGCGAGTTCGCCAGAGAGTGCCGCAAGACCAAGGCCTACAAAGTGTCGCGCGACAAACGGAAGAAGGTCGAGATGCTCTTCGCGCACCTCAAGCGTATTCTTGGCCTAACACGGTTGCGGCTCCGTGGTCCAAACGGCGCCAAGGACGAATTTCTGCTCGCCGCCATCGCACAGAATCTCCGAAAACTCGCGAAGCTCCGCTCGCGAAGCGTCCTACAGGAGGCCGCAGCATGAGCTGAGCGGCCATATTACCGCCTTGAGGCGGGGCGACGGGCGATCGCCCGAACGCAATAGCCTTGCCCGGCGGCGGCGAGCCTCAAAATCGGCGATTTCGGCCGACTTTTTCAACAACATCCGCCCAATCTTAGTCGTATGCTGCGCTGCATTGATTATCTTACGACCTCTGCCCAGAAGGAGGACTTCCGGGCATGAGTGTCCTCCAGCGTCTTTAGGTAAGCGGCGTGCGAGAGGTGCGGACCGTAGTCGCTGATACGGGTGTCGGCCTCGGCGCAGCTTTGGAGGTGGCGGGCGGCGTGGCCGTAGCGGCCCTTGCGCTGATGGGTGAGAGCATAATCGATCAGGGCGCGCCAGAGGAGCACGGCTTGAAGCGGGTGGTTTGGAGCCAGTTCCTCTGCCAGCGGCGTCAGGATCTCGTAGACATTGCCATCAAGATCGGCGTGGCGCGCGTCGATCAACTGGCGGGCCAGTTGTAGGTCCTGCGTGGCGCGGCAGAACCACAGCGCCTTGGTCATCGATGGATAGGCCAGCACGATCGCGCGGGCGGCGTCGGCTGCATCGATATCCTCGAAATCCGGCTGCAGCTTCAGGTGATGGCGCAGCGCATCGGGGCAGAGCCGCGCTTCGAACCGCGCCCAAAGCGCATCGCGCAGCTCCGCCTTGCGCCCGAGCGCCCAGAGGCAGGCGAAATGCGCGTCATCCAGCTCGCGCGGATCATGCCAGTCGGAGCGCCGGTCAGATTTCTGCGCGGCGAGGGCAGTGCGGGTCAGCGCGAGAGCCTCTTCTGCGCGCCCTGCATCCAAGAGGCGGGTCGCAGCATCGGGAGCGATGGTATGGTAGGTCAGCTGCTCGGGCGTGTATTTGGCCATCCAGCCATCGACATCGCCCTGCT
>NZ_MDHA01000037.1 GCF_001705665.1 Thioclava sp. SK-1 | reverse complement strand
CACGCCGGGATGTTGAGGTCGCGGTGTTCGAATACATCAACGGCTTCTACAACCCGCGCAGGCGCCATTCAGCCTTGGACGGAAAATCACCCGTGGCCTTCGAAAAGATCGCCGCCTAAGATGAGCAACACACCGGAACAGAAACGGTGCAGGTCCAGTAGGGCGGCTCGGCACGACGATCATATTCACTTCCAACTATGATGGCAGACTAGAGTTTTGGTCATGTCGTTTTTAGACGACTCGAACCTTACCTGTGCAGAACCGCCAATTAACTTTAGGTTGCAAATGTTGCGAACAACTCCTCATTATACTGAAATGACGCTATAAACTCTTGCAAATCCCGAACAACATATTCAGATGACAAAATCTCATTGGCTTAAATGGTTCGCGCCGACGCCTGATCCAAACGCCCTGTGTTCAGTGACCTGGTCGGATGAGCTGAAGGCACGATCAAACGACGTCGACACGAAGCTACCGGAAGATTTAACGGAAATACTGTTCGATACGGTCAGTGGATCTACCTATGCAGTGCTAGACGGTGCCGTTTTGACCAATTTGCCGGATCGCCTCGCCAGCAGTGGACTTGAATACACTTGCCTATATTCAGGCGAGGCTGCGGAGGTCCTTGGTGAAATCGCACCTTACTTAGTGCGCTTAAAACCTGGCGATGATCTGACCCGAGACCTGCTGACAGATGGACAGGCGCCATGGCACAACTGGGGCGAGGCCATTGGTGTGTTTCTGCATTCCAAATCCAATTTGCAGGATCTTCGTGCGCATCTACGCAAGTTCACACGGTTGCCCAAATGGGACACCGGGGCTTGGGTGCTGTTTCGGTTCTGGCAGGCCGACATTCTGGCGGCTCTAGCGCTGAAGGGACCATACGATTTGACTTCTGCACTTTTGCATCCCAGCGCCATAAGTCGGGTTATGTTGCCCTGTGGGGACCGATTCGTAATTGTAGAGCCGGATCCCAACGCGCCACCTCGTGTCGACAGGCCAATACTCAGTCAATCCACCCACAAGGCCATGGGAAGATTCGTGCAGGCCCGCTTTTTTCATGACCTTCACTATGATTGCCTTGCCCAAGGCGAGGCACCCGAATCCCATGTCTCTTTTGTATTGATCGAGTTGCAGCGCCTTGGATTTGCAGGGCGCCAGACGCTTTATGATCTGGCCCATTGGTGGTGTACGCGCGACGGCGCATCCGTGATGAAGACGGTCTGGGCACAAAGCGAATTGGAAGACACGCGTGGTTTCCCCGATCTGGTGCGCCGCGACCGGTTGTTTAATCTGGTTGAGGAAAAGATCGCTGACGCAAAACAAGGAGCTTTGAGTGCCACAGGATAGCGCAGCCGATAATCCGGAAAACCCCTGTCCCGTAGCGTGTGATGTGGCAATCCCGATTGTGTACTGGCAACAGCCCATCAAAATCCCAGCGGACCAGGTAGCGGCCAGTATTCCGTTCGACATCGATGTACGTGCTTCGATGGAAGCGACGTTTACCAACTCAAATAGTTCCCCGCCGATCAGCATTGCCCGTTGGTCTGGAAATAGCCCTTATGTTTCAGGGTTGGGGCACGCAGGTATTGCCATGATCAATGGTCGCACGGGTGCCGCAGCGTATTGGGAATATGGTCGGTATGACCGGGCACAATTTGGAGAAGTCCGTCATGTGCCATCGGTGGCTTCGGTTACGCTGACTTTTGACGAGGTCGGAAATCCTGAGCGCGGCGCGCTTGAGCAATTGGCCCGCGTCTTGACCACTACCAATGGCCCAGGGCAACTTTACGAAGGTGTTTATATCAAACTGTCCAACGGGTCCTTTGATCGCATGGTAGAGTTCGCTGAAAACAGAATGGCATTGGTTGCCCGGGGGCCATCCGGCGGTGCCGAGGTTTATAGCGTTGAAAGCAATCACTGTTTCACATTCGCGATGGAGGTCGCGGCTATAGCAGGTGTGCGGACCTCTGCCGCGCGCAGTGCGCCTACGCTGGAAGTAGAACTGCTTGGCGGGAACATGGCAACACGCGCCCTCATCCGCGGGTTTGCACCCGACTTTGAAGTGCCTGGCCGACAGATGCGCGCCCTACAACAAAGCTACAGAGCTTTCAATGTGTCCTCAGATGGTACAATTGACAGTGATTTCCAATTTCCAGCGGCCCTTAACTCTAGATGAGGCGGCTTTTCACGTATGGTTTGGTCATTGGCCTAGCTGTTGTCGCCGGGTGGAAGAGTTTCAAGAATGATGAAGCAGTTGCCCTCGAAAGGACGGACAATATGGCATTCAAATGTTTACAGGAATATTCCGGCACAGACGTTGAGCCCCATGACGCTTATAGTATAGCAGAAGCAGAGCGCATCTGGGGTACGCCGCTCTCGCCGGATATGATCCCTGTAGGTGGGGTTGATTTGCCGGGCTGGACCAAAGCCTGTCAGTACGACCCAGAGCGTCCTGACTTGCTGGAAGGAGAGTATCGTGACAGGTCGTTGCGCTATGTCGGCCGTTTTCAGCTGCGCATGGAGGATGGCAGCGCAGTACCAGTTGATGCGCTGGATGCATACTACGCCAGCCACTTTATCGGCGGGTCAGGCTTGATCATGTACCCGAATGATACGTCACGTTTTCGCGTGCCTCGCCTCATTGCTGTCCCGATGGACCCGAGTGGCTATATTAGTAGATAGCAGTACTGCCGTGCCATCGCCTGCAGTCGCTGATCGACCTAAGTGCGTTTCGATCTGCACTAAGAGTTTCCCTCATATCAGATGCCGACTTCGATGGCCGTGGCGACTCGCCTGAAGCGGCGTTGTTGCATTACCCCGGCCTGAGGCGTGACTGTGAATCGCCCCGGGTTTGCCGGAGACCTATAGCTTCATTTCACGCGACCATATCGAGCACGTCGCGCTGTGCATAGAAGTTCTGTTCAGCCTCTGCTGGCGGTATGTTTCCGATAGGGCCGAGCAAGCGCCGGTGATTAAACCAATCGACCCAGCCGAGCGTCGCCATTTCCAGA
>NZ_MDHA01000036.1 GCF_001705665.1 Thioclava sp. SK-1 | reverse complement strand
CAGCAAAACGCTTGCGGATATCGGCCGCGACCGTCTCGGGCCCATCATCGGCCGCCAGTGCCATCCGCACCCGCCGCTGCCGCGCGGCATCCCCCTTCACCGCCTCAAGGAGTAGATCGGCCAGCACCTCGGCCCCGAGCGCGGTTAGATTGGCTTTATTGAGGGATTTGCCGGCCATGAAATACGCCCTTGGGTCTAAGAGATCGGCTTAGCCTAGCCGACAGCGAAGGGAAATCAACATATAGAAAAGGCGCCCAGTGGGCGCCCTATATATAGATCTCTGGAAAAACTTAGCCTGCGTTGGGAAAAACTCAGGTTAGTTTTACAACGTTTGTAGAACTACTTTGAGTTTTTCCCAAATCCCTAATTCGCCTCGAATTACTTAGCATATTCAATAGCATAAAAATACCCATTTAAATCGCCAAGCTGAGTTTTTCCCATAGACAGGGTAAGTTTTTCCCAGAATACTCATCATTTGTCCGACGCGCGCATGAAAAAAGGCCCGCAAGGCGGGCCGTCAATCAAAGCATTCAGGGAGGAGACTTCGCGCTGATCACACCGTCCGACAAGCAAGTGCTTCGGATGGCGACAAAACCACCGCCGCGAGCCCATGTTCCCCGGTTTTGCGAAATGCAGGCAGCTTCCCATCTAAGATCGCGCTCAAGACTTCAATCGTGGTACCCGCGCCTCGTTGGCAAACATAACTGATCGGATGAAGGTCGCGACTATGTTCGCTCTCTGCCAGTGGCAGTTCCGAAAGCCTTGCGAGAAATGCGTCAAGAGAACGCCGTGCGAAGACGACTTGGCGCACGTCGCCGCGGGCTTTGCGGGGGACGAAAGGCTCAATCATTTCTGCCGCGTATAGCGTCTGCATCTGAAACAATGATGCCCCTATGTAATCCGCGACCTCAACCATTGGAATGGCCGTTTCGAAATCCGTCAGAAGAGTAGTGATTTCGTTGGCCTCAAAACGCAGCAACCCAGCCTCTGCATCCGACGCTCCTACCGGCACCTTTCCCAATTTCTGAAGCAGGCGGGACATACGTCGTCTTTCAATCCGGAGAGCGTCAGAGAGGCTCTGGACGCTGTGAAAGCGGCGTTCCGTCACTTCTTGACCGAGAACGACCTGGCCAACGTCTATCACGTCATGTTTGATAATGTGATCGCGCAGCAGATCGCGGATGGGACCGGGATCGCGGTCATTACATTGCCGATCGAGCCACTCGAAGAGGCGACCGTAGTAAGCGAGTGGCCCCGCCTGAACAGCATGAGCCTTGGAAGCAGCGCGAATGGAATCCAAAGCGGAAATCACGCGCTCGGCGCCTTGAGAGTAGATATTAAATCCATGATCGAGGGCCGCCTCTTGTTCCTCTGCAGTCAAGGTTTTGGCCCGCACCGTCAAGGCATGGGTCAAAGCAGTTCCCAGCATCAGGCCGGCGCCCAATATTTGCTGTATGCTCTGGGATGCCAACCAAGGCGTATCTGCGGCAGAACCGCGATCGAGGCGCGATTGCAGCCACGAAAGATAGCGCGGTAGGAATTTTGTGGCAGCCTCATCATAGGGCAAGGTAAGGTATGACAGGCCTTCTTGTAAGGTCCGCGCTGGTGCAACCAGTCGCTCAAGCCGGATTCTGTGACGCGGACATTGATGGACCGACGCGAAACACCAGAGCAACCGCTGACGCCAATCTTGGCGATCACCATCTTCTGCAAGGCAATAGGGGCAGAACTTATCCGCTGCACGGGACAGGAAGGCCCCGTGAAAGCGCTCGCCCCTGAACTCGACGCCGCCCAAGATACCGCGCATGGTTGCGTTCAAGAGCTCGTCTTTCCCCACTCCGGCAATCTCGGCAAAAGCCGAAATTGCGTCAGGACGCCCGAGAACGAAATGTTCAGTGTTGATCCTCATGTCCGCGAGCAGCCGCGTGAGGAACTGACCAGTATGGGCCATGGCGAGACGCCCAGCAAAGGACAGCGCGGTTTCGTCCGGATGGAGCGGGATATAGGGCTGCAGGCGCATCAGCGGGTCCATCCGCTTTCGATGAGAGAGGCACGCAACGTGCCCCATTCAGCATTTGCGAAGGGACTGATTGGCATTTCACCGTATTCAGCGGAAAATACACGATAGGCATCCTGCAGGGAAACATGGCTGTGACCTGCTTCGAGGCACGCCACGAGGATCAACTTTGCAAGGTTGATGGCGCGACCGGGTTGTCCCTCCTCAGCGAACAGCACGCGTTCCGGGAGCGTGGTTTCGGCAAGCGTTAGGCCGACATTTTCTGCACAAAGCTGAAAGCTGCGCGCAAAGGCGTTAGCATCACTGCTTCCCTGCGCTATGCGGCTCAGCTGAAACTTAGGGAACCTTCTGTCCGTTTCCGGGTCCGTCATCACCCCATCGCGCAGCTTACCGACACCCGCGATAATGACGGCCAAGGGCCAATCGCCCTGGAGGAGGCTTTTGAGCCTCTGGATGGCGCCTTCGACATCGCGCCCCGACCCTTTACGCAGCAGGTGGTGCGTCTCGTCAATCACCAGCAGGGTAATGCCCATCTTACCCATTTTATGGGAAGCGACACCCCAGACTTCATCCGCATTTGCACGCGGATTGATGTCGATGTAGCCAAGGTCCTTCGCAATCCGTAAGCCCAGACTTTTGATCGTCGCTTCGGGCGGCACCGTGACATACAGCGTGTTGCCCGCAGTGTCGCGCTCGGCCAGCTTGAAGGTATCAAGCTTGCGCAGAGTCCGCTTCAGCAAGGCAGATTTTCCGGCCCCGGAGACCCCAATCACCATCAGGCCGCGGGTTTCCCCAGTCAGCGGGTCCTTCTTAGGGACGGCGGTGAGATGCCCGTCGGCGTCACTGGCAAAGAGGCGCGAGAGCTTCTCCTTCAGTTCGGCGTCGCGGTTGAGGAGGAAATAGCGGTGCCCGAGCCAATTGATTTTTTCGGGTGTTGTCGCGTCGGCGTTCAGCGTCGAGTTGGTCGCGGGAGTCATGTGTATGCTTTCTTTGAACATAAGTATCCGGCCCCTGAAGCGGGGTTGCGGTAGCTCGATGGTGGGTTGCGAGTTAGTCGGGCTTTACTCCATCAGGTCATCATCCTGTGGAAACGTCGTTACATCTGATTGCGATGATGTCTGTGGCAACTCCTGAGCGGATGCGGCAGGCATCACCTCATCCTCGAGCAGATCCCGATAGGCCCCCGCAAGATAACGCCGTTCGGCCGTGTCCATGTGATCGGCGAAATGGGCCTCGGTCAGTTCAATACCTTGCGCCGTGCGCGGACGCGCGAAAAGTCCCTTCGCGAGTTTCAGCCCCTTGGAACGTTCATTGGTATGATGGATCTGCCAAAGGCGGGCTTCTTCTGCTTCGGGATCTTTATAGCGACGCTGTTGTAACCAGTCGCGTAGCTCGAACTCGTCTTTCCCGATCCAGCGTCCATCTGCTGCAGTCGCGGTGACCCATTCACCGTTATCGGCGCGGATCTCAATTGCGCCGACATCGCCGCCCCAATAGCAGATGTCATATTTCCGGTGCCCTGCATGCAGGAAACTGGACGCCAGACCCTTGGTTTGATAATCCACATGCATCACGGTGAGCCCATGGCGGCCAAGCTCTCGCTGGATGCGAGTACCGAATGCGAGGCGCATTTCTTTGTTGCTTATCTTACGAATTTTCTGGAACTCGGTCGCTTCTTCCCAGGCCTGAAGCGGCGTCATCCCCAACCCGTCGTGACGGCGGTTATGGTAGCCATCTACTGTCCAGTACACGAGCCAGCTCAGGAACTCTTCAAGCGTCAGCGTAGCCCGAGCCTCAGGGTCATTCTCGCCGCGCTTTGTCGTATTCTCGAAATTGCGGCCAGAAAATCGTTGTAGAAACAGGTTGTGCATGGACCTGAACACCCGCTCGATAAAGGGCTTCAACCATGGCTTTCCCGCTGGCACGCCAATATTGCTAATGCCAAGAGATGCGAGAATATGATAGGCTTCGTCCGAGATGTACGGGCCGCCGCGATCTAGAACGACCTCTTCTGGTGCGCCATGTTGTCTCCACTCGTAGCGACAACCCGCAGCATCAGATAGCGGCATCTTGTCCGTGTAAACCATCTCCAAGGTCTGGCGCAGCGTATCCGTCGTATCGGCAGGCACGATCTGGAGCGCAAGCAGACAGCGGGTATGGACGTCAATCGCGGCAGAGATTTTGACCCGCTTTGCAGAACCGTCCAAACCAAGCGCCTTGATTTCATGCGGAGCTAGAAGTTTGAAGATCCCCGTCAAACGCATCAGGAGTGTCAGATCGATCTTGTATTCATCGATTTCGACGCGCTCCAGAGCGCGATAAGTCGTCACCCCGATACCGAGCGCATGCATATCGCGATGTGCAGCATCGAAGCCGCGAGACCTGATGGCACAGGCCGCGTACCCGAGCCTTTCGGCTTGCGCCTTAACATATGCCTTACTGACTCGGTTTGATAAGGAAGGCAGGGGAACCTCAGCACCATGCCGCCGTGCATTTTCTGCCTGAATCGCGGCCAAGACGCTGTCATGCAGCGAGCTGAGCGTTGGGCGTTCCATATCCAGCAGGGCGTCGAGGACGCCTGTCACAAAATCTGCGAGCTCTTCGGCGTGGCCGGATTTGCCGCCGCAACGGCGGTAGGCGTCAAAAAGTCCCCTCTCGCCGGAAGTCTTGAATGCCTTCAGCCAGTCATAAAGCGACTTGCCCTTTCGCGCGGGATTGCCTTGAATAGACAGGATGAAATTATAGGGGCGTCGAATGGAATCTGCCCCATAGATCTGGCGGTCTCCTGAGCGCCGCGTCGGCCGACCCATGTTTTCCACCAGACTGGCATGGACGGTTCTGGCCCGTGCAATGATCAGTTCCGCACCATCTTCGAAATCTTTACGGCGCGTGCCCATCCGATTTTCGGCAATCAGCTGTTCCGCAGCGATGGCGCAGGATTTCCGCACCAGCATACGCTCGAATTCTTCATGCGTGCGGATGTGCCGCTTGATATCATCGCTAGAAGCGTTCAGAGCGCGAGGCCGGGAGAGAACGGCCAACTGTCCATACCGGTTGTCTGCTTCGACCTGATCATGTCGCAGGAGTTGATGCGAACGCTCCCTGACGATGCCTTCGGCGTCATGCCATTCGTCCCAGACGACCAAATAGCCCTCGGGGCGGGTCTCGATGACCTTACCCTGACGCGGCCCGATGCGGAACGTACAATCCACCTCAAGAAGGTAATGGCGAAGTTTGAGCGAAACAGCCATCACATATCTCCGGGCAAGCTAATGACCGACCGTTCCGTGATGGCTTCATAGGCCGTCACGTTGATCACGCCTGCACGGATCGCACGCACCACGCTCCACCATCCCTGACCACCAAGCGAGGTCTTTGCCAGAAATGCCTTGATAGATTGCGGGCGTTCAAGCCCGACAAGCTCTGACCGGACATACATATCAAGCTGAGGTTCCGGAAAGCGCGCAGCATGAAACAGTTTTGCTCGCGCCAGTCGGACCGGATCAATATTACGCTCGCTGATGACATGGACATGGTCGGCAATTTCAGGAACGGCAATATTGCTGATTGCTTCCATTTTCTGACGGAATGCGTAGGTCGAGCTCTCCCGTTCGGGTTTCACCGCGATGGCAATGCGCTTGCCTGATGTCAGGGTCAGCCTGAAATCGAACCAATAGGGTGTAGCGCGCACGCCCGCTGTCCGAACCATGATCCGGCTCAATTGCTCTTCCATGTCGTGAAATTCTGGCAGGTAGATGCAGCAAAGTGCGACGTTATGTTCGAGAAGGCTCGCACATCCCAGCGCCTGGGACTTGCCCGCATGATTGATGAAGGTCAGCTGTGTGACAAAATGGAACGGCGATTTTCGGGTGATCGGCCGCGTGGCACGCGAATGCAGGTAGGTGTCATCAAATGCGCCAGAAACTGGCCCATCCGGCTGTTTGAAGAGATTTGCCGGATGAAGGGCAATATGATCGTCAGGCAACAGGCATGTCTCCATCGGTCCGCGCCGGCAGAGCCGAGCAGAAATATTTCGTAACGAAGGGCGAGGTCCAAAGTTGCCGTCATGCTCTTTGGCATTTATGTTCGGCATATATCCAAGGGCGGACCCGCCCCAACTTATAGCGCGCGCCCGAAATGGCGCGCGTTTTTTATTCGATGTGTCTTGTCGTTCCGGCCCTTTCCTCCGAGTTGAAACGCGGACATGATTTCAGGGTCGGCGAAATCACATATTTCCGCAGTACGGTCAATCAAATATTTGTTTTTTAAGGATTTTTCAGAAGTGCGAACTGTACATCGTTTTTTCGCAAACTCTGTCTGAGCCGCCTTGTCCCTGTCTGTCGGCCGCCGGTCCTCCTTATCTGAAGACTACACTAGCAAGCGTCTGCGACACCGCCTAGCCCCGTAGGGCGTGCAAATGGGGAGAACCTGTATCGATAACTCAACACGCGATCGCGCGTATGGGTCGGAGTGACAGAAGCCTATCTAAGGACATTGCGCCGCCGCGTTCATCGCATGCTGTTTAAGAACTGGTCCAGTTCATCAAGGTCTTGGTCGTCAAGCCAGTCACCGCTGTCATCGGGCATTAAGATGCACTCCCCGATGATACCGCCATGCGGCAGTAGTAATTCCGCAATGATCTTACGCTTGAGCCTATGCGCGGCTACATAGGAAATTCCGAGCTTGTCTTTCAAATCATGACCGGTTGGGCCGGCTGAGTGCCAACCGCTTACATGGTCTTGAATGATGATCTCCGCTGCCGAGAACCATAACTGCAACGCGACACGGCTGTGATGAAAAAGGCTTCCAGATTGCACCGTGAAATGATGCCGGCAGGCGTTGCAATAAAAGGTCTGCCGCTTCTCGAGGACACCTATATTCGCACTTGAACAACGTGGACATTGGACACCGTCAGGCCATCTTATCTCGGCAAGCCGGGCTCGACAGGCATCCTCCGTTGGCCAAGCGCTTGTGACGCCGTTGGAGGGCAAACGTCGATGCAAACCCTGCCAATATCTGTTCCGTTCAGTTTGCGAATTTTGGTGCTCCATATTGGACGGCGTAGCAACGATGATACGGAGAATGCAATATGTCTTGGGAAGATGCAGGTCTCATGGACGTAGAAGAGCAAAGCATCTCACGAACATTCATCTGCTCAGGAGCCTTAAAGCTTTGTTGCCCTCTGCCACTCCAAGCATGTCAGAAGATACGAACGCGCATCCGCCGACAGTCTAGCGATTCCCGCGTAGCGGGCGAGATCGAGCACCGGATCTTCGCTTCGGCTCAACTCAGATGCGTGGCGTTCATAGAGCTCGGCGATCTCGGCACGGGAAATATCCCGGATGGAACGATCGGTCCCCGCGCGGAATCCGAGCCTGTCGGCCTTTGTTCCGGATGCCCAAAGGAAGTCAACGCCCTCTTCGCGATATATTTCGACATGGCCAAGCGCCTTGGACACTTGCTCGGAGATCCGCCGTCCCGTCCGTTGCCAGCCATGTAGCCCTGAAACACGTTTGCCGAGCAAGGCGATTGGCATAGGTCCCTCCTGCTCGACAATTTCCGCGATCAGCTTTTCGAGGACGGGAATGTAATCTGCATCGTAAAACCTGTCGGGATCGGCAGTGATTTCTTTCACCTCATCGGGCTTCGCGATATCTGCCTGCGCGCTGCTGGCGAATTGTCGCGTCTGGCGGACGGGCGTGGAGGATGGCATGATATCCTGCGGTTTCGACGTTTCGGCGGAGACCATTTCGTCACTCTCGTCAGTACCAACGCCAGTGTCTTCTTCCTCCATCGTTTCCGCAAGCGTGGCTTCACGTTCGGCCTCGTCCTCCGCACGCTTGGCGCGATCCGCCTCGAGATGGGCGGTCAGTGCGATATGAATGCGCTCGGCCACAGCGGCAGGGTTGCGGAACCAGTCGGTCGACCAAATCCGGAAGATCATCCAACCAAGGTTCTCCAGCACAGCCTGCCGTACCTTGTCACGGTCTCGCGCTGTTGCCGAGCCGTGATAGGTCGCGCCATCGCATTCGATCCCCGCAAGATAGACGCCGGCGTGATCGGGATGCACAACGCCAAGGTCAATCCGGAAGCCCGAGACGCCGATCTGCGGTCGTAACTCCCATCCCTTGGCCTCAATCGCCGCTTTAATCGCGGCTTCGAAAACATTCTCGACCGGCCCCAGTGAACCATCGTCCTGCGCCGGAAGTGCCACCGGACCGCGGGCTGCGAAATCGAGGAAGCCTTTGAGATGTTTCACACCAATGGCTTTCGTTCGGGTCAGGTCGATCTGGTCAGCACGGATCGAGGCGAAGACATGCAGCTCGGCTCGGGCGCGCGTGACGGCAACGTTCAGACGCTTTTCGCCGCCATCGCCGTTGAGCGCACCGAAAGCCATCGAGAGCTTACCCGCATGATCGGGGCCGAAGGTGATGGAGAACAGCATGACATCACGCTCGTCGCCTTGGATGTTCTCGAGGTTCTTCACGATAACCGGCTCTTCGCGCGCATCCTCGAAGAACCATTCCAGATCGGGGTTCTTGCGGCGCTCCTCGTCGAGAAGATCAAGGATCAGGCCCTGTTGCTCGGCATTGAAGGTGATGACCCCGAGCGTCAGCCTCTCTTCTTCCGGCCAAGTCAGCCATTCGTTGAGACGGCGCACCGTCATGCGGACGATAGCGCGGGCTTCGGCCTCATTGGTCCGCCCCATGCCCCGCCCGTAGACACCATCGACCTGATGCAACTGTACTGCTTCCGACACCGTAGCCGGAGAGGGAAATGTCACCAGTCGACCGCCATAATAATGCCAGTTGGAAAAGGCGATCAGCGCCTCGTCCCGGCTGCGATAGTGCCAGTCAAGCTGCTGCGTCGGAATCCCTGCTGCTGCAACCTCGTCCAGAATGGAGGCCAGATCGCGCTCTGTTTCCGGCAGATCCTCCTCTCCGGCATCGCTGCGTCCGAAGAAATTCGTGGGCGGCAACTGTTTCGGGTCTCCGACAATGATCGCCTGCTTGCCCCGTGCAATCGCACCGATCGCGTCCCAAGTGGTGATCTGGGAGGCTTCATCGAAAATCACCACATCGAAGGCGGCCTGTCCCGCAGGCAGATATTGCGCCACGGAAAGCGGCGACATCAGCACGCAAGGCGCCAACTTGGTAAAGGCATCGGGCATTTCCGAGATCAGCTCTCGGATCGGCATGCTGGGCCGCTGTAGCCCCAGCTGATGGCGTAATGTGCCAAGTTCCGAGCGGCGCGCGACGGTGTCTTGCGCAGGCAGCCCGTGCTGGATGCGGGAGAGAACCTGAGCCGCCGCCATGGAGGTCGCCCGATCATCCAGCTCTCTGAAACGCTTGATCGCATCCTCATGCGACCAATGAGAGAACCCGCGAAGCTCGGCCTGCGCATCCATGGCCTGCGGCAACCACCAGGCTGCATAGGCAGAGGTGAAGGCCGCCTCAATGTCGTCCTCGATCAGCCCCTCTTCCACAGCCAGAACCAGCGCCTCAAGCCCCGCGCCCGTCGCCTGCGCCCGTATTTCGACCCAACGGGTCCAGTCTTGCAGATTCTCCTTGTTGTCCTGAATGACCTGCAAGGCTCTCAGCAGCTCTGACAGCACCATGCCGGCAGGCGATACCTGCGAGATCCGTGCGAAGGCATCGGCCGTTTCCTTCCACGCATCATACTTGTGCCGGAAGAGCGTGATCGCGTCTCTCAGGCCGCCGCTTTCTTTCGCAAGGCTCTGGCAGGCCAGATCCCAACGAACGGGATCGGTGACCATAGGCGTGACTTGGGCAATGGCTGCGTGCAGCGCGCGCGCTTGAGACACCCACGCGTTCAGCTGTGCGGTATCTGTTTGCACGCCTTTGACCACAGGACACCCATTGAGTGGCGTGGCTTCAACCTCGGCCCTCATGCGTTTGGCATCGGCCAAAGCGACGATATCGGACTGCGGATCGGCACTGCCGCTCTCGGCATAGGTCTGCAATAGCTTGCGAAGCGAAGACTTGGCAAAGATCGAGAACGGCCACATTTTAGTCTGCGCGAGCCGCCAGTTGGCATCAAGCTGATCCAGCGGGATACTGTCCAGCCGATCCATCGGATACCGACCAGACGTCCGCGCGGCGGCGGCCCTGTAACCGGCAAGGCTCTGCGTAAGCGCCTCTGACTGAGCCTGTAACTCGCTGACATCGCGCTTGAGCGACCAGCTCACATCCCCATCGCTTTCGGGGATCGACGACAGAAGCACAAGCGGTTGAAGCTCTGACGTATCGCCCGTAGCTGTCCACGCCAGCCCCGCTTGATGCGCAAGCGCCTTTGCCGCCTCGGCCAGCTCTTGGGTCGCGACGCTCAGTTTCGCGCTACGATCCAGAAGATCGGCCTGCCAGCCGAAAGACCACTCCGCCGCCTCGATCAGCGGCAACGGCGCACGGCCTGCGATGATGCCATGGCAGCGGCCAAGCGCCTCGGCCAGCTTTCGCAAATGCATGTAGCTCTGAGCGTCATGCGCATCCTTATTTGCGAAGGACAGGCTGAACAGTTGTGCCGGACCAGCGGCTTTTCCGATTGCCTGAAAAACGCTGAAGCCTTGCGTACCTTTTGCATGCAAGGCCGCGACATAGGCGTTCAGCTGTTCGCGGGTGACCGTCAGGTCATCTGTCACCCTGATCCACTCGGCCTCAGAAGCACTGGTCGCCCGCGCCCAGCTGCGGCCCAGTTGCGCCAATACCGATTTCCGGTCGGCCTTACTGGAGTGCAACTCCAGCACCGCATCTCCCAGCCCGTGCGAAGCAAGACGCCGCTGCACCACATCCAGCGCGGCCGATTTCTCCGCCACGAAGAGAACGGTTTTCTGCATAGCAAGGCATTGAGAAATGATATTGGCAATCGTCTGGCTCTTGCCCGTTCCCGGCGGACCGATCAGGACAAAATCATGCCCCTCCTGCGCGGCAAGAACCGCTGCAAGCTGTGAGGAATCCGCAGGGAGCGGCGTGAACAGGTCACGGGGCGCAAGCCTGCGGTCCACATCAACCGCGACCGGTAACCCAGGCGCCCCTTCGGCAAGGAAAGGCTCGGTCGGGTTGTCGACGAGGTGCTTAACCAAGGCGCTTTCACGCAGGCCGTCCGTGCGCTCGACCAGATCCTTCCACATCAGGAACTTTGCAAAAGAGAAGGTCGAGAGTGCCAGATCCTCGACCACCTCGAACCCCGCAACATCGCGAACCTTGCGGCGCATGATCTCGAAGATGCGCGGCAGGTCGAAACCACTCTCGTCGCGCGGCAGGTCGCCCTCCAGTTCGGGCACCTTGAGGTCGAAGTCCCGCTTGAGAAATTCCAGCAGCGTGGTGTTGAAGCGCACGTCATCTTCGTGATGCTCGATCACGAATTCCGACCGGGCAGACTTGCGAGAGATTTTCACCGGCACCAGAAGGAGCGGCGCCCGATAGCTGCGGGTATCCCCTTCGGTTTTTTTCCAGCGCAAGAAGCCTGCCGCAAGGAACAGCGTGTTCGTACCGCCCTCCTGCAGGTCGCTCTTGGCACGGCGGTGGAGTTCAAGAAGCCGACGCTCGCTTTCCTTGCCCGTCAGTGGCACCGCAATCTGGCCCTTGGCAAACGCGTCCTTCGCCACTCCTTCAAGGAGCTTGGGCTCGTCTTTTGCCAGAAGGTCGCGCGAGCCGACCGGATCCTCATCCTTGAGCGCAAGCGCACGGAATTTCCTGCCCTCTGCCAGCTGATCCTCGAGCGCCGAGACATCCGGACAGAGTAAGGGAAGCGTCTGCTTGCCGTCTTTGAAGTTCAACAAGCGGTTACGCAAGGACAGATCCAGCAGCTTACGTTGCCAGCGCGAGATCCGGTCCGCAGGGGTCGATGCTTCCTCCTCGATCAGTTCGCCCGGCAGGAGCCCCAGATCAAGCGGTCGTGGCAAAGCCGCCGGACTTGCAACGACCTCCGCGGCTTCGGCCTCCGGTGCAGAACGATGGCTGGCAAGCGGGCGGATGCGCGCGGCCCGCGCCCGCCGGATATCGATCGCCATGACAAATTTATGCTCATTGCGTTCCGAGACAAGATCTCGAGCCGTATCAACTGCTTGCTCGAATCCAATGCTGGGCCGATGCGTCAGCAAGGTGGTTTCCATAACCACGAATTCACGCGCCTCGATGGCTTTGCGGACTGTCATCACATCAGGCTCGCTGATGCTCCCGAAGTCGCGCTCGGTCAGCCAGACACCGGTCCAGGCGTGGCCTTCGGAGAAAAGAACAACCGGATTCAGGCCCGCTGCCTCGAAACAGCCCGCCAGTAGGAGGGCAGTGTCGAGGCAAGTCGCCAGACCCTCGGATTTGATCCGTCCGGGATCGCGGATTTTCTGGCCGTTCAGTTCGAAACTTGCAGGCGGCACCGCATAAGTCAGCCCCATACCCGTGACCGCCGACCAGATCGCACCCGCCAGCATCCATGATCGTGATGGATCGCCAGATTGATAACCATTCATGGCGCCACTCTGCCCGACACTTTCCAGCAGCCGGCCGGCGTCTTTCAAGACAGCTGCGACGACGGCGTCGTTCGGAGAAACGAAGGCTGCCAGCAGATGTGCCATATCGCTGACACCGCCCCATTCGTCACGCGCCAGCATCTCGATCGGATGGCGCTCGTCGAGCAGTTCTGCCCCATCCTGCTTGATGACAAATTGTAGCTCCCCCCATTCTGCCTCGTTGAGCCCCCCAAGGATCTGTATATCAAGCGGCGTTTCAAGGTCGGGCAACTGCTGATTTTGGCCGGGCATCAACCGGTCCACCGTCCAGATTTTCGGGCGGATCAATCCGGGGCTGCAGGACAGCTCGAGGGTAAGCTTCTCCAGCGGCACATCTGTCAGGTTCTGCAAAACGACGTTCTTCAGCACTGAAACGCCATTCTGGGAGGATGCAAAATTCACCTTCTGCGCGACATTAAGCTCCAACGCGACTTGGCCGCGCGTGTGTTCCTCAACCGTATCAAATGACATTTTGCGCTACCCAGTCCTCAAAATTATAAAGCAGTCAGACATAGAGCATATGAACTGTCAATTGGCGCATCTGAAGCAATTTTCTTGATTTTGGAAGGACTACAAGCTCCTTTACAGGAGGAGGCGCGGGTGAGGCTTTTACTGACACGCGCGCCTGTAATATTGATTCGAGAAATTCGGCGCTTTCTCCGGTCGAAAGCCGGTGAAATGTGCCGATCCGCCGTGCTGACGGCCAAAAATTTGCGAAAAACTTCAAGCAACCGCCTCAGGAGAGTTTGCGAAAAATAGTTTTTCAAGCCGGTTGCCGCCAGCGGGTTCTGGAGATCGGCCGCACTGCGGTCTTT
>NZ_MDHA01000035.1 GCF_001705665.1 Thioclava sp. SK-1 | reverse complement strand
AGCTCTAGCCGCGAAAGACGCATCGGCCCAGATTTTTCTGTCCCCCCGATCCAGCCAGAGGCAACCTGTTCCCCATTTGCCATAGCCGCCACACCATCCGCAAAGAAGAACAAAACTCGGCTCCGACCAACCAATAAAAATCCCGAAACACTGTTGCTGAGCGCTGTATCAATGCCACTTATGGTATCGAAGGCACTGTGATGCAGCGTTGCCAGCTGGTTAAAAATCACATCTGGCGCGACCGATTCCACAGCCATCGTGATCGGATAGGCGGCGGCAAGCCCGGCAAAGACCTCAATGCTTTGCGTCGGCAAAGTATGGGTGCCGTTCAATCCGATCAGACTGTTGATAGCGCCCAATATCGGGAAGGCGGCATCCAATGGCGTGATGGAGCCTAAGGGTGCGGCACTATCGGCAGTCTCGCGCACAATAGGTTCCACCGCCAATGCAGGCTCTCCGTCGGTTTCGACGGTCGAGGCAGGGCTGGGTAGTGATGGCTCGGGCAGGTCCGCGACCGCTACAACAGGTAGATAGGCCGCTGTTACCGTGGTCGCGGGGCTGAGATTGCCCTGCGCATCAGCGACAGTATAGCTGATTGGTGTGGGAGCGCCTGTGAAGAATGGTTGCGGCGTGAAGGTGATCGCGCCGGTTGCGGGATCGATGCTCCAGGTACCTTGACCCGCCACCACCAAGGGTTGGCCCGGTGCATCCGTACCGGCGATCTGCACCGTTGCCGGATCCACGGCATCGCCCGCAGTGTCATTGGCCAAGACATCGACAGTTACTGCATTTCCGGGACGTGTTGTTTCGGAGACGTCGTCTTGGGTCAATGGGGTATAGTCGATGGTCAGGCGGGTCGGCGTGATCGCATTGCCCTGAGCATCGGCAGCTGTATAGGTAATCGCAGCCGGGTCTGTAGTTACCCCATCCAGCGGCGTGAAAGTGATGGCGCCGGTTGTGGGATCGATGCTCCAGGTGCCCTGGTTTGCAACGACCAAGGGTTCGCCGGGCGCATCCGTGCCGATGATCTGCACCGTGCTCGGATCAATAGCATCGCCCGAAGTATCATTGGCCAAAATGTCTACTGTGACACGGCCCGGCGCGGCAGGTGCGGAGGTGTCGTCTTGTGCCAGCGGCACATAATCCACAGCCAATTGTGTCGGATCAGAGCGATACCCCTCGTCATCCGCGACAGTATAGGCGATAGGCGTTGGATCCCCATTGAAGCCATCTTGCGGGGTGAAAGTGATCGTGCCATCGGTGGTGTTTACGCTCCATCGGCCTTCGCCGGAGACGATCAGGGATTGCCCCGGCGCGTTAGTTCCAACGATCTGCAGCGATTGCGCGATGACGACATCGCCGCTTTGATCATTGGCCAGGACGTCAACGGTAACGGGCAGGCCATTTTGCGCCGGCGCTGAGACATCAGCCTGTGTCACCGGCGCAGGATCCACACTCAGCGACAATTGCGCCGTGCTGGTATCCCCGGAGTTGTCAAAGACCGCATAGGTGATCGGATCGACCGTGCCGCTAAAACTTGCATTGGATGTGAAACTAAGCGTGGCGGCCAGTGCGGGGGACAACACTTCGCCTGCGATCAGCGCGCGGCTGCCCGCGCCGTCGCGCACCTGTAAGATACCTTGAGCAGGGTTGGGCAGGCTGTCAATCCGCAGCCCGGCCAGACCGTCGCCCAGATCATCATTGGCTGTAAGGTTCAGTACCACAGCCCGTCCCTGTTCTGCCAAAACGGTATCGTCCGTCGCATCTGGGGCAGGATCGATCGACACTGCTATCTGCGCGTTGACCTGATCACCAGACCCATCGGTGACTGTATAGGTGATCGGATCGACTACACCGGTATATCCGGCCACAGGGGTGAAGCGCAGGGTTGCGGCTTGTGCGGTGCTAAGACCCGAAACCGTTGTGTTTTCGGCCAAGGTGATGCGGCTGTTGGGATCTGTCGCATCGATCAGGTAGGAAAGCTGACCTTGTGAGGCCGTGGGTGCGGTGATCGCCAAAGTTGCCACGCCATCGCCCAGATCAGGATCGTTGGCAAGCGGGTCAAGATCGGCAAATCCATCCTCGGACACGGTGACCGTATCTGGTTCCAGATCGGGGCTGGCGTCAATCGTCAGGCGCAACTGGGCACTCGCGGTATCGCCGTTGGCATCGGTCAGGCTGTAGGTGATGGGCGCGATAGGCCCGTCAAAATTGCGGCTAGGTGTGAAGACCAGCGTCGCGGCCTCGTCTTGGGTCAGTGAGGCGCCGGGTCTGACTGTTTCGATCACACCGGCTTGCGTGCGATAGTGCAGCACGCCTGCCGCGGCATCTGGCAGCGTATCAAAACGTAAGGTGGCAGGGCCATCGCCCAGATCGTCATTGCTCAAAAGATCCAGTGGGGTTGGCACGTCCTCTGCAATAGTGATCGCATCGCCCACGGGATCTGGCACTGCGTCAACGTCAATCGCCACCGAAGCAGTTGTTGTCTGCGAAACTCCGTTTGGATCGGTAAGATCGGTAAAGGCATAGGTGAAGGGGGTGACCGTCCCGGCATAATCTGTGGCCGGGGTGAAGGTCAGGCTTGCGGCTTCGGATTGTGTCAACTCATCAGCGGTGGTTAGGGCCACCGGCGCAGTCGTTCCGTCAGGAATATACTGCACAACACCTTGTGCGGCAGGCGGCAAATTGGTGAAGCGCAGGCTGCCAAATCCTGTGCCCAGATCATCATTGGCCGTGACTGGGATCGCCAGAACCGTATCTTCATCCATGCTGTAGCTGTCGTCTGCGGCGACAGGTCGCGGATCCACCAGTATCATTACGCGCGATGTTTCTTGTGTCGCACCTCCTGCCGCCGACGCGGTGACGGTATAGTCAAACGGGACGACCGCACCCGTGACCCCGTCCGCTGGGATAAATTGCAATGTCGCCGCCTCTGATAAGGTCAGCACTGTACCCTGTGTGGCGACGCGCTCTGTCCCTGCTGCATCACGATAGGTTATTTCACCCTGCGCTGCATCGGGGAGCGTGCCCAGCGTCAAGGTGCTGGCCGGGTCGACCACCGTGTCATTGTCCAGAATATTTAGATCAAGCGGGGTGTTTTCTGTGGCGGTCAGATCGTCATCCGCGCTGTCCGTCTGTGCATTCACAAAGAGAGACAGCGTTGCTTGATCTGTGTCGCCATCCAGGTCGGCGACCTCATAGCTTAGGGCGCCCAGCTGGCCAAAGAATGTGGCATTGGGGATGAAGATCAGGCTGCGCGCTTCTGCCTCGTTCAGTGGGGTGCCTGCCACCACGTCGGTCAGGGCACCAGTGCCATTGGTGCGATATCGTAACACCCCTTCTGCGGCTGCTGGCACAGACCCAAGTGTGATCGTATCAATGCCATTGCCGAAATCGCTGTCATTGGCCAACAGATCAACGGCAATCGTCTCACCCGGACCTGCTACCGCAGTGTCATCAACCAGATCAGGCACGCCATCAACAATCAGGCGCAAAGTCGCGTTGCCAGAGCTGCCATCCAGATCGGTCAATGTGTAGGTGATCGGCGGCACCGTGCCGTTGAATGTGTCCTGTGGGGTGAAAATCAAACTTGCAGCCTGCGCCGGAGTAAGCGCTACGCCCGCATTTACCAATTGCACGTTACCCGCGCCATCGGTGTAGCTAAGCACACCGGCATCTGTCGGCGGCAATGTGTTGATTGTAATGTCGCGCAACCCGTCACCGGTGTCATCCACACCCGCACCATTATCGGCCAGAAGGTCGATCGTGACCGGCGTTTGTTCGGGCGTCGTGATTACATCATCGGCGGCATCGGGGACCGCATCAATTTCAATCGTGAATTGTGCCGTATCGGTGTCACCAGATTGGTCGCTCACGCTATAGCTGATAGCGGGCACTGTGCCACTGGCATCGGCCGCTGGGGTAAAGAGCACTGTCGCGGCCTGGGTGGCCGTTAAGGCCGCGCCAGCGACGACGGTCTGCACATTCCCCGCATCATCGGTATAGGTCAACATGCCAAGCGCCGGGTCAGGCAGGCTTGCGATTGTCAGGCTTTGCACTGTGTCGCCGGTGTCATCATTGCCTGTCAGGCGCAACAACAGTGGCGTATCTTCGGCGGTGAAAAGCACATCATCGACCAGATCGGGTGCGGGATCAATGCTCAGCGTGGCGCTGCCATCGGCCGTGTCACCGTTTGCGTCGGTAATGCGATAGGTGATCGGATCGACCGGTCCGGCATAATCTTGTATTGGCGTAAAGGTTAGCGTGGCGATTTGCGCCGGTGTTAGGGTTTGTGGTGGATTGGCCGGATCCACCGGCACAATCGTGCCTGTGCCATCGTCATAGCTTAGAACACCTTGCGTTGTGGGTGGCACGGAGGTGAGCGCGATCTGCGCCGGACCATCACCCAGATCATCATTGGCGGCCAAGTCAACGCGCAACGGTTGATCTTCTGCGACGCTATAGCTGTCTGCCACGGGCTCTGGCAGGCCATTTACGGTGATCGTAACATCGGCTTGTGCGACATCGCCGTCGGTATCGGTGACAGTGTAACTAAATGGGTCGATCGGGCCGAAATAATCGCTGTGCGGCGTCAAAGTCAGTGTGGCGGCTTCCGCTGCTGACAGCGAGACACCCGCAACCACAGGCTGACGCGCTCCGGCCCCATCTACATAGGTCAGCGTGGCTTGTGATGGATCTGGCAGATTATCAATCGTTAGCGTTTGCACGCCATCGCCCAGATCGTCATTGGCGGTCAGGTTCAAAATAAGGTCACTGTCCTCATCCACCGTCAACACATCATCGACCAGATCAGGGTTGGCGTTGATCTCCACCGTGGTGGTGGCTTGCGATACATCCCCGTCTTGATCGGTCAGTGTATATAGGGCTGTCACCAACCCAGTAGCATCCGCGGCGGGAGCGAAGGTCAGTGTTGCCGCTTGTGCCGCGCTCAACACATCACCCGCAGCAACAGATTGCACCGCGCCAAGCCCATCTGTGTAGCGTATCACACCCTGTGTGGCGGCATCAGGAACCGTGTCAAACCGCACCGTAGCCGGGCCATCGCCCTGGTCATCATTGGCAAGAATGGGCAGTGCCACTGCTGTATCTTCTTCCGTGGCAATCAGGTCATTTTCGGCCTCGGGCAAACCATCCACCGTCAGGGTAATCGTCGCCGGATCAGAATTCCCGCCCGGATCATCGATCTGATATGTGATTGGATCCACTGGCCCTTGGAAATCTATCTGCGGGGTAAAAACCAGCGTCGTGAATTCCGCAGTAGTGATTGTGCCGCCTGTTGCCAGGCTTTGCTGGGCGCCGCCGGCATCTGTATAGCTGAGCGTGCCTTGCCCCGGCGCCGGGCCTGCCAGTACCGTCACTGTGGCTGCGGGGCCGCCGGGGTCATCATTGGCCAATGGGTCCAGCGCAATCGGCGTGTTCTCCGGGGTTTCGCGCAGATCATTCTGGGCTGCGACCGCCGCCGCAATAGACAAGGTGACCGTTGTGCTGTCGCTATCGCCGTTCACATCGGTAACGCTATAGCCAAATATATCAACCGCACCGTTGAAGTCGCCCGTGGGGGTAAAGATCAGCGTCTGCGCTTGCGCAGGGGTTAAAGCCGTGCCTGCGACCACATCAACACGGTTGCCCGCGCCCGTGTCATAGCTAAGCACACCTTGGCTGGCGGGCGGCACGCTGTCGATGGTGACGCTGCCGATCCCGCTGCCGAAATCGATGTCATTATCCAAAAGATTCAGCGCAAGCGCAGTTGCCTCTTGCCCGGCGATGGTATCGGCCAGCAAGTCCGGTGTCGGATCAATATTGATCGTCAGATGTCCGGTGCCGCTGTCCCCGTCAACGTCGGTGATATGATAGGTCAACGGCCCAGCACTTCCGAAACTATCGTTGGCCGGAATAAACGCCAATGTCGCCGCCTCAGCCGGCGTCAGAATTTGCCCGGCGGTGACATTTTGTTCTGCACCGCCGGCATCTTGATAAACCAGCACGCCCTGTGCCGGATCCGGCAACTGCGTCATCGTGACCGAGGCAAGCCCATCAGCCAAATCGTCATTCGCGGTCAGATCAATGGCAACGCGCGTGTCTTCTTTGGTCGTAATGATGTCGTCTACGGGGTCCGGGATCGCATCCACGCTCAAACTGGTAGTTGCGGTGTCGCTATCGCCATCGACATCGGTGACCGTATAGGCAATCGGGTCAACCGCGCCGTCGAAATTCGCTGCTAGTGTAAAGACCAGGCTTTGTGCCTGTGCCACGGTCAAGGTGACAGGCAGGGCGGTCGGGTCCACCGTTGTCACGGTGCCGCCGTCACTATAGGTCAGCGTGCCCTGTGCCGTTGTCGGAATACCCGTCAATGTGACCGTAGATGCCGGGTCGCCCAGATCATCATTGGCCAGAATATGCAGCGGGACAGAGCCATCTTCCGCGATCTCATAGCTTTCATCAAGCAGTTCGGGTAAGCCATCGACCGTGATCGTGGCCGTCGCGCTGTCATGCAGGCCGCCGGGATCAGATATGGTAAAGTCAAAATTGGCAGGGCCGAAATAATTTGTACTTGGGGTGAATGTCACCGTGCCATCGGGGTTCAGTGTCACGTTACCATGGTTGGTTGCAATTGTTTGACCGGTGGAAATAGGCTGGCCGTCGATAGCGATCACCGATAGCTCCGCCTCAGTATTGTCGACATCCGTGGCCAAACCGGAGATCAGGTCGATCACCTGTGGTATATCTTCGGTCACGGTTACGGCGATATCTGCGGCAACAGGCGCATCGTTGACCGGAGTCACCTCAAGATCCAGCGCGCCTGCGACGGTGTCACCATTGACATCTTCAATGGTGAAGGAAATCGGAGCTAGCGCACCGGTGAAATTCGTCGCCGGCGTAAAGGTCAATGTCGCAGCTTCTTCCGGCGTCAGCACAGGATCGGCCCCGGCTGGATTGAGCACGATGACAGAGCCACCAGCATCACTATAAGACAGCGTGCCGGTTGCCGCATTGGGCAGATCTGCTGCCTCTAACGTAACGGTGGCGATGGTGCCAGGTGTTTCATTGGCCAAAGGATTGGCGATGACCGGGGTTTCTTCGGGTGTCACACGGGCGACGGTTCCACCCTCTGGCAGGGGCTCGATATAGCCGCTAACAGTGCCAGTATCAGCCGCCCCGCTGGGATCTTTGGCGGTATAGTCAAAGCTGATTGGACCGTTGTAATCTAGGTCGGGTGTAAAGGTTAGCGTGCCATCGCCATTCAGCGTGACACTCCCATTGCCGACATCGACCGTGTCGCCGACGGTAACTGCAATGCCGTTGACCGACGATACGACCAGCGAACCGGCATCTTCGACGTCGCTATCGCCTGCCAAAACATCAATGACAACGCTGTTATCTTCGTCCACCGCAAAGGTTTCATCATCGGTGACGGGCGCATCATTAACCGGTGTCACATGTACATCATAGCTGCCCGGCACAGAGTTCGTGCCTCCGGTGCCATCATCAGAGATAACGGTATAGGTTACCGGTGCTGCAATCTCACCAAAATAATTCGCCGCAGGGGTGAATGTCAGCGTTTGCGCCTCAGCCAGGCTGAGCGAGGCTCCCGCCGCCACTGGCACAACGTTTCCGCCCGCGTCAGTATAGCTGAGTGCGCCTTCAGCCGAATTGGGCACGGTACCGATTTCAATGCTTAAAATGACCGAAATGTCAGAGGGATCCATCCCTTCTGTCGGGTCGATCACGATCGGCGTATCCTCTGACGTATCGGCATGTAAATTCAGCACTTCGGGCACAGGATTGACCTCACCCGAGACGGTGGCAGTGGTTTCCATCCCGTCAGGATCAGCGATAGTATACGTGAACAGCGCTGGGCCGTTGTAATTCGTGTCCGGGTTGAAGGTTAGCGTGCCATCGGCATTAACCGTTACGCTGCCCTGAATCACGGCAACGGTATCCCCAATATTTACCGGATTGCCGTCAATTTCAGTGATCGTCAGTAAAAGCGGATCTTCGACATCGCTGTCATTGTCCAAGACATCTAATATAATCGACGTATCTTCTTGTACCAAGAACACATCATCCCCGGCGACCGGACCATCATTGACGGGGGTCACGTTGATGCCAACGGTCACCAAGGCGGTATCATTGTTCACATCAACAACTGTGACGGTGAAATCGGGTACAACGCCATTGGTATTAGCTGCCGGGCTAAAGACGATCGTGGCGGCTTCGGTGGGCGATAGGGTTGCGCCGGCTACCACCGGTTGAGCGCCACCGCCATCCACGGTGTAGCTTAACACACCATCCGACGGATCGGGCAGGGCATTTACGGTGGCACTGGCGATTTCTCCTTCGGTTTGGCCTGCCAATGGATTGATGGAAACCGGGCTGTCTTCTGCGGTCACCGCCGTAATCGTGTCATCCTCTGGCTGCGGTTCGACATAGCCGCTGATTGTGCCAGTATCGGTCAGCCCATTGCTGTCTGTGACAGTATAGCTGAAGCTGGCACTGCCGTTAAAATCCGGTGCGGGTGTGAAGGTCAACGTGCCGTTTACATTCAGCGTCACCGTGCCGTTGTCTACCGCAACGGTCCCGCCAGAGGTGATCGGCTGGCTATTTATCGCGGTAATTGTGACGGAACCATCTTCCACATCAAAGGCTGTGCCATCGCCCACGGGGTCCAGCGTAACGGCCAAATCCTCATCGGTTGCAAAGCTGTCATCCTGCGCGATGGGGGCGTCATTGACGGCTGAAATGGTCAGGTCATAGGTCACGTTGGCAGTGTCGCCGCTGCTATCGGTGATCACGGCGGTGAAATCTGTGACATCGCCATTGTAATCGGCTGTCGGTTGGAATTCGACGGTTGCGGCCTCGGCTGCGGTCAGGGGTGTATTGGTGGGCACCGGGGTCGGGCTGCCGCCCGCGGGGGTGTAATAGAGCACGCCTTCTGCGGGCAGGGGCAGGGAGGTATAGCTGACCGAGGCGACATCTGCGACATCTTGCGCGCCCAGTGGGGAGGCGGGCAGCGGGGTGTCTTCGGGCGTGGTTTGGGTGATGGTATCCGCCTCTGGCAGCGGATTGATGGTGATGGTTGCGGTGGCGGTATCGGTCAGCCCGCCGGCATCGGTGACCTCATAGACAAAGCTTGCGGGGCCGTTGTAATCGGGGGCTGGTGTGAAGGTCAGCGTGCCATTGGCCGCGACAGTGACCGTGCCAGACCCATCGGCCAGCACAATATCTTGTTGCACGCCGGGTGTGATGGCTGTGCCATCGATCTGAGTCAGACCGGGGGCGTCGCCTGCGTCGACATCGCTGTCATTGGCCAGCAGATCCAGCGTAACGGGCGTGTCCTCATCGGTTGCAAAGCTGTCATCCTGCGCGATGGGGGCGTCATTGACGGCTGAGATGGTCAGGTCATAGGTCACGTTGGCAGTGTCGCCGCTGCTATCGGTGATCACGGCGGTGAAATCTGTGACATCGCCATTGTAATCGGCTGTCGGTTGGAATTCGACGGTTGCGGCCTCGGCTGCGGTCAGGGGTGTATTGGTGGGCACCGGGGTCGGGCTGCCGCCTGCGGGGGTGTAATAGAGCACGCCTTCTGCGGGCAGGGGCAGGGAGGTATAGCTGACCGAGGCGACATCTGCGACATCTTGCGCGCCCAGTGGGGAGGCGGCCAGCGGGGTGTCCTCGGGCGTGGTTAGGGTGATGGTATCCGCCTCTGGCAGCGGATTGATGGTGATGGTTGCGGTGGCGGTATCGGTCAGCCCGCCGGCATCGGTGACCTCATAGACAAAGCTTGCGGGGCCGTTGTAATCGGTGGCTGGTGTGAAGGTCAGCGTGCCATTGGCCGCGACAGTGACCGTGCCAGACCCATCGGCCAGCACAATATCTTGTTGCACGCCGGGTGTGATGGCTGTGCCATCGATCTGAGTCAGACCGGGGGCGTCGCCTGCGTCGACATCGCTGTCATTGGCCAGCAGATCCAGCGTAACGGGCGTGTCCTCATCGGTTGCAAAGCTGTCATCCTGCGCGATGGGGGCGTCATTGACGGCTGAGATGCTTAAAGACAAGGTTGCGGTATCTGTGCCGTTATTGCCGTCAGAAACGGTGTAGGTGACGACAGGAACAGCACCGTTATAATTGGTAGCAGGAATAAATTGATAAGACCCGTCTGCGCGGATCGTAAGCTGACCTATGCCATTTAAAATCGCTTGCCCGCCGTTGACGGGATCCACGGCAACCAGATTTCCGGCCACCTGAAATTGCGTGATTGTCAGCGTGTCACTGGGAGAATCTACGTCATTGGAGAGTAACCCGTTGCCGGCATTGACATCCAGCGTGACATCTTCCGGCGTGGAATTCGTATCATCGCCTGCAATCGGCGGAGCGGTGCCATCGCGAAAGTCGAGATCGCCCGTTAATGGCACAGCGTTATTGCTTTGGCGCGCGAGCTCAGGCTCATTCGCGTTCGTGTCATTATCTGTATCCGCCAAGGTGAAATGGCTGTAGCTGCCTGCCACGGTCCCAATGTCACCGGAGATATTGTCATCATTCACGTCGAAGCCAGCATTGGTGTCGAACGTGTCATCCAAGCCATCGCGATCTGCATCCGTACCGCTTAGTGTAGTTGAAATATGGCCTGCCTCGTCAATATCATCGATGCCGTCATCGTCACTGTCGCTATCGCGGAAATCGGCCACCGTATCGCCGTCTGTATCAACAGGGGTCAGGCCGACCCCTGTTGCCCCGGTGACAAGGCCCACCGCGGTTCTATTATCGTAATTATCATCCAGCCCGTCGCCATTCACATCGACAAATGCGCCGGTTCCAACCGCACCAGAGGGGGCGATATAGCCAGCGGTTGTCTGCGCCTCAACATTGTCAGTGATGCCGTCATTGTCGCTGTCGATATCAAGGTGATCTGCCAGGCCATCACTGTCTGTATCCACCGAAGAAATCCGCACCACCCCAAAGATAAAGCCAAATTGGTCACGCGAAGCGGTGGTCAGCGTGAAATCAATTGACGCCACATCCGATGCGACACTGTAAAAGCTGTAGCCTTGGGCAATGAAGCTTGCATTTGTGTTGGTGCTGATCGTGTTGCCCACAGTGCCTGGTAGGGCCTCAGTCCCATCTAGATAAGAATATGTGTTGGTGTTGAACACATCCGAGATCGCCTCAACCGTCAGCGTTTCGGAAGAGGTCAGGTATGATGGCCCGCCTTGTTCCCCGCCAAGCCCGGCGACGCCGATCACATAGATGAATTCATCGGTGCCGTTGGACAGACTACCGGCGCTCGTGCCAAAATCCACTGCAAATGTTCGGTCCAAATCACCGACGATATCCAGATAAGGCGTGGCCAAGGATGCATCGACACCACGGATTGTGACCTCGGCTGTCGACTGTGGCGGCGAAAACAGTGCCCATTGATATTTGTTTTGATTGGTGCCGTCCAAAACAATCCGAACGCCATTATCTGGTAACGCATTGTCGCCGGGCACGGCCAGCGGCAGGAGTAGCGAGAATGGGCCAGAGCTGTTATTCAGCGCATTCGCATCCGACCCTTGCGGCGCATACATCACGGTTTCGCTGATAAGCCCTTCATCAGCGTCCAAAATACCATCGTTGTCATCATCGATATCGTCAATATTGGCCACGCCATCGCCATCATGATCTGCATTGAGCGTGACATCCGCACTGCTGATATTACCGGTCGCATCGCTGACGGTGTAGCTGAAGACCTCGGTATCCGATGCCGTGCTGGACTTTGTGACCGTCAACGGATCTTGCGCGGTGGCGCCAAAGGTGATCGTTGTGCCGGTCGTCAATGTTGCGGTGCCATTCGCGGTGAAGGGAATGAAGGTTCCGGGTACGTTAGGATCTTCAATCCCAGTGATCGATAGCTGATCACCATCAGGGTCAGTATCGGCCCCGCCACCAGAGATCACATCGACAATGGTGGGAGTTTCAGGGATGATCGCGACCTGATCGGCGTTGGCAGTTGGGGCCGGGTCAACGATAACGCCCATTTCGATGCCATCCGCACCTGCTCCCTCCACCCCGATGGCAGAAAGACGGAATTGGATTTCGGTGAATGTACCATTGACCTGAATTGACCCGGCCGCTGTGTTTTGGGTTGGATCTGGACCTGCCGCGCCGGTGCCATTCACGATCGTATCGCCTAACCGGCGTTGGAAGGATGTTGAGTTTACCTCAAGTTGGTCAACGCCAGCAACTTTGGTCAATGTCGCATCAGGGGTCACCAGCGTCCACAGTGAGCTATTGGCCTGATCACCACCTGACCCGCCCAACCGGTCAATGTTGATAATGGGATTGGCCTGTGCCTCACTGAATCGAATGGTCACCAGAAAGGTGCCATCATCGTTTGTGGACGGATCTTCGGCATCCGCAGGTGATTTATCCCAATAATAGATAAAGCCTAATGACGGATCATTTTCTGCATTATTGGCGAATGTGTTGGACAGGTTCTCAAGGTTTTGAACGCCGCTGATGCCCTCGACGGTGGCATTTCCGCTTTCATAGGCAATTTCAATAGTCGTCGTGATGCCATTCGTGGTGTTGCTTGCCGTGACCGGGCCACTGAAGTTATTGACCAAAGCGCCATTGGTCGTCCAGTTCCCGGTATTGTGCTGCGACAGGTTGCCGTCCCACTGCGTGGCGGATAAGGCTTGGGCCTCAATGTCACCGGCAGAGACTTCTAAGTCCCAGTCACCACCAAGACTAGCAGCGCCTGTCACATCGTCAGAGGCGGCGACATCAGCGCCAGTGGCCTGTGACAAAGCGGTTATTGTCGCCAAATCATCGCCGAAATCACAGCCGTAAATCAAGATATCCGCATCGCTGGACAGAGAGCCACCGATCAGGTTCAATGCTTCAGAATGTGTGCCGCTGATGGACCCGGCGTCCAATACGGCAGACCCTAAATTAAGCGCGCCTGCCTCGCCATGCGACAGGATATGCACAGCAGTGATATTGTTACGATCGCCTAGGATTGCGGCGATTTGCGCCACGCCATCACTGTCGGCGGAAAGGAAATGTACCTGCGCCCCGGCGGGTGTGGCGGCGATCAAGGCGGCTGGTTCTTTGACACCTGCATCGATGAAGACGATTTCCGATGCGCCTGTCGTGGCCACTTCAGACAAGGCACCGGCAAGGTCGGTGGCATCTGTCTCATGGGTGAACGCGTCTGTCTGCGTGTCTTGCGCGGTGTCTATCAGGTGATCGCCCAATTCAGCACCCGCTGCGGCATCGAACGCAATTCGCGGCTCTAATGCCAATGGCAAAACGGTTTCTGGCCCTGCCATCATATCAGTGGTTTGATTGGCGTGCGGTGTGCTCGTTTTGGCCATTACAGCTTGTCCTTCTACAAAACTCTTGTGACGACCGGGCAATTGCACCTGTCGACATTTTCGTTTCGGAACCACTGGCTAACGACTTGGACTGTGTAACGTTTAAAAATCCGAACACGCAATGAATGCGCCGGATGAAATCTAGTCCACTTAAAGTTGATTTTTTGTAAATGGATTTGGGATAGTTTGGCCAGTCACCAGAACGTGTTCTCCCAAAATATGCGGTCAATGACCCTTTGTGCGTAATTTGTAAGTATATGAATTTATTAGATTAAATTTCCGATCGTGGCCGTTCTAAATTAGGGTGCGCGCTTTATGCGCACACCATTGCCATCGCTTTCGTGCGGCCAGACAATGGCTCCGCCCGTTTACCGCTGTTTGTGTTATTTAGCTTTTTGTGTTTGCGATTTGGTCTCCGCGTTCGAACCATAATTGGCGCAGGGCGTTGGCCATTTCATCGATGCTTTCGCTGCCTGTAAGGTCTGAGGCATAGACATCCAACCCGACCGAGGCATAAAGGTT
>NZ_MDHA01000034.1 GCF_001705665.1 Thioclava sp. SK-1 | reverse complement strand
AAGTTGGCCCGCGCCGCGTCGCCCGGATCATGCGTGACAACGGCATTCAGGTTCTGCGCAGCCGTAAATTCAAGCGCACGACCGACAGCGACCACAGCTTCAACATCGCCCCGAACCGTCTGAACCAGGACTTCACGGCGACGGCGCCAAACCAGAAGTGGGCCGGGGACATCACTTATATCTGGACCCGCGAGGGTTGGTCCTATTTGTCTGTTATTATTGATCTATATTCGCGGCGTGTGATCGGTTGGGCGATCAGTAACCGCATGAAGCAGGACTTGGCGCTACGTGCCTTGGACATGGCAATCGCGCTACGCCGACCACCGCCTGGCTGCATTCACCACACCGATCGCGGCGCGCAATACTGTGCCCACGAGTACCAGAAGCGCCTTCGTCGTCACAAACTCTTGCCTTCGATGAGCGGCAAAGGAAATTGTTACGACAATTCGGCGGTCGAGAGCTTCTTCAAATCTCTTAAAGCCGAGTTGATCTGGCGAAACACATGGCAAACACGCCGGGATGTCGAGGTCGCGGTGTTCGAATACAGCAACGCTCTCTCATAACCCGCGCAGGCGCCATTCAGCCTTGGACGGAAAATCACCCGTGGCCTTCGAAAAGATCGCCGCCTAAGATGAGCAACACACCGGAACAGAAACGGTGCAGGTCCAAGAAGCGACCGTTCGCGATATCGCGGCCAAGAGGAAAGTGGCGATGTTAGCGTTCGAGCGGAGCCGCCAAGCGCGATAGTTAAAGCCACCCCTGCGTTCAGGTCAGTACATTGCTTGAAAGTGAACCAAGGTCGAACGCATCGGGCATTATAGACGAAAATTAATATTTATCTGTAAGCGGCGCGCGAGGCACTCCGTGGTGGTAGTTGGTGCAGATATTATGCGTATGACCTTGCTCGATACGGCTGCCTACCACTTCGATTGATTCGAAGAATGGCCCCCTTGGTCCGGTCGAAAGCCGGTGAAATGTGCCGATCCGCCGTGCTGACGGCCAAAAATTTGCGAAAAACTTCAAGCAACCGCCTCAGGAGAGTTTGCGAAAAATAGTTTTTCAAGCCGGTTGCCGCCAGCGGGTTCTGGAGATCGGCCGCACTGCGGTCTTT
>NZ_MDHA01000033.1 GCF_001705665.1 Thioclava sp. SK-1 | reverse complement strand
GCAGGCAGCGCACGGATATGGTCGTCCTGGCCCACATCAAGGAACAGTCGCGTCTGAGTCTGGGCAGCTATGGCAGGCCCCGAATGACCGAAGAACTGAAAGAGGTTGGCATCGATGTCGGTCACCGGCGCGTCGGTCGCCTGATGCGCGAAAACGGTATCACCGTTGAAAGAACGCGCAAATTCAAGGCGACCACAGACAGCGATCATACGTTCAACATCGCGCCAAACCTGCTGGACCGTGACTTCACGGCGGAGCGGCCCAACCAGAAATGGGCGGGCGATATGAGCTACATCTGGACCCGTGAAGGGTGGT
>NZ_MDHA01000032.1 GCF_001705665.1 Thioclava sp. SK-1 | reverse complement strand
GGCTGGGTCGATTGGTTTAATCACCGGCGCTTGCTCGGCCCTATCGGAAACATACCGCCAGCAGAGGCTGAACAGAACTTCTATGCACAGCGCGACGTGCTCGATATGGTCGCGTGAAATGAAGCTATAGGTCTCCGGTAAACCCGCGGCGATTCAGTATCGTTCGGTTCGGTCGAAAGAAATTGACGCCAGCGAAGCCGGAAAGCTGGCCTATCTGTTGCAAATCATCGCGAAGCTTGCGGAAACCGCCGACTTGGAAGCCAAGCTTCTTGAACTTGAAGCGCGGTCGTAATCATGGCGCTTGCCTCACTGAAAACCCGCATTGAACGCCTTGAAGCCAAGCACAAGGTTGGTGCGAAAATTCTTGGCATTTCAATGGATGGAACACCGATGTGGCGCGAAGTTATGCGCGACGGGGTTCTTCACTGTTTGCCGCGTTATGAACATGACGAATGGGCCGAACGTTGCCGAATGCAACAGGCGGACTTGCAGCAAGCCCTTCGCGGATACGCCAAGCTGTTGAATGACGAAGCCCCGCAAGCCGAAGCCCCCGTCATTGTGGGCACCGTAGCCAACAACCCTGCGCCGCTAAAGCCGGGGCGGAAACAACCTAACTTCGTTCACCTTGCCGACGGCACCGAAATCAAAATCAAAAGGAACTGACTAAATGGCCCTTGTTAATACCCCCCACACACAACGAACCATGCAATTCCTTTCAACGGATGCGGGGCGCAAAGCCCTAATGGGCGACTGGACGAAATACGACGCGACACCTGCAACGAAACTTGCGAAAGTGCATCATGCCGTTGCCGACGCCGCGAAACGGGTTCAAAATCTCGCATTTGATAAGACCCGCACCCCGCCGCAACAGCACCAAGCCGGGCGCAAGGTAGCCGAAGCGACCGTTGCCGAAATCAACAAGACCCGCGCCGAACTAAAGGCTTGGGCCGACAACGAAACCGCCGCCGCAATGGCCGCGATTGATGCAGCTTTGTCGCCCGACATTGGCACCGCCACGCAAGTCGTTCGTTCGGAAATCCGCGCGTTTGTCCTGTCGCGGAAGGGCGACGTTGATTTCGTTTCGGAACTACGGTCGCTTGTCGAAACTGATATTCGCTTTGCGACGGCATTGTTCGAAGCCCCCGCCGCGCTTTCTGGCATTTCTCAAGAACGCTTGGGAACGCTTCGCATTCATGCCGCCGCCGCCCATGCCCCCGAAGCGTCGGCGCGTGTCGTTGCCGCGCAATAAATTGCAGGGCTTGACGCCAAGCTTGCAAACGTCGCCGCCGAAATCCCCCGCGCATTCTTCGACCCCGGCGTTGAAAAGGGCATGAACACGCCGGTTGAAATCGACATGCCGCTTTCGACGGGGGAATGACCATGCCCACATTTGCCGAAACCCAATTGAAAGAACTGTCGGCTTGGCTTGCCGCGTCAAGCGCCGACGAAAAGTCACCTATGGGCTATAGATCGTTTACGGCCCCTATGGGCGGCTTGTGGCCTGCGGGCTGGACGATTTGCCGCCCGACCTGTCGTCGGCTGTCGCTGCGGGCTGTCTGCCCTTGTTGGTGGCCCATGATGTGCCCGCAGCGCCGCTTGTGCCACCGCAGGCGCAGGCCAAGCTAGACGAACGGGCCGCGCATATCGTTTGGCTGTCAGGGGCCGCGCTGTCTGACCCGCTGCGGGGCTTTCCGGCCTGTCGGGTGGTTCGGATCGCCCAAGGGCAAACCATGCGCCAAGCGGCTGTTTCTGCGGGCGTTGATCCCGACGCCGACCGCTTGATTGTGGGCATTCCCGCAGCCTGTTTCTAACGATCTTCCGAAGGGCCAATTTGGAAGCTAACTGCCCCGGTTGCTGCGAAGCGCCGGGGTCTTTTTTCGTTGTAAAATTCGAAGCTTCCGTTGACTATCACGCGCAACAAATAGCGATGGAAATTCGAATAGCACTTAAGCCCCTGATTTGGAACGGTCACGTCTATACATTGCATATTCGCCGTCATTGGAACGCATTCTTCGCCTATGCACCTTTCTACGAAATTCTGGCACCACGCATTGATAAAGTGCTTCCGCAGGGCGCGGGCTATCATATCCAAGGGCTTTACGAACTTGTTGACGGTGCGCGGGACTACTTCGACAATTTCGATAACTTCTGGTCTTACTCTTGCAGCCTTTGCGACCAATATTGCGACTTCTATGTGATGGAACGACCGCGTGAAGGGAACACCTTCGCCGAATTTCATAGCACTTACATTAACGACCGAACCGCCGTTCAAGACTTCGCTAAGGCGTCGCGGGGCTATGTCGGGCCGGATGAATGGAAATTGACCTAGCATTCGTTCACGAATGCGTGATCTCTTCCAGCCTGTAGCAGCGCCCAAAGGGCGCTAAAGAACTGTGAGTATGTTGTTAGCAGGTTTTGTGGTTTGCCAATTTTCCCAATGAAATCAAAGGTAATTGGCTCCGGCGGTAGGGATCGAACCTACGACCAATTGATTAACAGTCAACTGCTCTACCGCTGAGCTACGCCGGAACACGAGGCGCTGTATAGACGTGAGATTCTCGGCGCGCAAGTGTTTTCACCACCCTCATGCGGAAAATTATGCCGGGAAAAATCTGCCCATTATTGTCACTGGGAAGACCGTTTCTTGCCCCCTGCCCTTATTGGTCGATCGGGGGGGGATGACACTCGCGCCGAGCTGCGCTGCGTAGGCTTTCGCTGAGCAATCCACACAGCAGAGCGTTCATCTTCTATATGCGAAAGTTTCAACGCAGCGTGGCTAGCCCCGGCCCCGACACGCAGGTATGAACAAGGCAGAGGTCGCTTGGCGACCGAAAACCGTCGCGATCGCTCCTGATATTTGGGTGGCTGTCAGCGATGCTGAACCATCGGAAAGGATTCGATATGGCACAGATCACCATCGTTTACTGGCGCGACATTCCCGCGCAGGTGATTGCAGGCAAAGGTCGGCGCGGGGTCAAAAAGCCCCTGCCCGAACGGTTTGAACAGGCCATTGACCGGGTTGCGATGAAAATCGGCGCCAAAGATGCAGATGCCTATCTGGCCGAATGGCGCAAACAGCCCAGTGGTGAAGTCGAAGGCTCTGACGAAGAGGCAGCCTTGGCCACCGTCGATCGTCTTTTATCCGAATATGACAGCACGCGCCTGAAGGCGCTGATCGACGGTGACGGCCGCGAGGGTTGATCCGTCTTTATCCAAGGAGAAAGACCGATGGCCATCGTGAATTTTCAACCCAGATGCGCAGCGCCCAATGTGTTACACCCTTTTCTTCAGGGCTGCTCCATTGAGGTCATGCCGCGCACCCTTGCGAAAATTGACGATCTTTCCGGTTTGATGCCTGATGGCACGCGGATCTACATTGCCCATATCGACGGCACTGGGATTGACGATATGGTGTCTGCAGCGCGCCGGATCCATCAGGCAGGGTTCACCCCGATGCCGCATATTCCGGCGCGATTGGTGCAAGACCACGCGCAGCTGCGCCAATGGGTACGCCGCTATCAGTCAGAGGCAGGCGTGACACAGGCGCTGCTGCTGGCAGGCGGGATCAAACAGCCCAAAGGCATGTTCGACAACGCAATTCAACTGCTGGACAGTGGCGCGTTTGATGGGTTTGACCGGTTGCATGTCGCAGGCCACCCCGAAGGCAGCCGCGATATTGATCCCGATGGCGGCGACACAGCCGTGATGCAGGCACTGGCGTTCAAACAGGCCTTTGCCGATCGCTCGGATGCAAAGATGGCGCTGGTGACACAGTTTGTCTTCGACGCCGATCCGGTTATCTCCTGGGCGGAAGGTCTTCGAACCAAAGGGATCACGATGCCTATTCACGTTGGGCTTGCAGGGCCGGCAAAACTGCAAGCCTTGATCAAATTCGCCGTGGCCTGTGGCGTCGGCCCGTCGCTATCAGTGTTGCAAAAACGCGCCCGCGATGTGACCAAGCTGCTCAAACCCTTTGAACCAACCGAAATTGCCACGCGCCTGGCCCGATATAAGGCCGCGCATCCCAATAGCCTGATTGAGGCTGCACATTTCTTCCCGCTTGGCGGGATCACGACAAATGCGACATGGATCGCACATCACAGGAAAGACCAGCACTATGACCCGCACCGTCCTTGAGTCCAAATCCAAGACCGTCACCATCGGCTTTGACGAACCCTTCTGCGTGATTGGAGAGCGGATCAACCCGACCGGCCGCAAGAAGCTGGCTGCTGAATTGGAACAGGGTGATTTTTCCACTGTAGAAATGGACGCGTTGGAACAGGTATTGTGCGGTGCAACCGTGCTAGATATCAATTCTGGCGCCGTATTTTCCAACAAAATGGCCGAAGACCCCCGCTATGCGGATAACAACTTTGTTGAGCCACCACTGATGCGCGAACTTTGCGCCCGCGTCCAAGCGATCACGGATGTGCCGCTGTGTATCGACAGCTCGGTGCCCGAGGCGCTGAAAGCGGGCTTGGAAACATGCGAGGGTCGGCCGCTGGTGAACTCTGTCACAGGGGAGGAAGACCGGCTTGAAACAGTTCTACCATTGATCAAAAAATACAATGTGCCAGTGGTCGCCATTTCAAATGATGACACCGGAATTTCTGACGATCCCGAGGTGCGCTTTGCTGTCGCAAAAAAGATTGTCGAGCGTGCAGCTGATTTTGGTATTCCAGCGCATGATATCGTGGTGGACCCGCTGGTTATGCCAATCGGCGCCAAAGCTACGGCAGGCCGCCAGGTCTTTGCGTTGGTGCACAAGCTGCGGACCGAATTGGGCGTGAACACCAGCTGCGGTGCCTCCAATATCTCTTTTGGCCTACCCAATCGTCACGGGATCAACGCGGCATTCTTGCCGATGGCGATCGGTGCGGGCATGACCTCTGCAATTATGAACCCTGTCCGCTCGGTCGAGATGGAGGCCGTGCGCGCCGCGAACCTGTTGATGGATCATGATGAAAACGGAATGCAGTGGATCCGTTTGGCCAAGGTGATTGAGGCAATGAAGGCCGGCGCAACTTTTGCAGAGGCCTCAAAAGCCGCTGCTGCTGCCGGTGCGGGCCGCCGTGGGGGCCGCCGCGGTCGCAGCTGATCCCGCCTATTGATGCTCAAGATAAGACCCGCGTCGCTATGGCGCGGGTTTTTTCATGGCTAAATATCTATATGTGGCCCGAAATATGCGACTTTCACAGCACGTATTAACACTTTGTCAATAATTTGCGGTCAATGTCATGATTGCTGCAAAATTGTCGATGGGGTGGCAGACCCATCGCACCGATTGAACCTGTGTCAATTTTCAGCCCTTGGTGATCCACGAGCGGTGCTTATTGGGCAGCGTTTAACTAAATTCCCCCAAAGCTCCGCAAAAGCTGACCCTTACGTCACCTTGATGGATGCGGATTTTGTTCTGACTGAACGTATAAAGATGTGTGTCGGCGCAAAAGCACCCCTACTGTTCCCCCTATATGACCGCTCTATTCGCCTCCAAGACGAATCATTTCCGCAACAGGCGGCGTATTTTTCGGCATCCAGGGAAAGAACAAGCAAGGAACATCTGTGCCCCGGAAAAATTCACTCCAATAAGTTCCATAAAAATTGTGAAACAATCTGTTTTTAAATTCGCACCATGAGGGCAAGTTTACACAATTTTCAAACCAGTCTGTTTCCAAAAACGTTAACGAATCGGGGTGGGTATGAAACTTCGTTAACCTTTAGACCGAAATATGGCTATATCTTGTTGTTGAAACAGCCCGCGCCACAAATCCACACCAAAGGTAAACGAAAGATTTACTCCAGAAGGCTCACTCAGTAGCCTGTCGTTGGGGTAAAAATTAAGGGGGAACGCACTGCCATGCGTTTTCAATATGTGCCGCTCGCGGCAGGTTTCGCTATGCGCAAACCTGTCCGGGCAATGCGTTCGGCATCGTTCGGACGCAATCGTAAACTAGTGACTGTGTTATCTGTTTTGGCCATCAGCGCGGGGCTAAGTGCCTGCACTGTGAACCCACAAATGGAAGCACCAACGGCACGGGCGTCATCTGCCGCCATCTCTATGCCGCTGAATGATCCTTCAACGGGTCTGTCGCTGCCTGCCTTGCCGCGCGAATCCATCTTGGGCAATAGCCTGATGGCACGCGACTTCATGGAGCTGGGCTTCCAGTTGGAATCGGGGCGCCCTTTGGCGCGTTTCACCCGGTTTGAGGGGCCAATCACCATTTCTCTGGCCGGGCCTGCCCCCGGTCAGGCGGGACAGGACCTATCACAACTGGTCTCTCGGCTGCGTAACGAAGCAGGTATCGCGATTAGCACCGGAACCGGTGCAGGCAACCATATTACCGTAGAGTTCGTGCCGAAGCGTCAGCTGCGCGCTGCTGTGCCAAATGTGGCCTGTTTCGTAGTGCCAAATGTGTCCAGCTTTGCTGAGTATAAGGCCGAACGCCGCTCTGGCCTGACAGACTGGACCCGGGTGACACAGCGCCGCACGGCCGCCGTGTTTGTCCCCGCACAGGCCGCACCGCAAGAAATCCGCGACTGCCTGCATGAAGAAGTTTCGCAGGCGCTGGGACCGCTGAATGACAGCTACCGCCTGCCCGACACGGTGTGGAATGATGACAATTTCAACTCGGTTCTGACGCGCCATGACATGACAATCTTGCGCGCATGGTATGATCCCGCACTGCAGTCAGGTATGAGCCAACCAGAAGTGCTCTCGGCCCTTCCCGGCGTTCTATCGCGCGTCAATCCTGCCGGCGGCTCTGTCACCCGATTGATCGAGGACAAAACGCCCAACAGCTTCACCAATGCTGTGTCGCGCGCCATGAGCGCGGGCTCCACCCGGTCACGCCAATCTGCGGCCCAACAGGCAATTCAGATCGCCGCCGCACAGGGGTGGACTGACAGCCGCGCAGGCTTTGCCAATTTCATCATGGGCCGACTGACGCTGAATAGCGATCCGTCGACTGCGCTGCGCTCCTTCTTAAAGGCTGCGGAATATTACAGCGCGACTCCAGGGGCCTATATGCAAAGCGCCCATGTCGATATGCAGCTTGCAACATTCGCCCTGGCCTCGGGGCGCAGCGACCAGGCCCTGTCCCTGACACAGCGCGCCTTGCGCCCCGCCCTGCGCACCAAAGACGCCGCGTTGATGTCGACCTTATATATGATCCGGGCCGAAGCCTTTGGTCAGCAAGGTAATCAAGGACAGGCAGCACAAGCACGGGTCGACAGCCAGAACTGGGCACGTTATGGATTTGGGTCAGATACCGTGGCCCAATCCCGTGCCGCAGAGGTTGCCGCCCTTGCCCGGGCTGGAAGCCGTCGCTTGAACTAGGTGCGGATCATCGCGCCGAAAAGGAGGCACGATGATCGTCGTCGCTGCACTAATTATAGGTGCCATTATTGGCAACCGCCGCGCCCGTTCGCGCGGCGGTAACACCATGGACAGGGTCCAATTTGCCAGCGTCTATGCCATTTGCTTTGCCTTGGTAGCGCTGTTTGTGACCATTGTCGTCGGACGGTCATTCTAGGTGGCACGGGGGCTACGTAATGTTCTTGCCCTTTTTTGACAGTTTACGCCGCCATCAGGTTCCTGTCTCGTTGCGTGAATATCTGAGCTTCCTGGAGGGTCTTGCCGCGGGGCTATGCACCTATGATGCCGATGGGTTCTATTATTTCGCCCGTGCAGTGATGGTCAAAGATGAACGCCATCTGGATCGCTTTGATCAAGCATTTTCTCATAGTTTCAAGGGCCTTGAAGGCATAACTTCAGACGAAGTCTTAAATGCGATTGATCTTCCTGAAGATTGGCTGACCAAGCTGGCTGAAAAGACCCTCTCTGCCGAAGAGAAAGCCGCCATCGAAGCCGCTGGTGGGTTTGATAAATTGATGGCGACGCTTAAGCAGCGTTTGGCCGATCAAAAGGGCCGTCATCAAGGCGGGTCCAAATGGGTTGGCACGGCGGGCACATCGCCCTTTGGCGCCTATGGCTACAACCCCGAAGGCGTTCGCATTGGCCAGGACAAGTCACGCCACCAGCGTGCAGTCAAAGTCTGGGACAAGCGTGAATTTCGTGATTTTGACGGGGATGTCGAACTGGGAACCCGCAATATCAAAGTGGCACTGAAGCGGCTGCGCCACTGGGCACGGTCGGGCGCGCAAGAGGAGCTGGACCTGCCCGGCACCATCCGCGCCTCGGCCGAGGCCGGTCATATTGACGTAAAAACCCAGCCAGAACGGCACAATGCTGTCAAAGTCGTGTTGTTCTTGGATGTTGGCGGGTCCATGGATGCGCATATCGCGCTTGTGCAAGAGCTGTTCTCGGCCGCCAAAGCCGAATTCAAACATATGGAGCACTGGTATTTCCACAATTGCCTGTATGAGGGGGTGTGGCGTGACAATCATCGGCGCTGGGACCAACAAATACCAACATGGGACCTTTTGCATCGATACGGGTCTGATTATAAATGCATTTTCGTTGGTGACGCATCCATGAGCCCCTATGAGATCAGCCATCGCGGCGGGGCGAATGAACATTGGAATGATGAGGCAGGACATGTCTGGTTGGACCGCGCGGCGCAACAATGGCCCGCGCATGTCTGGTTAAACCCGGTGCCAAAGCCGCAGTGGCGATACACCCAATCCATTGCAATGATAGAAAATATTTTTCCTCAGCGTATGTTTCCGCTGACGTTGGATGGGATCACGCAGGCGATGAAGGTCATGACATGAGACCCTGTTTGCGGCATATCATACGAATTTGGGCACATCATAAAATTCTTAGCATCGTGTTTGTCGTCGCAGTGACGCTTACCGCGACCTATGCCGTTCGCACAATCGATCATGCGCTCTATTGGTCTGACCCAAAGAATGTCGAACGCGCACCAGAGGCCTGGATGACCACCGGATATCTGGCACGCAGCTGGAATGTAGACCGCAACGACGTTGCAAACGTGTTACAGGTTGATCCGCATAAAAAACAACGGATCAAAGACATAGCGCGCAAACGTGACATCCCGGTTGAGGTTTTGCTGAACGAATTGCGCATGGCGCTGCCCAATCTGCCAGACATGTCCAAACACGGCACATCGACAAAGGATCGCAAAGAATGATCGCACAGATCAGCGATCAGGTCTTGGCCTTGCTGCCAATTTACGGGCCGTGGCTGGTGGGGGCGGTCACCTTCCTAAGCTGCTTGGCTATGCCGATGCCTGCATCTTTGGTAATGATCGCAGGTGGGGCCTTTGTGGCATCGGGCGATTTGGCCCTATGGTCCGTGGCCGGATCTGCCGTCATCGGCGCAGTTTTCGGGGATATGAGCGGCTATTTGATCGGTCGTCGGTTCAGCCATTTGTTGCCCGGCCCGGATCATCCGCGTGGCCGTCTGTTGGCGCGCGCAGTCACACGGCTGCAAGCGCGCGGCGCAGCGACCGTCTACCTAAGCCGCTGGTTGTTTTCGCCGCTTGGCCCCTATGTGAATTTTGCCGCTGGGGCGACGCGCTATCATCGCCGGCTTTTTATGCTCTCTGCTGCAGCGGGTGAGATTACCTGGGTGGGCATTTATACCATGATGGGCGTATTCTTTGGCGCTAACCTGTCGGCGGCGGCGGCCTTGGCCAGCGATGTTTTGGGAATGATTGCCGCCGGCACCGTCGCGCTGGCGCTGGGATGGTGGCTGTGGAATGTTGCCAAATCATCCGGAGGGACACCCGAGCAATGACGGCCCTGCCCCAAACCGCTGACATCCGACGCGCACGCACGCAAGTGAAACGCCCAACCATGATCGCATTGCCATGATACGTTTTTTGCCACTATTGCTGATTTTTCTGACCGGTCTGGCCATGTGGATGTTTTCCGCGCGCCAGATGCGGCGCAAGTTGAACGCCGCCTCCTATCTGCTAGACGATCCCCAACTCGCCGCGCATTTCACGCCTTTGGCGCGGGCGTTGGACCTGCCAAAAATCCCCGTGCTGATTTACGATATTGCGCCGATCAACGGTTTGGCCGATGCGGATGGCCGGGTTTTCATTACCCGCGGGTTTCTTGAAAAATACCGTCAAAGCATCGTGACAGGAGATGAAATCGCTTCGGTGGTGGCGCATGAGCTGGGGCATGTTGCGTTGGGCCATTCCAAACGGCGCATGATGGATTTCACCGGGCAAAATATCCTGCGGCTATTGCTGACTACTGTGTTGGGACGGTTTATCCCCTTCATTGGCCCGTGGTTGGCAAATATGGCCACAAGCGCGCTGGCCGCACGGCTTAGTCAACGTGACGAGTTCGAGGCGGATGAATTCGCCTCCGCCTTATTGATCAAAGCAGGCATGGGAACTGAGCCGCAAATCAGCCTGTTTCGTAAACTGGACCAGCTGTCGCAATCTGGCGCAGCCACCAGCCCGCCTGCCTGGCTGATGACGCATCCAAAAACGACCGATCGGATCACCGCGATTGAACGCAACACCCTGAAGTGGCACGCCCCGCGAAACCTATAGCGCCAGCCACCAGATTTTTCGCTGCGCCATCGCGATAGGTCTTTGATCTCCACGCGATGGCCCTAAGATGCACAGGTGCTTTTGGACCGGATAAACGTGACACAGACCAACCGACCCTTTGATCAAGTGCGCAGACGCCGCGTGTTTTATATCCCCGGCTATGATCCAATTCATCCCCGCCGGTATCGCGAATTATATCGCAAAGAAGCCGCGCGCCAGGCGGAGGTTTCCGGATATGAAATTCGCCTATCGCCCAAGACCCCGGGCACGGGCCGCTATGGCTGGCATTTAAGCGCCACCCAAGATGGGATGACAACCGAGACGGATATGGACGTTCTGGTCTGGTCGGATATTGTGCGCGGCTCGATGGGGGCATCGATTGCAGCAACCTATGCGCAATTGGCGCGCACCGCCTGGATTTACCTATCAACAGGCACCTTGCGCAGATTGGCCGGGCTGCGATTGGCCCCGATTGCCGCCGCGCTGTATCCGGTGTTGGTGCTATTGGCGCAGCTGCTGTGTGCGGTGATGGTTGCCGGGGCTACGATATGGATGATGTGGGCGGCGATCAATTATTTTGCCATGCAAGCCCTGACGATGGCAGCTGTTCGCGTGGCGCTGATCACAGCCTCTGCGGTGGCGGGCATCGGGATTGTCTGGGGCGTCTTGCGGTGGTTTCGCAAGATCGACAACCGGATATATGCCTATTATCTGATGCATGATTATGCCTTTACGGCGCGGTGGCGTGGCGCCTATCCTGCGGCATTAGAACAAAGGATGGCGATATTTCGCGGCCAAATCGCGGCCGCTTTGCGTGAAAACTGGGATGAGGTATTGGTTGTCGGTCATAGCTCTGGCGCGCATATCGGCATATCGATCCTTGCGGATGTCATCAAAGCAATGCCCAACCAAGGAGGCGCTGCACCCCCCATCGAGGGGGCCACAGCGCCGGGGACGGCGACGCCGCCCCCAACCCAGCCCCCAGCACTTGCGCTACTGACATTGGGTCATGTGGTTCCGATGCTATCATTTCTGCCCCGCGCACAAAGACTACGGCGCGATTTGCATAACCTGTCGGCCAGTGATGCGCTGACATGGGTTGATGTGACCGCGCAGGGCGATGGCTGCACATTCGCGCTTGTGGATCCTGTGGCTGTGACCGGGGTTGCGCCCAAGGCCCAGAAATGGCCGTTGGTTTTCTCTGCAGCTTTTTCGCAAACCATGTCGCAGGCAGAATGGGCGCAAGCGCGGCGGCGATATTTTTCCCTGCATTTTCAATATTTATGCGCCTTTGCCCGACCGCGTGATTATGATTACTTTCGTATCACTGCTGGCCCGCTGACATTGGCGCAACGCTATCACGATCGCCCATCTTCAAAAAACCGCATCACCCGCGTAGCAAACCGCTTCAGGGATATGGCATGATGCTTCCGCCCAAACCCACACCACGGCCCGACAAAGTTTCACTGTGGCAATATTTCAAATTGTTTCGCAAAGACATCTTGTCAGCGCAGCCGGCACGGCTGTACCGCGCCTGGATGGCCGAGTTCAAAACGCCCTTTTTCCGGTCATATCTGTGCAATGATCCTGAGCTGGTGGATCTGGTGCTGCGCCGCAGGCCCGAGGATTTCCCAAAATCAGAAAGGATCGGCAAAGGGCTGCGGCCTTTGCTGCGCGACTCTGTCTTTTTGACAAATGGTCCGGCATGGGCGCGGCAGCGGCGCATTATTGACCCCGCCTTTGAAGGCGGGCGCTTACGTGACACATTACCCGCCATGTGGGCGGCGGGTGAGGCCTGTGTCACCCGGCTGAAGGCGCAAGCGAAAGACACCGACGCCACTGGTTTGGATATCGAGGCCGAGACTTCACATGCGGCGGCAGATGTGATTTTTCGCACGTTATTTTCAATTCCGATCGAAGATCAGACCGCCTCTGCCGTGTTTCAGGAGTTTCGCGCCCATCAAAAAACCGCACCGGTGGCAAATCTGGCGGCGTTGCTGCCCTGGCCGCGCTGGATGCCCCATCCCCATCGCAAAGAAACACGCAGCACCGCCCGGCGCATCCGCTTGCTGATTGAAACATTGACCCTTGGACGGGCTGAAACCATCGCGCGGGGGACCGCCCCTGATGATCTGGCCACCAAGATCATGACAACACCGGATCCGCTAACCGGGATGTGTTTTGATACAGAGGAAATGGTCGATCAGGTGGCGATCTTCTTTTTGGCCGGGCATGAGACATCGGCTTCGGCATTGGCATGGGCGCTTTATCTGCTGGCCAGCCATCCACATTGGCAAGATGCCGTAGCGGCAGAGGCCGCCACCTTACCAGCACAGGCAGATATGGCTGCTTTGGGTCGGTTGAAGCTTACCCGCGCTGTGTTTCGCGAGGCCATGCGGTTGTACCCCCCAGTGCCAATGATGGTGCGTGAGACAAGCTGTCCTGAGCATTTTCGTGACCGCGATGTGCCGAAAAAGGCACAGATTGTCATCTCGCCCTGGCATTTGCACCGGCATGCGCGTCTGTGGGACAATCCCGATGGGTTTGACCCAGCGCGATGGCAAACGGAAAATGGCAAAGCCTGTCAGCGCAGCGCCTATATACCGTTTTCGGCAGGCACGCGGGTTTGCCCCGGTGCCGGGTTTGCGATGGCAGAAGGTCCCTTGCTATTGGCGATGTTGGTCCGGGCATTTCGCTTTGACCCGGTGGACGGGCGCGCGCCTGTGCCGGTTGCGCATCTGACGGTACGCGGAGAAGACGGGATCTGGCTGCGGGTTGAGCCGCGCGAGGTTCATCCGCGCGGCTCAACCTGAGTACGGAAATTAGGGGCGCTGCCCCTTTTGGGCCTTTGGCCCAATTCACCCCGGGATATTTTGGGCAAGATGAATTGAGCCAAAGTTCGTAAGCACGTCACGCTACAGCTGATAGATAGCGGTGAATTTGTCTTCGAGCTGCGCCAAGAGTGGTGCTTCGTCTGGCGCGCAGCCGCACGCATGCGCAATCGTGTCACGTGGATTGCGCAACGCGCCATGATGTTGCACATGTTCGCGCAGCCAAGCGGTGGCTGGGCTGGCATCGCCGCGCTCCAGATGCGTGTCAATTTGGGGTACGGCATGCCGGAGCTGTTGATTAAGGCAGCCAGCATAGACATTTCCAAGCGCATAGGTCGGAAAATAACCAAACAGTCCGACGGGCCAATGTACGTCTTGTAAAAAACCATTCGAAGGTTTGTCGACCTGCAATCCGAAATCATCGTTGAAACGCGCGTTCCAGGCCTCTTCCAGGTCAGCGACATCAAGACGGCCTGCGATCAGATCACGCTCTAGATCGAAGCGCAGCATGATATGCAGATTATATTGCAGCTCATCGGATTCGGTGCGGATGAACCCTGGCGCGACCCGGTTGACGGTTGCATAAAAATCCTGTGGCTTGGCAATGCCAAAGTCACCGAAACTCTTTTTCATCTGACCAAACAGCCAGGCGGTAAAGGGCGCGGAACGGCCCAATTGATTTTCATAGATCCGGCTTTGCGATTCATGGACGCCCATCGACACGCCTTCGCCCAGCGGCGTGAAATTATAGGCCTGATCGATGCTTTGTTCGTAGCAGGCGTGTCCAACTTCGTGAATCGTTGAGTAGATACAGTTGAACGGGTCGTTTTCGGCCACTCGGGTTGTGATGCGGGCGTCATTGCCGCCGCCCGATGAGAACGGGTGCACAGCCAGATCCAGACGCCCCCGCGTCCAGTCATAGCCGAAGGCTGTGGCACAAAGCCGTGCGATATGCATTTGCTGATCGGCCGGGAAGTTATGGTTCAGCGCTTTGGGCTGCGCTGCAGCGCCACGCACACGGTCCAACAGCGCGGTCAGGCGCGGGCGCATGCGGTCAAATATCTGCGCTATTTCGACCTGCGTTGTGCCCGGTTCGTAATCTTCCAGCAGCGCATCATATGGGTCGCCATCTGACAGGGCCTGTGCCTCTTCTCGTTTAAGGGCAACGACCTGTGACAATGTGGGTAAAAAAGCGCCGGCATCCTCGTCCGCGCGGGCGCGTGCCCAAACCCCCTGTGACAGCGACGTCAGCCGCGCCAATTCTGTTGCCAAACGCGCAGGGATGCGGGTTGTACGGGCATAGCTGCGCGCGGTCAGTTCCAAGATACGCGCCTGTGCCGGGGTTTGCGCCTGTGCCCGGTCCAGCCAATCAGGGAGCCGCGGATCGGTGCGCCGCGCGTGGAGGATGGATTCCAGCGCGGCCATTTCTTCGGCACGGTCGTCAGATGCACCGCGCGGCATAACGGTTTCCTGATCCCAACCGGTGCGCATCGACACGCGCGACAGTGCCTGTGTGTCACGAAGAAACTGCGATAGCTCTTGGAACGCGGTCATATCAGGCCCCTCTGACGGATTGAACGATGGGATAACGGGCGTGGTGGCGGGCACGCAAGATCATCACCCACAACAGCACCGCGCCGAATTGATGGGCCAGCCCCAAATGAACCGGCGCACCATGCAGCAAGGTCACGACGCCCAGCACGACTTGCAACAGCAACATCGCCCCCATCAGCAAGAAGGCCTGACGCGTGTTCGGATGCGCAGAACGGCGCGCCTTGAGCACCGTGACAACCCCAAAGGCGAACAGCAGATACCCGACAATGCGGTGATTGAACTGCACCAAAGCAGCGTTTTCAAAGAAATTCTTCCACAAGGGCACTTCGGAGAACGGATCGGGCGGCAAGATATATCCCCCCATCAGCGGCCAATCGGTATAGCCCCGCCCGGCATCAATGCCTGCGGTTAACGCCCCCAGAAGGATTTGCACGAAGGCCAGATGCAACATCCCTGTGGCCATGCCAAACAGCTTGGGTTCTGCGAGACGCCGTGCCTGAAGCAAAGCCGCCTCACTGCGTGACAGCTGCATCGCATACCATGCGATCAACCCAAGAATAACGAAGGCCAGCCCCAAATGCACCGCCAAGCGGTAAGACGCTACGGCCACCATCTCTCCGGTCAGGCCCGAAGACACCATCCACCAGCCGATCGCGCCTTGCAATCCGCCCAATACCCCAAGGCCCAGAAGGCGCGGCACCCAGCCCGTGGGAAAGCGCCCCGCAATCCAGAACCCAAAGAACCCCAGCGCCCAGACCAGCCCAATAACCCGACCCAGCTGACGATGGCCCCATTCCCACCAGTAAATTCCCTTGAATTCCTGCAAGGTCATATTGGCGTTCAGCAGCTCATATTGTGGGATCTGCTGATAGTTCTGGAATTCTGCCGCCCAATCTTCCGGCGTCATCGGCGGCACAGCGCCCGACAACGGCTTCCATTCGGTGATCGACAATCCGCTATCTGTCAGCCGCGTTGCCCCACCCACGGCGATCATGGTCAAGACCAGCACGAATAGCACCGCAAGCCAGGCCCGAATGCCCCGGCGGGCCCCGCGCGATTTGGCATTGATCATGCCACCTTTTAAGGCCGGGGCGGCTTTGACATCACTGCCGACCTCTTCAAAGATGCTGCGCTTTTGGCTCATATATGCTCTCCTTCGGGCCCGGCACAAATGGGGGCGCCGCACAAACTAGGCGGCACAGCACAGGCGTTCAAGCGGGTTTGCCCCATGATGGGTCCTGCACAGCTGTTTCCGGGGCAATTGGTCGCAGCTGACGCCAATCACCGCCCGGCCTAAAGGACGACTGTGGTAAGAATCAGCAAAATGAATGCGATGGAATAGCCGATGCGGGCGGCGCAGAGCCCCACCCGAAGCGCATAGAAGCCAACAGGCCCCATATTTCGCAAAACACGCGGCAGATCCCCCCGCCGACCTAGGATATAGAACCACGTGTGAATCGCACAATCCACCGCGACGCAAAGGACGAAGGCCGCAAGACACCAGATCGGATCAGGTAATATCGCAGCAACTGTTGCCATCGCTTAACCCTTGCCTCGCAGCAATTGCTTCAAAGCCCCATGCAGGGTTTGCGCCTCTTGTCGGGTCATTTGGAACCGGGTCCACATGTTGCGCAAGTTGCGCTTCATCATTGGCGCCTTTTCGGCCGGATGAAAGAAACCGGCCTGTTCCAGCGCGTCTTCCATGCGGTCGCCCCAGGCTTCAACCTCTTGGCCATTGGCAGGGGTGAACCCATCCAGGCCTGGATTGATGGCCGGCGCGGCATGGGTATGGCGCGAATATTCATAGGCCGTCAGCAAGACCGCCTGACCCAAATTTAATGAGAAAAATTCGGGATTTACCGGTACTGTGATGATGGCGTTCGCGCGCGTGATATCATCATTTTCCAACCCGGTGCGTTCAGGCCCGAACAAAATTCCAACCTTTTGACCTGCGCTGATACGCTGATGCGCCTCGGCCATGGCGGCTTCTGGGGTATAAATCGGCTTGGGCAATTCGCGCCCGCGTGCTGTTGTTGCAAAAACAAAATCGCAATCATGCAGCGCGCCGGGAAGATCCTTGAACACGCCCGCATGATCCAGCACGCGCCCGGCAGCCCCTGCGGCCATTGTCACAGCTTTTGGGTTGGGCCAACCATCGCGCGGATCCACCAAGCGCATCTGGTTCAATGAGAAGTTCAACATCGCCCGCGCCGCCGCGCCGATATTCTCGCCCATCTGTGGGCGGACCAGAACAATAACCGGCTGACTGGGGGGGGTGGTCGGGTGATCTTGCATGAACGGCTCCTCTCGCTCTCCGAATAAGGCGGTGCGCGCCCACTGGCAAGCCGTGCAACGTTGCGCTATGAGGACACAATAGCCGCCAAAGATGCGAGGTTGCGCAATGGACACAGAGGACCGCCCGCAGATTTACCTGCTGACACCCCCCTCTTTCGATACCGAAATTTTCCCAAGCCAATTGGCGCGGGTCCTGGATACGCATGAAATTGCCTGTATCCGCCTTGCGCTGGCAAGCTCTGACGAGGATCTAATCGGGCGGGCCGCTGATGCCTGCCGGGAGGTCGCCCATGCGCGCGATGTCGCCTTGGTCATTGAACGCCATGTGCAGCTAGTGGAACGCCACGGGCTCGATGGTGTGCATCTGACCGATGGGGCGCGCACCGTGCGCCATGCCCGCAAAGAGCTGGGCTCTGATGCGATTGTCGGCGCCCATTGTGGCGTATCGCGCCATAACGGCATGACCGCTGGCGAGGCCGGGGCGGATTACGTTTGTTTTGGCCCGATTGGCGACAGCAATCTGGGCAGTGGCGATAAGATCGAAGACGATCTGTTCCAATGGTGGTCCGAAGTGATCGAAGTGCCGATCGTGGCCGAAGGTGCTTTGACAGAAGCCCTGATCGCGCAATATGCGCCGGTGACCGATTGGTTTGCCATCGGTGAAGAAATCTGGCGCGAAGAGGATCCTTCAGCCGCGCTGGACCGGCTGATCAAGGCAATGGGCTAAGCTAATGGAATCGCCCAATATGCATGCCGAAACCTGGGCAAGCGGTGATGGCCCCATGGGTGATCACGGGGCGATCATGCCATCTGAAATGCGGGTGCCCCGCGCCGATCTGGCTGGGCATCTGCGCAATATCGACGGGGCGCGGGCGGTCATTGCCATTGTGGGCGCCCCCGGTTCTGGCAAGTCACGGCTGGCCAAGGATTTGGCGCGTGATTTGAATGCCGCCACACCTGGCAGTGCCGCAATTTTGCCAATGGACGGGTTTCACCGCGACAATGACTGGTTAGATCAGCACGGTTTACGAAAGGTCAAGGGCGCACCCGAAACCTTTGATATTGCAGGACTATCTGCCTGTCTGGCCGCCGCGCGACTGCCGGGTAAGGACCTGCCTGTGCCGGTGTTCGACCGCGACCGTGATCAGGTTATTGTCCAGGGCGCGATCGTTCCAGCTGCCACCCGTTTTGTGTTGGTCGAAGGGAACTATCTTTTGCTGACCCAACCGGGGTGGCGCGATTTATTCCTGCATTTCGACCTATCGATCCGGCTACATGTGCCAGAACCAGAGCTGCGCGCGCGTTTGAGCCGTCGTTGGACCAAACAATCCCTACCCGCTGCCGAAATCGAACGTCGCGTGGAAACCAATGATCTGCCCAACGGTCGGCTTTTGCGTCAACACGGGCGGCCTGCAGATTTTGTAGTGACAGATTTCCTGTAAGCCGTTGCTTTAGTTGTGCGAATAATAGATCTAATTTTATCTACCACTAAAGTATGAGCCAAAACTGCGGCCATGTTAACGGATCATTTGGCATTCAGGCGCACAATAATGTGGTAATCTGGTCTGATAAAAGGACCAATCCGGGCGCGGCAACGCATCTTTTAGGGCTTAATTGATAATCGGTTCAACCGAGGTTCGGCACAAGGCTATGTCGAACTCCGCGCAAGGTCACATAATTGTCGCGGCACTGGCCCAAGGTGAACGCCTGCCCTTCTAACGAAAGGTGAAGGCAATGACGCAATTTATATTGCAGCATAGCCAGACCGAGCATGTCGCGGATGGCGTTATGCATGTGTTGGGTGTTGCTGCCGCAATCGCGGGTGTTTCAGGTTTGCTTGTTTGGGTCGTTCTGACGGCGCAAAGTGAAAAATTAGGGCCGTTGATCGTGTATGCGATCGGCATATTGGCCACATTCTCGCTGTCAGCGGCCTATAATATGACATTGCATGGCCCCACACGCGCCTTGCTGCGCAAATTCGATCATGCCGCAATTTACCTTATGATTGCAGGAACATACACTCCAATGGCTCTGATCGGCATGGGCGGAACGGCCGGTTGGTGCCTGACAGGCACCGTCTGGGTCGTGGCCCTGACGGGCATCGTTCTAAAGCTAGGCTTTTTTGATCGTGTCGAAAGGATCGGGCTAATCCTATACATGTCGCTGGGCTGGGCAGTGGCCTTGATCACCTGGCCTTTGCTGACCACCTTACCCGGTCCCGCACTGGCCCTGGTGATTGCAGGCGGCATCACCTACACCCTTGGCACGGTATTCCACCTATATGAGCCAGTGCCATTTTCCCGCGCCATTTGGCACGGGCATGTCCTGGCTGCGGCCGCCACCCATTTTGCAGCCGTCATCTTGATCGTGCGTATGGCCGCCTAGAGCGGCTCAATATCACCCTGCGCCCGGGTGGCGTGGAATTCGGCCACAAATGCCGAAAGCTGCCCGGCTGCGATCGCATCGCGCAGCCCCTGCATAAGTTCCTGATAATAATGTAGGTTATGCCATGTCATCAGCATGCCCGAAATCATCTCTTGCGACCGGCACACATGATGCAGATAGGCACGCGAATAGTTTTGGCACGCCGGGCATGTGCAGGCCTCATCCAAGGGCCTGGGATCATTCGCGTGGCGCGCATTCTTGATATTTACCTGCCCGCGCCGCGTCCATGCCTGCCCCGTCCGCCCCGAACGTGAGGGCAGCACGCAATCCATCATATCAATGCCGCGTTCCACCGCACCCACAATATCGTCGGGCTTACCCACACCCATCAGATAGCGTGGTTTATCTGTGGGCAGGAAGTCAGGCGCATATTCTAAAACGCCAAACATTGCCTCTTGCCCCTCGCCCACAGCCAACCCCCCGACCGCGTAACCGTCAAACCCGATATCAACCAAGGCCTTGGCGGATTCTTCACGCAGGTCTTTGGTCACGCCGCCTTGCATGATGCCAAAAAGCGCATGTCCGGGGCGGTCGCCAAATGCATCCCTCGACCGCTGGGCCCATCGCATCGACAGGCGCATAGATTTTGCAACCTCTGCATCCGTCGCCGGCAGCGCAGGGCATTCATCGAAACACATCACAATGTCCGAGCCAAGAAGCGCTTGAATCTCCATTGAACGTTCGGGCGTCAGCACATGTTTGGATCCATCAATATGACTGGAAAAGGTCACGCCCTCTTCTGTCAATTTGCGAAGCCCGGCCAAAGACATCACCTGAAAACCGCCAGAATCGGTCAAAATCGGCTTGGACCAATTCATGAACTTATGCAGCCCGCCAAGATGCGCGATACGCTCAGCGGTGGGCCGCAGCATCAGGTGATAGGTATTGCCCAGCAAAATATCGGCACCGGTCGCGGCAACCGATTCCGGCATCATCGCCTTTACCGTCGCCGCCGTGCCAACCGGCATGAAAGCAGGTGTGCGGATTTCTCCGCGCGGGGTGGAAATCACGCCCGTGCGGGCCCGGCCATCTGTGGCGTTCAGGGTATAGCTGAATTTCTGGGTCATCACGCTCTCCTTCAATCTGCCTCATAGGGCGAAATCAATGTGAAGGAAAGCGTTCACGACCACCGCCCGTCAGGCCCGTTCCCGTTTTTCACGCAGCGGCTGCGGCGCGGGCCTTACGCGGGGCGGTCGCCAGCGCGATCGACATCAAAATGACAGCGGGCAAAATCGCGAAACCCCAGCCAAAGGCCCCGTGCCCCAGACAGCCTAAAACCCCACCAATGATGAAGGCCGACACCAGCTGCATGAATAGAAACAAGCGGCTGTTATCTTGCCCATCTTGGTGATTGGGATGACCCAGGCCATAGGCGGCTCGGCCCAGCTCGATCCCCATATCCGTCAGCAACCCGGTGGCATGGGTGGTGCGGATCCGGGCGCTGGAAATTCGGGTGATCGTCGCATTTTGCAACCCCATTACAAAGGCCAGCAGCGCAAGCCCGGTATATCCTGTCAAGGCGTTTGGCAAAAACTCGGTTGACGCCAACACCGCCAGCAACGCCCCTTGCAAGGCCAGCGGCAGAAAATAGGTCAGCTTGGCATGGCGATCATGTCCCCAGGCGATCATCATAGACGCCAGTGCCGCGCCAGCAACAAACAGCACCAAAATTCCAAAGCTAAGGATCACCAAAGACAAATCTTGCGTTACCAACGATCCTGCCATTTGCGACAGATGTCCGGTCATATGGGAGGCATATTGGCTCATCATTAAAAATGCCCCTGCATTAAGCGACCCTGCAATTGTGGCAAGGATCAACCCAAGCCATCTATCGGCTTCGGGGGCACGGTGGTTGCTGGTAAATAGGCGCATTGCGCGCAGGGCAAAATGACGATGCGGCATTGGGGGAGGCTCCATCTTGGGTTGTAAATTAAACCTGCCCTTGCGCCATAAATTTACAATTCACGACATCGTAGGATTGTCTCAACCCGGCAATTCACTGCCCAAAGCGCAGCCATTGCGTGCGAAAACGCGCCGAATCTATGAGGCTCGTCACAGGCAGAGCGATGCGCCTGATCATAACTGCTGCAACGCGGTGTAAATTTCAGCAGTTAGCTTTCTGATTTTTTCTCCCACCGGCCGCTTTCTTCGGACCAATATTGCGCCTTGGCACCTGCGCCAGTTAGCCCCTTCCATTGCCCGCGCGCATGGGTGACGGCGGCACCATCCATCCCGTCAAACAAGATCCAAACCCGATCATGGTGGTCTAATTCCTCCGGCCGAACATCGGCACCATCCACCGATAAAATGGCCTGTCGCCCACTGGTCGCCCCGGATGTTGTGGTCAGCAAAACAGGTTGCAAAGCGTCATGCGCCCCCCCCGCCAGCCCATGCGGCAAAAACTCGGCTGGCCCACCGGCCCGCCACAGTTGATCATCCATCTGTTCCATCGCAGGCAAAGAGGTGCCGCGCAGTTCCACCTGCCAGCCCTGCTGCACAGCGCGAGTCAGCAAATTCACCACCACATCCACAATCGACGATTGGGTGACATGATAAAACAGCGCGGCACCCATGGGATCAGACCTCAAACCGGTCGCGGATCAACCGATCCAGCGTCACAACGCCCCAGCCCGTCGCCCCTTTGGGCGCAAGTGCCGTTTCAGACCGCTGTGCGACGCCCGCGATATCAATATGGCACCACGGGATTTCAGGTTTGATAAAGCGTTTCAAAAAGGCGGCTGCCGTGATTGCCCCAGCATGACGCCCCCCGCTGTTTTTCACATCGGCTTTGGCGGATTTGATCAGCGCATCATAGGCTGGGTCCAATGGCAGATGCCACGCGCCCTCACCTTCGGCCTTGGCGGCTTTCAAAATATCGCCGACCAAAGCGTCATCATTGGTGAACAGCCCGGCATTCTCATGCCCCAGCGCGACAATCACCGCCCCGGTCAATGTGGCCAAATCAATCACCGCACTGGGTTTGAATGTTTCTTGCGTATACCACAGCACATCCGCCAGCACGAGCCGCCCTTCGGCATCGGTATTGATGATTTCAATCGTGTCACCTTTCATGGATGTCACAATATCGCCCGGACGCTGGGCACGGCCATCTGGCATGTTTTCAACCAGCCCGACCAGGCCCACAACATTTGCGCTTGCTTTACGCAAGGCCAGTGCGCGCATGACGCCGGCCACGACGCCTGCGCCGCCCATATCCATCGTCATATCTTCCATACCGCCCGATGGCTTCAACGAAATCCCGCCGGTATCGAATACGACACCCTTACCCACCAATGCCAGCGGCGGTTCATCCCCACCGCCCATCCATTTCATCACGACCACTTTTGAAGGGCTTTCCGAGCCCTGCCCGACACCCAAAAGTGCGCGCATGCCCAGGGTTTCCAGCTCATCTTCTTCTAAGATATCGACTTCCAGACCCAGCTCTTGCATCGCGGCCAGCCGGGCGGCGAAATCATCTGTGGTTAAGATATTTGCCGGCTCGCCAGTCAGATCACGGGTGAAGAACACACCCTCGGTCAGTGCGGCATAAGGTGCGGCAGCCGCAGCAACCTCCTCTGGCGCGGCAACCATGAAATCCACCGCGCCAAAGGCGGGTTTTTCGGCCGTGTGATAGTCAAAGCGATAGGCGCGCAACGCAAGCCCAAAGGAAATATCGGCAGCCTTGTCGTGGGCATCGGCCAAAACCAACGCGCCTTTGGCGCCCAAACGCTTGGCAATGGCGGCACCGGCCTTACGGGCCTCAATTGCGGTGGCGCGCTTGGGCAGCGCCACAAGTTGCACCAGCTCCGTTTCCAATCCTGCAGGCCAGCTGATCGGCACCATCTCACCCGCGCTCAATGCGGCGAACCCCTCAGAATCCACCGCGCGTTTGATCGCGCCCTTGGTCAGTTTGTTCAGCCTGCGCCCGGTCTCCCCCAAGCCTTTGCTGGGATCAAGGATCAGCGCAATATTACCGCGATGCGAGGCCAAGGCCTCCAGATCCGTGTCACGGAAATGGATTTCGACGGGATGTGGCATAAAAGACCTCCGGTGCTGCATTTTTGCATTAGGTTCACGCGCAACCCTATGTGATTGCGCCTTTGCTGGCGCCAAGCCTAGACGGGCGTGCAGAAAATGGGAAGCAGGCCGCTTACCGACAAATGCAGGACTTTCCCAATCCGCGCCAACAGGCTACAGAGTATAAAACCCCAATGAGAGGGAAAGGTGAGGTCGCGTTGACGCGGTTGGACAGATATCTTTTGTCTCAGTTCATGGCGCTTTTTGGGTTCTTCGCGCTGGTTCTGGTCTCGGTTTACTGGGTAAACCGCGCTGTTCGTTTGTTCGATCGGCTGATTTCCGATGGCCAAACAGCATGGGTCGTGCTGGAATTTACCGCCCTCACGTTGCCTTATGTGATCCGGGTCGTTCTGCCGATCGCCGCATTTGCTGCAACTGTCTATGTGATTAACCGCGCCAGTTCGGAATCAGAAATGGTGGTCATGCAGGCGACCGGTGCTTCGCCATGGCGTTTGGCGCGCCCTGTTCTGGCCTTTGGTGTGATCGTCGCGCTACTGCTTTCTGTCCTCAGCCATATTCTGGTGCCCGTATCACGGGACCGGCTGGAACTGCGTCAGGCGCAGGTGGCGCAGGATGTCTCTGCGAAACTACTGCAACCGGGCAGTTTTCAGCATCCCGCAGACGGCATCACGATCTTCATCCGTGGCCTGTCCGAGCGTGGCGAAATGTCCGACCTTTATCTGTCCGACAGTCGATCACCGGGGCAGCGAACAACATATACCGCGAAAAAGGCAGTGATTTTGCCCTCGGACAGCGGGCCAAAGCTGGTCATGCTGGATGGTATGGCGCAGATATTGACCTATGCAGACAAACGCCTGTCCGTGACACGTTTTGCCGATTTCACCTATGATATGGGTGAAACGGTCAGCCAGGCGGCCGCGCGCAATCGCTCGGTCGATCAAATCACCACGCCTGAACTGCTGGCGATGTCTGACGATGACTTGACCGCCATCGGTATCACGGGGCAGCGCCGGGTGCTGGAGATCGGCTTGCGGATCACGCAGGCGCTTTTGGCGCCGGTGGCCGCGATGATCGGCTTCGCCGCACTGATGATCGGGACATTTTCCCGTTTTGGCATATGGAAACAGATCGTGTTGTCGATCCTGGGCCTGATCCTTGTTCAGGCCCTGTCCACCACCGCAGAAACATATGCCCTTAACCGGCCACAGGATTGGCTGGTAATTTTTGCGCCATTTCTTGCAGGGTTTACCCTATGTGCGGTTGAGCTGCACTTAGCATCCCGCCCCAGATGCGTGCGTCAAAAGGGGGCGACGCCATGACCTTGTCGCTGTATATTGCACGAAAATTTCTGCGGGCCTTCCTATTGGTTCTGCTTGGTTTTTGGGGCATTTTGATCCTGATTGATACAATCGAACAGCTGCGCGGCTTTCCCGAGGGTACGATCAGTTTGCTTCAAGCCGCGGGTCTGGCTGCGCTGAATGTTCCGGCCTCTTTATATGCAATTTTGCCGCTGATTGTCGTATTGGCTTCGGTGGTGTTGTTTTTAGGGCTGTCGCGCAGTTCTGAGTTAGTAGTGATCCGCGCGGCTGGCCGCTCAGCGCTGCGCATGCTGGTGGCCCCGGTTGTTGTCGCGGCCCTTTTGGGGGCCGCTATGGTGGCGATCGGAAACCCGATCATCACCGCGCTGACCAACCGCTATGAACAGTTGAGCGCAACACTTTCGGGCACCGGCCGAGAGACGATTTCGATTGGTCGCGAAGGGGTCTGGATGCGCCAAAGCGCGCAATGGACCGATAGCAGCGGCACGGTTCATCCCGGTCAAGCCGTGATCCATTCCGAACGTGGCAACAGCGATGGGACCGAGCTGTTCGATGTGACCTTCATGATCTTTGACCGCGCCGCCAATCCCGTGCGCCGGATCGAAGCGGATCGCGCCTTATTGACACCGGGCGCGTGGCAAATGTTCAACGCCAAGGACTGGTCGCTTGCCAGCTCTACGAACCCGGAACGTGATTCCAGCCGCACTGTGATGTTGAACCTGCCGTCCAGCCTGACTGCCGACTCCATTCGCGAAAGTTTTGGAAACCCCAATGAGATCGCAATCTGGGATCTGCCGAAATTCATCCGCGGGCTGAAAGATGCCGGATTTTCCACCCGTCGCCACTTGGTCTGGTTCCAGATGGAACTGGCCCTGCCGTTGATCTTTGTGTCGATGGTCCTGCTGACGGCAGGTTTCACCATGCGCCACACCCGTTTTGGCCGCACCGGAATGATGGTATTGCTGGCCCTGGCCTCTGGTTTGGCCGTATTTTTCTTGCGAAATGTGACACAGGTTTTGGGCGATAACGGGCAATTGCCGGTTTCGCTGGCCGCGTGGACGCCCCCTGCCGTGGCGCTTTTACTTGCGCTTGCCTTGCTACTTCACCTTGAGGAAGGCTGAGAGATGATCCGCCGTGCCCGCCCCTTTGGCTTTCTTGCCCGCTCTGCTGCATTGATCGCGGCCCTGTCGGTCGTTGCCCCACAGCAGACGCCCGCACAGACGGCAAAACCACTGAATCAAAGCGCCACATCGAACCGCGCGGCCACATTGCTGGCGGATAGCATCCTCTTGACGGCATCTGATCAGCTGATCGCGCAGGGCTCGGTTGAGATCTATCACAATGGCACACGCGTCACCGCGCAATCCATCATCTATGATGACGCTCAGGATAAGATTACACTGAAGGGTCCGATTGCAATCCGCGAGCCCGGCCAAATTGGCGATGTGCTTCTGGCCGATCAGGCCGAGATGAACCGAGATTTGACGAATGGTATTTTGCTGGGTGCACGCGCCGTAATGGCACGTGAATTGCAACTGTCCGCCGCACGGATCGAACGCCGTGACGGTGGGCGTATCACCGAATTTTCCGGCGTGATTGCTTCTTCTTGCACCATCTGTGCCACCGGCGAGTCTCCACTTTGGGAGATCCGCGCAGGTAAGATCACCCATGATGCACAGGCCCAACAGCTGCTGTTTGAAAATGCCCAGTTCCGCGCACTTGGCGTGCCCCTGCTATGGGCGCCGAAAATGCGCCTGCCTGATCCAACCGTGACCCGGATGAGCGGGCTTCTGGCACCCACTTTGCGGTCAACATCAAACCTTGGCGCCGGAATTAAGCTGCCGTATTTCCTGACACTAGGCCCAAGCGCAGATTTGTTGATTACGCCCTATGTTTCGACTGAACAGACCGGCACGCTGAACCTGCGCTACCGTCGTGCGTTCAACAGTGGAGATCTGGAAATCGCGGGTGCGTTTTCGCGCGACAACATCCGTGAAGGCGATGACCGGGGCTATCTGTTTGCCGATGGCACCTTTGACCTACCACGCGATTTTACTTTGGATTTCGATCTGCGTCTTGTCAGCGATGACGCCTATCTGGACAATTACGGGATCAGTAGTGAAGACCGTCTTTGGTCCGGTGTCACATTGGAACGCGTCAAACCTGATCAGCTTGTTTGGTTACGCGCGGGAAACACCCATTCGCTGCGCGAAGACGAAAGCAACTCAACTCAACCGGCGTTGGCGGCATCAGCGGAATGGGTGCAGGTGTATCGCCCGCAAACCGTGGGTGGGGAGCTGGTGTTGGATTGGGAAAGCTATGCGCTGCGCCGTCCTTCCACCGCGACCACAGATGGCAGCGATGCCGATGACATCCCCGATGGCCGCGATCTGATCAGCGCGGCCATGACGGCCACATGGTCGCGTAATTGGTCCTTGGGCAGCGGCGTTTTGGCCCGCACCACGGGCCAGCTGACAAGCGATATTACAGATGTGTATCAAGACCCGGCCTACCCCGATCAGATCCTGCGTGCACAGCCGCAAATCGCCGCTGAAATCCGTTGGCCTTGGATGAAGACCACGGGTCAGGCCGCGCAGGTGATTGAACCAATCGCCCAGGTCATCTGGTCCCCGAAATATCTGGAACAGGTGCCAGGTGTACGCAGCCAGCTGGTGGAATTTGACGAAGGCAATTTATTCGCCCTGTCGCATTACCCTTCCAGTGACCGTCGCGAACGCGGCCTACGCGCCAATCTGGGCGTCAGCTGGACCCGTCATGATGCAAGTGGATGGTCGCTAGGAACCACGGTGGGCAAGATCATCCGCGAAGATGATCTGAACCTGTTTGAACCCGGCACCGGCTTGGATGGCAAACGCTCGGACTGGTTATGGTCCACCAATCTGCGGCTACAAAACGGATTGACATTGTCGAACCGGACCTTGTTCGATGACGCCTTTTCAATCTCACGCGAGGAGCTGTTTTTGCACCATAGCACCAACCGCTATTCCATGAGCATTGGCTATGTCTGGCTAGACAGCAACGATGCGGAACTGCGCCCCTATGATGCGTCAGAAATTACGTTGGGCGGCAGCTATGATTGGAACAACGGCTGGTCGGGCAGCTTCGGATCACGCTATGATTTCACCGCCGAACGCATGGCCGATGCCGCGATTGGCGTCAGTTATCAGAACGAATGCGTGACGGTGGATGTTTCCCTCTCGCGCAGCTTCACGTCCTCCTCTAGTGTAAGCCCCGACACGGATCTTGGGGTTTCGCTGCAATTGGCAGGCTTTGGGGGATCCAGCGGCAGCGCCGCGCGTAAGGTCTGCACGCAATAAGTGCAGTGACGATAGTAAAACGGACGGGTACGGAAATGGGCAGCACTATGGCGGGCAGCACGACGATGAAATTCGCAAAAGGCATGGTCTGTGCGACAGCCGCGCTTTGGATGGCACTGTCGCCTGCGATGGTCACTGCGCAAAGCTTCGCACCGGTGATCACCGTGAACGGCGGCGGCATCACCGGATGGGAGCTGGAGCAACGCGTCCGTATGATGACTCTATTGGGCCAGCGCGGCGATTTACGCACGCAGGCGGAAAATGATCTGATTGAAGATCGGCTGCGCAGCTTTGCGGCCGCGCGGCTGGGGATCAAGGTCAATGATGCTGCGGTGGATGACGGGATGGCGGAATTCGCCTCGCGCGCCAATCTGACCCGCGAACAGTTCCTGGCTGAACTGTCTAAGGGTGGCGTAGATGCCGGCACATTCCGCGCCTTTGTACGCGCCGGTCTGGAATGGCGCGCCGTTATGCAGCAAAAATTCGGCGGTACCGTTCAAATCTCGGATATTCAGATCAACCGTGCATTACGGCCAGAAGCGCAGCGCAGCGCAGCCGTGCGCGTCCTGATGTCAGAAATCATCATCCCCATGCAGCCGGGCCGCGAAGATCAGGCGATGGCCGCCGCCACCCGCGCCTCCCAAACCAAAGGTGAGGGCGCATTTGGTGCATTGGCCCGTCAGGTGTCGGCCTCGGCATCACGTGATCAAGGGGGACGGTTGGACTGGTTGCCGATTTCGCGCCTGCCCTCCCCGCTGCGCGCACAGGTTCTGGCACTGAAACCCGGTCAGGCCACACAGCCCATTTCATTGCCCAATGCGGTTGCCGTGTTCATGCTGCGCGCACTGGACGAAGGTGCCAAAGGTGCCGAAGGTCCACAGACAATCGACTATGCCCGGCTGATCCTTGGCCCAAGTGGATCGCCGGAAACCGACAGTTTCGCGGCCTCTGCCCGCGCGAATAGCGACAGCTGCGATGACCTGTTCACCGTGGCCAAGGGCCTGCCGGCAGATCGCTTGATCCGCACAACCACGCCGCAGTCGCAGCTTCCCGGTGATATTGCCGTTGCTCTGGCGACACTTGACCCCGACGAAACTGCACAGTTGACGCGCGGGGCGAACCAAGAGCTTGTGATGCTTTGCGCACGCACCCCAGTCGCCCCCCCCGCAACCCAAGGTGACGACGCCCCGACAGAGGACGCCTTGCGAAATGGCGCACAAAACCGTCTGCGTCAGCAGCAACTTGAAGGCCTCTCCCAGGGGTATCTTGACGATCTACGCGCCGAGGCCGTGATCACACGCCGCTGATCGACCGATCTAAAGACCAAGGAATATGACATGGCTGCGCCCTCAGACATTCGCGCCGAACAACCCGTTATCCTTAGCTGCGGTGACCCATCAGGCATCGGCCCTGAAATCGCGGCCAAAGCGTGGGAATATTTAGGGGCGCAACTTCCCTTCGTTTGGATCGGTGATCCATCACACCTCCCGCGTGGTACAAAAATTCGGGAATTGTCCCACCCATCCGAAGCGGCAACCCATGCTGGCGCGGCGCTGCCGGTCTTGGCGCATGAATTTCCCGCCGCGGCCATCCCGGGCGAACCTTCCTTGGACAACGCCAAGGCAGTGATCGATGTTATCGCACGCGCTACAGATTTGGTGATCCGCGGCGACGGTCGCGCATTATGCACCGCACCCATTGCGAAAAAGATCCTCAAAGATGGCGCAGGCTTCACTTTCCCCGGCCATACTGAATATCTCGCGCATCTCGCCGGCGGTCTGGATGTTGTGATGATGCTCGCCTGTGAAGAGCTGCGCGTGGTCCCCGCAACGATCCATATTGCGCTTGCCGATGTGCCTAAAGCTTTCACGGCCGAATGCCTGCGCAAAACGGTGCGCATCACCTATGAAGGGCTCAAGCGCGATTTCGGCCTGGAAAATCCCCGCATTGCCATCGCTGGGCTTAACCCCCATGCTGGCGAAGGTGGCGCGATGGGCACTGAAGAAATCAGCTGGATGACCAATGAAATTGCCAGCCTGCGCGCCGAAGGATATGCGATCACCGGGCCACTGCCCGCCGACACAATGTTTCACAAAGCCGCCCGCGCACGATATGACGCCGCCATCTGCGCTTATCACGATCAGGCGCTTATCCCGATCAAAACTCTCGCCTTCGATGAAGGGGTGAATGTTACGCTCGGCCTACCATTCATCCGAACATCCCCCGATCACGGCACCGCTTTCGACATCGCCGGAAAAGGACAGGCCAGCCCCGCAAGCCTGATCGCTGCATTGAAAATGGCCTCGCATATGGGGGCGAACCGCCGCTGATCTGCGCGGTTTCATCTTGCTAAAAATATCCCACGGGGGTCCGGGGGTGTGAAACCCCCGGCTTTTCATTGCCACCGCACCTACATCAGGAGATGACCATGGCCGCTATCGACGGGCTTCCGCCCCTGCGTGATGTGATCCGCGATCATGACCTGGTCGCCAGAAAACAACTTGGGCAGAACTTTCTGCTCGATCTTAATCTGACAGCAAAGATCGCCCGCGCGGCGGGCAACCTGTCTGAAACAGATGTGTTGGAAATCGGCCCCGGCCCAGGCGGGTTAACCCGTGGACTTTTGGCCGAAGGCGCCCGCAAAGTGCTGGCAATTGAAAAAGATCCCCGCTGCATCCCCGCCTTAGAGGAAATCGCGGCACATTACCCTGACCGCCTGCAAATCATCGAAGGCGACGCATTAGAGGTGGACGTTACCGCCCATCTTACTCCGCCATATCGGATCGCGGCCAACCTGCCCTATAATGTCGGGACAGAGCTTCTGGTGCGCTGGCTGACACCTGCGCAATGGCCGCCGCAATGGTCCACCTTGACATTGATGTTCCAACGCGAAGTTGCAGAACGGATCGTCGCACAACCCGGCGATCGTCATTATGGGCGTCTGGCGATCTTGTCGCAATGGCGTGCAACAACACAAATCGTAATGTCTTTGCCACCAGAGGCATTCTCACCTGCCCCCAAAGTGCATTCTGCCGTTGTGCGACTAACCGCCCTGCCCCAGCCCCGTTTTCCAGCTGACCCCGGCGTCTTGTCACGGGTTGTTGCCGCCGGGTTCAATCAGCGCCGTAAGATGTTACGCGCCTCTCTCAAAGGGGTTGCGCCTGATATTGAAGCCAAGCTCGAAGCCGCAGGTATCCCTCCGACAGAACGGGCCGAACGCGTGAGCATCGAATCCTTTTGCCGATTGGCCCGCATCGTGGCGGGCGACACGCCCTAATCAGCACAGTTGCCATGCCCCAGCTTCGCCCCAGATGCCATTGGTAAAATCAGTCGCCGAAATCGTCCCCCGAAAACGTCTTCAACGGGCAACTATTTCGGGTGTGATCAACTATTTCGGGTATGATACTGATAAAAAAGCCCCGGCCAAATGCCGGGGCTTTTTAAAATGCAGGTAATGTTGGAATTAACCAAACATATGTGACCCAAGCGCTTCCATATCCGCCAAGAACTTGCCGGTGATGTCCGCTGCCGAAGGATGGGCCTCTTCATGCGCACGACGCGCTTCGAGAACCAATTCGGCGTGCATTTCTTGTGTGAATTCCGCGCTGGGAAGCGAACGCTCCGCGAGGATGCTCACACCATCTGTCGAGATCTCGGCGAAACCGCCCGTCACCGCATAGTCCTGATCGAACTCTGAGGTAACAAGGGTCAGCTTTCCGGGACGCAAGGTGGTGATGACGGGCGCATGGCCCGGCATCACAGTCATGTCCCCAGATGCCGCCGGGATGCGAACCTCTAGCGCCTGAACGGACGCAAGCTTCCGCTCGGGTGCTACTAGGTCTACTTGCATCGTATTGGCCATCAGGGTGCCTCCTTACGCCGCAGCGGCGATTTTCTCGGCTTTCGCGATCACTTCGTCAATGCCACCGACCATATAGAAGGCCGATTCTGGCAAGTGATCATACTCACCCGCGACAACAGCTTTGAACGATTTGATCGTGTCTTCCAGCGGAACCTGAACACCGTCAGAGCCGGTAAACACTTTCGCAACGTCGAAAGGCTGCGACAAGAAACGCTGAATCTTACGCGCGCGCTGAACGGTCAGCTTATCTTCTTCCGACAGTTCGTCCATGCCAAGGATGGCGATGATGTCCTGCAGCGACTTATAGCGCTGAAGAATGTTCTGAACTTCGCGGGCGCAGTTATAGTGCTCTTCGCCAACGATGCCCGGATCCAAAATCCGCGAGGACGAATCCAGCGGGTCAACCGCAGGGTAGATGCCCAGTTCGGAGATCGCACGCGACAGAACTGTCGTTGCATCCAAGTGCGCAAATGTGGTTGCCGGTGCAGGGTCGGTAAGGTCATCCGCAGGAACGTAGACGGCCTGGATCGAAGTGATCGAGCCATTTTTCGTCGAGGTGATGCGCTCTTGCATCGCGCCCATGTCGGTTGCCAGCGTCGGCTGATAACCCACAGCGGACGGGATACGGCCCAGAAGTGCGGACACTTCGGAACCTGCCTGCGTAAAGCGGAAGATGTTGTCCACGAAGAACAAAACATCGGTGCCGGACTGATCGCGGAACTGCTCGGCCAAGGTCAGGCCGGTCAATGCCACACGCGCACGTGCTCCGGGTGGTTCGTTCATCTGACCGTAAACCAGTGCCACTTTCGATTCCGACAGGTTGTCGGGAACGATAACGCCGGATTCGATCATTTCGTGATACAGGTCGTTACCTTCACGAGTCCGCTCACCAACACCTGCGAACACAGAGAAACCCGCGTGCACTTTTGCGATGTTGTTGATCAGTTCCATGATGAGAACGGTTTTACCCACGCCCGCACCACCGAACAGACCAATCTTACCACCTTTTGAGTAAGGCGCGAGAAGGTCGATAACCTTGATGCCGGTCACGAGGATCGACGATTCCGTCGACTGTTCGTTGAACGCAGGTGCGTTCTGGTGAATTGCGCGGGATTCTTCCGCCACAACCGGACCTTTTTCGTCAACGGGTTCGCCGATAACGTTCAAGATACGACCCAGTGTCGCGTTGCCCACTGGCACGTTGATCGGCTTGCCCAAATCGGACACAGCCGCGCCACGGACCAGACCTTCGGTCGCGTCCATTGCGATGGTGCGAACAGTGTTCTCACCAAGGTGCTGAGCAACTTCCAAAATCAGCTTATTGCCGTTGTTGCTTGTCTCAAGGGCGTTCAGGATCGCCGGCAGGCCGTCTTCGAACTGAACGTCCACGACAGCGCCGATGACCTGGGTCACTTTGCCATGCATTGCCATTGTTTCTTATCTCCGGTTCCGTCAGAGCGCTTCGGCGCCCGAAATGATTTCCGTAAGCTCGGTAGTGATCGCCGCCTGACGCGTCCGGTTGAACTCGATGGTCAGCTTGTCGATCATCTCGCCAGCGTTGCGCGTTGCGTTGTCCATTGCCGACATCCGGGCACCTTGTTCAGATGCACCATTCTCCAGCAGGGCAGCGAAGATCTGCGTAGCGACACCGCGCGGAAGCAAATCTGCAAGGATCTCTTCTTCGCTTGGGTCATACTCATAAAGAGAGGATACCGATGCATCATCTTCAGGAGCATCAAATTTCGCAGGGATAACCTGAAGTGCGGTTGGCACCTGCGAAATAACGCTTTCGAACTCCGAGTAGAAGATCGTCGCCACGTCGAATTCGTCATTGTCGAAACGCTGCAACAGATCTTTGGCGATCTCTTGTGCGTTGACATAACCAATCCGCTTGACCTCAGACAGGTCAACATGAGCGACAAACAGATCGCCCAATTCACGACGCAGCGCATCACGCCCCTTCTTGCCGACGGTCAGGATTTGCACCTGTTTGCCCTCGGCACGAAGTTTGGCGGCATGCGCCTTTGCCTTCTTTGCGATGTTGACGTTAAAGCCGCCGCATAGGCCGCGCTCTGCCGTCATCACCACCAGAAGGTGACGGTCTTCTTTGCCCGTCCCGGCTAAAAGCCGGGGCGCGCTATCCGAGCCACCTACGGAGGCGGCAAGCGATGTCATCACAGCGTTCATCCGCAGGGCATAGGGCCGCGCGTTTTCCGCTGCTTCCTGGGCACGGCGGAGCTTTGCCGCCGCGACCATTTGCATCGCTTTCGTGATCTTCCGCGTGTTCTTAACACTGGAGATCCGGTTTTTTAGGTCCTTAAGGCTGGGCATGTCCCTGTCCTTTCAGGCCGGTTACGCGAAGGTCTTGGCGAATTCTTCGATAGCCGCCTTGAGTTTATCCGCTGCATCGCCCTTGATTTTTGGGTCATCATTGGTGATCCAGTCAAGAATGTCACGACGCGTGCCGCGCAGATACGCAAGAAGACCAGCTTCCCAACGACCCACTTCTTTGACCGGCACGTTGTCCAGGAAGCCCTGAGTACCTGCAAAGATGACAGCGACGATTTCTGCGTTGGTCAGCGGCGAGTATTGCGGCTGTTTCATCAGCTCGGTCAAACGCGCGCCACGGTTCAGCAGTTTCTGGGTTGCGGCATCAAGATCCGAACCGAACTGAGCAAAGGCCGCCATTTCACGATACTGCGCCAGTTCCAACTTAACAGGACCTGCAACGGTCTTCATCGAATTGGTCTGTGCGGACGAACCAACACGCGATACCGACAAACCGGTGTTCACAGCGGGGCGGATGCCCTGATAGAACAGATCGGTTTCAAGGAAGATCTGACCGTCAGTGATCGAAATCACGTTGGTCGGAATAAACGCCGAAACGTCGCCGCCCTGAGTTTCGATGACCGGAAGCGCGGTCAAGGAGCCATTGCCGAAATCGTCGTTCAGTTTCGACGAACGCTCAAGCAGGCGCGAGTGAAGATAGAAAACGTCGCCTGGGAAAGCTTCACGGCCCGGTGGGCGGCGCAGCAACAGCGACATCTGACGATAGGACACAGCCTGCTTGGTCAAATCATCATAGATGATCAGCGCATGCTTGCCGTTATCGCGGAAATATTCCGCCATCGCGGTCGCCGAATAAGGCGCAAGATACTGCATCGGTGCAGGGTCGGAAGCGGTTGCGGCGATCACGGTGGTGTAAGCCATCGCGCCGGTTTCTTCCAACTTCTTCACCAGCTGCGCCACGGTCGAACGTTTCTGACCGATTGCAACATAGAAGCAGTGCAAAGCGTTTTCTGGGTTCGCGTCGTTATACACCTTCTGGTTCAGAATGGTGTCGAGCGCGATCGCGGTTTTACCTGTCTGACGGTCACCGATGATCAATTCACGCTGGCCACGGCCAACGGGAATCATTGCATCAACCGATTTCAGGCCTGTCGCCATCGGTTCATGAACCGATTTACGCGGGATGATGCCCGGAGCCTTCACGTCGGCGATGCGACGCTCGGTATATTCAATCGGACCTTTCCCGTCGAGCGGGTTGCCCAGACCGTCAACGACGCGACCCAGAAGGCCTTCGCCGGCAGGAACGTCCACGATGGAGTTCGTGCGCTTAACGGTATCGCCTTCTTTGATGTCGCGGTCGGACCCAAAAATAACGATACCGACGTTGTCGACCTCAAGGTTCAGTGCCATTCCGCGGATACCACCGGGGAATTCAACCATTTCGCCAGCCTGGACGTTGTCGAGGCCGTGAACGCGCGCGATACCGTCACCGACGGAAAGCACACGACCAACTTCGGCCACTTGGGCGTCCTGCCCGAAATTCTTGATCTGCTCCTTGAGGATCGCAGAGATCTCAGCTGCCTGGATACCCATTATCCAACCTCTTTCATGGTGTTCGTGAGGGAAGCGAGCTTCGAGCTAACCGACGTATCGATCATGCGCGAACCCAGCTTAACGATCATACCACCGATGAGGCTTTCATCGACGGCAACGTTGAGTTTGACGGTTTTACCCGTCTTCGACTGCAAAGCATCGGCCAAGCGGCCTTTTTGCTCGTCAGTCAATGTTGTGGCGGCGATCACATCTGCAGTGACCTCGCCTTTTTCCAATGCGATTGCATCAGCCAAAGCGGTCAGCAAATGCGGCAATGCAAACAAGCGACGCTTGGTGGCCATAAGGCCCAAACCGCCTGCCATCGACTGGCTCAGACCCATGGCCTGACCAACCGACGCAATACCTGTTGCCTGCTGCGCGCGCGTATATGTGGCATTCGCAATCAGATCACGAAGATCTGCGGAATCTGCCAACGCGGCTTTCAGATTGGATACGTCGCTTTCAAACGCGTCAATCTGACCGGCCTCTTTGGAAAGTTCAAAAATCGCCGTCGCATAGCGACCGGCAATGCCTGCGGAAATCGAAGCTGGTTCGGACACGTCCACCCTTCCGATGCTCTGGCCCCATTCCTGCGTGCTCATCCAGATGGATAAATCACGTCAAGTCAGAGGTCTCCCCTTGAGATGGCGCGTGTCGCACATCTCTATATCGGCTTTGCATGTAACAGAGCCTCCCCCCCCTCGCAACCTTCTTGCGCACTGAGATGTGATATCGCCGCGTTGATTTTGCTGCTTTCGCGTATTGACCCATCAAATCTGTATTTCTCAACGCCAACAGGGGGAAATAAAGGCGCAGCTTGCACGGGTTACACGGCCTAAGACGGTATCATGCGACCAATGGAGGATAAAAACTTCTTTGTGATTCACAAAATTTTAACGATTACCTTACGTCAATCCCGCGTTGATGACGGTATTCAAGGAATCAATGCGCAGGGCTGTGGATTTTATATCCCTGACGCGCGGTTGATCGCGGCAAAATTGCAAAGGTGCTCTGCAAAATCATCTGGGCGCTAAAATGCGTCCGCGATCGGTTTTCCCGCCCCTTCCAGGATCGAAAGCGGCTTGCGCACCGCCGCGCCCAAGCCCGGTTTGCGCGGCTGCGCCACTTGCTTCGACACCTCCAACATCACCACGCCAGCAGCTAACAGACCCGAAACACGTGTGCCCACCCGCTCCCACATCGCGGCAGAGCGCAGCCAAAACTTACGATGTGACGGCGGAATATACAGCGCCGCAGCATGGCGTTCGGGCACAAAGCCTGCCCGGCGCACTGTCTGATCCAACTGCGTCAACGTATAGGGCCTGCCAAAGCCAAAAGGCGTTGTCTCACGCGGGGCCCACAGCCCGGCCCGATTGGGCACGATGAACAGCGCACGCCCCCCTGGCCCCAGCACCCGCCAGCTTTCGGCCAGCATCGCATCCAGATTGTCAGATGTTTCCAACCCATGCATCACCACCAAACGATCCACCCGGCCGGTTTCCAGGGGCCAGCATGTCTCATCACATAATGCCGAAACATTGGGCTCCCCCGCAGGCCAGGGCATCACGCCTTGTTGCGCGGGCATCAGCCCGATAACCCTCCGGGCCGGTTGCAAATACGGCCGTAGCAATGGCACCGCAAAGCCAAACCCGGCAACCGTCATACCGGCCATGCCCGTGCCGCTGGTCGGCCACAGGTCCACAACATGATCACGGATCGCACGCTGCGCCGCGCGCCCAAGCTGGGTGCGGTAATAGAAATTTCGCAAGTCTAGGACATCAAGGTGCATTGCGAACCGGGTCTCCTTGGGCTTAGCCTGCGCTTAACATAGTGAAGGTAACAAGAAACACCATGCCAGTTGAATTGTCGATCATCCCCTGCCTGTCGGATAATTATGCCTATATCTTGCATGACCCCGGCACAGACACGACCTGCGTGGTCGATGTCCCAGACGCCGCCCCAATCATGAGCGCGCTGAATTCCTTGGGTTATAAGCTGAATCATATATTGCTGACACATCACCATGACGATCATATTGCCGGAGTGCAGGCTGTGGCCTCGGCCACGGGCGCAAAGGTGATTGGCGCGGGGGCCGATGCACATCGGCTGCCCTCACTAGATGTGGCAGTGGGTGCGGGTGATACCATAAAGATTGGCACCGAAGAAGTTGAAGTGTTGGAGGTACCCGGCCACACGGTGGGTCATATCGCCTATGTGTTCCCGCAATCATACCTGCTGTTTTCCGGCGATAGCTTGATGAGCTGGGGCTGCGGACGCCTGTTTGAGGGCAGCCCGACACAAATGTTCGGCGCCTTGGAGCGATTGGCGCAGCTGCCTGATGAGATGCTGATCTGCTCGGGGCATGAATATACCGAAGCAAACGGAAAATTCGCATTGCATTTGGAGCCAGACAACCGCGCCTGTCGCATGCGCATGCGCGATACATTGGATCGGCGCGCACAAAAACAGCCCACCGTGCCCTCGACTTTGGCATTGGAAAAGACCACCAACCCGTTCATGCGGTCCCGCGATCCAGGTTTAAAAGCTGCACTGGGGTTGCCAGGTGATGCAGCACCACTGGAGGTCTTTACCGCCGCGCGGGCCGCCAAAGACAATTTTTAATTTCGCGACCTTCGGAGACTCCGCGCCCTATGTCAGCCCTGCCCTCACTGCCCGCATCATTGTCCCGGTTCGCAACCCGGTTCGGGCCACCGATGGGACGGCGACGCATGGTCGACATCCTTCGCGGTGCCCTTGGTGCAGGGCTTGCAGTGTTATTGGTGGCATTGGTCATTCGGCAGCTGCACCAATCTGACGCGGCAGATTTCTATCTGGTGTCCAGTTTTGGCTCTGCGGCGGTGTTGTTGTTTGTTTTGCCCAACTCCCCATTGGCGCAACCGTGGGCGGCTTTCTTTGGGATGTTGATTTCTGCAACCGTGTCCGTGGCAATCTTACGATGGGTGCCACCGCCCTATGCGGATGGGTTGGCCGTGGCTGGCGCGATTGCGGCGATGCAGGCTTGTCGCGCCTTACACCCTCCGGCGGCGGGGATCGCGCTATTGGCGGTAATGGAATTTGAAGCCGGGCGCAGCCTGCCGTTTTCCTTCGCGTTGTTTCCGATTGGTACGGTCACATTACTGTTGATCCTTTGCGCGATGCTGTGGAACCGCGCCTTTGGCATTCATTACCCAATCAAACCGCTAAGCCTGGCGCCGGCCCTGCGCCATCGCACAACGGGTCCTGCCCGAGAGCTGGACGAAAAGGCGCTGCAAAAGATCCTGCTGGACCTGCAACAATCTGCCAACATCTCAACAGCTGATATGGCGCGCGTCATGGCGGCGGCCGAACATCACGCAACCGAAGCCTTGCTGCAAGGCACACTTGTGCAAGATCTGATGACCCGCGCGCCAGTGACGGTCACCCCCGAGGCGCCATTGTCTGAAATCGTACGCAAGATGACGGCGCTGGGGATCAAAAGCCTTCCTGTGGTGGATCCTGCCGGGCGCTTTCTGGGCGTTGTGGATTATGGCCCTGTAATGGCGCGGATGTCGGCCGATCTGGCGGCAATGCGCACCTCGTTTCGTTTGCGCCCTGCCCCACAAGAGGCCGAGGCGCAGGCGTTGATGGCGACAAATGTCGTCACCGTCGACGGACAAATCCCAATCGCGGCCCTGTTGGAACGGTTTTCGCACCATGTGGCCCGTATGGTGCCGGTGAGATCGGGCGACCGACTCGCCGGGGTGATCACCCGAACCGACCTTATCGGACATCTACTGAATCACATCCCCGACCCGGTGGCAGATGCCACGCGTGAAGAAAAAAATAACTCTTCGTCGCTCAGCCGTTGAAAACAGAACATATCGGTCCCATATTGCGTTCCAAGCCACGACGGATCCCAAATTCGTAACCGTCTGTTTACTTTTAAGGCACAGCCTAAATCGTGAACGGTTTTTGTTGCGAAGGGGCTTGAAGCCGAGCGATTTCCACCGAAACTTAAACCTATGAGGCCATGATGGGCTTCGGGCCGGTGATAGTCGGTGCCGTCGTCACACAGGATAAGGAGCACCATATGCCATCGTTCTCGACCACTCTCGAACAAGCGATCCATGGTGCGCTGGCGCTCGCCAATGCACGCCGCCATGAGCTGGCGACTTTGGAACATCTGCTGCTGGCGCTGATCGATGAACCCGACGCGAACCGCGTGATGCGGGCGTGTTCGGTCGATCTGGATGAATTACGTCAGACACTCACTGAATTCATTGATGATGATTTGTCGACCCTGATCACCGAGGTTGAGGGGTCCGAAGCCGTGCCGACCGCGGCCTTTCAACGCGTGATTCAACGCGCTGCGATTCACGTACAATCTTCGGGTCGAACCGAAGTGACCGGCGCAAATGTGCTGGTCGCAATCTTTGCCGAACGCGAATCAAATGCAGCATTTTTCCTGCAAGAGCAGGATATGACTCGCTATGATGCGGTGAATTTCATTGCCCATGGTGTGGCGAAGGACCCGGAATTTGGCGAAGCTCGCCCGATTACGGGTGCCGAAGAACAAGAGCAGCAAAAGGCCGAGACCGGCCCGAACCCTGCTGAAAACAAAGAATCCGCGCTTGCGAAATACTGCGTAGATTTGAATGCAAAATCGCAAAAGGGTGACATTGACCCGTTGATTGGGCGCGAATCCGAAGTTGAACGCTGTATTCAGGTTCTGTGCCGTCGTCGTAAAAACAACCCGTTGTTGGTCGGCGATCCCGGCGTGGGGAAGACAGCGATTGCCGAAGGTCTTGCCCTGAAAATTACCCGTGGTGAAACACCGGACATTCTGTCCAAAACGATCATCTTCTCGCTTGATATGGGCGCGTTGCTGGCAGGTACCCGTTATCGCGGTGATTTTGAAGAGCGTCTGAAGGCCGTTGTTAAAGAGCTGGAAGACCACCCGGATGCAATTTTATTCATTGATGAAATCCACACCGTGATCGGTGCTGGGGCGACATCCGGCGGGGCGATGGATGCGTCGAACCTTTTGAAACCCTCGCTTTCGGGCGGGAAATTGCGTTGCATGGGGTCGACGACCTATAAAGAATTCCGCCAACATTTTGAGAAGGATCGCGCGCTAAGCCGCCGCTTCCAGAAAATTGACGTGAATGAACCGTCAACTGCGGATTCGGTGAAAATCCTGATGGGGCTTAAGCCATATTTTGAAACCCATCATGATATTCGCTACACGAATGACTCCATCAAGACCGCTGTCGAATTGTCCGCACGCTATATTCATGATCGCAAACTGCCTGATAAGGCGATTGACGTGATTGATGAGGCGGGTGCCGCACAGCATCTGATGCCCGATTCTAAGCGTCGCAAGACGATCGGGCCAAAGGATATCGAAAATGTCGTGGCCAAAATCGCCCGCATTCCACCGAAGAACGTGTCTAAAGACGATGCGGAAGTGCTGCGGGATTTGGAAAAGTCGCTTAAGCGGGTGGTCTTTGGTCAAGATAAAGCGATTGAGGTTCTGGCCAGCTCGATCAAGCTGGCGCGGGCCGGTTTGCGCGAACCTGAGAAACCCATTGGCAACTACCTGTTTGCCGGGCCAACTGGCGTAGGCAAAACCGAGGTCGCTAAGCAATTGGCCGATACGCTTGGTGTCGAGCTGATGCGCTTTGACATGTCCGAATACATGGAAAAACATGCGGTGAGCCGTCTGATCGGTGCACCTCCGGGCTATGTCGGGTTTGATCAAGGCGGGCTTTTGACCGACAGTGTGGATCAGCACCCGCATTGTGTCTTGCTTCTTGATGAGATCGAAAAAGCACATCCCGATGTCTTTAACATCCTGCTGCAGGTTATGGATAACGGCAAACTTACGGATCACAACGGGCGTAAAGTTGATTTCCGGAATGTGATATTGATCATGACGTCAAACGCGGGTGCATCGGATATGGCCAAGGCGGCCATCGGCTTCGGACGCGACCGTCGTGAGGGGGAAGACACCGCCGCGATTGAACGCACGTTCACACCAGAGTTCCGCAACCGCTTGGACGCGGTCGTAAGCTTTGCGCCGCTACCACGCGACACAATCTTGCAAGTGGTCGATAAATTCGTGCTGCAACTTGAAGCTCAGCTTATTGATCGCAATGTGCATATCGAACTGACACCAGAAGCCGCCAATTGGTTGGCTGAAAAAGGTTATGATGACAAAATGGGAGCGCGCCCGCTGGGCCGTGTGATCCAAGAGCACATCAAAAAGCCTTTGGCCGAAGAATTGCTGTTCGGAAAGCTGACCAAGGGCGGGATTGCCAAGGTTGCCGTCCACGACGGTGAACTGGTGATCAATGTTGAAGAAATGACGAAACCTCGGATCTCGGGGTCGAAACCGCCGCTGCTGACCGCAGACTAAGGTGCGGGCCTGTGCCATAGTGATATGTTTTTCGGCCCTGCCCTGCGGGGCCGAAAGCATAAGTGCACCCGTGTTTGGTGCTCAGACGGGTTTTGCCTTTCCTGTCGAATGCAAGCTGGGCGAAACCTGTTATATTCAAAACTATGTCGATCATGATCCGAGCCAAAACGCCATTGATTTCACATGTGAAAATCTAACCTATGATGGCCATGACGGAACCGATATTGCCCTTGCCACCCAAGCAAATATGCAAGCGGGCGTGACCATCCACGCCGCGGCCCCCGGAATCGTTCAAGGCCGCCGTGATGGCGAAGCAGATGGTGTTTTCGCCAATGGTGGCGCGGTCACCGGGGTAGAATGTGGAAATGGTGTGGTGATCAACCATCCCGGCGGCTGGCAAACGCAATATTGCCATATGCTACAAGGCAGCGTCGCGGTCACCAGCGGTATGCGTGTCGACACCGGCAGCGTGCTTGGCCAGATCGGTCAATCGGGCAAAGCGGCGTTTCCGCATCTACATTTTGAAATTCGTCATGATGGCACGTCCGTAGACCCGTTCACCGCTGGCCGTGTCAACGACACCTGCGGTAAGATGACCGATCAGACGACGCTGTGGCAAGATGAGCCACCTTATCAGGCGGGCGGCATTCTAAGCGCAGGTTTCAGTGCCGCGGCTCCAGACTACACTGACCTGAAGGCGGGAATATGGCCGGAAAATCCGGATAAAAATGCCCCCGCTCTGATCATTTGGACCTATGGGTTTGGCCTTCGCGACCAAGATCAGATCCAACTGACCGCGACCGGGCCGAATGGGTTTCAGTTTGACCACATCAGCACCGCGACGAAGAATCAGGCCCTATTTTCGCGATATGCCGGAAAGCGTCTGCCGAATGGCGCACCTGCCGGCGCGTATCAGGCGCAGATTACAGTGCGACGCACTGACGAAATCATCGACAGCACTACCGTTAATCTAACGATTGCACCCTAACGCTCAGTCAGTTTCAGCTCAATCCGTCGGTTCTGTGCCCGCGCAGCCTCTGAATTGCCTTCCGCCACCGGGCGAAACTCTGCAAAACCCGTCGCTGCCAGCCGCTCGGGCGCAAAGCCCAAAGCATCAGTCATATAGCGCACAACGGACAGTGCGCGGGCCTGTGACAGCTCCCAGTTATCGCGGAATTGCCCTTGCCCGGACAACGGCACATTATCAGTATGACCATCTACACGGATGATCCAATCCAATTCAGGTGGGATCTGCGCCGCCAACTCTTCCAGCAATTGCGTGACCTGCGCGATCTGTGCCTGACCTGCCGCCGACAGTGTCGCAGAACCGGGCGCAAACAGCACCTCAGATGAAAATACAAACCGGTCGCCTACAACCTTAACACCCTCGCGTCCTTCGAGGATTTGTGACAAACGGCCAAAGAATTCAGAACGATAGCGCGTCAAATCGCGCGCCTCGGCCTCTGCGGCCAAACGCGCTTGCTCTTCCAATGCTGCGCGGCGTTTTTGCTCTGCGGCCAGCTGCGCTAAGGCCTGGTTCAGCTGACTTCCCAAGGCCTCTACTTGCACCTTGGAATCGGTGTCGCGCTGCGCAGAATCGTCCAATAACCCTTGCAGCTGCCCCAATTGCCCACGCAGGCTGGCGATTTGTTGGTTCAACAGCGCCAGCTTGCGGGCCGCGTCCGCGCCTGTCGCTTCTTGCTGCGCCAGTGTCTTCTGCGCAAGCTGCGCCAAGACCTCCTTACGCTCCGCTTCCGTCACACTGCGGGTCAATTCGCCTTGCAAACGATCGCGGGCCGCTTCCGCCGCCGCCAAAAGGGTCAGCGTATCTTCCGCGTCTGCGCGCGCCTGTTCCAAGGCCAGCGTCATCGCCGCCAATTCATCACCCGAGGCCTGAAGCTTTTCACGCAGCGCTTCCATCGTGGCGCGGTCCAGTCGCAGCTGCTCTGCCCGGCTATCCGCATCCGCGCGCGCCGCATCGCGCGACGCCTCCAATGATGCAATGCGCGATTGATCGCGCGACGACGCCGCCAATAGCGCCGCAACCTGCGATTCAAATGCGGTAATTTGCTGTTCGGCCTGCATAAGCTGCGATGTATTCGCGTCTAATTGGGCATTCAACGCAGAGATCATCGCGTTTTGTTCGCTCACCTGACCTTGGGCCACATCCAGCGCACCTTGCAAATCGCTGACTTGAATTTCACTTAGGGACAGCGCATCGGCCAGTCCAGCGACCTGCTGCGCCAGAACAGACAGCTCGGTCTCTTTTGTTGTGATCGTTTCGCGCAAAACAGATTGCACCACCATAAAGATCGTCAAAACGAACATCAGCACCAGCAAAAGCGCCGTCATCGCGTCCACGAAACCCGGCCAAATATTTGCCGAAAAACGGTTGGCGCCACGCCGTTGCAAGCCCATCTTAGGACTCCCGGTTGCGTGACAACAATGCGCGGGTCAGCGCGGCAAAATCATTGCGCAGCTCCGCCATGCTTTCTTGCCGCCCGGCCGAAAGCTCTTCCAACATCCGTGCCATTTGTCCGTCAATCGAACGCATCCGCATACGCATCTCTGCATCGGTCTCTGCGCTTTGATCGGCGTCGTGGCGCGCGGCCAGCCCCTCCAAGGCAGCGATCAGGCGATCTTGCCCATGCGCCATATGTTCCAACGCCTGCGCTTGGGCGGCACGCGCGTCGACCTCATGGCCCAAACGTTCGGCAAGGGATTCCATCACATAAGACATCTGCCCCAACCGCGCGTCGACCTGCGCGCGCGACGCATCCGCGTCCGAAAACATGCGCTGAAGGCCTTCCATCTGTTCCGACATATGATCCAGAATTTCAGCGACGATAGAGCCTTCGCCATTATCCCCATCTATTGCAGCAAAGCTAAGCCGGGTGATCGACGACAGCCATTCTTCCAGCTCTCGGTAGAACCGGTTTTGGCCATGGGTGACAAATAATTCAAGCAACCCAACAACAAGAGAGCCCGCCAACCCCAGCAGAGAGGACGAAAACGCCGTGCCCATACCGCCCAGCTGCGCCTCAAGCCCGGTCATCAACTTATCAAAAACCGCGATACTAGATTCGCCCTCTTGTGGGGCCAATGCGCGGATGGTTTCCACCACCGCCGGAACCGTCGTAGCCAGACCGTAGAACGTTCCCAACAGACCCAGAAAGATCAGTAAACCCGTGACATAGCGGGTGATATCGCGGGCTTCGTCAATCCGGGTGCCCACCGATTCCAAAATAGAGCGCGTGGCCGAAGTGGCGATCTGACCGCGTCCGCGCGCGCCCAATAGCGACGCCAGCGGTGCCAGCATTGATGGCGCGTTGACATTGGGGCGGCCGGGGCGGTCGGCGGCAAAGCTTTCGATCCAGACCACCGCCTTGACCAACTGCACAACCTGCCAAAAGCAGGCCAAAACGCCGGCAACAAAGACGGTTGCAATCACCCCATTCAGCCACGGATTGGCCAAAAAGATCGGGAAAATCCGGGCATATGCGAACCAACCGCCCACGCCCACAAGCCCCAGCACCACAAGCATCATCAGAACTTGTCGCACCGGTTGGGAGAATTGCGGATCCAATCGGATCTTCTGGTCGGACATATGCGGCCCCTGCTCTTTTCGCATGTTTCCAAAACCCTAGCCGGGGTGCAGGCATTCGCCAAGGGCCATTGCGCAGATTGTCTACACGTCTATGTCTTGGCGTAGCACCCGCACCCGCACTGCCAACCAGTCCAGATCGGGATCTGCCACGCCCAGATCAGACAAATGCTGCGCCGTGTTCCACAGGTAATCACAATTGGGGCCAACCTCACCACAGGCTTGCGCAATGATTTTCGCCTGCGTTTCAAGGTCATATTGCACGAATTGCCCGCAATCATGACGAATGACATAGGTCACGGCCTCCACTTTGCGGCCATCGGCAAGCAACAGTGGAATGCGGCGCTCTTCATAGGCATCCGACACCAGCTCACGCGCGCGCAAATAGGCCAGAACCTCTTCCTCCTCTCCGGCAGGCACCGACAGCGCCAGCCCCGAACACACGCTGCCTGGCGCATGGTCCAACGCCAGCACCAATCCGGGCTGCGCGGTGGTTCCGCGATAATGGATTGAGGTCATGCAAAACGACCGTGTCCAACCCTCAGCGCGGGCCAAAATCCGCTCGGCAGGGGTGAAACCCGGCCGCCAGATCAGCGATCCATAGCCAAAGATCCATAACGTTTCGGTCATTTTACTGGTTCTCCCTTTCATCTCGACATAAATGAAAACAAGGCTGCGATGAAGGGGACAGTGGATATGAAAAAGCTGATTGGCTTGGCCGCGGTATTGGCCGCGCTTTACGCCGCCTATTGGGTTGTGGGGTCACGCACCGCGCTGAATGGCGCGCGCGATCTGATCACTATTGCACGCAATGCCGGTTGGGGTGATGCTGAAGATGTCACGCTACGCGGGTTCCCATCCCGGTTTGATCTGACCTTTTCGCAACCGCAATTGGACAGCGCAGATGGGTTTCTAAGCTGGACAACCCCACGCGCGCAGGTCTTCGCGCTGAGCTATCAACCCAACCAAGCGATCATCTTCTTGCCCGATGAACAAGCGCTGCGAATGGGCGACCAAACCTTTACCCTGTCAAGCAAAGACACGCGCGCATCAATCGAAACCGGGTTTTCGACCAGTTTGCCGTTGCAAGAGGCCGTGGCCGTGATCAAATCCCCGGTGCTGACGCCAGAGGGACAACCAAAACAGGCGATCCGTGCCGATCAGCTGCGTTTGGCCGTCGCCGCGCAATCGCCCGATACGGCCCTTTTGTCGGCACAGGCGACGGGCGGCGTTGCCGCAGCCCCCGCGGCGGCCTATCGCATCGGGACAGAGCTGACCGATCTGGTCGCCCCGCAGGCCATGGCACATTATTTGCCAAAAGGTCTGCCACTGACGATAGAGCGGCTGCATCTGGACGCCATTGCCGGGCTGTCAGCCCCGCTGGATAAGGCGGCAACCTTGGTTCCCCCGGTGCTGGACACGTTGCAAGTTCGCGACCTGACCATGTCCTGGGGCGGTAAGGCGTTGTCTGCGGAAGGTGCGATTGCGATTGCGGCTGACGGGCGTCCCTCTGGCACGTTGACCTTACGCTCGGTGGATTGGAAGGCATGGCTGGACCTGTTGGTAGAGGCAGGGCTGCTGCCCCAAAAACAAAAACCGATGATCACCATGTTGGCCGGACAAATGGCGGCGAAAACGCCAGATCAGGCGCTGGAACTGAAAGTCGTATTTAAAGATGGCCAAATGCGTATTGCCGGCCTACCCGTTGGACCGGCTCCGGTGTTACGTTAAGAATTGGCCGTAAGGTTCTAAAATTACCGGCAATACGGCCCGCCGCGATGGCTGGCCGTATCCACATGGAAATGATCCTGATGGAAGCTGTCGGAATTTGGACCCAGCACGGTTCCAAATGTCCCACAGGCCGATTGATGAATACGTGACATGATCTTGCGTTCACGTCGCCAATCGTCTTGCACCGTCAATTTCGATCCATCGCGCAACAAGATCGCAGAAATATCAACGGCATTGCCCTTGCCATGTTCTGACAGTTTCGCGCCAACCTGACGATTACGGCCACGGCAAGCATAGCTTGCAGCGACCTGCAGCGCCTCAATGCCACCGCCCTTGCGCCCCACTGCCGGTTTAATCCCGTTATCAACCCAGGATTTCAACGCCCGCGCTGTGGTGCAATTAACCTGTGCCGGGCTGGTCAGCCGAATACCGGACACCGCACGCACCATCACCGCATTGTCGATACCACAGGCCCCCGGGCCAGCCACATCTGGAATAGGCTCTCCGGCAAGGCCGCGCACGCCGCATAACGACCCGGTCGAGACATAATCCGCCTGCCGCCCGCCACAATTCAGCAGCGTGGTCACCGCAAGCAGCGCGACGCCCAGAACGGCGCGGCTCATACCGAAGTGTCGGGCTTAGCAGCCCGTCCAAAATCTGGCGCATCCGTGTCCTGCCCCGCTTCAATGATCGAGCGACGGATCCCACGCGTGCGGGTAAAATAGCTGTGCAACAGATCGCCATCTTCCATACGAATCGCCCGTTGCAGCATGAACAATTCTTCGGTGAACCGCCCAAGGATATCCAGTGTGGCGTCTTTATTGGTCAAGAACACATCACGCCACATCGTCGGGTCAGAGGCCGCGATCCGGGTAAAGTCCCGAAACCCCGAGGCCGAATATTTAATAATTTCCGAATGGCTGACGCGGCGCATGTGATCGGCCACACCCACCATCGTATAGGCGATCAAATGCGGACAATGCGAGGTCACAGCCAAGACCAGATCATGGTGATGGGCGTCCATCTCATCCAGGTTGGCGCCCATTCCCTCTAAGAAGCCGCGCAAGCGTGCCACGGCCTTTGCATCCGCCCCCTCTTGCGGCGTCAGCAACCACCAGCGGTTCACGAACAGGGTGGCAAAGCCTGAGCGCGGTCCGGATTGCTCCGTCCCGGCAAGGGGGTGGCCGGGCACAAAATGCACGTTGTCAGGCAGATGTGGCTGCACCGCATCAATAACCGCCTGCTTCACCGAGCCAACATCCGTGACTGTCGCATCGGGTGCAAGATGCGGCGCGATCTCTGCAGCAATTGCGCCCATCGCGCCCACCGGAACACATAGAACCACCAGATCGGCGCCCTGCACAGCCTGCGCTGCGGTTTCATGGACCGTATCGACCAGGCCGATATCCAGCGCCGTCTGCCGTGTCTGGGCAGAGCGCGCATGACCAGAAATAGCGCCCGCCAGATCATGCTCGCGCATCGCCCGCGCCATAGATGAGGCAATGAGGCCCAAACCGATCAGCGCAACCTTGTTATACCGGCTCATGCGTTGCCAGCCATGAATTGCACTTTGAACAGGCCGATCAAATGGGCCACCCGGCGGCATGATGGTTCATCCCCCACCGTGATCCGCAGGCAATTGGGCAGGTTATAGCTGGTGACAAGGCGCACGATCACACCTTCAGTTTTCAGATAAGCATCGCAGGCTTCTGCCTCTTGCGGGCTGGTAAAGCGCGCCAGAATGAAATTCGCTGTCGATGTATCCGAGGGCACACCTTTTTCCGCCAAAGCCTCGGCCAGCCAGCCGCGCAGACGCGTATTGTCATTGCGGCAACGGTCAATCCAATCTTGATCGCGCACAGCGGCCTCGGCCGTTTCAAGCTGCGTCGTCGACATATTGAACGGCCCACGAATACGATTGAGCACGTCAATAATGTCTTGCGGGCCATAGCCCCAGCCAACGCGCAATCCGCCCAGCCCATAAATCTTGGAAAAGGTCCGGGTCATAAAGACATTAGGCAAACGTCCAGCCAACTCGGCCCCGCCGTCATAGCCTTCGACATATTCCGCATAGGCAGAATCGATCACCAAGATTGCTTGGGGTGGCAAACCGACGGCCAACCGCTCCAATTCGGCAAGGGGGATCATCGTTCCGGTCGGATTGTTCGGATTGGCGATAAACACCAATTTCGTCTGTTCCGTGCAAGCTGCCAAAATGGCGTCAACATCCGTGGTCCGCTCACGCTCTGGAACAGAGATGGGCGTCCCACCTGCGGCCAGCGTGGACACGCGATACATCAAGAACCCATGTTCGGTGAACACCACCTCATCGCCCTGCCCGACATAGGCCTGGCATAAAAAGTGCAAGATTTCATCCGATCCAACGCCAATAATCGTGCGTGAAACATCCAGCTTATGCACATCCGCAATCGCTTCGCGCAGGGCCAAATGATCTGTGGACGGGTAGCGATGCATTGAATGCGCGCATTTTACAAATGCCTCTTTCGCCTTGTCCGACGGCCCGAAAGGGTTCTCGTTGGAGCTAAGCTTAATGGCATCGCTGCGCCCTGCAACCCGCGACGCACCGCCTTGATAAAGCGCAATATCCATGATGCCCGGCTGCGGACGGATCTGATCGGTCATTGTCTGGTCCCTTGGCTTATCCCGCCTCTTTACCCGTAGCGCGGGACCATTTCCAGAACTCATTAAGCTTATTTGCTCCATATCGCTGAGCGGGCAAAACCAAATTACACATAGCCCTTCTACCCACCGACATTTGGCGACACGCGCCAAGTTACACAGCGCCAAAGCGCATCAATCCCGTTAATCAAAATTAAGTAAAACTTGAACATTTCGACGCGGTCCGGCCTCAGACCCCGCCAGATTCATGCCTCATTTAGATTTGATATTATAACTACGGGCTGAAGTGAGGAAAATTTTATGTATATTGTAAACTTGACGATTGGGACCCACACCCTGCACCACCTACGCGCGGCTCTGTTGATGGGCGGTCTAATGGTAGGCACTATGATCGCGGCACAGCCAGCCGCAGCCGGCGACCCGCTAGAGGCCGCCTTCCGCTCATTGCCAGAAAGTCGCCGCGTCGCTGTGCAAAAAGAATTGCTCTATATGGATTTATTCACCGGTGTATCCAACGGTCGTTGGAGCAGCGGAACAAAACGCGCATTGCTGCGTGGCGTAGAAGAGGTCAAGCTGCGCTCAAACCTGCATATTAAGCCCAAGCTGCGCGGCGATACTGCAATCCGGGATTATTTTGAAAATCTTGAAACCGGCGCCTATCGCGAGGTTTTTCAAAAAGATGATGACGATGTCGGCATAAGCTGGCCGCAATGGTCTTTCCTGACCCGCTAACCCAATCTTTCACCGCGCGCCGTCACCCGGCGCGCGTTTTTATATATGCTGTCGCCCCAACAAGATCATGTCACAGCCACAGCAAAAAAGCCGCCCCAACAGGGCGGCTTTTCGTAAATCTTGCCACGGTCGAAAAACTGTAAGATCAGTTTTTCGCGTAGAATTCGACAACCAGATTCGGTTCCATCTGCACAGCATAAGGAACATCGCCCAATGCCGGGGCGCGAACGAAGGTTACGGTCAGTTTCGAACCGTCAACGTCCAAATAGTCAGGGATGTCGCGCTCAGCCGATTGCTGTGCTTCCATCACCAATGCCAATTGCTTGGACTTCTGGCGCACCTCAACCACATCGCCTTCGCGAACACGGTATGAAGGGATGTTAACGCGCTTGCCATTCACGGTCACATGGCCATGATTGACGAACTGACGCGCTGCAAACACGGTCGGGACCAGTTTCGCACGGTATACAACCGCGTCCAGACGCGATTCCAACAGACCGATCAGGTTTTCACCCGTGTCACCTTTTACACGCTCTGCTTCGGCGTAGATGCGACGGAATTGTTTCTCGGTCAGGTCGCCATAATGGCCTTTAAGCTTCTGCTTGGCACGCAGCTGAAGACCAAAGTCCGACAATTTGCCTTTGCGGCGCTGACCGTGCTGACCTGGGCCATATTCACGACGGTTCACCGGGGATTTTGCGCGTCCCCAGATGTTTTCGCCCATACGGCGGTCAATTTTATACTTGGCAGACGTGCGTTTGGTCACGGCTGTTCTCCTTCTTAACATTGCGAAGGGCGTTGTCCTCCTCCGGTGACGGGCTCTGCCCGCTCCGGCGACAGGTTTCCTCTCACAAGGTCCACCAACACCAATGAAAACCCGGCAGCCTCAGCCACCGGGAACGCCGCGCTTATACACAACCCACAAAAACCTACAAGCCCTTTCATCTTGCCCTTAAATATCCCGGGGTGAATTGGGCCCAAAGGCCCAAGAGGGGCAGCGCCCCTGTCACAGCCTTAAAACCAAAGACACATACGCTGACGTCAAAATACCAATGTGCCTAGGCTGCCAGATCATGGCGCAAAATCGCGGCCTGCGCAGGCGTCAGCGCGCGCCGCGCATAGGGCCCATACGCCCGCAGATCGCCTGCCAGTTCCGGCCGAATATTCAACAACCGCGCGCGGTCATCACGCTCTACGCATTCCAGCGCAGTCGAGGCAGGATGAAAACTTTCGCTCTCAATCCCATTGGCCACCAATACTTGATGGCGCTCTAACATCAGATGCACATAGCTTAGCGATCGCAACCCGCTCACCCGACGCACGGCCGCTTGTCCAACTCGTGCCCTGCATCCAACCAAATCACATGCCCGCACCAAAATTTCGGGCGTATTGAACAGCGCCTGCGCCGCATGCCCTCTGATCAGGACCCGATGCTGCGGAGACACCAGCAAGTCACCATCTGGCTGGCCCTGCGCTAACCAGCCCGCCTCAATCCGCACCGGACGCAACTCAGGCATCGCGAACAAACGTGCTCCGCTGATCCGACGCGATCCAATCCATTGTAGCGGCTGCGCCCCATCATCGCGGGTCGACACCATATCTCCAACGCGCAAATGTTCCACCAAACGTGGCCCTTGTGGGGTTTCAATCCGCGTGCCCGGCGTAAAACAGATCACCCCCGGCGCCGCGCGCCGCGCGCCCTCAGGGCGCAAATCCAATGCGCAATCCACCACCCAATAGTCCCGGCCCGGCTCAGGCATCTTACCGTCAAACATCACCAGCCACGCCTGCGCCTCGGGCATCTCAACAATGGTCACCACATGGGCGGACAGACCATCCGTGATCGTAAAACTTTGATCGGGCAAGATCGTGCCGCTATCGCCTGGATTGAGCTGCGGCGCCACCGCCCGGCCTAGCAAGCGGCCAACCATTCTCGCGGCCCCCGCCCGGCGGGCGCGGTCCTCTTGCGCACCCTCCAGAACCAGAACATCTTGCGGGCCATCAATTCGCAACGCGTCACCATACCAGCGCCACAAAACACCCGGCTCCACATCACAAAGCGGTGCCGCGGCCAGCCCCTCTGTCTCGGTCTGCGCCCATGAAATGACGAAAATACCCTGCGGGCCCGCCTGCATTCCCAGTCCGTCCTGTCTGCTCGCCCCCACCTCTGGGGACCGGCCTTATGGCCTTGTTATGCAGCAAGATTAGCATGGCGATTCGCCACGAGCAAATCCGCAATGCTTTCCCCTTGGGTTTTTTGCGCAATTTCTCGGCCAAATTGGCGTTAGAAAGACAAATCCAGCTGAAGCGCCCCAACCACCTGCCCTTCAGGTTGGCCTTTGTATTCTTCAGACAAATAGCTGGCGCCGTAAAAAATCCGTGCCTCTTCAACTTGTAAGGTCACGCCTGCGCGGGCGCGATAGCGCATGTCTTCATACTGCAGACCATCGGCCGCGGGAAACAGATCGCTGTCGAACACATGGGTCATATCCATCCCTAGTGTAAAGCCAACACCCGATACGGATGCGCCCTCCAATCCCGGATGCAAAAAACCGGTTACATCATCACGCAACCACAGCACATCCTGTGCCATCTGCCCGATTTGCATATCCACACCTGCGCGCAGCACATCCTCCTCTGCGACGCGGGCAGATACAAATGGCTGAAGCACCATGTCCTGCCCCACCGCAATATCGCGGCGCATTTCACCGATCAGCGTCGGAAACAGCTGATTGCCCAGCTGTGTTTGCGCAGCAATCGGTTCGGGCTGATTGAACCAGTCATGGATCCGTTCTTGCACACGCCATGCCGGTGTATCCGGGCCAATAGCGGTCACCCCAGCACCGATTTGGCTGGCAAAGCCCTGCCACTGAAAATGGCTGATCGCCGCAAGATCCACCTTCGACACATAGCGGCGATCATCTGGTGCCGGGTCTTCCAAATTTGACGGCGCGATGATTTCACCGCCAAAACGGTATTCCATCAGACCAAAGGGCTGCTGCGGCAGATCGCCGTCAAAGTCATAGCCATGCAAAACCGACACATGGATTGCCCCTGTGCGCCAGCGATCTTGGCCATCAAATAACACATCATTGGCCACGAACCTGGTCCAGCCCAAATAATGCCGTCCCTGCGGGCTATCCACATCGGCACCGATGGCAGCCCCGCCCATATCCTGTGCCAAACCCACGCCCGGGCATGTCAAAGCGATGACCGCCAGCGTTGAAACCATTTTCTGAATACGATTGCCCATGAAAAGCCTGCCCCTCGTGCTCAATTCAATTTTTTTCACAATTTGCCTCGCGCTACGCTGCGCGACAAGCCAGCAGCGTATTTCCACGCGCCAAACCCCCGTGACGTTCCCCTTCCGCCACAGTGCAACCACCACAAAGGCAACGTAACGTCATCCTAATTAGCCATAGTTTAGCTAAAATTTTCCACATCTCGGACATGATTGCCGCTCAAAAGAGCAAACGTTGTTAACGAGTGCTCAAGGTTTTGGGCAAAGGGGAGGCAGGTCAGATGAACGAACTATCTACGGATGCTGCGCATAGCACGCGCCCGGATCTGACATCTGTCTCCCTTGGGCCACGCTCGATTTATCGGTCTTATGGAAAACGATGGTTGGATCTGGCCTTATTGATCCTGGCCGCGCCCATCGTGATTCCGTTGGTGGGGCTGCTGGCTGTGCTTATCGCGCTTGATGGGTCGTCACCATTTTTTGTTCAGGACCGCATCGGCGAAAAAGGCCACAGGTTCCGCATGTTCAAGCTGCGCACCATGGTGCCTGATGCAGAACAGGCATTGGCCCATGTATTACAAAACGATGCCACGCTGCGACAGGAGTGGAACCGCCATCAAAAGCTCGCACGTGATCCACGGGTTACCTGGATCGGGGCAATTTTGCGCCGTGCGTCGCTGGATGAATTGCCACAGCTGATCAATGTGGCCTTAGGGGATATGTCACTCGTCGGTCCACGCCCCATGTTGGTTGAACAACAGGCACTCTATCCCGGCAAAAGTTATTTTCGTCTGCGCCCGGGCGTAACCGGAAACTGGCAGATTTCAGACCGTCATCAAAGCGCCTTTGCCGATCGTGCGCAGTTTGATGACGTATATTCCCGCACGATCAGCCTCAAGATGGATCTAAAAATCTTGCTGGCGACAGTGGGTGTGGTGATGCGCGCCACCGGACGATAACAGCCCCATCATATATATATGGCCTTGGCAGCTGCCAGCGCGAGGCCCGGCGCCGCCCCAGATGATTTTGGGGCGGCGCATGTCCCGTTATCCCCTCATCGCGCAATTTTGTTTCAACAATTGCCCGGAAAATGCGTATTTTCAGTATGCAAGTGGTCCTCCCCTCTGTTCTTCGGCCAAGGCCTGCGTTAAAGCTGCGCCCCGATCAGGGCATAATGCCCTGTCGTCATGACCCACAGCCATCCGAGAAAAGGGAAAGCCAATGCCCTATTACCGTTCCCGCCGTTCCACACATGGTCGCAACATGGCCGGTGCCCGTGGCCTGTGGCGTGCCACCGGCATGACCGATAGCGACTTCGGCAAGCCGATCATCGCCGTTGTCAACTCTTTCACGCAATTCGTCCCCGGCCACGTCCACCTGAAGGACCTGGGCCAAATGGTCGCGCGTGAGATCGAGAACGCAGGTGGTGTCGCAAAAGAATTCAACACGATTGCGGTCGATGACGGGATCGCAATGGGCCATGACGGGATGCTATATTCGCTGCCCTCACGCGAGATTATTGCAGATAGCGTAGAATATATGGTCAATGCCCATTGCGCCGATGCGATGGTGTGTATTTCCAACTGTGACAAGATCACGCCCGGTATGATGATGGCCGCCATGCGGTTGAACATTCCGGTGATCTTTGTCTCTGGCGGCCCGATGGAGGCCGGCAAAGTCACGATTGACGACCTGGAACGCGCAGTGGATCTGGTGGATGCGATGGTCGTCGCAGCCGATGATAAATATACCGACGAACAGGTTGCGGAATTTGAGGCAAACGCCTGCCCCACCTGCGGCTCATGCTCGGGCATGTTTACCGCGAATTCGATGAACTGCCTTGCCGAAGCGTTGGGGCTGGCGCTACCGGGCAACGGCTCGGTATTGGCAACCCATGCCGACCGCAAAGAGCTGTTCTTGGAGGCGGGTCGCAAAATCGTTGAAATCACCAAGGCGCATTACGAAGACGAAAAGCCGGGCATGTTGCCGCGCGATATCGCCTCGTTCGAGGCGTTTGAAAACGCCATGTCGCTGGATATCGCAATGGGCGGGTCGACCAATACCGTGCTGCACCTTTTGGCGATTGCCCATGAAGGCAAAGTCGACTTCACGATGGATGACATTGATCGTCTGTCGCGCAAAGTGCCGGTGTTCTGCAAAGTGGCCCCGGCCAAACAAGATGTGCATATGGAAGATGTCCACCGCGCAGGCGGAATCATGGGCATCCTGGGCGAAATGAACCGTGCAGGGCTGATCCATAATCAGGTGCCTACCGTGCATTCCACATCCATGGCAGAAGCCTTGGCGAAGTGGGACGTGGTCACGGCCAATGATGACAAGGTGGATGAATTCTACCGCGCGGCCCCCGGTGGCGTCCGCACGACACAGGCTTTCAGCCAGGACCGCCGCTACAAAGAAGTTGACCGCGACCGCCAGAACGGCGTGATCCGATCGGCCGAACATGCGTTCTCGCAAGATGGTGGTCTGGCCGTGCTGTTTGGCAATATCGCGCAAGACGGTTGTATCGTGAAAACGGCAGGCGTGGATGATCACATCTTGAAATTCTCTGGCCCGGCAAGGGTGTTTGAAAGCCAAGATGATTCCGTTTCGGCCATTTTGACCGGTAAGGTCAAAGAGGGCGAAGTCGTTGTAATCCGCTATGAGGGGCCGCGCGGCGGACCGGGTATGCAAGAGATGCTTTACCCGACCTCATATCTGAAATCCAAAGGTCTGGGTGCAAAATGTGCCTTGCTGACCGATGGCCGTTTCTCTGGCGGGACGTCGGGCCTATCTATCGGCCATGTCTCCCCAGAGGCAGAAGAAGGCGGCACAATCGGTCTGGTTGAAAGCGGCGATATGATCGAAATCGACATCCCCAACCGCACCATCCACCTGGCGGTCGACGATGCCACATTGGCCGCGCGCCGTGAGAAGATGGGGCCAACACCATGGAAACCGGCCGCACCGCGCAAACGCGCCGTGTCCACCGCATTGAAAGCCTATGCGATGCTGGCCTCCTCTGCGGCAAAGGGCGGCGTTCGGATCCTGCCCGACGACGCATAAGAACTGCGGCGCCCGCATCAGACAAAGTCCGCCGCGATCAATCTGATGCGGGCCGGCTTTGGGAACAAGAAAATTGCGCTTGCTAAGATCTCCCTTGGCAAGCGCAATTTTTTTATACAGCGGCGTCATTTTTGCTCCGCAATGCGCGGTGACAGCCTTCTCCCGTATCGCGGTTTTGCAACAAAGGGGATCTGGCCTGTTTTCTGGCCGCGCCAGCAGCTTGACTTCAGGGCCTTCCGTTTGGATAGGACGGGGCTTTTCCATCCATAGGGTATGTGCCGAACACCTGTGAATTAACGCCATTTATGTAGGCGAGTATCTCCGTCTGGACTTGCCACTATATTTCCATGGCAGTCGCTAGATTGGCCTCCCTGTCACGGGCAAAGACATTGCTGATAGCGCCCGGCCAGGGCTGTCCCACAGCCCCCTTAGGGCAAACATGAGGTTAGGCAGCCTTCGTCACAAACCGCTTTCGACACATATCGTATCGGCGTTTGCTATGTCCCAGATGGCGGAACGTGTCACCACTGATCGGGGCGATTTTGTGTGCTGACACTGCGCTGCGCGTGTCAGCGTGACGGGTCGCTGCCTTTGATCCGACGCCACAGCGCATGGGCGGCCCATTGGGTTACGAACGCGGACAGCCCGCCTATCAGGGCCCCAAGCACCCTGTCTTCGGCATTCAGGACGGGGCTTGCATTCCCCTGTGTCACCATGAAGATCACCGTGGCGGTCAAAAAGGCGACAAAGACAGGAAAGCCAACCGGTAATATCAGCAACGTTAGGAAGGCGCTGCCCACAAACAAATACGGCAGCAGCCAATGGCCGGGCAAAGCCATCACGACACCCGTCGCGATTACGGCACCGATCAATGTCGTCACCAGCCGGGTTGCCACGCTGGACCGAGTTGCCAACAGATCAGGGCGCAGCACAAACAACGTTGTCATCGGCGCCCAATACGGCCGCGACAGCCCAACCGTATCAGCCACCCAGAAGGCCATGCCCACCGCAGCAGCGCATTGCGCGCCTTGCCAACCCATCGTCAGGATCGGCGCGCGCTCCTCACCCTCACCCAGCATAAAATCCATACGCCTGGCATTGGGCGCCACACGGCGCCACAGCCAGACCAGGGAATGCTCTACTGCCAAAACCCCGATCTGCGTTGCCAAAACAACCGCGACCAGTCGATACGGGTTTTCGATCTTGTCAAAAAAGATCGCCGCAAGGGCAAAGAACAACCAGCTTTGCACCAGCAACCACCACATCGACTGGTTGTTGCGCGAATAGGCCCCGACGGCGAAAGCGCCGACAAGCAGGCCCGGAATGCCCAGCCCCACGCCAAACACCACCGCATTGCCCAGCAACAGCCCCGCCAACAGGCCCGATGTCTTGCCGCATATATCCATCAAAGCAACCGCCCAGCGATGCCCATGATAGGCACGGCCAAGCCCGGTCGAGGTCGACAGCGCCGCCCCCATCATCGACAGCTGCATCGTGCGCGGCACATCAAACACCTGCAGCGCAATCGCCAGTAAACCAAGAGTAAGGGCGGCAGGCACAGCCTGCACCCAGTTCAACTGCGATACCCGATCCAACATATAAGCTCCGTTCAATTCCGTGCGCGGCGGTGGCAAAATCCGTGCGAACACAAGCGGCTGATAGCATGCGCAGGGATTTGCCGCACCCCAAATGAAACGGCCACGCATTTTCAGCATGGCCGGTTCAAATTTACATCCCCTTGGGCGCGTTGGCTTGGTGGGCCACCGCAGGCACGCCAGCAATTTGGCGGGCACATCACGCCAATCGCGGCGCATCCTCTTCCTTAAGCGCCGTCGAAGGCTGGGCTGTGGGTGTGTGCTCTTCTGGAATGACCAACGACAGGATAATTGCGGACAACCCGGCCAGCGTAATGGGCGTGGCCACCACTTGCTTCAAAAAGACCGGCAAATGCTGCGTGGCGTCTGGCACCAGTGTAACGCCCAGGCCCAACCCAAAGCTGACCGCCATGATGTAGACACGGCGCATATCAATCGGCTGACTGGCCAGGATGCGGATACCCGCGACAGCAATCGTCCCAAACAGCACAAGCGTCGCACCGCCCAGCACCGGTTTGGGCACCAGTAAGAAAACGGCACCAATGATCGGAAAAAAGCCCATCACAACCAAAAAGCCTGCGACATACAGCCCAACATGACGGCTTGCCACGCCGGTCATCTGGATCACACCGTTATTCTGGCTAAAGGTCGTGTTGGGAAATGTGTTGAATAATGCGGCAATTCCTGAATTCACCCCATCGCCCAAAACGCCACCACGGATCCGACGCAGATACAGATCTCCCTCCACCGGCTGTCCCGATATCACAGAGTTTGCGGTCAAATCGCCAGAAGTTTCAATCGCAGTCACCAGATATAAAAACGCAATGGGGATGAACAGGCCCAGATCAAAATCCAACCCGTATTTCAACGGCACAGGAAGCGCAAAGATCGCTGCATTCGACAGGGGTGCGGCGCTGACCATCCCAAGCAGCGCGGCCAAAATCGTGCCCACCACCAGCCCGACCATAATGGCCGAAATCCGCAGCATTGGCTTGCCTATAAAGGTGGCGGCCAAGATCACCACCAATACCACCGTGCCCAGCAGCAGATTGACCGGTTCGCCCAGGGCCTCGCCTGCGGTGGCGCCGCCGGCAAAGTCGGTGAACCCAACTTTGACAAGGCTTAACCCGATAACGGTGATCACCACGCCGGTGACGGTCGGGTTGACGATCCGCCGTAGCTTTGTGATGAATTGTGACAAAACGATTTCAACAAGGCACCCGGCCAGACACAGGCCGAAAATCATCGCCAGAATATCCTCGGCCGTGCCACCGCGTCCCTTTACCGCAAAACCTGCAGCAAGGATCGCACCCAAAAATGCGAAGGACGTGCCCTGTAGGCTTAGCAGGCCAGACCCCACCGGACCAATCCGCCGACATTGAATGAATGTCGCAACCCCAGAGACAAAAACCGCCATCGAAATCAGATAAGGCACATGTTCGCCCAAGCCCAGCACGCCGCCGATCACCAATGTTGGTGTCACGATACCGACGATTGACGCCAGAAGATGCTGAAAGGCAGCCAAGGCCGCAGGTCCGGGCGGCGGACGATCCTCTAATTGGTAAATCAGCGTGCTGCGTGATGTATCGGCCATGACGATCCTCCGGGCATTGAGCATGGTATCCCCCCATCGGGCGACAGCGTGCCGGGAAAGAAAAGCTGCAGATGAGGAATTGCGCATAAATCCCCCGCATGGTCGCAAAGCCGCCTGTCGTTATGACGGGTTTGTTACAATTTCATGCAATGTTAAAAGCGCGCCTGATCGCACGGCACTGCGCTGTGCCAAGCTTTTTCAGGGGGCGGGCGCGGCGCAATGCTTATCGCGGAAGCGGTGCTGACCCGCGCTGTGGGAACCACTTGCCCACCACCCACATACCGATGATCATTGTGGCCACAAACACCGCCCCGCGCCATCCCACAAAGCCAAGTGCCGCAATTGCCGGACCCGGACAAAACCCGGCCAATCCCCAGCCGATACCAAACAGCACCGAACCGCCAATCAGCCGCCTGTTCACCGCCCCGTTCGCTGGGGCGGGAAAGGCTGCACCAATCACAGGGCGCATGCGGCGTGCGCGGATCTGCCACGCCAGCGCCATCGGGACCATCGCCCCGACCAGCACAAAGACCAATGTGGGATCCCATGCGCCCGCCACATCCAAAAACCCCTGAACCCGGGCCGTATCGGTCATCCCCGATATCAAAAGTCCCAGCCCGAACAGCGCACCTGCCGCAAGCGCCACAATATACCGCATTAGATCAGCCCCCAGAGATGGCGGACGACAAAGACCGTCACCATCCCCGCCCCGACATAGGCCAATGTCGCAATGCTTGACCGCATCGATCCGCGCGTGATGCCACAGACCCCATGACCCGAGGTGCACCCATTCGCCAGACGTGTGCCGATGCCCACTAATAGGCCAGCCACGGCTAAAATGGGCCAGTCCCGCGCGGCATGGATCAAAGGCGTGGTCGGCATCAGCGCCACGGCAATTGCTGGCGCTGCCAGCAGTCCCAAAACAAAGACCGTCTGTTCCCACCGTGCCGCACCATGCGATTGCCACAGCCCGGCAATGATGCCGCTGGCCCCCATGATGCGCCCGTTGAACAGCAACATAACTGCCGCCGCAGTGCCAATCATGACCCCGCCCAGCAGCCCCATTCCCCATGTATAATACATTTCAAGCATCCTATGATCGGTGCGCCTGTGCCACAGCTAAGCATGCAAATAACAAATATCAATATTGGAATATGATATGCAGAGACTACGCCAATATTAAAAAAACCGCAGCATGCAAGCCGCGGTTTTTTAATGGATTTGGCGTTTGACCAGGTGTTACAGCTGCGCTGCAATGTCCTCTGGCACATCGAAATTCGCAGTGACGTTTTGCACGTCATCATCATCTTCCAGCGTCTCGATCAGGCGCATCAGCTTCTGTGCCGTTTCAAGATCGACTTCGGTGCGGTTTTGCGGCTTCCACACCAGCTTGGCCTCTTTCGCCTCGCCCAGCTCTGCTTCCAGCGCGTCAGAAACCTCGGACAGGTTTTCCATCGGGCAATAAATCCAATGCCCTTCCGCCTCATCCGTGTCGACGTCATCCGCACCGGCCTCAATGGCGGCCATCATCACCGTGTCGGCATCGCCCACAGAGGCGTCATAGGTGATCTCACCCAAACGATCGAACATGAAGCTCACCGATCCGGTCGTGCCCAGATTGCCACCGCATTTGGTGAAGGTCGACCGCACATTCGACGCGGTGCGGTTCAGGTTATCGGTCAACGCCTCAACGATGATCGCAATACCTTCCGGCCCATAGCCCTCATAGCGGATTTCAGTATATTCATCACCGTCGCCAATCTGCGATTTCTTGATCGCGCGGTCGATCACATCTTTGGGCATGGACTGCGATTTCGCAGCCTTCACAGCCAACCGCAAACGCGGATTCTTTTCGGGATCAGGGTCGCCCATTTTTGCGGCCACAGTGATCTCTTTTGAAAGCTTCGAGAACATCTTCGAGCGGATCGCATCCTGACGCCCCTTACGGTGCTGGATGTTCGCCCATTTTGAATGGCCTGCCATGAGCCTAATCTCCGTCCAGTGTATCACGTTGCCGCTGATATACGGCAGTCACTGCCCCAGCCGCAAGCCCCCGGGCCAGCGCGAAACCAGCGCAGCGGCTGTTATAACGGCCAAACCAAGGGAATAATCAAACATGCCGTGATCCCGGTCACGATATCCATCGGAATACCCAACCGCAAAAAGTCGGTGAATTTATACCCGCCAGGGCCATAGACCATCATATGGGTCTGATATCCAATCGGGGTCGCAAAGGCGACCGAGGCCGCAAACATCACCGCCACCGCAAAGGGGCGCGGATCATATCCCATGGCCAATGCCAGCTTGATCGCAATTGGGGCAAAAATTACCGCCACTGCATTATTGGACAGGAATTCGGTCATCACCAGCCCAAGGAAATATACCGCAAGCAATGCTGCAAATGGCGGTAATGTGCTCATCCACGGCGAAATCGCATCCACGATCAGCTGCACCGCACCGGAGGCATCAAGCCCCTCCCCCACAACCAGCATAGCGAAAATCATCGCCAACAGGCGACCATCGATAAAGCTGAACGCCTCATCCGCATCCACGCAGCGGGTGACAAGGATCATCGCCACAGCCACCAATGCCAGCGCCATGATCGGCGCCACATTCAACGCGGCCAGACCCACAACCCCGGCCAGCGCGGCAATTGCAATAGGCATATGGCTACGTCGGAACGCACGGGCGGTGGGTTTCGACACATCCACCATGTCCATATCTGCGGCCAGGCGCGCAATATCTTGCGGCGCCCCTTCCAGCAACAATGTGTCACCGACCACCACCACCAGATCATCCAGCTGACGGCCGATATTCTGGTTCCGACGATGCGCCGCCAGCGTGTAGACACCGTAACGCCGGCGCAGTCGCAATTCACCCAAAGAGCGGCCAATCATCCGGCACCCCGGCGAAATCAATACTTCGACGGTTTCGGTCTGAACTGAGCTGAGCTTATCAATCATCCGCAGATCAGGGTTTTGCTGCATGCCCAGCAATTCCGCCATTTCTGTGCGCAAAACCACGCGATCCCCGGCCTGCAAAATCGCGCCCTGCAAATCGCGCCGCAAGCTGGCATCACCGCGTAACACGTCCACAACCCGAACACCTTCGCGTTTGAAAACATCAACATCCAGCACCGGCTCACCAATCAAGCCAGAAGCTTCAGGAATCGCCACCTCGGTGAAATATTTCATCTTCGGTCGGGCGCTCAGCATCGTCGCCATCGTCTGCCGCTCGGGCACCAGATGTTTGGCGAAGAAGAACATGAACACTGACCCTGCCAGCGCCACCGCCAAACCGACAGGCAGGATTTCAAAAATGCCAAAAGGCTCCAACCCGTCGGACCGGATAACCCCATCCACCAAGATATTGGTCGATGTGCCCAACAAAGTGAACATCCCACCCATCACGGTAAAATAGCTCAACGGCATCAAAAACCGTGACGGTGAACGCCCCATCTTTTTGGCAACCTGAATGAAAATCGGGATCATTACGGCCACGACAGGGGTGTTGTTCATCACACCCGACGCCAGCATGGTGATGACAAACATTGCCAGGACGGTCGTGCGTGGGCGCGTCGCAATGTGGGATTCCGCATAGCGCGTCATGGCATCCAAAGCCCCGGTCCGCACCAAGGCCCCCATGATCAGAAACATGAAGGCAATCGTCCACGGGGCCGAGTTTGACAACGCGTCACTGGCCGCATCATAGGGCACAAAACCAAAGATCAACATGATGGCCGCGCCACTTAACGCTACCACCTCCGGCGGCACCCGTTCGCGCAAAAACATCACAAACATCCACAGCACGATCAAAAGCGCAGCAATGGCACTGGTTGTCGGCGAAAGATTCAGGTCGATCATTTGGTCCCTAAACGCGCATGGGTCTTCGCGCCGATATTAACGCGCCGCAAGCGGCATACAAGCGAGCATTTGCACCAGCCATATAATGCAAGACAAAACACCAGAATTCCTGACGCAGATTTCGTTAAAGCGGCGTAGATTCAGGCAGATGCCCGCCAAAACGGATGGCCTGGCAACGTTTCGCGCGCCCGGTTTTATCATCGGTTTCCACATAGAAGCCCGACAATGTCGCGGGGCCCTTGGCCGGCGTGAACCTATCCTTGGTCATCCCGGTGATAAATCGGCGCATCGGCTCGGCCTTTTCCATTCCAATCACGGAATGGTAATCTCCGCACATACCCGCATCCGTCAGATAGGCCGTGCCACCGGGCAAAACCATCGCATCCGCCGTGGGCACATGCGTATGTGTTCCCACAACCATGCTGGCGCGCCCGTCACAAAAATGCCCCATGGCCATTTTCTCAGAGGTCGCCTCGCAATGCACATCCAACAGGATCGCCTGCGCCTGCCCGCCCAACGGATGTGCATTCAATACACGTTCTACTGCTGAAAACGGATCCGCAAAGGCGCGTTTCATGAACACCTGCCCTAAAACCTGCGCCACCAAAATCTTGCGCCCACGCTGGTCTTCGAATACGCGCGCCCCTGCACCCGGCGCCTCTTTGGCAAAATTCAACGGCCGAATGATCCGCTTTTCTGTCGTGATATAGCTTAGCATATCGCGCTGATCGAACGCATGGTCGCCCAGCGTCACAACATCCGCACCTGCCGCAAGCAGCGCCTTGGCATGCTCCGCCGACAACCCCATCCCATTGGAGGCATTCTCGCCGTTCACAACAACAAAATCCAGCCGCCATGCCTCGCGCAGCGCCTTAAGATGCTCCGTCACGGCGGCGCGCCCCGCACGCCCCATGACATCCCCAAGAAACAAAATTTTCATGCACAGGCTTTAGGCCCAGATCCACAAAAGCGCAATGCTCTTGCGCAGCGAAAACCCCTTGCAAATCAGGCTATGCTTTCATCTTGCCAATAAATATCCGAACACGCCGCAGGCCACACCGCCCGACCTAAGGTGCAGATGTGTCACTGCATCAACGCCGCGCGCTCCCCGGCCACGAACCGCTCCAATACAGCCGGATACAGCCGGTGCTCTTGCACCAAAACCCGCGCCGCCAGCGTAGCTGCCGTGTCGCTGGCAATCACAGGCACCCGCGCCTGGCCCAAAATCGGACCGTCATCCAGGATCGGCGTCACTTCATGGACAGTGCAACCCGCCTCGGTATCGCCCGCATCAATCGCGCGCTGATGCGTGTGCAAGCCGGGGTATTTCGGCAAAAGCGACGGGTGAATATTCAGCATTCGCCCTTCAAATTGCTCCACAAATCCCGGCGTCAGCACACGCATAAACCCCGCCAAACACAGCACATCAGGCTTGGCGTCCAAAATCGGTGTCAACAGCTGGGCCTCAAAGGCCGCGCGATCACGCCCATAGGGGCGGTGATCAATCGCCGCTGTGGCAACGCCCATTTGCGCCGCTTTTACCAAGCCCCCCGCCTGCGCGTCATTTGACGCCACCAGAACAGGCTGCGCCCAGCCACCCGCCTGCATCGCCTCGACAAGACGGACCATATTCGATCCGCCGCCGGAAATCAGAATCGCAACACGGGTCACAGAAGCGCGCCGGTGTAGCTGACCCCCTGCCCTTCGCAGACCGTGCCGATACGGAACACGGTCTCACCGTCCTGCGTCAGCAGCTCCGCAATTGCATCCGCGCGATCGGCCTTCACCACGACAATCATCCCGATACCAGTGTTGAATGTCTTCAGCAGTTCGGCCTCTTGCATATTTGCGGTCTGCGCCAACCAACGGAACACGCCGGGCAATTCCCATGCATCCAAATCAATCGTCGCGCCCAGCCCATCGGGCAACACCCGCGGCAGGTTCTCGGTCAGGCCACCGCCAGTGATATGGGCCAGCGCATGCACGCCACCTGCACGGAATGCTTTCAATGTCTGGGTGACATATAAGCGAGTCGGCGCCAACAGCGCCTCGCCCAAAGATCCCTCGCCCCATGGGCACTCAGCATCCCAACCCAGCCCGGACAGTTCCACAACTTTACGCACGAAACTATAGCCGTTGGAATGCACGCCGTTTGAAGCAAGGCCCAGCAGCACATCGCCCGCCTCAACCCCATCAGGCAAAACGGTGCCACGTTCCATCGCACCCACGGCAAAGCCCGCAAGGTCGAAATCACCTTTATGATACATGCCCGGCATTTCCGCCGTTTCACCACCGGTCAAGGCGCAACCTGACTGTGCGCAACCTTCGGCAATGCCTTCGATAATCCGCGTAGCCTGATCCAGTTCCAATTTGCCAGTTGCGAAATAATCCAAGAAGAACAACGGCTCGGCGCCTTGACAGACCAGGTCGTTGACACACATCGCGACAAGGTCAATGCCGATCGTATCAACATTCCCCGTGTCAATCGCAATACGCAGCTTCGTGCCGACACCATCGGTTGCGCCAACCAGAATCGGATCATTGAACCCAGCGGCTTTCAGATCAAACAACGCGCCGAAGCCGCCCAAGCCCGACATCGAGCCCGACCGCGCTGTGCGCTTGGCAGCGGGCTTGATCCGCTCTACCAAAGTGTTCCCAGCGTCGATATCGACGCCTGCATCGGCATAGGTCAGCCCGTTTTTCTTCTCGGTCATAGCGGCGCGCTCCTGTCGAATGGCCCAAATGGCTTGGCCCATGCCCTTAGCGCAACCCAGCACAAGGGGCAACGCCTGCCAGCACCGTGACCACCGTTTCAACGTGTTTTCCACGCCCAAACCCGGCTGATCGTCGCCCAACGCCCTATCCCGGCGCAAAAAGGGGGTTGATTGATTTATCAAAGCGATAGACATGACCGTCTGAGACGCGTATGAGGGATCCGTTCTGATTTGATAGGCTTTCCAATTGGCCTGCGAGTCTTGTAAGCGGTAGCATACGTTGTTTCGCTTGTCCTAACGGCAACTTTGCTGTGACCGGACAATGCTTCTGGGGGATTAGCTCAATTGGTTAGAGCAGAGCGCTCATAACGCTTTGGCTGGGGGTTCAAGTCCCTCATCCCCTAGACGAGCCTATGAACATGGGCCTTATGAACATCGGCCGTTTCACACCCAAGCCCCCCTGAATACCTTACAGATCGCGCTCGCCCCGACCCCGTGACCACACCATCCCACCGACCATCAGACCATCAGATCATCAGATCATCAGACTATAACGGCGCCGCGCAGTGCCACAATTGCGCTCATACCCGATCTTGTGCTTATGCTTGAGCCCCGCCGCCCTGCGTTTTATACAAACCCCAATATCGCCCGTTACGATACGCGGCGAAAACTCCGGCTGATATGACATCCCCGGATCACGTTTTAAAGGATAGGCAGATGGATTACAGCAAATCGGGCAATGCAAAAAATGCCAAGAACACCCCGCGCCATTCCGAACACAACGCCAAGGGCAGTGATAAGAATCCCTTTGGCAAAGGCCAGGCAAAGGCTGATCTGCTGGCGCGGATGAAAGCCGCAGCACAAGGCCGCAAACCGCAATAATCCATCGCGCGGTGGCTTGGGCCTTTTCAACCGCGCCGTGATCTGTTCTATCATCATCTGACCGACAGGGGCGTCCGTATCACACGGGCTGAGAAGCACCCTTTGAACCTGACCCCGATCATGCGGGCGGAGGAAGTCGACATCAGGCCCAGCGCCTTCGCGCCAATCGTGCCATGTCATGCGACTCTTCTGACCTGCAAAGGACTTAAGACACACATGACCCAAACCACCCCCCAATTCAGCCCATTCCTGACCAGAATGCGGGCGCGCGCGCCCTTGGTGCAAAACATCACCAATTTCGTGGCTATGAATGTGCAAGCCAATGTGATGTTGGCTGCAGGGGCCTCCCCTGCGATGGCACATGCGCTGGAAGAGGGCGCCGAATTCGCCGGGTTCGCGGGCGCTTTGACGGTCAATATCGGCACATTTGATGACAGCTGGTCACAGGCAATGTTAAGTGCTGTGCGCGGTGCCAATGCCGCTGGCACGCCTTGGGTCTTGGACCCTGTGGCCTGTGGCGCGACGCAGGCGCGGCGCGATTTGTCGGCACGTTTGCTGGCGCTGGCCCCCGCAGTCATCCGTGGCAATGCGTCAGAAATCCTGGCGCTGTCGGGAACAGCCACGCGCGGCAAAGGGGCCGACAGCGCGGATGAGGTTGACGCCGCGATGGCGGGCGCCACCACATTGGCCCGTCGCAGTGGCGCGGTTGTCGCGGTGACCGGGCCCACAGATTTCATCACCGATGGCACCGCAGGCTATTGGGTCGATAATGGCAGCGCGATGATGCCGCGCGTAACCGCGTTGGGGTGTTCGCTGACCGGAATCATTGGCGCCTTTATCGCGCAGGAAACAGACCGGCTGCGCGCCACCACAGCCGCACTAACCTACTACGCCTGCGCAGGTGAACAGGCCGCACAAAACGCCGCGGGTCCGGGCAGTTTCGCTGTGGCCTTTATCGACGCGCTTTACACGATGACAGCCGCCCAAATGGATCAGGCCGCACGGGTGCGTAAGCTATGACCGGGTTTGGCGTGTATTTCGTCACCCCTGATGGTGCCAGCGATGCGCTGATTCTGGCGGCATTGCACGGCGGCGCAGGCATGGTCCAATTGCGCGACAAGACCGCGACAAATGCGGACATGATCGCACAGGCACAGCGATTGCGCCCCGCCTTCACCGCCGCCAATGTGCCCCTGATCATCAATGATCGGCTGGAAGTCGCCCTGGCCAGTCAGGCCGACGGGTTGCATATTGGTCAAGGTGACGGCGATCCCGCGCAGATGCGCGCAGCCCTTGGCCCAGATCGTCATCTGGGTCTGTCTGTCGAGACTCTGTCACAGCTGCATCAGCTTCCACCCGGCATTGACCTGATTGGCGTGGGTCCGGTGCGTGCCACCGCCTCCAAACCCGACCACGCGGCACCTATCGGCCTGGCGGGGCTGGCACAGATCACCGCCCTATCCCCCGTGCCGGTTGTCGCCATCGGCGGCGTGGGACCGGCCGATTGCGCCGCGATCAAATCCGCAGGCTGCGCAGGCATGGCCGTTGTATCGGCAATCGCGGGCCACGCAGATCCAGAATCCGCCACCCGCGCCCTTGTCCACGCCTGGAGCATCGCATGATCCGCAATATCCTTTCCATCGCAGGTTCGGACCCCTCTGGCGGGGCCGGAATTCAGGCCGACCTGAAAGCCATCAGCGCAAATGGCGGGTATGGCATGGCCGCGCTGACGGCGCTGACCGCGCAAAACACCCGCGGTGTGCATGGCGCGCAGTTGATAGCACCAAGCTTCATCCGTGCGCAGATCGACGCGATTTTCGACGATATTCGCGTTGATGCGATCAAGATCGGCATGTTGGGATCCGTGGAGATTACCGCCGAAGTGGCCGATACCTTACGCCCATATGGCGGTCCCATCGTCTTGGACCCGGTGATGGTGGCAAAGGGCGGCGATCGACTATTGGCCAAGGAGGCCGTCGCCGCATTGCGCGATCAGCTTCTACCGCTGGCACATGTCATTACCCCCAACCTGCCCGAAGCCGCCGATTTACTGGAACGCCCCGAAGCAACCACCCGTGACGAGATGCTGGACCAGGCCAGTGCACTCTTGCGCCTTGGCCCAAGGGCGGTGTTTTTGAAAGGCGGGCATCTGGCGGGCGACACCAGCCCCGATCTGGTGCTTAGCACTGCTGGCGCGCTATGGCTTGATGCCCCCCGTGCGCGCACGCAAAACACCCATGGCACAGGATGCACATTGTCTTCGGCGCTGGCCACCCTATTGGCACGTTACGACGATCTGGACCACGCAGCACAGGCAGCAAAAACCTATGTTCTGGGCGCGATGCGTCGTGCCGATGACCTGCATGTAGGCCACGGCCACGGCCCCACCCATCACTTCTTCAACATGAGAGAGATATGAAACAGCTTTTAGTATCCGCTGCGCTGATCGCCAGCGCCACCCCCAGCCTTGCTGCTGACCAGATTTCGATCATGCTGGACTGGTTCATCAATCCCGATCATGGCCCGATTATTGTCGCCCAGCAACGCGGCTATTTCGAGGATGCCGGATTAGAGGTAAACATCATCGCCCCGGCCGATCCGTCGGACCCGCCAAAGATGGTCGCCGCCGGAGAGGTCGATCTGGCTGTCAGCTATCAGCCGCAATTGTATCTGCAGCACGCCCAGGACCTGCCGGTGATTCGTGTCGGCACGCTGATCGAAAGCCCGCTGTATTGCGTGATGGTCGATGCGGATGGTCCGATCGCGTCTTTGTCCGATCTGGCAGGGCGTTCTGTCGGGTATTCCGTGCCAGGGATCGAAGAGGCCCTGTTGCATACGATGTTGCGCAGCAATGGTGTAGACCCTGACAGCGTGGCGCAGATTAATGTGAATTTCGCACTGACCGCAGCGCTGGCTGCGGGAAAAGTCGATGCGGTCTCTGGTGCGTTTCGCAATTTTGAATTGCATCAGATGGAGGCCGTGGACCGCAAGGGCCGGTGTTTCAACCCCGAGGACAACGGCGTTCCGATCTATGACGAGCTGATCTATGAGGCCAATCCGCAAACAATGAAACGCGCTGAAATTGCGCGGTTCTTGGCGGCAACGGCCAAAGCGGCGCAAGACATCGCGGATGACCCTCAAGCCGGGTGGGAGGATTTTCGCAGCTATTCATCCGAACTGGACGACAGTTTGAACGCTGCCGCCTGGGTTGATACAGCCCCGCATTTCGCCGTGCAGCCGATGGCGTTGGACGGTGCACGCTACACCGCCTTTGGCAGCTATATGAAAGATGTCGGCATGATCGACACCGCCCCAGATCTGGCCGATATCGCTGTGGACCTGCGGTTGCGGTGACCTCACACGGCGCATCAGACCATTGCGGCGCGGCACAATGGGGCTTGCACGGCGATATTACATTGCATGGGCAAGCCCTGATCCAGGGGCTGGATCTGCCGCTGTGCCGTGGTTGGACCTGCCTTCTGGGCCGATCAGGATGTGGCAAATCAACCATATTGCGGCTTATGGCGGGCCTGCCCGTAGCGGCGCAATGGCATGGGACACGCCGCGCCCCCGACCGCATTGGCTGGATGGCGCAAAGCGACCTGTTGCAGCCGCGTCTGGATCTGCTTGGCAACGTAACCCTGGCCGAGCGGCTGGCGGGGCGCATGATCGCGCGCGATCAGGCATTGGGTGCATTACAACAGGTCGGGCTGGGTGCGCTTGCATCGCGCCGTCCTGACGCGCTGTCAGGCGGGCAGCGCCAGCGCGTGGCTTTGGCGCGCGCGCTGATCGCCAACGCGCCGCTGGTGTTGCTGGATGAGCCGTTTTCGGCATTGGACCCCGTATCGCGCAGCCAAATGCAAGAGCTGGCCTATCGGCAACTGGCTGGCCGGCATGTAGTGCTGGTAACGCATGACCCGGTAGAGGCGCTGCGTCTGGGTGCCCAGGTCTGGTTGATCGAGGAACACCGCCTGATCGCCCAGCCCGCCCTAGCCCAATCGCAAGAGAAAGACCTGCGTGATCCATCCGATCCGCAGCTGACACAAGCCGCCGCGGCATTGCTGCACCGTTTGCGCAGCGCAGGCGCGCCCCATCCCGCGCCAACACCCTATCATAAGGGCTGCGACACATGCGGCTGATCCTTGCCTGTATCGTGCTCATCGGCGTTTGGCACGCTGTAGCGGCCAGCCAGATGTTGCCGGCATTTGTCCTGCCCGGCCCCCCTGCGGTGGTGCAGGTGTTAGCGCGTGATCATCAATTGCTGGCAACCCATGCGATGACCACAGCACAAGAGGTGATCGCAGGTCTGGCCCTTGGCCTTGGCTTTGGCGCTGCGACAGCGCTTGCGATGATGTTGTGCGCGCCGCTGCGTTGGTTGGTACAGCCCATCTTAACGGTATCCCAGGCAGTGCCGGTCTTCGTGCTTGCGCCTGTCCTGACGATTTGGTTCGGCTATGGCCCTGCGCCAAAAATTGCCATGGTGGTTTTGCTGGTGTTCTTTCCGGTGGCCTCTGGCCTGTATGACGGATTGCGCGCCACGCCGCAGCCTGTGCTGGACCTTGCGCGCATTGCCAAAGCCTCTAGCTGGCGTGAGCTGTGGTTGCTGCGCCTGCCCCATGCCCTGCCATATCTGGGTGCGAGCCTGCGCGTGTCGGTCACATATGCACCGATGGGTGCGGTGATCGGGGAATGGGTCGGTGCATCCAAAGGGTTGGGATATTTGATGCTTTTGGCGAATGCCCGGATGAAAACCGATCTGATGTTCGCCGCCCTTGTGGTGATTGTCGCCATGACATTGACCCTGGTCACGGTCACCGACAGGCTGCTGCGACGCGTCCAGATGTGATGTGCCCGGCCCCCTCACCATGGCACAGCCGACAGTTTTCTGCTCACCGCAGGTTCACAGCGAATTGTCTGGATGCGACGGGCTTTCATTTGAGCAAAAGCCCGCTTAGGTTTTTAAGGAACGTCAAGACCTGTCGTATAGGATCAGTGGTGCAAACCACGGCCCAACGTGCAGCTCACTCAGGATTTCGGAGATCAAGAACACATGACACCACAGGCCACCAAGAATGTCACCCCGACCCCAACTGCGCTGTCTTTGGCCAAGTCACTTCGCAGTGGGGCCGCCCGCAAAGCAGGGTGTGGAGTTGGTGCGCTGGCACTGGCAGCCACATTGGCGTTGTCGCCCGTGATGCCCGCAACACAGGCCTATGCCGCAGCCCCCGAAAGCTTTGCCGATTTGGCCGAGCAGGTCAGCCCCTCGGTTGTGATGATCACGACTTCAACCATGGTCGCAGCCCCCACCACGCGCGGCCCATCCTTCCCCGAAGGTTCCCCCTTCGGTGACCTGTTCCGCGATTTCGGCTTCCCCACACCAAACCAGGATCAGGGCGAAACGCAACGGCAGCGCCGCTCCAACGCGCTCGGCTCGGGTTTTGTCATTTCCGAAGATGGCTATATCGTCACCAATAACCATGTGATCGATGGTGCCGATGAAATCTCGATAGAGTTCTTCGGCGGTGAAAAACTGGACGCAGAGCTGATCGGAACCGACCCGAAAACCGATATTGCCTTGTTGAAGGTCGAGACGGATACGCCGTTGCCATTCGTCCCCTTTGGTAATTCCGACACAATGCGCGTGGGTGATTGGGTGATGGCGCTTGGCAACCCTCTGGGTCAGGGTTTTTCGGCCAGCGCGGGCATTGTTTCGGCCCGCAACCGGGAACTGTCAGGCTCTTACGACGATTATATTCAGACCGATGCGGCGATCAACCGCGGCAACTCCGGTGGACCGCTGTTTGATATGGATGGAGAAGTGATCGGCGTGAACACGGCGATCTTGTCGCCCAATGGCGGTTCGATCGGGATCGGCTTTTCCATGGCCTCCAATGTTGTGTCCAAAGTGGTGGAACAGCTGAAAGAATATGGTGAAACCCGGCGCGGTTGGCTGGGCGTGAAGATCCAGAACGTCACCCCCGACATGGCAGAGGCGCTTGGCCTAAGCACACCTGAAGGCGCGATGGTCTCTGAGGTGCCCGAAGGCCCCGCAGCCGATGCGGGGATGCAGGCTGGCGATGTTATCACCTCTTTTGATGGCGGCGAAGTCAAGGACACCCGTGAACTGGTGCGCCGTGTGGCCGATGCGCCCGTGGGCGAAAAAGTGCGTGTCGTGGTGATGCGCGATGGTAAGGAAGAGACCCTGCTGGTTACGCTTGGCCGTCGTGAGACTGCCGAAGGAGAGGCCGTGCCCGCCACCGCGGTCGCGCCGCAAGAAACAGAAGAAAGCATGCTCGGCATGACCTTGGCGCCACTGACAGATGAGATCAAATCCGAGATGGGTCTTGCCTCTTCCGCGACGGGTTTGGTGGTCAAGGATATCAGTGAAGACAGCACGGCATTTGAAAAAGGACTGCGTGCAGGCGATCTGATTGTCGAGGCAGGGCAAAGCAAGATCGCGGGCCTTGATGATCTTCAAGCACGTATCGACAGCGCAAAAGATGCTGGCCGCAAATCAATCCTGTTGTTGATCCGCCGCGGTGGTGATCCGCGCTTTGTCGCGCTTCCGGTGGAATAATCCATTATAAAAATACGTTTAATTCAGTCCTGAAAAGGCATAAGGCCCGCTTCCGGCGGGCCTTATGTTTTGTGAACGCTATTTTGCCCATTGCCCCAGACAGACACTGGGTCATTGCGTGCCACACCTGCAAACCAGTCGGCACCGTCTAAAAACATCGCAAGACAAGACGCAGCCAAGCGCACAGACAGAACCGAACGATGTTGTGCCCCCCTTGGGGCGCCCCAAGGGTCAGGCGGCGGGGGCGGGCCGCAGGCCCGCCCCCGCCGCCTGACCCACCCCGTTACTAGGGTTGCGCCGCGTTAGAAACGCTCTCAGCATTAGTGACCGCCAAAAGCCCCATCTCTTGCGCGGCTTTAACCGAGAGTGTGGCACTGAACAGCCCGCGCGCAGTTTGATAGCGATGGATTGCGCGGCTGGTTGCATCAGAAAGCTGGCCCGAGATCGGCCCATGGTAAAGGTTGCGCGCTTGCAAGGCGCGCTGCAATGTCGCCACGAATTCCTGGCTGTAGGCGGTGGCGCACGGAGCGGGGAACCACATTGCCTCCCGCCCTTCGACGATCTTGTGATGGGTTTGGGTTTCATAGGTCGCAGGGCGCAGCACGGTGCCGGTTTCGGGGTCACGCACCTCGGGTGTGACAAGGCGCTGCTCGGTCACAGTTTCGACAACGGCCGGACGGGTCTGGCGCGCGAAACATCCCTTATCGCCGGGGCCAGGCGCTGTGCTGCGCCATTGGTCGGCCAATGTCAGCGCCTGGCCTTGGGCGGGCAGCCGATCTTGCACATTGGATCCCCCCTCAATCGGTGCACAGCCGATTAACCCAAGGACCAGCCACACCACAAATCCCGCGCCCGGCGCCCGGTAGTTTCCTTGATGCGCCTGCCGCCGTATCATGACAATCCCTTCCGCAAATGGCCCATCGGCCCTGTAACCACAGTCTTTATGGCCAATGCAAAAGATTAGCTATGTTTTCACAGCCTTCCAAGCACGATAAACCCCGATCTGACCTCTGGCGCGCACTGGTCAACCGCGCAGCGATGGCCTAAACTTGCGCCCAAGCCCGCCAAAGCGGCCACTCAAACGCAGCTTCAGCTTACGGAGCCTTACATGGCTAAAATCACCTATATCGAACATAACGGCACCCCACATGAGATCGATGTCAAACCCGGCATGACCGTGATGGAAGGCGCGCGCGACAACGGCGTGCCGGGCATTGATGCCGATTGCGGCGGGGCCTGCGCCTGTTCCACCTGTCACGTATATGTCGCAGATGACTGGATCGAAAAACTGCCAGCCAAAGACAGCATGGAAGAAGATATGCTGGATTTCGCCTTTGAACCTGATGCTGCGAAATCACGCCTGACATGTCAGATCACCGTCACGCCTGATCTGGATGGTCTGGTTGTGCATATCCCTGAAAAGCAGATCTGATAACACGGCACCGAAATCGGGTCGCCTTGGCGGCCCGTTTTCATCGCGTTTACCCACGCGCACAGACAGTTCAGGCACCCTTACCAACATGACGTTGCGCCTCTCATTGGCGCGGTTGCACCAGGGCGAAAGACAACTGTAAAGGCCCATCTGCCCCAAGGCCTTCGGCAAAAAACCTACGCAATCACGGCACACCCATGTCAAAACGCGCGCCAACGCCCATGACACGTCGCCTTTTTCCGACGCCCTGTCGCAAACCGATGCGCCCCAAATCCCGGCACAGATGATTGTCAGCCAAGCCACCGCGCGGTAAGCGGTAGTTGGATCGAGAAAAGGAAGACTGATGTCGGGCTCTGACCACACCTATGTGCTGACCGTGCAATGTCCCTCCACCCGTGGGATCGTGGCGGCGATTGCGAATTACCTGGCCGAGCAGGGCTGCAATATCACGGACAGCCAGCAATATGACGATGCGCTGACGGGCAACTTCTTTATGCGCGTCACGTTCCGGTCTGAAAAAGGCGTTGATCATGACACGTTGAAAACCGGGTTTGCACCCGTAGCGCTGCCCTTTGCGATGACATGGGCGATCCATGACGAGGCAGAGCGGATGAAGGTCGTGTTAATGGTCTCACGCTTTGGCCATTGCCTGAACGATTTGCTGTATCGCTGGCGTATTGGCGCATTGCCGGTGGATATTGTGGCGGTGGTATCCAACCACATGGATTACCAGAAAGTGGTGGTGAATCACGACATCCCCTTCCACCACATCAAGGTAACGAAAGACAATAAACCCGAGGCCGAGGCCCGGATTATGGCCGTTGTGCATGACACCAAGGCCGATTTGATCGTTCTGGCCCGCTATATGCAGATCCTGTCAGATCAGATGTGCCAAGAAATGTCGGGGCGGATCATCAATATCCACCATTCTTTCTTGCCATCATTCAAGGGCGCGAACCCATATAAACAGGCCTATGAGCGCGGCGTAAAACTGATTGGCGCAACAGCGCATTACGTCACCGCAGATCTCGACGAAGGCCCAATCATCGAACAAGATACCGTGCGCGTGACACATGCGCAAAGCCCATCAGATTACGTCAGCCTTGGCCGCGATGTCGAAGCGCAGGTATTGGCGCGCGCAATCCATGCGCATATCCATCACCGCGTCTTCCAAAATGACGCGAAAACGGTGGTTTTCCCGGCGTCGCCCGGGTCATATGCGTCTGAGCGGATGGGCTGATCAGGCCTGCGCGGCAAGCGCCCTTGCACGCCGCGCAGATTGCCACAGATGCATTGCGAACCCAGCCAGGCACAGCGGCACAACAAAGATTGTCACAGCTTGTGCCCCCGCCCAATGAATCAGCACCAATAGGATCGGTGTGCCAAGCGTTGTGCCAACATTGCCCAGTTGCGCCACAGCGCCAGACGCCTGCGCGCGTTCCCCCGCCGTTGCGTTCAGCTGCGGAATCGAGGCGAAACTGGCGCTTTGCACCAGCCCCAGACAGGCCGCCAACAGGAAGCCACCCGCAATATGGCCCAAGCCCGGGGCAATCGCCCATATGATCGCACCGATGCCTGCACCCATGAATCCCGCCTGAATCACTTGCACAGCAGGGATGCGCCGCATCAACCACACGCCCAGTCCCAACGACACCACGATAGAAATGATCGGCATTCCGGCCGCCATCAACGCCCTGTGGTCCGGGTCAACCAGCCCCGGCACAAGCGTCAGCACCGCCACATAGATCAAGGTATAAAACACAAACCCCAACGCAGGTGCCGCCAAAAACGGCGAGCGATAAATGCGGATGTGATCCCACAGTAGCGCCTGTACCGACCGGCGCGGCATCGGGGCTGGTGCGGCAACTGTCCCCATTGTTCCGGCCAGACCGGCCGCTGCCAGCCAGCACGCCGCCCCATGCGCCGCCCATAGCGCGCGCACCCCATAGCCCTGCACCAATGGCAGGCCAAACAGCGCCATAACAGTAAAGGCCAAGCCGAAGAACGTGGACCATAGCGCCATGCCCGCAGGCTGATCGTGCGGTGTGCAGGCCTGCGCGATCACCACCGGCCCTGCAACTACGATGGACAGATGTGCGAACCCTTCTAGCAGACGGGTGGCGATCATCGCCTCAATCGTCAGCGCGAAAATCTGCACGCCCGACAGCGTACCGGCAACCAGTAGACCACCCAGTAAAAGCCGCCGTGCACCCAGCCGCGCCACAACCAGCCCCGCCGTTGTGCCGAAAATCACCCCCACAGCACCCACGACCGACACAATCAGCCCAAGCCGCGCACCAGCATCGGGCCAAATGCCCTGCATTTCCGCAAAGACGACCCCGATCTTCGCAAATTGCCCAGCGGCACACAGCCCCGCAAACCATACGACAAAGACCACGGGCCAATTGGTTTTCATCAAGTTCTCCGGCAGAAATGCTGTAAAATTTTCACCATATAATCAGGATCAGTCCAGACACACCAGATTGACCGGCGCGCAGCCCACTTTTCATCCGTGCACATAGCAAAGGCCCGGTCACACGGACCGGGCCTTTGCCTGCATGATAACGGTGCAAAGATTAGAAGTGGATTGCCACGCCATAGGCATCCAGAACCGCCTCATGCATCGCTTCCGACAGGGTCGGGTGTGGGAAGACGGTGTGCATCAAATCCTCCTCGGTGGTTTCAAGCTGACGACCGATAACATAGCCTTGGATCATCTCGGTCACTTCGGCACCCACCATATGCGCCCCCAGCAATTCGCCGGTCTTCGCATCGAATACCGTCTTGATCATGCCCTCTGATTCGCCAAGGGCAATCGCCTTACCATTGCCGATGAAGGGGAAACGACCGACCTTGATATCATGTCCGGCTTCTTTCGCCTTGGCTTCTGTCATCCCGACAGAAGCCACCTGCGGATGGCAATAGGTGCAGCCCGCAATTGAGCCCGGCTTGATCGGATGCACGGTTTTACCCGCAATCTTCTCTGCGACCATAACGCCTTCGTGGCTGGCCTTATGCGCAAGCCATGGCGCGCCGGCGATATCGCCAATCGCATACAGCCCGTCGACACCGGTGCCGCAATATTCATCCACGACGACATGGGTGCGATCAATTTTCACACCCAAAGCTTCAAGGCCAAGCCCCTCAACATTGCCAACGATGCCCACCGCAGAAATGACGGTATCAACTTCAAGCGTCTCGGTCTTGCCTGCTTTTTCAAGCGTTGCAATCACCTTATCCGCCTTCCGATCCAGTGATTTCACCGTGGTCTTTTCACGGATCTTCATACCCTGCTTTTCAAACTGCTTCTTGGCGAATTTCGAGATTTCCTCGTCTTCCACCGGCAGCACGCGATCCATCACCTCGACAACGGTCGTGTCGGCGCCCAACGTATTGAAGAAGCTGGCGAATTCAATGCCGATCGCGCCCGACCCAATGACCAGCAATTTCTTCGGCTCATGGGGTGGGTTCAGTGCGTGCTTATACGACCAGACACGTTTTCCATCAGCCTCAAGCCCAGGCAGATTGCGCGCACGCGCCCCCGTCGCCAAGACGATATTCTTTGATGTCAGCTCTTCGGTGCCTTTATCCGTCTTGACGGTGACCGCGCCTTTCTTCGGCAAGGTGGCTTCGCCCATGAAGACGGTAATTTTGTTTTTCTTCATCAGATGCCCGATGCCCGAGGACAGCTGTTTTGCCACCCCGCGTGAGCGTTTCACAACAGCATCCAAATCATAGCCGATTTTTTCGGCGGACAGACCGAATTCCTTGGCCCGTTCCATCAGGTGGAACACTTCAGCCGAACGCAGCAGCGCCTTGGTCGGGATACAGCCCCAGTTCAGGCAAATGCCACCCAGGTGCTCCCGCTCGACAATCGCGACGTTCAGACCCAGCTGAGCACCGCGGATCGCGGCGACATAGCCGCCCGGACCCGCACCGATCACAATCATGTCGAAGCTTTTGGCGGCCATATGTATTCCTCCGTTTGAAAACTAGTTTGGTATTAAACTAATTTTTGACGGGCTTCAACGGCTGTCAGGACGGATCGTATATCAAAGCCCCGCTACCGAAATCGGCGCGGGGCTTTGGCACTATAACAGGCGCGTTTGAGTGTCTTAGGGCGTGGGAGCGTCTTTATCCGCACCATCGGTTTGATCGTCGTCTTCCGGCGACAAACTGGGCGTATCGGACGCCTCATCCAAGGCATATTCGACCGCGAAAGCTGTCGCCGTTGGCGAGACAACGGCAAAAGCACCCGACTCTGCCACCGGACCAGAGGCGCGCTGCGTCATCCGGTATCCGGCGTAAATTGCCAAAGCCCCGGTCAGCACCGCGATGAACAAAAAGAACCCGTTTGGCCCAACAACCCCCATCAGCCAACCGGTAATTACTGGCCCGGCCGTAGAGCCTAAACCATTGATGAACAACAGCCCGGCTGAACCTGCCGCCATATCATCAAAATCCAGATAATCGTTGGTATATGCCAGCAACAGCGAATATAGCGGATTGGCAATACCGCCGATCAAAGCCGCTGCGCCCAACAGCACGACGAATGGCGGATCGGTCGCAAATACTATCAGCATCGCCACCGCAGCCACCGCAGCCATCACTGCAATCATGATCCGGCGGTCCATACGATCCGACAGCCACCCGATCGGATATTGCGCGGCGATCCCCCCAACATAAGTGGCCGTGATAAAGGTCGAGATTTCGGGGATCGACAGACCCGCCTGCACGCCCCAAATCGACACCATGCCGAACATTGCAGAAAATACCCCGCCCATCAGGAAAATCCCAACGCAGCCCAACGGCGACACATCCCAAAGCCGTTTAAAGGTCATCCGGCGAATCGTTGAGAAATTCGGCACTTTGCCCACCGATAGCAAAATCGGCGTGAAACTAATCGAAACCAGAATCGACGGGATGACAAACAGCAGATAGCCCGACGGGTCACCTGTATTCAGCAAGGCCTGCGCACCGATGATGCCAAGCGATTGCACCATCATATAGGCCGCCAAAGACTGACCGCGGTTCGCATTGGTTGCGTTCTCATTCAGCCAGCTTTCCGCTGTGATATACACGCCGCAAAAGCTGAAACCGATCAGCAACCGCATCAGCGTCCACGCCACCCAATTGGGCGCCACCGCATAGGCCACCAAAACCGCGGAAATAAGCGACCCCAGCGCGGCGAAAACCCGCACATGGCCCACATCGGCAATCATCCGTGGCACCATACGCGACCCAAACAGAAAACCCGCGAAATAAGCCGACATGACGATCGACATCTCGAATGTCGGAATGCCCTCAATTTCGCCGCGGATCCCCAGAAGCGTCCCTTGCATCCCGTTGCCAACCATCAGCAACATAATGCCCAACAAAAGCGCCCAGCTTTGTTTAACCGCCGTAAACATTGTCATTCCTTCACTTCAACGAGAGCGCGTCAGTAGTCTGTCACGCCAGCTGGCACTGTGCCAAATGCGACCCTAAGGGATCAGCAGCGACGCATCGCCATAGGAAAAGAAGCGATATCCGCTTTTGACTGCATGGTCATAGATATGGCGTATCGCAGCAGGCCCCATCAAGGCCGAAACCAACATCATCAGAGTGGATTTCGGCAGGTGGAAATTTGTCATCAGCGCATCGGTCACCCGAAATCGGTATCCGGGATAAATGAAGATTTCGGTTGTCCCTGAAAACGGTGCAATGGCGCCGCCGTCGGCGGCCGCACTTTCAATCAGGCGCAGCGCGGTTGTGCCCACCGGGATCACACGCCCGCCTGCGGCCTTGGTGGCGGCGATATCAGCCGCCGCCTGCGCCGAGACTTCGCCCCATTCCGCATGCATTTTATGGGTGGTTACATCCTCTACCTTCACCGGCAAAAACGTACCCGCCCCGACATGCAGCGTCACTTCCGTAAATTCCACACCTTTCGCGGCCAGCGCCTGCAACAGCTCTTGGGTGAAATGCAGGCTGGCGGTGGGCGCCGCCACCGCCCCGGTATGGCGGGCAAAAACAGTTTGGTAATCGGTTTTATCCGCCTCATCAGGGGCACGTAGGGCAGCGATATAGGGCGGCAATGGCATCGCACCTGCCTGTGTCAATGCGGCATCGAAATCATCGCCTGTCAGGTTGAATCGGATCTGCATCTGGCCGTCGCCGATCTGTTCGACCCTGGCCGACAGCGCGTCCGAGAACACGATATCTTCCCCCGGCTTCACCTTTCGCAGCGGCTTGGCCAATGCGCCCCATGTGCCATCAGCCTTGGGTTCAAGCAACGTGACCTCGACCTTTGCGCTGACCTGCCCCTGGGCAGAGGCACGGGTGCGCACCCCGGACAGGCGCGCAGGGATTACTTTGGTATTGTTCAACACCAACCGATCCCCGGGTTGAAACAGATCCACCAGGTCGCGCACATGAAGGTCGCGGATCGCATCGCCCTGGGCCAGCAACAGCCGCGCAGAATCGCGCGGTTTGGCCGGGCGGGTCGCAATCAGATGTTCGGGAAGGTCAAAGTCGAAATCGGACAGTTGCATGGCATCACCTGAATCAGAATCTGTCCCGTCCCTATCAGCGATATCGCCCCGCGTCACTCAGCCTTCAGAAGTTTCGGATCCCGCCGAAAGATTTCCCGGAACATCCCCGGCGTCAGAATGGACAGCGGGTTGATCGACACTTTGGGTGCCGATTTCGTGCCCGTCACCTGATAAGTAAAACCGAACAGACCCTCGCCCCGGCGTGCAAGGAATTGTCCGATCCCGTTAACGATATATAGCGGTGAAAACACCCCTTCCATATCCAGCGCGCCGGTGGTTGGGCTGTAATTACCGCTGATGGTGACGCCCATGGATGCGCCCGTGGCCTCGGCATGGGTGACCGACAACCCTGACGGGGTCAGCCGGAAACCTGCATTCACCTCTTGGAACACGATACCGTCGCCGTTCAGCTGCTCCAGCAGGCCCACGATTGATGCCGCAGACAGCATTTCTGCCAAGGTTGGCGCATCAATCACCTTCAGCCCACGAATCGCAGCCGATCCCTCATAGCTTTGCGCCCCAACCGGCACCAGATTCAGCGCGAATGATCCTGATTGCGCCCCGGTGAAAATGCCGGCAGAGGACAAAACCGCCCCTGCATCCCCTGAGGTGACGCGCGCCGCAACCCGGCCATTGTCAGACGGGCCAATCGCACCTTGCACCGGCGCACCGCCATTCAACGCACCCCGAAATGTTCCATTCATCCCGCCTTTGGTGTTGAACTCACCGCGCAATCCCGTCAGGGCAAAGCCATCCGCCACAATCAGGCGATCCAGATTTACCGAAATCGGCGTGCTGGCTGCACCGCCCTTTCCAGCGCCCGAACCCCCGCCCGTGCCACTGCCCAGATCGCGTTTGCGCAGATCCAATACACCCGATCGGATTTCGATTTTCGGCGTGCGCCCTTCCCCGCGCCCGACGATATTGGCCGCGCCATTGAACCAAGCCCCCAGTGTCAACCGGTCAAATCTAGCGCGTTCCAGCCCGGCGTTATTGGGCTTGATTGACACCGCGCCCTGCGCCGTCAGCCCAGCAGCCTGCAGGTTCAATGTATCAATCACCGGCGGGTTGGACAGACGGCCTGCGACCTCTAACCGCCCCTTGTTGGCTGTGCCAAGCGACCAGCCTATTTCGGGGATCGACAGACCAAGGCCGATCAAATCCGTGACCGCACGAAAGTGCGTCGCCTGCCCTTTAACCAGATCCAAGGACAGCGATGCCCAGCCCGTCCCGCGCAACAAACCGTCGGGCAGCTTCACCCCCAACGCCGCAAGCGATTGCGGGGTTACCTGCGCGAAGCCGCGCACCTGTGATTGTCCCGCGTGTTCTGACCCAAAGGCCTGATGCCAATGTGCATCGAATGGCAGACCAGAAAATTCACCGCGCCCGCCGATGGTCATGCCTGCTTTGTCAACGCTTAGGCGCAATGTATCCGCAGTGATCTCTTTGCCCGGCACCAGCTTTTCGCTGGCAACCCCGGTCAGGCGCGCACGCACCGCATAGTTGATCTCATCCGGGGTGACGCCTTTTTTCAAAATCATCGCGAGGTCTGTTTCCGCCTCGGCCCAGCCCTGGGCAATATCGGTGGCCAATCCTGCTTTGGTCAAAAACCTGAACGGTGGTTCATCCAGCAGTGACAGCATCGACGGGATGGTCGAACGCGTGACCAAATGCACATTGGCCGGCGCGGGTTTGATCCGAATATCGGGCACGTCCAACGTGCTGTTTGCCACCTCAATCCGGCCACCATCGGGGGCAACAATATGTCCTTCTTCCGCCAGCATGACATAGCCGGTGCCGCCCAACACCGCAAAACCGCGCCCCTCTTGGATCGGGGGGAGGGTTTTCACGACACGCGCCACTGCGTCGCGGAATTCATAACTTAACGCAAGACGCGGATCCTGGCCCGGTGCAATACGGACTGCCGCGCGCACATCATGCAAGGACCCGGCTGGAATATTATCCACGACCCAATTGCGTGTTTTGGCCACCAGGGCCGTGGGCCACAGGTTCAATAATTGCGCCTGTGTGATACGATTGATCGTGGAATCGAAACTGGCACGCCAGCCATCCGCATCGGCGCTGACGGTGCCGCGGGTGGAAATGCGCCGCTCATCTTGGATCAGCTGCGCTTGGCCCAGATCCACACGGAACGGGTCAAGCCGGATACGCAGATCCAATGCACCGTCGGAAAAATGCGCGGGTTCTTCAAATACCCCCTCAGGATCAAGCTGCAGGTCAGAAATCGCGATCTGCGCCAACAGCTCTTGCGGTAGCCCACCTTTGAAATCGCGCAGCAAGGTTTGCCCATCGGCCTGCAATCGCGCGGCCCGCGACCGCAGACTTAGGTTATGGATCAGTACTTTTTGGCCGCTGGGATCATAGCTAAGATGCAGGTTCGCCCCATCAAAGGCCAGCGGCTTGGCCCCTTCGGAAGGGTTCAACGCACCGTCAGAAATATCCAGCCGCGCATCCAACGCGCCCAGCTTTCCCTGCACATCCAATTCCGACTTCAACGCACCCGAGATGCTGGCATCCAAAACCGAAAGCGCAGTCAACGCCGCCGATTGCACCGCCAGATCCCGCGCGGGCACCCCAATTACCGCCGCGCTGAACTTGGCCTGTAATCCGGCTTTGGCCGTCGACATATTGAACCGCACCTGGCTGGGCGCCCCGACCTGATCGCCAATATTCAACGCCGCACTTAGGCTGATATCGGTGTCGGTCTGGGTCAGATCCACCTGCCCGTCCGACACCCGCCACACCCGGTCCAGCCGATCATCATCAAGCCTGATATCGAACCCTTCGGCGCGGATGGTTTCCAGATCGCGCAGTGCGGGCACGGCAAAGACGGCCTCGATCTGCTCCAACGCCTGCGACACTGACTCCGGTCGCAAGCCGGCGCCGCCCAGATCCAGATCAAGCGTGCCATTGGACAGCCTGCGCAGCGATGCCGCTGCCCCGCGCACCCGAACCGAACGCAGCGCGATTTTTCCCTGGATCAGCGGCAGCGCCCAAAATGTCGCGCGCAATTCGGGCAGCACCAAAATGGGCCGACCGCTGGATGCGTTCAACTGTACTCCGTTCAGCCGAATACGTGGCTTAATTCCGTCATCAACAACCAGATCAACGCCGCCAACCTCGGCGATCAACCGTCCGTCAAGGGCGCTGTTGACCTGCGTCTCGACGCGTTCCAACACCCATTCAGGCAGGCTGATCGCGCGCTGAAATACAACCAGCCAGCCGCCTAAAAGCACGACCATTACAAAGGCCAAAGTCAGCAAGGCCGCACAGCCGATCGCATGATGGCGCAGGTAACGGCGCAACCGTGACCGAGGGGGGCGTTTCCCCCCCCCAGAATCAGCGGACGCGCTGCGTGTCAGTACGTGACCGACCCCGGCCGGGTCTTCGCCTTGCTGCGCCGAAGCATCATATGACCCGGCCTCCCCCTGATTATCCTTCATCGCGCCTCATTGGTTTGGCGGGGTCTGACTTGCCCCTTAGATCCCAAACGTGTTTTACCAACAGCCAAAGCACCATAGCGCCTTTCTTGACCATAGCCATATACAAGCGTCCAAAACAGCACTTAGGAGCCTCAGATGATATCCATTGGCGAAATTGCGCCCGATTTCACCCTGCCCCGCACGGATAATGGCAGCGCCCAGCCCTTGCTGACCCTGTCCGCCCTGCGTCCCCAAAAGGTCGTGTTATATTTCTACCCCAAAGATAACACCCCAGGCTGCACGACGGAGGCGTTGGATTTCACCCGCCTGGCCGATGAATTTGCCGCCTGCGATACGGTTGTGATTGGCGTTTCGAAAGACAGCTTGAAAAAACATGAGAATTTCTGCGCCAAACATGGGTTGGGCGTGACCCTTGTCAGCGACGAAAACGGCACGGTATGCGAAGACTTCGGCGCATGGGGCGAAAAGCAAATGTATGGCAAAACCTATGAGGGGATTATACGCTCCACGGTGTTGATCGGGGCCGATGGCGCGATCGCTCAGCATTGGCCCAAGGTCAAAGTCAAAGGTCACGCTCAAGAGGTTTTGGCCGCAGCGCGCGCCCTTACCTAAAGATTCGCCACGTCGCCAACGACACACGCAGTGGGACAGTATGGCGGCGTGGCAACTGGGCCACAGGTGGCATATTTTAGCAATTTCACAACTTTTGCGTGTAGAAATCGGCAGAATTCCGCCCGAAACTGTGGATTCGCGGGCCCTTTCCATACCTGAGGGGCAAAACAGGTTGCGCCATTCCAAGGCGGCTTGGTATCTCGCTTGCGGTTTCAGGGGTTAGCCCCTGCCGCAATCTATGGCCCAGCCGACCGCTCTTTGATCATCGCTTTATGGTCATGCCAGACGTCGCCACGACGAAGCAAACAGGAACAGCAATTTGCCAAGACGCCTTATTGATCGCGCGAACACCGCTTTGGAACGCTTCCTGCCTGAGCAGCGACTGTTTCTAAAGTCAGACAATTCGACGCGGTTCGTTCGCTTGCGCCCGCTGACACAGGCCTCGGTTCTGGCAACCGCGGGGCTACTGTTCAGCTGGTCGATGATTTCTACCTCCTTGTTGTTTTTCGACAGCATTTCTTCGGGTTCATCCGCGCAGCAAGCTGAACTGTCACAAGATGCATTTGAACGCCGTCTTGAAAGCCTTAGCCAAGAACGTGATACCCGCGCAGAAGAGGCGATCGACGCACAAGAACGGTTCCAATTGGCGTTGGAACAAGTGTCACAGATGCAATCCAAACTGCTGACATCCGAAGAACATCGGCGTGAGCTGGAAACCGGCATCCATGTCATCCAGACCACATTGCGCCGGGTGATGGATGAACGTGACCTGGCGCGCGCCACGGCATCGGACCTGCAGGCCACAAGCAGCGATGGGGCCACAGGCAATGTGGCACGGTCCGAAGATCTGTCGCAAACGATGGATATGTTGGCCGCCGCGCTGAACACCACGGCGCAAGAGCGCGACGCCGCTACACAGATTGCACAAGACGCACAGCTGGATGCTGACCGGATCGCGCTGGAAAAACAGCTGCTCGAAGAGCGCAACAACGAGATCTTCTCGACATTGGAAGATGCCGTGACCGTGTCGATGACGCCGCTGGACAAAATGTTCAAATCGGCCGGCATGAACCCCGATAATATTTTGGCGCAGGTGCGTAAGGGATATTCAGGAACCGGCGGGCCGCTGACCGCCATCGCGCTAAGCACCAAAAGCATGGCTGATCTGAGCGAAGATGACCGGCGCGCTGCGAATATCCTGCAAAAGCTTGATCAGATGAATATGTACCGGATCGCGGTGGACAAATTGCCCTTTGCGATGCCCGTCACCTCGCAATTTCGGTATTCCTCACCATTTGGATATCGCTGGGGTCGGCTACATGCGGGGATGGATATGGCCGCGCCTGTGGGCACACCGATCCTTGCCCCTGCCGATGGTGTCGTGACCGCTGCGGAATGGGAAAACGGCTATGGCCAGGTTATTAAAATCCAACATGAGTTCGGAGTTTCGACCGTCTACGGCCATCTTTCCAAAATCCGCGTGAAGAAGGGCCAAAAAGTCTCGCAAGGCGACCGTATCGGTGATATGGGAAATACTGGACGGTCGACCGGACCGCATCTGCATTATGAAATCCGGGTGGGTGGAAAACCCATTAACCCGATGACCTTCATCAAGGCTGCCAAGAATGTTTTCTAAGAGCAAAATCCATGAACCTGGCCCGAAAACGGGCAACGAAGCTGAGACCGCAAAGGCGACCGATAGCGGCCTGCCCCCACGTAGGAACGATTTCGTCCCTTCGTCCAGCGCGCCGCGCTCCAAGCCACCGGCATCGGTTTTGTCGGCTGACCTGACCGTCACGGGCAATATCCGCACCACGGGCGATATTCAGGTAGAGGGCGTGATTGAAGGCGACATCCGCGCGCATCTGCTGACGGTCGGCGAAAGCGCTACGATTCGCGGTGAAATCGTCGCAGATGATGTTGTCGTGAATGGCCGCGTGGTTGGCCGTGTGCGCGGGCTGAAAGTGCGCCTGACCTCAAGTGCGCGGGTTGAGGGTGATATCATCCACAAAACCATCGCAATTGAATCCGGCGCCCATTTTGAAGGCTCGGTTCAGCGCCAGGACGACCCGCTGGGCAATGGCAGCCAACCCACGCCGCAGCTTGCGCCGCCTATGGACGAACCGCCCTACGAAGGGCAGTAAGCCGCCTTCGGGCATCATGGTGCAACCGTGCTATAGTGCCTACAGATGGGGATCACATACGACGCTGCAGCGCGTGTTCTGGATTTTCAGATGACAAATATTTCGGCCACCGGGACACTCCTTGGTGGCCGTTTTCATGTCCTGCGTTTGACACGGCAGTTGCTAGTGTTCCGCTGCTACTGGCGGACAGAACCCGCCTTCCCCAATCGCACATATGGAATGTTGCACCGATGAGGCGTTTACACTGCTAAGGGAATCATCAGGTCAAAGGCGGCTCACCAATGGCCAGGGCGCACACGAGAAAACGCGCGCAGCCCCAGCCACAGGAGCAATAGGCGATCGACTGGCGATCAAACCCACTTCTCGGGCAGCCCGGACAGTTTCCCATCACGATCTGCATACAGACCCTCCCCTGTCTGCATCGGCCAAGATTCCTCCCAAAATCTTGGCCAAAACTAAGGTGCGACAGCTTGTCACGGGTGTATAGGGTAAATCGTTGCCGCAATGCAGAAAATCGGTGCCGCAAGGCAGAAATCATCCGGCTTTTTGACCCTGTTCTGCTGCCCCACCGCGCAAGGCGAACAGGCTGTGGTCTATTAACTCTGACAAGGGGCGCGTGCCGCTCAGCTCTAACACCGGGGTGTCTTGCCCGGACAACCATTCCAGATGCCGGGTCAGCGAACGGCCACCAAAATAAGGCTCGTCATAACTGGCAGCCCATTTCAAAAACTTCCGATGATTCAATTCCATATCACCACCGGATTCAATACGACTGCCGAATTTAGCGGCCTCTCGGCGGCGAATTCGCATCAGCCGCAGCGGTGTGGGCGCGCGCATGAACACAATCAGGTCAGCATCGCGAATTACACTGTCCCCCCAACCATCTGCAGAGCCTGACAAAACCCAGCCTCCGTACCCCATCGCCTCATGCTGCGCTTGATCAATCAACGCACAACGCAAAGGAACGGGGCGTTTTTCTGTGTAGGGCATCGGACTTTGCGCCCAGTAAAAATCATCCGTATCAAGATGTGCGACCCCTAAATGGGTTGCCAATCCTGCCCCCAGACAAGAGGTTCCAGATCCGGCTGCGCCTGTGATGTAAATTCGATATGCCATGCATCTCCCTCAGCGGCCCTTCGGGCTGCATTTCAAGCTGCTGTTAGCGTCAATGAAACAAGTCTGTGACATATCCGATTCTAAAATCAACTGTGGAATGCTGCGCTGCGGCCAAGGTCGCGAAAATATAGACTTAATTTATTAACATCGGCTGCCTGTTATTTCAACTTGGCAAATTCAGATGATCAATTTGATCCATTTAGATCAAAATTGACCCAAATGGCCCGAATCAACTTATAGGTGAACCGCACCACGCCGCGCCCATGCAAAAGGGCGACCACTGGCCGCCCTTGATACAGTCACCGTAATATAATCGGTCAATCGGCCTGCGCATCCGCACGCGACTTGCCCTCAACCCCCATGGCCAACGTGGCGGCCATCAGCCCATCCAGATCGCCATCCAATACGCCCTGGGTATCGGAGGTTTCATAATTGGTGCGCAGATCTTTGACCATCTGATAGGGCTGCAAGACATAGGAACGGATCTGATTGCCCCAGCCTGCGTCGCCTTTATTCTCATGCGCCTCGTTGATGGCAGCATTCCGGCGGTCCAACTCCATCTGATACAAGCGCGACTTCAACGCCTTCATCGCGATGTCACGGTTTTGGTGCTGCGATTTCTCCGAGCTGGTGACGACAATCCCGGTAGGGATGTGTGTAATCCGCACCGCTGAGTCCGTGGTATTCACGTGCTGCCCCCCTGCCCCAGAGGAACGATAGGTATCGATGCGGATGTCATTCGGCGCGACTTCAACTTCGATATTGTCATCGACAACCGGATATACCCAGACCGAGCTGAACGAGGTATGCCGCCGCGCCGCCGAGTCATAGGGCGAAATGCGGACCAAACGATGCACACCGCTTTCAGATTTCAGCCAACCATAGGCATTAGGGCCGGTGATCTTATAGGTCGCGGATTTGATCCCTGCCTCTTCGCCCGCCGTTTCCGACTGCAGATCAACCTCATATCCCTTCTTCTCGGCCCAACGGACATACATCCGTGCCAAAATGGACGCCCAGTCACAGCTTTCGGTACCGCCAGCGCCGGAATGGATTTCCAAGAATGTGTCATTGGCATCCGCTTCACCGTCCAGCAGCGCTTCCAGCTCTTTGCTGGCGGCGTCGATTTTCAACGCCTTCAACGCAGTTTCCGCCTCGGCGATCACCTCATCATCTTCTTCCATCTCGCCCAGTTCAATCAGTTCGATATTATCGTTCAGATCCTGGTCGATACGGTTATAGGTTTCCAATTTATCCATCAACGCCTGCCGGTCGCGCATCAATTTCTGCGCACGCGCCTGATCATCCCACAGAGTGGGATCTTCGATCATGGCATTGAATTCTTCCAAACGATGGGGTGCCGTTTCCAGATCCATCCGCTGGCCCAAAAGGACAAGAGATTTCTTAATCTGTTCGACGATGTTCTGCGTCTCGGAGCGCATGTCTGCCCAAATCCTTTCGCGATGTTGGGGCGGTCATACAGGCAAGGCGCGCAACGAGCAAGTCACGCCCGGTCGCACGCCCCGCTCTGATCCGCCGTGTCAGTAAAGCCCACCCGCACTAAGCGAGCCGAAATTGGCTTTTTGTTTCGGGATGATTGCGGTTTTCCCGCTGGATGTGGTGACCGAGGAAGAACCGGTCTCGGTCTCGCCTTGTGCGAATAGCGGCAGGTTGCTGCCCATGCCAAAGCCGCCGTCAACCACCAGGCCAAGCCCCATGATGCCCTGACCTTCGCGTAGGTATTCCGATTGAACCATTGCGCCGGTGGCATCATCGGGAAGGCGTTCGCCGGTATAGCGGTTGAATTTGGCCCAATAACCGCCCGGAGGCACTTCAAATTCGGAACCGCCGTATTTCTTCACAGCTTCTTTCATAAATTCGTTGAACACCGGCACACATAGCGTACCACCATATGCCCCACGGCCCAGCCCACGCGGATTGTCATAGCCTAAATAGCATGAGGCAACGATATTAGAGGTAAAGCCCGTAAACCAAACGTCTTTTGCATCGTTGGTCGTGCCCGTTTTCCCTGCCACAGGCACCGGAAGATTTACACCGGTGCCGGAGCCGCGCTGCACCACGCCCTCCATCAATGACACCATTTGATAGGCGGTGATCGGATCGACAACCTGATCGCGGTTGCTTTGGATGCGCGGGCCAAGCCCGGCAGGCAAAGAACTGGCAGAGCAATCCAGACAATCGCGCTGATCATGGCGGTAGATTGTATGACCATTCAAATCTTGCACACGGTCGACAAGCGTCGGTTCGACCCGCTGGCCGCCATTGGCGAACATCGCATAGGCCGAGACCAGATCGAACATTGTGGTTTCTTGCGCCCCCAGCGAATTGGCCAGGAAAGTCCGCATCGGATGGTAAACCCCCATCCGGTCGGCATAATCAGCAATCGTATCCATGCCGATTTCCTGCGCAATACGAATGGTCATCAAGTTGCGCGACTGTTCCAATCCGGTGCGCAGCGGCGTCGGGCCATAGTATTTATTCGATGCGTTTTTCGGGCGCCACACGCCCTGCGGTGTGTTCACCTCGATTGGTGCGTCTACAACAATCGTTTGGGGCGAGAACCCTGAATCCAATGCCGCGGCATAGACGAAGGGTTTGAAATTCGACCCCGGCTGGCGCATCGCCTGTGTCGTGCGGTTGAACACGGTCGATTGATAGCTAAAGCCACCTTGCATCGCGATCACACGCCCGGTGTGCACATCCATCGCCATGAACGCGCCTTCAACCTGTGGCACCTGCCGCAAGGTCCAACGGATAAAGCTGCCGTCACTGTCAGCGGTCATGGCGCGCACCATCACCACATCGCCTTTTTCCAACAGATCGGATGCCACCTTGGCCCGGCTGGCCAAGGATCCGTCCGCGCGGCGCTTGCGCGCCCATTGCACATCTTTTGCCGGCACCCAATGGCCGTCGTCATCCTCTTGAATGCCTTCAATGCCGATGCGGGCGTCGTTATTGCCCAACTCCAGCACAACGGCAGGCATCCAGCCTGGCACATCGCGCGGTGTCTGTGGATTGGTGATCGCCGCCAGGGCTTCGCGCCAATCTGCCTCGGATGACAGCTTATCTTCGGCAATTTTCAGCCCGGTGCCCCGCCAGATACCTTGGCTGCGGTCGTAGTTTTCCAATGCGTGCTGCAATGCGGTCGCGGCCTGATCTTGCATTTCTGGATCGACCGTGGCGCGGATCGTCAACCCCCCCGAAAAGAACTCTTCTTCCCCGAAGCTGCGAGACAACTGACGGCGAATTTCATCGGTGAAATAATCGCGCGGCGGCAATTGCTGACGAAACGGCGCGTAATCACCATTCTGGACCGAGCGCACAGGCTCCAGCCGCTGTGTGCGATAGGTATCTTCGCTGATATAGCCGTTTTGCCACATCTCGCGCAGAACATAATTCCGCCGACCTTGCAGCTTCTCCATATTCCGAACCGGATGGAAATTGGAGGGCGCTGCAGGCATTGCTGCCAATGTCGCGGCCTCATAGGGGGCCAGTTCGGACAGCGATTTGTTGAAATAGGTCTGCGCTGCAGCGGCCACACCATAACTGTTCTGACCCAAGAAAATCTCGTTCAGATACAGTTCTAAAATCCGTTCTTTACTAAGTGCCTCTTCCAGACGCGATGACAAAATCAATTCTTTGATTTTACGTTCCGCGGTACGGTCGGAAGACAAAAGCAGGTTTTTTGTCACCTGCTGCGTGATGGTCGACGCCCCGCGTAGGCTTTGCCCACCAGAACGCACAGCATCCACAAAAGCCGAGACCATACCGCGTGTGTCATAGCCACGGTGAACATAGAAATTCTTATCTTCAGCCGAGATAAACGCCTGTTTCACCACATCGGGGATATCCGACGATGGCACGAACAAGCGGCGCTCTACGGCAAATTCATCGATGAGGCGGCCGTCATTATTGTAAATCCGCGAAATTGTCTTTGGCCGGTATTGTGCCAACTGCTCATGGCTGGGCAGGTTGCGCGAATACATCCAAAAGATCGCCCCAATGGTCAGCGCAGCAAAAAACAACCCGGTTACGATCCACGAAAACAGGCCGCCAATGGATGACAAGATAAAGCGGATCAATAGCGTCTCCTCATGAGGGCCCCAGCGCCCTCGCACAGTTGCACGAGCCTATAACCCGCTGGCCCGGCACGGTCAAAACAAGATCTGAGTGTGACAGGCCGCACAAGGCCATGTCTTGCCTATAATAGCGGAAAATTGAGCCGATATTGTTGAAAACACATGGTGGTGGCGGTCACATCCGTGTCATGTCCTTGCCGGAATGCAGCCGGGGCGAATCTGTTGGGCTACTGCCGTAGCAGGCGGGCTTCGGCCGCGTCACCTTGCGCCCAAGCCTGCACACCCGCCACGATGGCCTGCGCCATTTGCTTGCGCCAGTCTGCATCCAGCAGCCGATCGCGATCCGCTTTGGACGACATAAAGCCCAGCTCGATCAGCAATGACGGAATATCAGGCGAACGCAGCACCGAGAAATTTGCCCCTTGCACCGGATGTTTGTGCATCTTGATCCCGGCAGAGCGGATCGCGCCCGCCATCACCTGTGACAGCCGTACGGTGCGCGGCTGTGTCTCGGCGCGCGCCAGATCCATCAGCACATGGGCCACACGGTCGCCCTGCCCCTCCAGGTCCACACCTGCCAAAAGATCGGCACGGTCATGGCGCTCCGCCAGCTTTTGCGACGCTGCATCGCTGGCATTGCCGTCGAACAGATATACGGTCGCACCAGTCGCAATCCCGCTTTCCAGCGCATCGGCATGCAGCGATAAAAACAGATCCGCACCCGACGCACGCGCGACGGTCATCCGGGTTTCCAGCGGCACGAAGACATTTTCAGAACGCGTCATCACAACCTCATTCCCGGCCCGGGTCAGGGCCTCTTTCAGGTCGCGCGCAAAGGTCAAGACCAGAACTGCCTCAGAGGTGCCAGCAGCCTCGGCTCCGGGATCTAACCCACCATGACCGGGGTCCAGAACAATGCGCAAAGGGCGCGATCCGTCCTGCCGCGTGGCAGAAGGATCCGTTTGCGCGGGCTGTGGCAGGTTGTGCAAGGCGGAATGGGCAGCCCCTGCGCGGGGCATAAAATCGGCCGGGTCAGCGGTGGCAAGATCAATACGAATCTGCGGTTGATCTTGTGTCAGCTGCACAGCCTGAGTGATGGTCACCGGGCCGGGCAATTCCGCCACAAGCCGCGACCAACCGGGCTGGAACGGCCCCCACCGCAATGCAGCAACACCGCCTTGGCCCAGAAAATCCTTAGGGTTTGCGTTGCCGAAGTCCAGCTCTCGGAAATCCACAACCAATCGAGGCGGATTGTCCAGCAGATAGGCCTTGAACGGTATTGGCTGCGACAGGCCAATGGAAATCTGCGTGCGTTCGGCATTGCCCGTGATGGTGGTGCGGGCGGGGTCAAGCTGCGCAAGTGCAGACAGACCGGTTTGCGCCTGTGCGCAAACTGCAAACATCAAAAGCGAAACGGCGGCCCAAATCAGGCGCTGTAGCTGTCGTATCATCGGTGCCTCATGCGATTTGCCCGCCGCGTAGTGTCACGGCTGTCGTTGTATTGGCGCAATGCTACCTTGATTGGCCGATCCGATAAAGCGCAAGTTCATGATCCGCGTGGATTGACGCACAAGCCCGGCGCCCCCCCCCCGGCAAGGAAGTCGCGCGCGCGGCGCGGCATTGAGCCCCTTGCGCGCGCCGGGGGCCTTTAGGCCCCCGCACCGCCCCACTACCCGAAAACCCCATGCGGGAAAGTTCAGCGATAGGATTGCATGAAGCGTTGCAGCCGCTTCATCCCCTCTTGAATGCGCGGGCGCGATTGCGCGTAAGACAAGCGCAGCGTTTGATGGCCGCGCGCGGGATCGAAATCACAGCCCGGCGTCACCGCCACCCCTGCCTGTTCCAAAATATCCTGGGCGAATGTCACACTGTCATCCGTGAATTTTGCCACATCAACATAGATATAAAATGCACCATCGGGCGGCGCGATATCGACAAAACCCGCCGCGGCCAGACCGTCCAACATAACCTGACGATTGCCTGCATAAACCGCCAGATTTGCCTCTAGCTCATCGATGCTGGACAGCGCCCCAAGGGCGGCCACCTGCGCGGCATGGGGTGCGCAGATAAACATATGTTGGGCCAGCCGCTCCACCGTGCGGATATGATCGGGCGGCACGATCATCCAGCCCACGCGCCATCCCGTCATCGAGAAATATTTCGAAAAACTATTCACCACATAGACGTCATCGCTAAGTTCCAGCGCCGACACGGCCCGCTGATCATAGTGCAAGCCATGGTAAATTTCATCCGACACAACCGAAATACCGCGGGATTTTGCCGCACCCAACAAGGCACCAAGCGCATCCCGGTCCAGCATCGTCCCCGACGGGTTACCCGGAGAGGCCAGGATCACCCCGGACAGATCCTCGGTCAGATGCGCGGGCGTAGGGTGATAGCGATCCTGCGCGTGGGTAACTATCCCAACCGGTTCCAGCGACAAGGCGCGCAAAACCTGTCGATAGCTGGGATAGCCCGGCTCGCCCAAGCCAACTTTGTCGCCCGCATCAAACAACGCGGTAAATGCCAGTAAAAACGCCCCGGACGAGCCTGAAGTCACGACAACCCGCGCAGGATCCAGGGTAAGACCGTACCAGCGTGCATATAAATCCGCGATGCCCTGACGCAATGCCGGAAGACCCAGCGCCATTGTGTAGCCCATCGCATCCGTATCTAACGCCTGTGCCAACGCCTGTCGTGCGCCCGCCGGGGCGGATGTGGCAGGCTGGCCGACCTCCATATGCACGATGTCACGCCCTGCTGCCTCTGCCTCAGACGCGGCGTTCATCACATCCATCGCGATGAATGGTGCGACCTGTCCTCGTTTAGAAACCCGCATATCCGCCCTACCCCGGTTAAAATGACCCTGACGCGATAGGCGCGCAAAGCCGCAGGGTCAAGCCACGCCGCCCCAGCCACATGGCACGATTTTACACCAAGCCCACTGCGGCCCCTTGCACTGGCGGGGCGGAAGGCTCAGGTTTAGGCGACATGCCCTAAGTGACCATTATTTGCATCAAAGGACGCCCGCAATGACCCGTACCCTACTGGCCGCGCTGTTTATGACCACCAGTCTGGCTGTGGCCGCCCCTGCTGGCGCGTTTGACATCACCAATATGACCACATCCGAGAAAACCGAATTCGGCGCGGCAGTACGCGATTATCTGATGGAACATCCCGAAACCTTGCTGGAAGCCATTAACGTGCTGGAACAGCGCCAGGCACAGGCAGAAAGCCAAACGGATCAACAGCTTGTGGCGGTAAACGCCAAGGCCATTTTTGAAGATGATCATAGCTGGGTCGGTGGCAACCCCGATGGGGATGTCACCGTAGTAGAGTTTATGGATTACCGCTGTGGATATTGCAAAAAAGCCTATGCCGAGGTCGAAGGCCTGCTGGAAAACGATGGTAATATCCGGTTTGTCGTCAAAGAGTTCCCGATCCTTGGCCCTCAATCCGAGCTGGCGGCGCGGTTCGCCATCGCCGTGAAGCAGGTCGCGGGTGATGAGCCATATGCGCGGGTCCATGATCGACTGATGGCGCTGCGCGGGGAAATCACTCAAGACAGTCTGGAACGGCTGGCCAAAGACGAGGATATCGACGCCGCACCGGTGATGGCCGCGATGAATGGCAATGACGTCGATAAAGTGCTGCAAGCAAATTATGAGCTGGCGCAGCGGCTGCAGATTTCAGGCACTCCGGCGTTTGTCATCGGTGATGAATTGATGCGCGGCTATGCACCTGAAGCCACGATGGCAAAAATTGTGAGTGATCAGCGCAGCTAAGCCGCGCATTAAACCCTACCGCTCAGTTACAAGAACACATCAAAAAGCCGGCACAATGTGCCGGCTTTTATACATAATCTGTTGTTGATCAATTCACGACATAGACAATTTCTTTGCTATCTGGAGTCACGATCACAGTTTCACCATTCACGTTTAGATAGGCAAAATCAGCGTCAGGCACTGGAATCACCTCGATGTCAGCAGGGACTGCCATGCCGGTTTTTACCTCACCACCTAGGAAGACCGGTTCAACCGGATGCGATTCTACATAAGAGATCACCTCGGCTTTGGGCGGTGTTACCGCGCCACCTGCAACGCCACCAACAGCTGTTGCAGCCAGAATACCTGCGACAGGCGTGCCCACGATGGATGCGGCCGCACCCGCCATGACCGCGCCCGCAACAGCACCTTTTTCGCTGTTATGCGTGTCAACCACAGTCAGGGTCTGAACCTTTGCCGTATCGATGCCGACATTGGCTGCAGGCATCCAACCGATGGTGCCCATATATTCGGCCTGACACCAGGTTGCACCATCCAGGCAGCCGTCCACATCAACCTGTGCACCAGCAGGAATGCTGATCGCCACGTCATAATCTTCGCCCGGCCCGCGCAGTAAATCGCCCGCACCATCAACCTTTGCAGGGAATGCAGATGCTGCGCCAGCAGCAAACATGGACATGGTGGCTAGGGTGAGCGTGGTTTTCTTAAACATCTTATCCTCCTTCGCGGACAGCAATACTGTGTCTCGCCTTGGTTGTGGGCAGACAACCCGGACTGAACCGCTTGCGTTCCGAAAAATTCGTTCACCTTGCAGTCACGTTAAATTTAAGCAGCACCGGGGAACAAAAAGCATAAGCACATAAAGAAAGGGGACGAAAACGCCCCCTTATCAATCGCTTATCATTCTTAAACTGTCGCTTTGTAACGGCGCCTTATTCGGCCGCATCTTGGGCGGCGGCAGCTGTTTCCAGCTCACTTGCGCGTTTTTCGACCAATTCAACGATATGCTCAATCATCTGATCATTGGAAAGCTTATGGCTTTGCTTGCCCGCCATATAAATCATGCCAGAGCCCGCACCACCGCCGGTAAAGCCCAGATCTGTCATCAATGCCTCACCCGGGCCATTCACGACACAGCCGATAATCGACAAGGACATAGGCTGTTTGATATGCTCCAAACGCTGTTCCAGGGCCTCGACTGTCTTAATCACATCAAACCCCTGTCGTGCACAAGAGGGGCAAGAAATGATCTGAACGCCACGCGTGCGCAACCCCAGTGATTTCAAGATTTCAAACCCGACCTTAACTTCTTCAACCGGATCGGCGGACAGGCTGACACGGATCGTATCACCAATGCCCATCCACAGAAGGTTGCCCAAACCAATGGCCGATTTCACGGTGCCCGAGGTCAGCCCCCCTGCTTCGGTAATACCCAAATGGATCGGTTTATCAGTCGCATCTGCCAAAGCCTGATATGCGGCAGCAGATAGGAACACATCCGACGCCTTGCACGAGATCTTAAATTCGTGGAAGTCGTTATCCTCAAGCAGCTTGATATGATCCAGACCGGATTCCACCATCGCTTCGGGGCATGGCTCACCATATTTTTCTAAAAGATGCTTTTCCAACGATCCAGCATTCACGCCGATACGGATAGAGCACCCATAATCCTTGGCCGCCTGCACAACCTCTTTAACGCGTTTGGCATCACCAATATTGCCCGGGTTGATCCGCAGACAGGCCGCACCCGCCTCTGCCGCCTCAATCGCACGTTTGTAATGAAAGTGGATATCCGCCACGATCGGCACCGGACTTTCACGGCAGATTTCGCGCAATGCCTGTGTGGCAGCTTGATCGGGCGTTGACACGCGCACAATATCCGCGCCGACATCTGCCGCGCGAATAATTTGATCCAATGTGGCACGGACATCAGACGTGTCCGTATTCGTCATAGTTTGGACCGAAATCGGCGCATCGCCCCCAACCGGAACGTTTCCCACCATGATCTGACGCGATTTACGACGGTAAATATTGCGCCACGGACGGATTTGGTTCAGCGACATAGGCAACTCCTTTGAAGCTCGTGGCCTGCATTTGACCGCAAACTAAAACAGCCGCTGCATAAGAGCAACGGCTGTCAAATTTCATCTGGTCACGTTTTTGCCCGTTCTGGATCAATCCGCAACCGGGCCAGCAATTGCCTGCCCTGCATCTGCAACTGCAAACATCGATGTCAGCGCCGCATCCGCCTGCGGATCTGCCATCGCATATGCTTGCGACAGGTTTTCTGCGCTCAGCGCAATATTTTTCGTCACCGCGCCTTTCGCACCGGCCGGACCATGCGCAACGCCGTTTACAGCGAAATAGATCGCACCCGATTCACCGGTCCGCAGGGTTGGCGCCTGGGCAAGACGCGGCAATGTATAGCGCTCGCCAGCGTCCATGACCTTTTCAAACAAGGTCGCGCCTTCCGCGCTTTTGACCCGGACCCAGGATGGGCGAACGGCCAGAATTTCAATCTCTGGTGCGTTTTCCGCCATCGTGCGCACAGCGCCGGGTGTCGCGGGATCGCCGCCGCCCATAGCAGAGGCAATCGCGTTGTTGATTGCATTTTCATCCACATTCGGCGCGTTAGACGCAGTTTGAACCGAAGACGACTGCGCACCCTGCATGCCCGGCAAACCAGCCAGAACACCAGTTACATTGGGATCTATCGCTGCAATCGGCCCATCACGTGCGATCAATACAGGCGCATCCAAAGTTGCCGGACGGTAAATCCGGTCAATGCTTTCGGTTGCAGCCAAGTCGCCCACACCGCTATCGCCATCTGTCGCATCAAACTGGGGTGTTTGCGCAGCTGCAAGCGGATCCAGCTCGGCTAGAACACCGGGAACCTGGTCTACGGGTGCAAGCTGAACGCGCTGCACCTCTTGCAACACAGACCAACCGCCATAGCCGATGCCCCCCGCCAACAGCGCCAAAACCAGAACTGAGCCAAGGGCACGCGGTTCAATCTGGGTCCAGAAAGCTTGTGTTTTTGGCACGAATGTTGCGTTGGGATTGGCCAGCGCCTCGACCGGTTCAGATGGACGGCGCTGCGGACGCGGGCCAGAGGCCTGCGGCGCCATGCCATGCGTCGGTGCAAAACCGGATTCAGTGCAAAACCGTTCAAAAGCCCATTCGGGATCAAGGTTAAGGTAGCGCGCATATGACCGCACATACCCTGCAACAAAGGACGGCGCATCGAATGCGGTAATGTCGCAGGCTTCGATCGCAGCAATATATCCCGCTTTAATGCGCAGCTCACGCTGCACATCCAAAAGGGATTTTGCCATCGTCGCCCGTTCACCGCGCATCAGATCGCCAAGACGCATTTCAAAATCTTCGAACCCTTTTGGTTCAAGATCTTGTTGCGTCGAAGGAATTTTCCTTCGTCCGATCATGCCTAAATTCCTGCCCCTAACACATGTGATAGATGATTCGTGACTTTCCGCCACTAAACCTAACCAAGTGTTTATCACAGGACAGAGAGCTTTACAGCCAAACTTGTGACTTATGCACACGCATCGGCACGATTCAGCGCACAGCGCGACCACAACGAGTCGAGCGCTTTAACCAAACCGTCAATCTCTTTTGCATCATGCACCGGTGAAGGCGTGAAACGCAGACGTTCTGTGCCGCGCGGAACGGTCGGGAAATTGATCGGCTGAACATAGACCCCGAACTCATCCAGCAACATATCAGACAACGCTTTACAATGCGTTGGGTTCCCAACATGCACTGGCACAATATGACTGCCATGATCGATAAAGGGCAAACCCATCGCCCGCAGACGCAGTTTCAGCACCTTCGCGTGCTCTTGCTGCATGTCGCGCAGACGCTGCCCACCGGCAGTCTTCAAAAACGCGATCGAAGCGGCAGCCCCGGCCGCAACCGCTGGCGGCAATGATGTCGTAAAAATGAACCCCGGCGCATAAGAGCGCACGGCATCCACCATCTTCGCGCTTGCCGCGATATAACCGCCAAAAACCCCGAAGGCCTTACCCAAAGTGCCGTTAAAAATATCAATCCGAGTCTCACCGATTTTCTCGGCAATCCCTGCCCCGCGTGCACCGTACATGCCGACAGCATGGACCTCATCAAGATAGGTCAGCGCGCCGAATTCTTCTGCCAGATCACAAATCTCTGAAATCGGACCGAAATCGCCATCCATCGAATAGACGGACTCGAATGCGATCAATTTGGGCGTGGCGGGATCTTCCGCCGCCAGCAATTCGCGAAGATGCGCAAGATCATTGTGGCGGAAGATACGCTTGGCGCCACCGTTACGGCGGATGCCTTCGATCATCGACGCATGGTTCAGCTCATCCGAGAAAATCACTAACCCCGGAAACAGCTTCGGCAATGTCGACAACGTGGCATCATTGGCGATATACGCCGATGAAAACACCAGCGCCGCTTCCTTGCAATGCAGATCTGCAATCTCGGCTTCAAGCCGGTTGTGATATACCGTAGTGCCCGAAATATTGCGCGTCCCACCCGACCCCGCACCCGTCGCATCCAACGCCTCATGCATGGCATTCAAAACGGCAGGATGTTGCCCCATGCCCAGGTAATCATTGCCACACCAAATGGTGATTTCTTGCTTGGTGCCGTCCGGCCGGGTCCAATCCGCCTTTGGGAACGCACCCTTTTCCCGTTCAATATCAATGAATACACGATAGCGACCTTCATCATGCAGCTGCCCCAGAGCGTTATCGAGCGCATTATCGTAATTCATTGTCATTGTCCTTGCTATATCCGCTTGGCCCAGCTTCTAGAAGCATTCTAACCGCGTCACCTTGATAAAGATCAAATATACATCTTTGGAGGGGCTATTTTGTCGCGGGTGACAAAAAAGCAAATACGCCTTTCGTCCCATGCATAGCTGCCCTGCGCTGGACAGTGGCGCAAGCGCTGATAGGGTCGCGCAAAAATAAGGAGAACCGCCATGGCAATCGACGCCGTTCTGACCCGAATTGATGAGGCCCTGCCCCACGCGCTTGACCGGTTGATGACCCTGCTGCGCATCCCGTCGATCTCTACCGATCCTGCGTTCAAAGATGATTGCCTTGCAGCGGCCCAATGGCTGGTTAACGAACTGACAGATATCGGTTTCTCTGCGCAATTACGGCCGACACCGGGCCATCCAATGGTCACAGCAACCACACCCGGCGACGGACCAAAATTGCTCTTTTATGGCCATTACGACGTGCAACCTGTTGACCCGCTGGACCTATGGAACACCCCACCGTTTGAACCCCAACTGCAAGACACACCAAAGGGCAAAGTAATCCGTGGCCGGGGCGCGTCTGACGATAAAGGTCAGCTGATGACCTTTATCGAAGCCTGCCGCGCATACAAAGATGTGAACGGACAGCTGCCACCGAACCTACTGATTTTCCTTGAAGGTGAAGAAGAATCAGGCTCGCCCTCCCTCGTACCCTTCATGAAAGAACACGCAGCCGAGCTCACCTCCAGCCTCGCATTGATCTGTGACACATCAATGGTCTCCCCCGGTGTTCCTTCCATTTCAGGCAGCCTACGCGGAATGCTCAAGGAAGAATTTACCCTGATGGGGCCAAAAATCGACCTGCATTCCGGCCATTACGGCGGGCCAGGGCTAAACCCTTTGCGCGAAATCTCCAAACTGATCGCAAGTCTGCATGACGACACGGGCCGGGTGACAATCACAGGCTTTTATGACGGTGTGCATGAAGTTCCGGCACAGCAGCTGGAGCAATGGAAAACATGCGGCTTTAACGAGGCAGAATACCTTAATTCGGTCGGCTTCACCAAGGCGCATGGCGAAACCGGCTATTCGACGTTGGAACAACAATGGGCACGCCCAACCGTTGAAATCAACGGGCTTTGGGGCGGCTATCAAGGCGCAGGATCGAAAACGGTCATCCCCGCACAAGCGCATTGCAAAATCACCTGCCGGCTGGTGGGCGAACAAGATCCGGCGCATATCCGCACTCAGCTACGCGAACATCTTGAAGCCCGTCTGCCAGAAGATGCTGCACTGCGCTGGGACACGTCACTTCCCGGTGCCAAAGCCGCCTTCATGGATACAAGCCGTCCCGAATTTGAAGCTGCACGACAGGCTCTTTCAGACGAATGGAAGCGCGACGCGGTTATCGTCGGCATGGGCGGATCAATCCCAATCGCAGGCTATTTCAAAGATATCCTAGGAATGGATTCCATGCTGATCGGCTTTGCGCATGATGACGATGCAATCCACTCGCCGAATGAAAAATATAATGTGGAAAGCTTCCATAAAGGCACACGATCCTGGGCAAGGATCCTCGAGGCGCTCACCCACTAAACACCTGCGCGCCTTTCATCTTGCGAAAAATATCCCGGGGGATCGCAGCGTTGAGGGCATCGAGCCCTCAACGCTGCGGTCGGGGCAGCGCCCCTCCACGCTCAACTCCTGCTGTCACGGCAAAGACTTCACGCACCAAAAGGCCACCAAACAGCGCAGGACATATTCGCGAAAATCAGATCCAATTGTCACCGACAACCGCCTCGGGCAAATTACGCCTGACGCGCCAAACGTTCTTCCATGACATCGAACGGCACACCGGGCTCATCCTTGGCACAGCGGATCACCAACGACGTCTTCACACTCGCGACATTTTCTGCCGCTGTCAGATCCCGCATCAAAAAACCCTGAAAGCTCGACAAATCAGGTGCAGCGCATTTCAAAATGAAATCCACCTCGCCATTCAACATATGGCACTCGCGCACCAAAGGCCAACTGCGGCACCGATCTTCAAAGGCGGCCAAATCCGCCTCTGACTGCGAATGCAACCGCACCGACGCAAAGACCTGCACTTCAAATCCCAGCTCGCGGGGATTCACATCGGCATGATAGCCGCGAATATATCCGGCCTCTTCCAGCGTGCGCACGCGCCGTAAACAAGGCGGCGCCGAAATTCCAACACGTTTTGCCAGTTCCACATTGGTCATCCGGCCATCTGCCTGCAGTTCGGCCAGGATCTTCCTGTCGATCTCATCCAGCTTTGATGTGGCCATAGTTTCCTCCGCGCTTCGGCGCGACCTTATCTTTTTACCCGCTTTTGCGCAATAATATTTCATTGCTGCACATGCAAGAGCAATACGAGGTTAATTTGACCCGCCGGGCCATTTCACCACGCTCCGGGGGTTTCCGTTCGATCAAAGGGCGCTTATATCCACTGACCGACAGTTTCGATGGAGGCAAGCCGATGGGCGAGACGAAAAAGACCAAACTGCTGATCATTGGCTCCGGCCCGGCAGGTTACACCGCTGGCGTCTACGCCTCGCGCGCGATGTTGTCACCCGTGTTGGTGCAAGGCCTGCAACCCGGCGGTCAGCTAACCATCACTACGGATGTCGAAAACTGGCCCGGCAAGACCGAGGTTCAAGGCCCTGACCTGATGATCCAGATGGAAGAACACGCCCGCGCGATGGGCACCGAAATCATCGGCGATTACATTGACGGGCTGGACTTAAGCACGCATCCTTTCACCGCCCATGGTGACAGCGGCACAACATATGAGGCCGACGCCATCGTGCTGGCCACTGGGGCGCAGGCAAAATGGATGGGTCTTCCCTCTGAAACCAAATTCCAGGGGTTTGGCGTATCGGCATGCGCCACCTGCGACGGCTTCTTCTATCGCGGGAAAGAGGTCGTGGTGATCGGCGGCGGCAACACCGCCGTGGAAGAGGCGCTGTTCTTGACCAATTTCGCCTCCAAAGTCACCTTGGTGCATCGCCGCGACAGCCTGCGCGCCGAAAAAATTCTGCAAGAGCGCCTGTTCAAAAACCCGAAAATTGAAATGGTCTGGAATCACACCGTCGAAGAGGTTTTAGGAACTGAAGCCCCGTTGGGCGTGACCGGCGTGCGCGTAAAATCCACAGATGACGGCCACGAACGCGAAATCCCCTGCGACGGGTTCTTTGTGGCCATCGGTCACGCACCAGCGTCCGAACTTGTCAAAGACCAACTGAAGCTGATTGATGGCGGCTATGTCTGGGTTGAACCGGGCACAACGCGCACTTCGATCCCCGGTGTTTTTGCCGCAGGTGACCTGACCGACCATGTCTATCGCCAGGCCGTAACCTCGGCAGGCATGGGCTGCATGGCCGCGCTTGATGCTGAGCGCTGGCTAGCAGAAAAAGGCTTGGCGGAATAATTCAACTGCCTGCACACAAAGGAAAGGGCCGCAAATTGCGGCCCTTTCTCATATCTGTCACCGAACCGGCGCACCCGATCCGCGATGTTTTCTTATGCGTCAGTGAACGCTGACGGGCGCCAGATCATTTTCGCGCGCCAAGGAAAACGCCATTTTACGGTCGCGCACCAAGGCCAATTGCTGTCCCTTCGCATCGTGCAAGGAATACAGTTGCGTCAAACCGCCAGCTTGCGCTTGCACGTCTTCGGGGAGTGTAGAGACCAAAACCGGGCGCACATAAACATGGCGCTCACCGTCGTTCGAACCGAAATCGAATTTTGTGTCCATGATATCTCTCCTGTCTATTTAGATAAAACGTCTCGCCGTCGTCATTGTTCCGTTTATTTTCGTTCAATCGGGATCGTCTGGATCACGGGTTCGGGCATCGCGCGGGTCAGGTCGACATGCAAAAGGCCGTTTTCGATCTGTGCGCCCGAAACATCCACCCCATCTGCCAGAACAAAGCTACGCTGAAATGCGCGGGCTGCAATACCCCGGTGCAAAAAGACGCGACCTTCTTCCACATCAGCTTGCCGACCCCGAATTACCAAGGCCCGGTCTTCCATCGTGATCGCCAAATCTTGTTCTGAAAACCCCGCCACAGCGAGTGTTATGCGGAACGAATCTTGTCCAGATTGTTCAATGTTATAAGGCGGATACCCTTCCGCCCCGGTTTTTGCGGTGCGCTCCACCAACCGTTCCAACTGGTCAAAGCCCAGCAGATAGGGATGCGCCCCAAAGCTTAGTTTCGTCATCAGGCAAGCCCTTACTTCAAGCGACGTTGCGGGTCAGGCCCCAGATGCGGCGGCCCGTATTCCTAATATGGGAAGCATATCTCGACAGCACAAGAGCCTGTTCATAAAGGGATAAGCAGGTTTTTTTCCCTTTCGTGAAGAAATTAGTGTATTAATAAACCTTACCGCGAGTCGAGTCAGACAGAAAGTCGCTCGACCGTCAGACAAACAGCCAGGTGTCGCCCTCCCCGCGGCACCGCCAGTCACACGGACACACCCGATGAACGCCCATATCGAAATGGAACACGAAGATGTTCTGCGTGTAAAAATTGAGGTTCTGCGCCGCGAGCACCGCGATCTGGACGAGGCAATCTTGGCCCTGCAAAATTCAGGCCATCCCGATCAATTGCGGATCGTGCGGCTAAAGAAGCAAAAACTGTATCTAAAGGATGAGATATCGCGGATCGAAGACAAGCTGATCCCCGATATTTTGGCCTAAGATCGCTGTAGTGGCCGGTTGATGGTCCTGTAATGCTGAGTTCCCCTTGCGCCGATAGGTTTCGCGCATATAGTGCCGCTTTTTAAAACGGAGGCCAGCATGAGTGTGAAAGTCGGTATTATCATGGGCAGCCAGTCGGACTGGCCCACCATGCGTGAAGCGGCCGTTGTTCTGGACGAGCTGGGCATCCCCTACGAAAAGAAAATCGTCTCTGCCCATCGCACTCCAGATCGGCTGTGGGACTATGGCAAATCGGCAGTGTCTCGTGGTTTGCATGTGATTATCGCAGGGGCTGGCGGGGCGGCGCATTTGCCCGGCATGATGGCATCGAAAACCCGTGTCCCGGTGATCGGCGTTCCGGTGCAAACCCGCGCTCTGTCAGGTGTCGACAGCTTGTATTCCATTGTGCAGATGCCCAAAGGCTTTCCAGTTGCCACGATGGCGATCGGCTCTGCCGGGGCGGCCAATGCAGGCCTGATGGCCGCTGGCATTCTGGCGATCAGTGATCCGACGTTGGGCGAAAAGCTGGACGCGTGGCGTGATGCGCTATCCGCCTCTATCCCGGATGAGCCTAAGGACGAAATCTAATGGCTGATATGTCGTTGCAACCCGGTGCGGTCATTGGGATTTTGGGTGGTGGCCAGTTGGGTCGTATGTTGTCGGTCGCAGCCGCACGGCTGGGGTTCCGCTGCCATATTTATGAACCCAGCCCGCAGGCCCCTGCCGCCGATACTGCGCATCGTGTAACCACCGCCCCTTATGATGATGCTCTCGCACTGCAGGCGTTTGCCGAATCGGTCGATGTGATCACCTATGAATTTGAAAATATCCCCTCCGCCGCGCTGGATCTGCTGGAGCAAATGCGTCCCATCCGCCCCGGCCGCCGGGTGTTAGAAATTTCGCAAGATCGGGTTATAGAAAAATCATTCCTAAATGACATTGGGCTGGCCACTGCACCTTGGGCAAAAGTGACAGATGCCGCGTCACTTGACAGCGCGGTTGCGCAGATCGGCACACCTGCGATTTTGAAAACCACCCGCTTGGGATATGATGGCAAGGGCCAGGCCCGGATTATGTCCGCCAACGATGCTGCCCCGGCCTTGACTGCAATGGCGGGCGCCGAGGCGGTGCTGGAAGGTTTTGTGAATTTCAGCGCGGAGATTTCAGTGATCGCTGCGCGGGGCGCTGATGGTCAGGTAGCCTGCTTTGATCCCGGCGAAAACATCCATGAAAACGGCATCCTGCACACCACCACGGTGCCGGCAAAACTGTCCGAATCTCTGCGCACCGATGCAATTTTGATTGCTGCGCGGATTTTGAATGCTTTGGACTATGTCGGTGTTATGGGGGTGGAGCTGTTCGTGACGCCCGACGGCCTGCTGGTCAATGAAATTGCGCCGCGCGTTCACAACTCGGGTCATTGGACACAGGCTGGCTGCACCGTCGATCAGTTTGAGCAGCACATCCGTGCTGTTGCGGGCTGGCCGTTAGGCGATGGTAGCCGCTATGCCAATGTCGAAATGCTCAACCTTCTGGGCGATGATGTTCTGCGCGTGCCAGGTTTCGCGGCAGAGCCAAAGACCCAGATCCATCTATACGGCAAGGCCGAGGCCAAACCAGGCCGCAAGATGGGGCATATTAACCGGATCATCTGATCTAAGGCCTTGCACATGAAAAAACGGCGGTCTCATAGGCCGCCGTTTTGCATATTCGCCAGTATGTTACGGATGCGTGGCTTATGCGACCTGCGTCATCCCATTGCGCGCCATAGCCCAATCTTTCACCGCGGCGCCAAAGGCCTCAAACAAGGGCCTGGAGACCGCGTCTTGATCAGCCTGCCATTCGGGATGCCACTGCACGCTATAGGTAAAGCCCGGCGCATCACGGACATAGATTGCCTCAACAGTGCCATCTTCGGCACGGCCATCGACAACGATCCGTGGGCCTGGGATGTCCACCCCCTGCCCGTGCAGCGAATTGGTCACAACCTGATCCGCGCCAAAAATCCGGGCGAACCGCCCCCCCGGCGTCAGTGAGACAGTATGACGATTGGTGAACCCATCAGCCAATGTCCCTTCAGTGGGCATCCTATGATTACGCCGTCCTGGCAGGTCACGAATTTCAGGATGTAGGCTCCCGCCCATTGCAACATTGACCTCTTGGAAGCCACGGCAAATCCCCATAAACGGCTGGCCGCGCTCCACACAGGCACGAATCAACGGCAATGAAATCGCATCGCGTCCACGGTCAAACGTCCCATGCGCAGGGGTTTCCTCGGCCCCATATTCCGAGGGATGCACATTGGGTCGGCCACCAGGCAATAAGAACCCATCGCAAAGCTCCAACACCTCCGCGACATTGGTGAACTCCGGGTCCGTTGGGATTAAGATTGGCATACATCCCGAAACCTTGGCTACCGCCTCGGATACCATCGTGCCACCTTCGTGAACCGGATATCGGTCATTCACAAGAATACGGTTGCACAAAATGCCAACGATGGGTCTGGTCATGGGAAACTCCTTTGTCGGCACAAAGGTAAGTCGAGCATTTTTTTCTGAAAAGGCCGTAAACGCGCAAGGGCTGTGCATTTGCGCCAATGACATTCACAAAAAGGCACAGCATCCGCCATGTCGCACACTCGGTGATCACAGGCGCAATCGGCGGCCCCACGGCCGCCGACGTTTGTGATCCCCCTCGATGGGGGACAAAAACGTGCCCCCGTCTAGATCCTTTAACCGTCTTTCAGTGCCCGCCGGCGCGCATGTAGCACAGGCTCGGTATAGCCTGATGGCTGCACCCGCCCCAGAAACACCAGATCACATCCAGCCTGAAACGCCAGCCCATCAAACCCAGGCGCCATCGGCTTATACGCCGGGTCATCCGCATTTTGGCGGTCCACGACCGCCGCCATTTTACGCATTGCATCCATAACCTGCTGATCGCTCACCACGCCATGATGCAACCAATTACTCAGCGCTTGCGAAGAAATACGGCATGTCGCCCGGTCTTCCATCAGCCCGACATCATGAATATCGAGCACTTTAGAACAGCCCACCCCCTGATCAACCCAGCGAACGACATAGCCCAGGATCCCCTGAGCATTGTTTTCAACCTCTGCACGCAGTTCCTCATCCGAGAAATTGCGCCCCTGCGCCAAGGGCAGTGTCAATAAATCCGTCAACCTCGCAGGTCGCGCCAAGGCTGCGATCTCTGCCTGGCGCGCCAAGACATCGACCTGATGATAATGCATGGCATGCAGCGTTGCCGCAGTGGGCGATGGCACCCAGGCGCAATTCGCCCCAGCCTGTGGATGGCCGATTTTCTGCACCAACATATCCGCCATCAAATCCGGCATCGCCCACATACCTTTGCCGATTTGCGCGCGCCCAGATAGACCACAACGCAGGCCGATATCAACATTGCGGTCCTCATAGGCAGAAATCCACGCCTGAGACTTCATCTCCCCCTTGGGCAGCATCGCTCCGGCTTCCATACTGGTATGAATTTCATCGCCAGTGCGGTCCAGAAAACCGGTGTTGATGAACGCCACGCGCGATTTCGCCGCCCGGATACATTCTTTCAAATTGACCGAAGTCCGTCGTTCCTCATCCATGATGCCCAGCTTGACCGTGTTGGCGGGCAGGCCCAAGACTTCTTCGACAAAGTCAAACACGGCACAGGCAAATGCGACCTCATGCGGGCCATGCATCTTGGGTTTGACGACATAAACCGACCCAGTTTCAGAATTTCGAGGCGCTTCGGTCTTTTGCAAATCATGCAGCGCACATAGCGTGGTGACCATCGCATCCATCAGTCCCTCGAAGGCTTCATGGCCATCACGGTCCAAAATGGCGGGATTGGTCATCAGATGACCAACATTGCGCACCAACATCATCGCCCGCCCTTTCAGGCTGACCGTACCACCCTCAGGCGCGTCAAATACCAGATCAGGGTTCAGCACGCGGGTGAAATTCTGCCCACCCTTGGTCACGGTCTCCGCCAAGTCACCGCGCATCAGCCCAAGCCAATTGCCATAGGCAAGCACCTTGTCTTCGGCATCAACCGCTGCGACAGAATCTTCGCAATCCATAATCGAAGACAGCGCGGATTCCAATTTCACATCCGAGATATGGGCCGGATCCACCGCGCCGATCTGATGGTCAGCATCACGATCAATGATTACATGCAAACCATTGTTCTTCAGAACAATCGCATCAGGATCCTCGGCATCACCGCGCAAGCCAACAAATTGCGCGGGGTTCATCAAACCGGTCTGTTCCGTCCCGGAAACGAATAAGCCACCATTGGCGACGCGCAGCCCCGTCACATCCGCCCAACGCCCAGCTACCAGCGGGAAATGCTTGTCTAAGAACGCCTTCGCAGCTGCCACGACCCGCGCCCCACGCGCCGCATCAAACCCTTTGCTATCAGGCAGGTCGCCCAGCGCATCGGTACCATAATAGGCGTCATACAATGACCCCCAACGCGCATTGGCAGCGTTCAGCGCATAGCGCGCGTTCATAATCGGCACGACCAATTGCGGACCGCATTGAGACGCAAATTCTGGATCTGTCTGCGGGGTTTCAATGGTGAAATCATCGCCCTCAGGCACAAGGTAGCCGATATCACGCAGAAAATCTTGATAGGCCACATTGTCATGGGGCGCATCGCGATGATGCAAATGCCAATCGTCAATTTGCGACTGCATCTTTTCGCGCGTCTCCAACAATGCGCGGTTCTTTGGCCCGAATTCATGCACCAACATGGAAAGCCCGGCCCAGAACCTGTCCGGCACAATTCCCGTCCCCGGCAAGGCACGGGTTTCAATGAAATCCGCAAGCTCTTGCGCAACCGACATCTCTACCCGTTTTACCCGGTTGGTCATATGGCTCTCCTGATGGCTATTTGCGCGCAGTGTGCGCAAGCCAATCGGAACTGTCCAGAACCTGGAGGCGGGAAATTGCGTATGATCGTGCCCGCAATTCGTGCTGGCACAGTCATACGAAGTCGTTTTTACTGTAAAATGCCACTTTCTTCTGCAATGGCAGTGTCTTGTTGCACAGCGCTGGGTGATGCCACCTCATTTGGGGTGGTCGACACACCCGCACCATCCAAAGGCGCCTGCGGTGTGGCACCGCGCATCTCTAACGTGGTGCCAGCCGCGGCCGGGGCAAGCGCCGCCTGTTCACGCGCCACATTTTGGGCGCCCGCGCTTTCGGTCAAATAGCCCTGTTCGGACGTTATCGCGGGCCTGCCGCTTACCACATCCGGGGCAGATTCAAACGCTCCCGCCAGCCACGCACCAATCATGATCAGCGCAAAAACGACTACGGCAAACATCGTCCACAGCGCACCGCGATGATGTGTGTAGTCACGTGACAGTTCAGTTTCTGAGACAGACATTTCGGATCTCCAATGATTTGTGATCACATCGCGGTGGTGTTGCTTGAACACCTCCGCTTGGCCGCTTAACGTCTGCCCCCTGATCCAGTTCCAAAGGAGCCTGTCATGGACGGCACCATTCGCCTTGCAGATTATCGCGCCTACCCATTCACCATCGACCATGTGGCGCTGACCTTCCGCCTGTCGCCCGGGGCTACCCGCGTCAAAAGCCTGTTGCATATGGCACCGACAGCGCCGAATGCGGACCTGCATCTGGATGGCGAAGAGCTGTCACTTATTTCTTTGGCGATCAATGACAGCCCTCTGAATAAAAAAGAATATTCCGTCACCCCGACTGGGCTGACCATTGCTGCAAGCGCTGTACCGACAACCGCCTTCACCCTGTCCTGCGAAGTCGAAATCGCCCCCAATGCCAATACCGCGCTTGAGGGGCTGTATATGTCCAACGGCATGTATTGCACCCAATGCGAGGCCGAAGGGTTCCGCAAAATCACCTACTACCCGGATCGCCCAGATGTGATGGCGCGCTTTCATGTACGCATCGAAGGGGATCTGCCGGTCTTGCTGTCAAATGGCAATCCGGCCGGCAAAGGCGAAGGTTGGGCCGAATGGGATGATCCTTGGCCCAAACCTGCATATCTGTTCGCGCTGGTCGCCGGCGACCTTGTTGCAACCTCTGGCTGTTTCACCACACGCTCGGGCCGTAATGTTGATCTGAACATCTATGTGCGCCCCGGCGATGAAGATCGCTGTGATTTTGCGCTTGAAAGCCTGAAATTATCAATGCAATGGGACGAAACCGCCTATGGGCGTGAATATGATCTGGACCTGTTTAACATCGTTGCCGTTGATGATTTCAACATGGGCGCGATGGAGAATAAAGGGTTGAATATCTTTAACTCTAAACTGGTTCTCGCGTCCCCGGAAACGGCGACGGACACCGATTATATGCGCATAGAAGCGGTGATCGGACATGAATATTTCCACAATTGGACCGGCAACCGGATCACCTGCCGTGATTGGTTCCAACTGTGCCTGAAAGAGGGGCTGACCGTATTCCGCGATCAAAGCTTTACGCGCGATGTACGCCTTGGCCCGGTCAAACGGATCGAAGATGCTGCCACTTTACGCGCACGCCAATTCCGCGAAGACCAAGGACCGCTGGCACATCCCCCGCGGCCCGACCACTACCGTGAGATCAACAATTTCTACACCGTCACTGTTTATGAAAAAGGCGCCGAACTGGTCGGGATGTTAAAACGGCTTGCAGGCGATGATGGCTATAAGACCGCGCTGGATTTGTATTTCGACCGCCATGATGGTCAGGCCTGCACAATCGAAGACTGGCTGAAGGTGTTTGAAGACACGACCGGGCGCAATCTGGATCAGTTCAAACTGTGGTATACCTCTGCCGGGACGCCGCGTCTGGACGTGACCGAAGAATGGGACGGCGACACACTGACCCTGACCTTCACCCAAAGCACCGCACCGACACCCGGTGACCCGACCAAAGCGCCACGCCACATCCCCATTCAGATCGGCCTATTGGCGCCCGATGGCACAGAGGTTGTGCCCACCACCTTGCTGGAAATGACAGAGGCCACGCAGAGCTTCCATTTCCCCGGCTTAAGCGAACGGCCGACTGCATCTATCTTGCGCGATTTCTCGGCCCCGGTGATGTTGGCCCGGGATCTGTCGACGGCGGATCTGGCATTTTTGCTGGCGCATGACACCGATGGGTTCAATCGCTGGGATGCGGGCCATAGCCTGGCCAAGACCACGCTGATTGCGATGACCACCGGTGCCGATCCATCTGATGATTTCCTAACGGCAATCGGCGGGCTTCTGGCCGATGACAGCCTTGATCCGACCTTTCTGGCACATTGCCTTTCGCTGCCCAGCGATGATGAGCTGGCGCAGGCGATCTTCGCCAGCGGCAAGACCCCTGACCCCGATGCGATCTATGTCGCGCGCGCCGATCTGGCCCGCAAAATCGCCCAGACACATCAGACCCGCCTGGAACAGCTGTATGACGCGACCGAGGTCAAAGGCCCCTATAGCCCGGACGCACATTCAGCAGGCCAACGCGATTTACGCCGCGCATGTCTGGGTCTGTTAAGCCATATCGACGCGGGCCACCGGGCGCAGGCCCTGTTCGATAGCGCAAGCAATATGACCGACAGCCTTGCGGCGTTGACAACGCTGATCCGTCACGGGCGCGGGGCGCACGCACTGGAACAGTTCCGCGAGCGCTGGAAAGACAACCGTCTGGTGATGGACAAGTGGTTCATGGTGCAGGTTGGGGCCTGCCCACCCAAAGATGCAATTGCAACGGCACAGGCGCTCGCCGAAGATCCATTGTTTGACTGGAAAAACCCCAACCGCTTTCGGTCGTTGATCGGCGGCTTAGTGGCCAATCATGCGGGCTTTCATGCGGCCAATGGCGATGGCTATGCCTTTTTGGCCGATTGGCTGATCCGGCTGGACCCGATGAACCCGCAAACCGCGGCGCGCATGTCCACCAGCTTTGAGACATGGCGCCGCTATGACGCCACGCGCCAGGCCCATATTCGCGACGAGCTGACACGGATCAGCCAAACCCGCGGCCTATCGCGTGATTTGTCGGAAATGACCCAGCGCCTGCTGGGATAAGCCGCCCACACAACGAAGCTTGGGCGCGGCTGGCCCTTGCCCAAGCCGCGCCCCTGTCCTAGAAGGCATGAACATCTGCAACGAGGATCTTGACCATGCTCGACCATCTCAGCTTTGAGGCCCCTAAACCGAAAATCATCTCCGGTGCGAAATCGGATTGGGAGCTGGTGATCGGCCTTGAAGTGCATGCGCAGGTCAGCTCAAACGCGAAACTCTTTTCTGGTGCGTCCACGACATTTGGCGCAGAGCCGAATTCAAATGTCGCCTTTGTTGACGCGGCCATGCCCGGCATGTTGCCTGTGATCAACGAATATTGCGTTGAACAAGCTGTGCGCACAGGGCTGGGCCTAAAGGCCGAGATCAACCTGTTTTCGGCCTTTGATCGCAAGAACTATTTTTACCCGGATTTGCCGCAGGGCTATCAAATCAGCCAGCTGTATCATCCCATCGTCGGTGAAGGTGAAATTATCGTCGATATGGCACCGGGCGTCGCACGGCGTGTCCGTGTGGAACGGATCCATCTGGAGCAAGATGCGGGCAAATCGATCCATGACATGGATCCCACCATGTCCTTTGTGGACCTGAACCGGACCGGCGTTGCGCTGATGGAAATCGTGTCGCGCCCCGATATCCGTGGCCCGGAAGAAGCCGCCGCCTATGTGGGTAAGCTGCGCCAGATCCTGCGCTATTTGGGCACATGCGACGGCAATATGCAAAACGGCAACCTGCGTGCTGATGTGAACGTGTCGATTTGCCAGCCCGGCGCCTATGAGAAATTTGTCGAAACCGGTGATTTCAGCCATCTTGGAACGCGCTGTGAAATCAAGAATATGAACTCCATGCGGTTCATTCAGGCGGCGATCGAATATGAAGCCCGCCGGCAAATCGCCATTGTCGAAGATGGCGGCAAGGTGGACCAAGAAACCCGCCTGTACGATCCAGACAAAGGCGAAACGCGGTCTATGCGCTCAAAGGAAGAAGCGCATGATTATCGCTATTTCCCCTGCCCCGATCTGTTGCCTTTGGAAATCGAACAGGGCTGGGTGGATGATATCGCGGCCACCATGCCCGAACTGCCCGATGGCAAAAAGGCCCGTTTCGTGCGTGAATTCGGCCTGTCGGAATATGATGCCAGCGTCTTGACCGCCGATGTGGGAAACGCGGATTACTTTGAAGCAGTTCTTACGGTTGGCAATGACGGCAAACTGTCGGCCAACTGGGTCATCAATGAGCTGTTCGGTCGCCTGAAAAAAGACGACAAAGATATTTTGGAAAGCCCGGTGTCACCCGAGCAGCTTGGCAAAATTGTCGGTCTTATCAAAAAGGGCGACATTTCGGGTAAGATCGCCAAGGATTTGTTTGAAATCGTCTATACTGAAGGCGGCGACCCAGAGGCGTTGGTGGAAGAACGCGGCATGAAGCAGGTTACTGACATGGGCGCGATTGAGGCGGCCGTAGATGCGGTGATCGCAGCCAATCCGGCACAGGTCGAAAAAGCCAAGCAAAACCCAAAACTGGCGGGCTGGTTCGTGGGTCAGGTGATGAAATCCACCGGCGGCAAGGCCAATCCGGCCGCAGTGAACGAGCTGGTGTTGAAGAAGCTGGCGCAATAATCGCCAGAGTTTGAGAATGCAAAAACAGGCGGTCTGTTGGACCGCCTGAGATATTATTTGAAATTCCGGCTTTCTTTCAGCTGATCCCAGGCCCAGACAACCTCTTGCAGCATTTCTTCCTGGCTGCGGTCGCCGCCGTTCATATCCGGGTGCAGCACTTTGATCAGCGCCTTATAGGCCTTGCGGATCTCGGCTTTGGTGGCGGTGTCTTTCACATCTAGAATGCCCACGGCCTTCCGCTCTGTCGGGGGTAATTTGCGACCCACCACATTACGCCCTGGGTTTTTGGTCGCGTTATCGCCCAAAATTTCTTGCGGGTCTGAAATGCCGTGACGCGCCCAGCCCAATCGTTCGTCATTGGCACGGTTGAACGGCTTTGTCGGGCGCTCCCAAACCGTCGCATTCTCCAAAAACTTCTGGAACTCTTCCTCGGACTGGCCCTGAAAATAGTTCCAGTTGGAATTATATTCACGCACGTGATCTTTGCAGAACCAGAAAAAATCATCCAGCACCTTCGGATTCTTCGGTGCACGGTATTGGCCCGACTCGGTGCAGCCTTCACGGTCGCACACACGGGTCGAGGTTTCAAAAGCGCCGGACATGCCGCGCTTTCCTTTTTGTCGACGTTTCTTATCTGCCGCAGCAGAAATATTGAAACCGAAAGGATCGTTCTTTTGCATCTGGGTCAATTCTCCGAAACTCAGCGCATTTAGGGGGAGGTGCGCACTTGACCGTCTTGTTCAACTCGGGCCACGCACCATAATCTATTTCACCAAAGTTGAAAGAGGCCGTGCCCATGCCAAGCGAAAATATATCAGTTGCGGAGCAAATCCGCGAGCGGCTCATGCCGCTATCACCAGAGCTTTTGGATATAATCGACGAAAGCCACCTGCACGCTGGACATTCTGCCCAAGCCCGTGCCGGCGAAAGCCATTTCCGTATCCGTCTAAAAGCCAGCAGCCTGGCAGATATGGGGCGTGTGGCGCGCCACCGCAAGGTCCACGCCCTAATCGGGGCTGATCTGATCGCACGGATCCATGCGCTGGCGCTGGACATTGACACATAACCGCCCTCGGTTATTCGTCGTAATCCTCTTGGTCTTTAGGGGATTGGTCCGAATGGCTGCGTGATGCCGGGCCCAGCTTCGGGCTTGGCCCCTCGGCCACGGCGGCGGATAGGGCCATTGCACGGCGCTCTGCACTTGAAAGCGGCGGGGTCTGCGGCGCGACCTCATCATTGGCAGCAGTGTCGTCCAGATCCGCACCGTCCATCACATCTACATGGGCAGATGGTGCAAGGGCGCGACGAAATACCAAAAGATTATAATACACAGTGGTTTTGCCGGTCAGGCCCGCGCGTTCTTCGGCAGGTAGGGTTTCGGCACGCTGGAATTCCCATCCCTTGGTCGCCATGCGGTTCAATGTATCGGCCATGGTCTGCGCGAAACGTTCCACACCGGTCTTCAGACCGCGTGACTTTTCGCCTTTGGCAGGCGCTGATAGCACCTTATATTCATATTGCTGCATCGCTGCGCCTTGTCGTTTTTGTGAATGGCGGATGAAGGGCCGAAATTTGACGGCATGACGTTTTCGGCCATGCAGCCCCTTCCGTCAAGTGACGGTTGGGTGAGCCGCGCGTTAAATGCTGACGCCCCCCATCGCTGATCCAGCCTATTGTTCATACAGTTCTAATGGCAGCCCATCGGGATCGGCAAAAAATGTGAACCGCTTGCCCGTCAGCTCATCCACCTGGATTGGCTCCACGGTGATCCCATGCCCCGTCAGATAAGCGGTCCACTCGTCAATATCGGCTACGCGAAAGGCCAGATGGCGCAGCCCCTGCGCCTCGGGTCGGCTAACGCGCGGGGGTGGTGTGGGGAACGAAAACAGCTCAATCTGCGTGCCATCCGGCAGCGCAAGGTCCAGCTTATAACTGCCGCGGGCCTCACGGTAAGTTTCAGCAATGATCGGCAGCCCCATCACCTGATGATAAAACTGACGCGAACGCGCGTAATCCGCGCAGATGATCGCAACGTGATGGGTGCCGATCAAATCGGGGCGTGCAACGGTCAATGATCTGCCTCCGGCGATTTAGATTTGGAAAACAGGCCAAATAGTGGTGCAAGGATCATCGTCATCAACGGGATCAATACCAGACCATAGACTAACCCGAAGATGCCATCAAAGAACGCTGTCACCGCCCATTCGGTCAGGCCCAGCCATGCCTCCGGCACCATATGGCCCACTGCCTGCGCCTGATGATGCACCCAGTCATAGGCCACCGGCCAGCCCAATTCGGCCAAACCATGCAAGATGATGTTGCCGCCAACCCAGATCATCGCGGCAGTGCCCACGATCATCAGGGCTTTCATGAACCACGGCATGAACCGCACGATCCCCCGTCCCAACGCACGGGTCACACCCAATTTTCCCACCTCAGCCAACCACAGGCCAACATCATCGGCCTTTACGATCACAGCCACACCGCCATAGACCACAGCAGTGATGCCGATACCCACCAAGGCCAGCGTGATCGCCACGATCCACAGTGGGTCCCCTTCGGGCAGCGCCGAAAGTGCGATGGTCATAATCTCGGCCGATAAGATGAAATCGGTTTTAACAGCGCCTTTGATCTTGGACGCTTCCAGATGCGCACTGGGCAGATCCTTTGGCGCCTCGCCGCCGCTGGGATGGTGCGGATGCAAAACATGCCAGATCTTTTCCGCCCCCTCGAAGCAAAGATAAGACCCGCCCAGCATCAATAGCGGTGTGATCAGCCAGGGCGCAAATGTCGTCAGCAGCAAAGCCGCAGGCAGCAAGATTAGCAGCTTATTCTTAATTGAACCCAATGCGATCTTGCCCACAATCGGCAATTCTCGCGCCGGAGCAAAACCGTGGACATATTTCGGCGTCACCGCGGCGTCATCAATCACCGCGCCTGCCGCCTTGGCCCCAGCCTTCGCCGCCTGACCGGCGATATCATCAATCGAAGCCGCCGCGACCTTGGCGATCCCCGCCACATCATCCAGAAGCGCCAGAAGACCGCTCATATAATTCTCCTTCACCGTAATTCACCCGACCCTATGACAGGTCTGCTTACAGCCGCAACGCCTTAGAGCGCGCAAAGGTCCACCTAACCAGCCGATCTGCACATAGGCCCCGCCATGGGCGCCGCGAAAGGCAGCATTGCGAGTGTAACTCTGCGCCTGCCGCCCTCTTGCAGCCACGTTCAATATGTTCCACAACTCTGCAAAGCGCCGCGCAACGTTACGCGGTGATCTAAAGAAAGGTGCGACAGATGCTGGATATGAACGCGAAACCCACCGAGGAAATCGATGTCCGCGAGGTGTTCGGCATTGATAGCGACATGAAGATAAAAGGTTTTCTGGAGCGCACAGAGCGCGTTCCAGAAATCGACAGCACCTATAAATTTGATCGTGATACCACGTTGGCCGTATTGGCAGGTTTTGCCTTTAACCGTCGTGTTATGATCCAGGGCTATCACGGGACCGGCAAATCGACCCATATCGAACAGATCGCCGCCCGGCTGAACTGGCCGACGGTGCGTGTAAATCTTGACAGCCATGTCAGTCGGATCGACCTGATCGGTAAGGACGCGATCAAACTGGTAGATGGCAAGCAGATCACTGTGTTCCACGAAGGCATCCTGCCTTGGTCGCTGCGCAACCCAACCGCTATTATCTTCGATGAATATGATGCGGGCCGCGCCGATGTGATGTTCGTCATTCAGCGCGTTTTGGAGGCCGAGGGCAAATTGACGCTGCTTGACCAGAACGAAGTGATCACACCGAACCCGTATTTCCGCCTATTCGCCACAGCCAACACCGTTGGTCTGGGCGATACGACTGGCCTGTATCACGGCACGCAGCAAATCAACCAGGGCCAGATGGACCGTTGGTCGCTGGTCGCCACGCTGAACTATCTGTCACATGACGCTGAAGCGGCCATCGTGTTGTCGAAGAACCCCAATTACAACACCGAAGCAGGACGCAAAGTCATCAGCCAAATGGTGCATGTTGCCGACCTGACGCGAACCGCCTTTATGAACGGGGATTTGTCGACGGTGATGTCCCCGCGGACGGTGATTGCCTGGGCACAAAACGCACGTATTTTCAACAACGTCGGCTATGCGTTCCGCCTGACCTTCCTGAACAAATGTGACGAGCTAGAGCGCCAGACCGTCGCAGAATTCTATCAGCGCCTGTTCGACGAAGAACTCCCCGAAAGCGCTGCGACAATGGCATCGTAACGCCGAATTTATGACCGAATGCAAAAGGCGTGCCAGACGGTGCGCCTTTTATTTTGCCGCTGTTCTCCATTCAGCTTTTGGCAAGATTTGCAGCGCAGATTGCGCCCATGCATCATATTCTACGTTCCACGATTTTATTGACGCTGTGCTGCGTGTTTTTAACCGCCTGTATCAGCCGGTCTCCTTTGACGGCGCGCAAGGTTCTGCGCAACTGTGTCCGGATCTATGAAGGCCGGCCCGACCGCGCAGAGGAACACGCGCTTGCCGTGCAAGCCCTGCGCAATTACACCACACCCCATAGTGGCGCGCTACGCGTGATCCTATCACCCCATGTCACGCAGATGCCACGCACTGTGCGCAGTTGTGACAAGGCAATTTTGATGACGAAAAACAGCACAACTGAGCGTCGAGAATAACACGCCATGCGTGCATTCAGAATTTTGAAATCTTCCTGTGGGAGGGTTTCATTATGTGCTTCTTCTCCCGATGGTTCATCTGCTTTCTTGCCCTGTGCCTGTCTGCCGCGCCCATCCGCGCCGCCGAAATCGCAGAGCTGGAGCGGGTCTTTGCCACCTGCACCGGTCGACTGACCGCGCAATTGCAAGACGAAAGCCTGTGGGACACGCCGCAGACAGACCAACTGCGCAAAAGTCACGCAGCAATGGAGGAATTGCTGCTGGCGGTCGCAAATCCGGAAAATGGCCGTGCCCGCTTGACCTTGCGCGTTGAAGCGCGATTGGCCCATGCCCGGCTTTTGCGCGCGGCGCGATTTTCAAAGGATCCACGACAGGCGCAATGGGCCCAGCGTCGCGCTGCGCACCTGATCAATGACTGCGTGTCGATGCTGATGTCGTAGGCCGCCCACATCACGCGAACCGGGTAACAGCATGCGTGATCACCACATTCCCTACTTGCGGCCCGCTTGCACCAGTGCTTTATCTTGGACATGAGCAAGCCCAACGACAACCCCGCCGATCCGTTCAAAAAAGCCCTCGCTGAAGCCACCAAAACAATGGCAGATCGGCCGGAGCTGACAGTGAATTACACCGTTGATCCTTCGGGGCAGTCGGGTGACACGATGCGCCTGCCGCAAGTGTCGCGCCGTATGACCCGAAATGAGGTGCTTTTGGCGCGCGGCACCGCCGACGCATTGGCCTTGCGTATCCGTCATCACAATGAGGCAACGCACAACCGCTATCGCCCGCAAGGCGAAATGGCGGCCTCACTTTACGAGGCGATGGAAGCTGCACGTTGCGAGGCGCTTGGCGCGCGTGATATGCCCGGCACGCTGACCAATACCGACGCGAAACTGGCCTATGAGGCGGACCGCAAAGGCTATGGCCAGATCCGCAATCAGGCCGAAGCCCCGCTGCCCGCCGCCGCCGGCTATCTGATCCGTCAATTGGCCACGGGGCGCGACCTGCCGACATCGGCACAAAATGTTTTGGATCTGTGGAAACCCTTCATCGAACAAAGCGGCGTTGATCTGGGCGATTTACAAGATGTGCTCGCCTCGCAGGCGAATTTCGCACGGCTGTCGCGCAAGATCATCTCGGATCTGGGGTATGGTGATCAGCTGGGTGATGACCCCGACGAAAGCGATGGCGATGAGGGCGATCCCGAAGAGGCCGCACCCGAAAATGATCGCGGAGAGCAAGAGGAAACCGGCGAACAAGAGGACCGTGACACCGAAGCGCAGCCCGAACAGGCCCAAGAGCAGCAACAAGATCAGCAGCAAACTTCGGTTTCAACCGAAGATCTGGCCGATCAGGATGCCGGTGACGAGGTGGATATGCCAGAGGCCGATCAGGCCTCGGAGGCGCCGCCACCTGCCGCGTCAGAGGCGGATCCAAGCTATAAGATCTATGCCATTGACTTCGATGAGGAAATCGCCGCTGAAGATCTGGCAGAACCCGCTGAGCTGGAACGTTTGCGGGCCTATTTGGATCAGCAGCTGGAACCGCTGAAAGGTGCTGTTTCGCGCTTGGCGAATAAGTTACAGCGCCGCTTGCAGGCACAGCAAAACCGGTCATGGGAATTCGATCGCGAGGAAGGCATTCTGGACGCCGGACGTTTGGCCCGCGTGGTGGCCAACCCGACCATGCCACTGTCGTTCAAAATCGAACATGACACCGAATTCCGCGATACAGTCGTGACGTTGTTGCTGGATAATTCCGGCTCGATGCGTGGGCGGCCAATCTCGATTGCGGCGATCTGTGCCGATGTTCTGGCCCGCACGCTGGAGCGCTGCAACGTCAAGGTTGAAATTTTGGGCTTTACCACCCGTGCATGGAAGGGTGGCCAATCGCGTGAAAAATGGCTGTCAGAGGGACGACCCCATCAGCCCGGGCGTTTGAACGATCTGCGCCATATCATTTACAAACGTGCAGATACCCCATGGCGGCGCGCGCGCCCTAATCTGGGCCTGATGCTGAAAGAAGGCCTACTGAAAGAAAACATCGATGGCGAGGCGCTTGAATGGGCGCATAAGCGGATGTTGAATCGGCCAGAGGCGCGCAAGATCATGATGGTGATTTCAGATGGCGCGCCAGTGGATGATTCCACCCTGTCGGTCAACCCGGCCAATTATCTGGACAAGCATTTGCATGATGTGATTGCCATGGTCGAAAAGCGTCGCGCAGTCGAACTGATCGCGGTTGGCATCGGCCATGATGTCACCAAATACTATGAGCGTGCGGTCAAAATCACCGACGCAGAGGAGTTGGCAGGCGTGATGACCGAACAGCTTGCCGGCCTGTTTGACGCCGACCCGCGCAAACGCGCCAGAAGTTTGGGAATGCGTAGGGTCTCGTAATGTTTCAAGATTTCAGCGTAAAGACCGATCCTGCCTTGGGGGCTGCGCGCCTTGCGGTGCTGCGCGCACAATTGGCACAGCAGGGGTTGGATGGGTTCATTATCCCGCGTGCCGATGCGCATCAGGGGGAATATGTTGCTGACAGCGATGCGCGGTTAGCGTGGTTGACCGGGTTCACCGGATCTGCGGGATTTTGTATCGCGCTGAAAGATCACGCCGGTGTCTTTATTGACGGGCGCTATAAGGTGCAGGTGCGAACCGAAGTCGACCTGGCACAGTTCACCCCCATTGATTGGCCCGCCACCCGGCCCGGCCCGTGGCTGGCACAGCATTTAACCGCTGGCGCCAAGGTCGGGTTCGACCCTTGGCTGCACACCCGGCGCGAGATTGATGCCATGGAACAGGCATTGACCCAAAGCGACATCACATTGGTGCCCACCGAAAATCTTGTCGACGCTATCTGGCACGACCGCCCCGCCCCACCTGCGGCGCCGGCACGCATTCACCCCGCCGCCCTTGCCGGGGAGGACAGCACCAAGAAACGCACCCGTCTGGCGCGCAATCTGTGCCGCGATCAGGTGACAACCGCTGTCTTAACCCAGCCAGATTCAATTTGTTGGCTTTTGAACATTCGTGGCGCGGATATTCCTCGTAACCCCTTGGTGCAATGTTTCGCACTGCTTCATAATGATGCAAAAGTGACTCTGTTTGCAGCGGCTGAAAAATTTGATGATGCGGTGTTGGCGCATCTGGGGCCTGATGTCACATTGCGATCAATGACGGATTTTGCGCCCGCTATCGCGCAGCTGCAAGGCACGGTGCAAATTGACGCAGGCACTGCCCCCGTTCAATTGGCACGCGCCTTGCCTGATGGAACGGCGATCCGCTGGGCCGATGATCCCTGTGTTCTGCCCAAGTCCATAAAAAACACGGCAGAAATCGCAGGGATGCACGCCGCGCATCTGCGCGATGCCACTGCGATGGTTGAATTTTTATGCTGGTTGGACGATCACGCCCCGACCGGCACCTTGACCGAGATCGATGTGGTCACACGGCTGGAAAATTGTCGCCGCGCCACCGGTGCCCTGACGGAAATCAGCTTTGATACTATTTGCGGCGCCGGGCCAAACGGCGCCATCGTGCATTACCGCGTGACCGAGAAAACCAACCGCGCTGTGCACCCGGGCGAGCTGTTGCTGGTTGACAGCGGTGGCCAGTATGGTGATGGCACGACCGATATCACCCGAACAATGGCCATTGGCAGCCCCGACCCACAGGCCGTGATGCCCTTTACCCGCGTGTTGAAAGGCATGATTGCCCTATCGCGCGCGCGTTTTCCAAAGGGGCTTGCCGGGCGTGATCTGGACGCGCTGGCGCGAGCATCACTTTGGGCTGCCGGGTTGGATTATGATCACGGCACAGGCCACGGGGTTGGCGCAGCCCTATGCGTACATGAAGGCCCGGCGCGGATTTCACGCGCCTCTGATGTGGCGTTGCAACCGGGCATGATTTTGTCGAATGAGCCGGGCTATTACCGGGAAAACGCTTTCGGGATCCGTATTGAAAACCTCTTGTTGGTAGAACCCGCACCACCGCTGGGCGATCCGCGTGACATGATGCAATTCCAGACCCTAACATGGGTGCCCATTGATCGACGGCTGATCGATATGGACCTTCTTGGCCCGGCGGATTGCCGCTGGGTCAACGACTATCATGCACAGGTTTTGAACCGTATCGGACCAACGCTCAGCCCGCGTGCAAGGACATGGCTGCAACAGGCCTGCGCACCGCTGTAAGCAGTATCACATATTCAACATATATTACAGGCTGCGCAGCGTCAGCGCCCTGAAACCTGACAAAATTCCAATATCGGCAGATTTCCACCTGCCACCTAAAGAACGGCCTTCCCTATGCCATAACAGCGGCATAGACGACCGGCGAAAGGAACTGATCATGCCCCATGACGCCGCTATTACCGCTTTGAAAAACCTGCTTGGCACGCGCCTTAGCACCTCCACCGCTGAGCGCACGCAGCACGGGCAAAATGAGACGTGGTTTGCCCCCGCCCTGCCCGATGCGGTGGCTTGGCCAATCGACACCCAAGAGGTGTCGCAGATTATGAAGATCTGCGCGGCCCATCAGATGCCCGTCACCGCCTATGGGACCGGTACGTCGCTAGAGGCCCATGCCGTGCCAATCCACGGGGGCCTTAGCCTGAATATGTCCAAGATGAACAAGATCTTGGATGTCATGGCGGACGATATGCAGGTGCGCGTGCAACCGGGCCTGACGCGCGAAGAGCTAAACACAGACCTACGTGCCACTGGCCTGTTCTTTCCCGTCGATCCGGGGGCGAATGCGTCTTTGGGCGGTATGGCGGCCACCCGCGCCTCTGGAACAACCACGGTGCGCTATGGCTCAATGCGCGAAAATACCACCGCGCTTGAGGTGGTGCTGGCCGATGGCCGGATTATCCGCACCGGATCTCGGGCGGCAAAATCCGCCGCAGGCTATGATTTAACCGCGTTAATGCTGGGGTCTGAGGGCACATTGGGAATCATCACAGAGCTTACCCTGCGCCTGCATGGCCAACCAGAGGCCATCTCTTCTGCCGTCTGCGCCTTTGACGATTTCGACACTGCCGTGGAAACCGTCCAGGCCGTCATTCAAATGGGCATTCCCATGGCCCGAATTGAGTTCGTCGACGCGCAGATTGCAGAAATTTTCAATGAGGCCAATGGCACCAGCTTGCCTGAAAAACCCCATCTGATGATCGAATTTCACGGCTCTGACGCCGGCGTAGCAGAGCAATCAGAACGGTTCGGTGAGATCGTGGCCGATATGGGCGGCGCAGATTTCAACTGGGCCACGACGACCGAGGACCGCAATCGATTGTGGCGCATGCGTCACGGCGCCTACCCCGCCTGTATTGCCCATCGCCCGGGCTGCACCGGGCTGGTGACCGATATCTGTGTGCCCATGTCCCGCCTGGCCGAAGCCGTGGCCGCAACCCGCACCGATATCGACGCCGAAGGCCTGATAGGCCCAATCTTGGGTCATGTCGGTGACGGTAATTTCCACGCGATTCTTCTGCTGGACCCCAATTCGGCAGATGAACTTACACGCGCAAAAGCCGTGGCCAGTAAAATGGCCCATCGTGCGCTCGAAATGGGTGGCACAATCACCGGAGAACATGGGATCGGCATCGGAAAACGCGCCTATATGGCAGATGAGCATGGGCAGGGATGGCAGGTTATGTCATTGATCAAACAGGCGCTGGACCCGCAAAATATCCTCAATCCCGGCAAGCTTGTGCCCGATGCCAATCACGCGACAAAGGAAGCCGAATGAGCCTATCTCATCCAGATGATCTGTCCCATGTCTTTGCCAAAGCATGGGGGGGCCGCGACGCCGTCACATTGGCCGGCCTCTTTGCTCCCGATGCCGATTTTCTCAGCCTGACCGGCGGGCTTGCATCGGGGCAACAAAATATTGCCGAACTACTGGCCGGCGAATTCTCCGGCGCTTTTTCACGCGCCAGATTGGTGACAGGCAAATGCAAACTGCGCCCCGTAGGTCAACAGGCCGTGGTGATGCAACAACGTTTCGTACTGTCGGGCCTGATCCATGCCGATGGCTCCGATGCTGGCCGGGTCGGCGCAATTTTTTGCGCCACTTTGGGGATGAATGATCACGGCTGGGAAATCGTCGCCGCACAATTTGTGCCCGAGGCATAGCGCCCAACAGCCTGATCCCATTGGCCAGGCGTGAAAACCGCGCCCATTCATCTTGCTATAAATATCCAAAAATAACACGGGCTTTTCGCAGCCACCCAACGCAAAGGGTGGCGCGTTATGGCCCTTTATCCCGCATCCAAAAGCGACATGGCAGCAGCACGCGCAGCATCCGTCACCTCTGCCCCTGAAATCATCCGGGCAATTTCGTCGGTGCGCTCCTCACGGCTCAGTTCGACGACCTCAGACAAAGTCATGCCGTCAATCACCTGTTTTTGTACCCGGAAATGATCGCGCCCACGCGCGGCAACTTGCGGGCTATGCGTCACAACAAGGACCTGCGCCGCTTCGGCAACCTTTGCCAAACGCCGCCCCACCGCATCCGCCGTCGCACCGCCGACACCGCGGTCAATTTCATCAAAGATCATGACCAGCGCATCGGCTCCACGTGACAGCACCACTTTCAGCGCCAATAAAAACCGCGACAATTCCCCGCCCGAGGCGATCTTGTTCAATGGCCCTGACGGCGCGCCTGGATTGGTTGCGACAGTAAACGCGACATGATCAACACCCTCCGGCCCCGGTTCACCGGGTGCCAATTTGGTTTCAAACACCGCGCGGTCCATTTTTAACGGCGCAAGCTCTGCCGCCATAGCCTGATCTAACCGGCCAGCCGCTTCCAACCGCGATGCCGACACCCGCTGCGCCTGTGCCATATAGGCTGCATCAGCCGCCTTTACCGCAGCATCCAGCGCTACGATCCGGTCCTCGCCCGCATCCAGCGCCGCAAGACGTTCATGCAATGTCTGCGACAGCTCTGGCAGATCATCGGCCGCAAGCCCATGTTTGCGCGCCAAAGCCCTCAACGCGAACAGCCGTTCTTCGCAAGCTTCCAGCTCATAGGGATCAAAGCTCAATCCCTGCAACGCCTCTTCAACACCCTGCGCTGCTTCACCCAGCTCAATCAACGCCCGATCAAGCGCATTAAGCGGCTCGTCAAGCGTCCCATCCGCCCGATCCGAAGCGCCTTGCAGCCAACGATCGGCTTCGCGCATCAGCCCCTCGGCGCCTTCGGGCCCGAGCGCGGTCAACGCCCGCGCAACATCAGTGCGAATTTTCTCTGCCTTCTGCATATGCCGGCGCCGGGTGTCCAGCTCCGCCTCCTCGCCTTTTTCAGGCGACATCTTGTCCAGCTCGGCCGTGGCATGGCGCAGAAAGTCTTCTTCTTCGCGCACCGCATCCAACGCCTTTTGCGCCGCATCGCGGGCACGGCGCGCCTGTGCGCGTTCTCCCCAAGCCACTTTTAGCGCGGATAACAGCCCGTGATGCTCTGCAAATGCGTCCAAAAGGGCGCGATGGCCGCGCTCGTTCAGCAACCCACCGTCGTCTTGCTGACCGTGCAATTCCACCAAAGACACCGAAATCTTGCGCAGAACATCTCCACTGGCCCGCCGGTCGTTAATAAATGCGATTTTACGACCATCGGCGCGGTTCACCCGCCGCAAGATCAACTCCGCTCCGCTGGGCAGACCTGCTTCTTCCAACACAGCACGCGCAGGATGTCCCACTGGCACATCGAACACCGCCGTTACCTCGCCCTGCTCCGCCCCTTTGCGCACCAGCTCCGCACGGCCACGCCAGCCCAAAACGAAGCCAAGGCAATCCAGCAGGATCGATTTGCCCGCCCCGGTTTCACCGGTAAGCACGTTCAAGCCCGGACCAAAGTCCAGCTCTGTCCGCTCGACAATCAACATGTCGCGAATTTCTAGACTGCGCAACATAAGTTTACGCTCCGAAAGTCAGGGTTACAGCCATTCGCCGCGAACCACCTGACGATAGATTCGGTTCAACCAGTTGTCGCCCTTGCCCTCTGGCGTCAGGCCTTTGGCGGTCAGCAGCTTATAGGCATCCTCATAAAACGGTGAGGATTGGAAATTATGGCCCAAAATGGCCGCAGCCGACTGCGCCTCATCAGTGATTCCCAGCGCCAGATAAGCCTCGGTCAGACGCAGAAGCGCCTCAGGCGTATGGGTCGTTGTCTGAAACTGTTCCACAACCACACGGAAACGATTGATCGCGGCGGTGTAATTCCCTTTTTTCAGGTAATACCGCCCAATTTCCATTTCCTTCGCAGCCAAATGGTCGAACGCAAGATCGAATTTCAAGATCGAGGACCGGGCATAATCGCTGTCGGGATATTGTTCGATCACATCGCGCAGCGCCTGCAGCGCCTGGAAGGTCAGCCCCTGATCACGGCCCACCTCATCAATCTGATCATAATAGCTTAGAGCCAACAGATATTTGGCATAAGGTGCATCCTCAGACCCTGGATATGTGTCCAAGAAACGCTGCGCAGAGGACCGCGCCTCTTCATAATCACCGGAGCGGTGTTGTGCAAAGGCCTGCATGATCAATGCGCGCTTGGCCCATTCCGAATAGGGGTAAAGCCGCTCTACCTCTTGGAAATACGACAGCGCCTGATCTGGGCGGCGGGGATTGCCCACTTCCAGTTCATATTCGCCACGTTCATAAATTTGCTCAGCAGTGAAATCTTCAAAATTCGGCGCGGGCTCGCCTGCGCATCCCGCCAACGCTGCCATGACTACAAGATATCCGACTTTCGAAGCCGCAGATCCGATGCGCGCCATACCCTGCCCTATCCCGTTTCTTGCCGCGCCCGTTTATCGGGCGGGATACCTTTGACCCGCATCACACGCGGGCAACCTGAGCGTTCCTAACACAGAAAAATCCGGGGCGCAAAACGCCTTTATCATGAATTCCCCACGGTCGCGTGAGCGCGGCAGTAAGGTCACGCAAACACCCCGCATCTTTCGATACGGGGTGCAAATGATATTACAGACAATCGCGAACACGTTTACCCCGCAAGCGCGACCGGACGGCACACACCTGCACCGGGCAAAAGACGTTCTTGATCTGCGTCCAAAGTCACGTATTCAAAGGCATCTGGCTGTGCAAACAGCGCACGCAACAGACGGTTTGTCATCGCATGCCCTGCCCGATTACCGACATACCGTCCAAGGATCGGCGCGCCGGCCAAAGACAAGTCACCCAGCGCATCAAGCATCTTGTGGCGAACCGCCTCATCCGGGCGGCGCAAGCCACCGGGGCTCAGTACTTTGTCACCGTCAAACACAATCGCGTTTTCATAGGTGCCACCCAGTGCCAAACCATGCGCCTGCATATGATCCACATCCGCCTGACGGCAGAAAGTGCGGCACTCCATCAACTCACGCACAAAGGCACCATTGGCCATTTCCAAACGCTTGGATTGCTGGCCAATGGCCGCATCCGTAAAATCGATAGCGAAGTCGATTTCAAACCCATCTGCGGGCTCTAAACGCGCGGTTGCTACGCCGTCTTTGAATTCAACCGGCTTCAAGATACGGATTGCACGCAACGGAGCACGCAGGAAACGAATGCCTGATCTACGAATACCGGCAACGAATGGCGCGGAAGATCCATCCATAATCGGCACTTCAGGACCGTCAATTTCAATCAATGCGTTATGCACACCACACCCCGCCAATGCGGCTGTGATATGTTCGATTGTTGATACCGTTACACCATCTTCGTTTTCGATCAATGTGCACAGTTTCGACGGGGTCACGCGGTCCCATGTCGCATGCACACGATTTTGCATCCCGATCACATCAATACGGCGAAACACAATGCCGTGGTCGGCGTCGGCGGGGTGAAGACGCATTCTGACGGGGGCACCGCTATGCAGGCCCACACCGTTGAATGTTACCGATTTTGCAAGGCTCGTCTGCACGATCATATTCCTTCCAGCTACTGACTCAAAACCCCGTGAGGTGGTCTTGGTTCCCGAAACTGCACCTTTGACATTGCTATAGGCGTCGTTCCGTAGCTTCACTTAAGAACAGCTGGAAAAAACCTCAATTCACTCTTTGCAACATAATGAAACATTAATGATGCACTGCGGCAAAACCCCGCCTCCACCGCTATAATCCATTGATAAATAACAAAAATGCCGGGCGCTGGCCCGGCATTTTTAATTTAGAACGTGAGCGGTTTTATTTCAAAAACTCACCATTGTTGCAAAACTGTCTTAGTTTGCCTGACGACGCAGGAAAGCCGGGATCTCGATCCGGTCCTGATCTGGGTCTTGCTCATCATCATACGACTCGGGTGCAGGCGGTGCTGGGCGCGGCTGCGGAGCAGCGGCTGTGCGCTGCTGATGCACAGGCTGAGCCTGCTGCGGAGCGGCATGTGCCTGACCTTCTTGATGCCCTGTCATCCGGTTGATCAAGGAATTGATCCCAAAACGGGGTTTTTCCTGGTGACCGCCGGCTGCCGGCTGTTGCTGCGGTGCGCGCTCTGCCGCCATTGGCTGGCGCGGGTGATGGCCGGCCGGCTGTTTCGACACGGCGGCCTGCAAACGTGCCAAGGCTTCTGGCGAAGGCTGACCGGGCTGACGCGGGCGCGGTGCAACATATTCTGCCGGCTCTTCTGCGGCTTCCAATGATTGCGGCTGAGGAGCGCGTGGCTGGTAGGCTGGCGGTGGCAGATCTTCGCTTGCACGCTGCGGCGCGGATTGGCGTGGCTGCTGCGGCGCGTCGAACAAGGTGCGATCAGAGGCATAGCTTTGCGGTTGCGCGGCTGGCTGACGCTGAGGCGCAGGCTGCGGCTGCGCGGCTGCACGCGATTGCTGCGGTGCAGGCTGGCGCTGTGGCGCTGCGGCCACATTTACAGTCAAGTTCGGCTGCGCGGCTGCACTACGCGGCTGTGGCGCCGGTGCGGCCTGCTGTGGTTCAGCAGGCTGCGGTGCGGCCTGACGTGTTTCTTCAACCGCTTCTGCGGGCTGGCGCAGCGGCTCTGCCAAGGATCGGCGCGGAACCGGCACTTCGGTGGTGATGGCTGCGTCGATACCAGTTGCGACAACCGATACACGCATGCCGCCTTCCATATCGGGATCCAATGTAGAACCGACGATGATATTCGCGTCCGGGTCGACCTCTTCGCGGATACGGTTTGCAGCTTCGTCCAGCTCAAACAGGGTCAGGTCATAGCCACCGGTGATATTGATCAACACGCCTTTGGCACCGCGCAACGAAATTTCATCCAGCAGCGGGTTGGCAATCGCTTTCTCGGCGGCTTGCACGGCACGATCTTCGCCCGTAGCCTCGCCCGTACCCATCATCGCTTTGCCCATCTCATCCATGACGGCGCGGACATCCGCAAAGTCAAGGTTGATCAGGCCCGGGCGCACCATCAAATCCGTCACACCTTTAACACCCTGATACAGGACATCATCGGCCATTGCGAAGGCTTCAGTGAAGGTGGTTTTTTCATTTGCCAGACGGAACAGGTTCTGGTTCGGAATGATGATCAGCGTATCGACGACCTTTTGCAGCGCTTCCAGACCGGCTTCGGCCTGACGCATCCGCTTGGAGCCTTCAAACTGGAACGGCTTGGTTACGACACCAACCGTCAAAACGCCCAATTCACGCGCAGCTTGCGCAATGATCGGCGCTGCGCCCGTGCCCGTGCCACCGCCCATACCGGCAGTGATAAAGCACATGTGAGCGCCCGCAAGGTGGTCGACGATTTCTTCAATCGTCTCTTCCGCAGCGGCGGCACCTACGGCTGCGCGCGCACCCGCGCCCAGGCCTTCGGTGACTTTCACGCCCATCTGAATGCGCGCTTCGCTTTTGGATTGCTGCAGCGCCTGCGCGTCGGTGTTCGCAACAACGAACTCCACACCCTCTAGCTGCTGCTCGATCATGTTATTGACCGCGTTTCCGCCAGCCCCGCCAACACCAAAAACGGTGATGCGCGGCTTGAGATCCTCATGGTCGGTCATCATCAGGTTCAGTGTCATTTAGGTTCCGCCTGTCTATTTTGCCACGGCCCTGTCCCGGCCGAATATCTCGAAGTTACACTGAATTTATCGCTGAATCGCCCTAGCGTCACGCGAAAAACACAGTTTCTCCACAAAATCTGGCGAACACACGAACACCTTGGGCGGTATTTCGCGCATTTAACAGCATATTGTGGTCGTACTGCCTCTCACCCTATATCAGGGGCAAAGGTTAACGAAAGGTAAACTTCAACAGTTGGTTAATCGCCAAAGCTCATCCAAATCAAGCTTACCAATTGTCTTTGAACCAGCGGATCGCCCGACGCAAGCTACGGCCGTTCAATCTTTCGGCAGGGATCTCAAAATCCCACCATTCATCTTGCGGATGCGCTGCGAAAAGCGCCAATCCAACCACGGATGAGAAGCCAGAACCGGTCGCAGCGCCCGGCAATCCCTTTACGCGAAGCGGCCGACCGAGTCGCACATTCTGGCCAAGGATTCGCGCCGCCAAACCGTCAATGCCAGGCAGCTGGCTGGTGCCGCCGGTCAACACGATTTGCTGACTGGCCAGGTGATCGAACCCGGCCACATCCAACAGCGCGCGCACTTCTTCAAAAATCTCTTCGACTCGGGGACGGATGATCCCGATCAACTCGGCACGGCTGACGGTCTGGGAATCCTTTTCCCAATCGCCGGAATTGTTCGACAGCGCGATCATATCACGGTCATCCATTCCGGTCGCATGCACCCCGCCATGTACGGTCTTAATCCGTTCGGCCACATGCATAGGCACTTGCAGCCCCGCAGCGATATCGCGGGTGATGTGATCGCCACCCAAACGCACCGCATCGGCAAAAATCATATGTTTCTTCATAAAGATCGACAGGCCCGCCGATCCCCCGCCGATATCCAGACAGGCGGCGCCCAGCTCTTGCTCATCTTCCACAAGGCTGGAAATACCTGATACATACGCCGCCGAGGCAATGCCCGCCAATTCCAGATCACAGCGCCGGATACAATGCGCCAGATTGTGAATCGCGGTTTCTTCCACCGTCAACAGATGCATATCGACCGACAGTTTACGCCCGGTATGACCGCGCGGGTCGTTCAGCCCAGACCGGTGATCGAGAGCAAAATTCACCGGCTGCGCATGCAGCACTTCGCGGCCATAACCGATTTGCGGCATATCGCATGATGCCAGCACCCGCCCTACGTCTTGCTCAGTCACGGTTTCGCCCTCAAGCTCAACCAGACCATCCAAACCATAGCTGCGCGGCTCTGCACCGGCGAATGTCGCAATCACATGGTCAACACGGGTGTTGGCCATCTTTTGCGCGGCTTGCACGGCGGTGCGGATCGCACGCTCCGTCTCGGCCATCGCATCGATTTCCCCAAACCGGACACCACGCGATCGTGTCGTCGCCGCCCCGATTACACGAAACGCGGATTGCCCAGCCAACGGACCGGCCCCGCCTTCACGTTCGCCCAGATCGGCAGGCCCATCAAAGCGCAGCACCAGACAGGCGATTTTCGAGGTTCCAATATCCAACAGGGCAATCACCCCGCGCTGCATGGCAGCGCGGCGCATATTCCGCATGGCACGTTGGGCTTGATAAAGATCTGTCATGTCTGCCTGCTCAATATTGTTTGGCCACCGTTCGATAGGTCTCAAGCCCTGGGCTTGAGAGCCGGATCGTCGGCCGCTCATTGTTGCGAAGGTCAAGATGGGTGAAATCACGTGCTAAAAGATCTTCGGCCGCATCCAGCGCCAAAAGACGTTCAATCGCCGGAATTGGATTATCCGCAGGCAGCATGATGCGCTGATCATCTTCTAAAGCCAGATCCCAGCGCCGTTCGCCCACGCGGATCAGACCGCGGATGCGTGGCAACAATGGGCCAGACGCGATCAAGATCCGCAGCGCCTCTGGCACCGCGCGGTCCGCACCCTTACCCGCCACCAGCGGCAAATCGGGGCGCAGATCCCGTTCCAACAATGTCGCAACGCGGTGGCCTTCAGGGTCCAGCATTTCCAACCCGCCCGCCGTGCGCCACAAAATCGCGGGTTCGCGTTCGCGCACGTCGGCCTCCAGTATGCCGCCGGGGCGAATAACCATCGACACATCGGCCACCGCATCAAGGCGCAAAACCGTGTTGCGATAGGCGTCCAGATCCAGATCGAAAGAGGACGCGGGCAATGTTACTGGCAGCATAGTACGAATGGCCGCATCGACCTCTTCCCCAGCACCTTCGATTTTCAACGCCGAGACCATAAACTCTGGCCGTGTCTGGACCGCACGTTTTGCATCGATGAAATGTTGCCAAATCGTGGCTCGGCGACCTTCATCGCCAAAATACAATCCAACACCCAGCACAACGACAAAGATCGGTGCGCCGATCCGCACGACCGAACGCACCAAAGGCGTCAGCCACAGCCGCTGCAACCGAAACGCAAGCCGCGACGGGGCCGGATCACGCCGGCGCGAACGTAAGACGGCGCGCTGCCCAGCCTGAGGCGGGTAACGGCGGGGCGGGTTTATCGGTCGCATGATGCATCCTCCACCATCCACGCGACCAGCTCGGGAAAGCTGACGCCCTCTTGCGCGGCCTGTTCTGGAACAAGGGATGTCGGCGTCATACCGGGCTGAGTGTTGGTTTCTAACAAGATCACGCCATCGCTGCCACGGCTGTCATCCCAACGGAAATCCGTACGCGACGCACCCCGGCACCCCAGCGCCTGATGCGCACGCAATGCGTAATCTTGGCAAATTTCTGCGATATCCGCAGGGATATCCGCCGGACAATAATGCTGCGACCCACCGACTGTGTATTTCGCCGCATAATCATACCAACCGCTGGTGACAATCTCTGTCACACATAGCGCGCGGTCCCCAATCACCGAACAGGTCAACTCCCGTCCCGGCGCATAGGTTTCCACCATCACCATATCTGGCATCTCATCGGACAATTGCGGCGGCTGATTGGCCCCGCCATGCACGATATACACGCCGACCGAGCTGCCCTCATTATTGGGTTTCACGACATAGGGCGCGGGCATCACATGATCAGCACTGGCCTCTGCCTTGGGCACAATCACGCTTTCAACCACTGGCAGGCCGGCGGCGCGAAACGCATCTTTGGCACGCGACTTGTCCATCGCCAATGCGGAAGCCAACACGCCCGAATGCGTATATGGCAGATGCAGCCATTCCAAAATGCCCTGAACACAGCCATCTTCGCCCCAACGGCCATGCAACGCGTTGAATACATAATCTGGTTTTATGTCAGCCAATTGCTGCACAAGATCGGGGCCGGCATCGACCTCAATCACATCATATCCCGCCTGCCGCAGCCCCGTGGCGCATTCGCGCCCGGATACCAAGGAGACCTCCCGCTCTGCGGAGGGGCCACCCATCAAAACTGCAACACGTTGGGATGCCCTGCTCGACATACCCGCCATTTTCGCCTCTGCCGGGGTTATCCCCGTGCTTTGTTCATTAGTGCCGCCATCTACTGCGCCTTGGCGGACTCGGGCCTATTGGCCACCCTCTTCCGGGGTGTCACGAGTGCCGATGCGCATGATTTCCCATTGTAGCGAAATGCCGCTCGTTTGCAAAACCTTTTTACGGACTTCTTCACCAAGATCTTCCAAATCTGCCGCCGTGGCACCGCCTGCGTTGATTAAGAAATTAGAGTGCATTTCAGACATTTGCGCACCGCCCAATTTGGCGCCACGCATTCCAGCATCATCAATAACCTTCCAGGCTTTCAAATCATGTTGATCATCTGCCCGCCCGGTTGAGCTGTAGCCTGCCGGATTGCGAAATGTCGACCCGGCAGACCGGTCCTTCGTAGGTTGGCTTGCATCGCGTTTTGCGATTTGATCCGCCATACGTGCCTCTAGCGCCTGAGGATCGCCGGGTTGGGCAACAAATACGGCCTTGGTAATCACCCAGCCCTGCGGCAAATCACTTTGACGGTATTGCAGGTTCAGATCCTGTGCCGGGATGGTTTTCACCTCGCCTTGCCGGGTTACAACCTCGACCTCCAGCAAATGATCCGCGACATATGCGCCATAGCAGCCTGCATTCATCCGCACTGCACCACCAATCGCGCCGGGAATCGTGCGCAAAAAGGTTAGGTCCAGACCGTTTTGCGCCGCACGCCGCGCCACATGCGCATCCAATGCCGCAGCGCCGGCGACAACCCGACCTCCATCGCAGTCAATCGTGTTGAAGCCCCGGCCCAGCCGGATCACCACAGCACGCAACCCACCATCGCGCACGATCAGGTTAGAGCCAACGCCCATCGGGAAGACGTCGACTTCCTCCGGCAATGCGGCCAAAAACGCGGCCAGATCGTCGCGATCTGCAGGTTGGAAAAACAAATCCGCCGGACCACCGACGCGCAACCATGTCAGGTCCGCCAAGGAACGGTGTTCGGTCAGGGTGCCTCGGGGCGTATATGCGGTAAGAATGCTCATACCCGTGTCGTAGTCATCCGGCGCCGCACACACAAGATCCCTTACTCAGCCGTTTCGATCTCAACTGCATACTCAAGCTGCGACTGCACACCTGCGCCCCAGTATGCCCCTTCCAGCGGCAAGGTGCCAAGCTGATCTGGCGCGGCACACAGGGCAATATGCGCGTCGTTCACAACAACACCAAAACTGGGGTCATAGCCAATCCAGCCCAAACCAGGCAGATGCACCTCGGCCCAGATACTAAGGTGCCACTTACCATCCACAGCCTTATCCAGCCCGGTGTAACCTGACACATATCGCGCCGGAATCCCCTGCGCCCTTGAACATGCCACGAATAAAGATGTCAATTTTGGAACAACCGCCTGTGCCTGCACCAGAACCGGATCAGGCAAGCGGGCCAGGTTGTCTTGATCCGCAACACCCGTTACGCCATGCAACCGATCGCATAGTAATTCCAGATATAGCAGCGGATCGCCTTCTGCCTCTTCGGCGATCTGATCGGACAATCGCGCCACCGGGGCCAACACATCGCCCACCATGCAAAAGGACATATTTGGCGGCGGCGACAGAGGCAGCGATGTTAAGGCCGCTTTCTGCGCTGCTTGTGTCACAGTGCGGGCCAAGATCACCGTTTCAATCTTGAGATGTTTGGTAGACCCAGCAAATTCCAGATCCAGCACCGCGTTGCCATATAGATCGGACCCGCGCCTGCGTGAAACCGGCGGGGGTGAGATATGTATCTGATGATCCTCAACCTTGGCACCATCGGGTCGCGGGCTCAGCCGCAATCGATGCGCCCCCAATTTGACCGGGGCTGAATAGCTGTATTCAGTCACATGACGGATCGAGAATTGCATCTGGCGCTCCTGACTGGGTCAATGCCCACTCAGGGTAACGCCGCACTGCAGCAATGCAATGCGGCGCGCGCATACAAACCGGAAATCCCGTGGCGCGGGCCCAGTTTGCCGAAATTAACGGCACCGGCGGTCGGCTCAATCGTGATCGAACCGACCTTCACGCGCGGCACGCAGCAGGTATTTCACCGGCCAGCGCAGCACAGAGACCCCACCTGCCAGCACCAAAACACCCCAAAGCGGGCCATTTTGATACGTCACCCACCCCACCATCGGAACCCCTGTGGCAATCAAGGCCCAGGCAGCAGGCCAATGGAAACGTTGCGGGCCAAGCGCCACCATCGTGGCGGCAATTACCCAAAGGCAGACGGCAAACAAAGAATGGGTCATGTCAGACCTCGTGAAAAGCCAAAGCAGGGACAGGCCGGGACAGGGTCCGACCCCGCATGAAATAGAAAAGCGACCGACGTCATGACAGTCACGACGCCGGTCAAGGTTAACTCCATCCCGGCGGACAGGAGGGAGTGGACCAGCCGGGTCGACATTATCGCCCGGATCTGCGCAGGGCGATACGCATCGCCCCGCTTCGCATCTGTTGCAGCGCTATGCTGCCAGGGGACATCGGGAAAATGGCGCAATGCCCCAGTCACCTTAGGCCCCCAATTTTGCGGGCAAGCCGTTGGCCCAGGCCGAAATCGTCCCCGCGCCAAGGCAGACGACAATATCACCGGGGCGCGATTGTTCACGCACCAGCCGGGCCAAATCCTCTTCTGACAAGATCGCGCGCGCATGGCGATGGCCATGCTGAATCAAACCGGCCACAAGATCTTCACGCTCCGCACCCGGGATAGGGTCTTCGCCGGCCGCGTAAACCTCTGCAATGGCAACCACATCTGCCTCGTTGAAACAGGTGCAGAAATCCTCGAACAGGGAATGCAGGCGCGAATAACGATGCGGCTGATGCACAGCAATCACACGCGCACCCGGCGTGCCCGACACCGCCTGACGCGCGGCTTTCAAGACGGCTGCAATCTCAACCGGGTGATGGCCGTAATCATCAATGACCGCCACGCCGCCCAGCACATCCCCGACCTTGGTAAAGCGCCTGTTGACCCCTTTGAAATTGGCCAAAGCATCGCGGATCTCCTCGCGTTTCATGCCCAAATGGCGCGCCACCGCGACTGCGGCCAGTGCATTGGACACGTTATGATCACCCGGCATCGGCAGGCGACAACCTTCGATCACCGTTGGCCGCTCGTCCTCATCCAGTTCGCCTTGCAAGGCAATGTCAAATTGCGCAACGCCTTGCACATAGGTCAGGTTGATCGCACGCACGTCGGCCTGCGCATTGAAACCGAAGGTGGTGACCCGCCGGTCGGAAAGCTTGCCGACAAGGGTTTGCACCTCTGGATGATCGGTGCAGCATACGGCCAAACCATAGAACGGAATATTTGAGACAAACTCATAGAACCCTTTGCGCAGCGCATCAAAATCGCCCCAATGCTCCATATGTTCGGGGTCGATATTGGTGACAATCGCAATGGTGGCAGGCAGCCGGTTGAATGAGCCATCGGACTCATCTGCCTCAACGACCATCCATTCTCCCTCACCCGCTCGCGCGTTCGAGCCATAGGCATGGATCACCCCACCATTGATTACGGTCGGATCATATTTACCGTAATCCAGCAACGTGGCGACCATCGTCGTGGTCGTGGTTTTCCCATGCGTCCCCGCAACAGCGATATTGGAGCGCAAGCGCATCAATTCGGCCAGCATCTCGGCCCGACGCACGACCGGCAGGCCACGTTTGCGCGCCCCTTCCAGCTCTGGGTTGCCCGGTTTGATCGCCGAAGAAATCACCACAACCCCGGCATTGCCCAGGTTTTCCGCCCGCTGCCCTTCAAAAAAGGTCGCGCCCAGCTCTTGCAGACGGTCGGTGATTTTGGATGCTTTGGCATCCGATCCCTGAACCGTAAACCCCTGGGTCAGCAGCACTTCGGCGATCCCGGACATGCCAATACCGCCCATACCCACGAAATGGATCGGCCCCAATTCACCCGGAAGTTTCGTGGCATTCATTGCGCGTCTCCTGTCAGTTCATCTACGATTGCGACCAATCGTTCTGTCGCATCCGTAATTCCACAGCGCCCTGCGGCCAACGCCATTTGCAATGCGCCATCCGGATTTTCCAACACCAGCGCGACCTGCGCGGCCAATGTATCGGGTGACAAACGGCTTTCGGGAATGACGATTGCCGCGCCAGCCTGTGACAACCCCTGTGCATTTGCCGTTTGATGATCACCCGCGGCAGCCGCATAGGGGATCAAGATCGACGGACGCCCGATCACAGAAATATCGGCAATCGAAGACGCACCCGAGCGCGAAATAACCAGCTGTGCTTCGCTAAGGCGGCGTGGCACATCGCGAAAGAATGTCTCTACATCCGCCGAAATTCCGGCCTTTTCATAAGCAAAGATAACCCGCTCCCGGTCTTCTTCACGCGCCTGATGGGCCACGCGCAGATTGCGGCGCAACGTATCGGGCAAGGCCGCCAATGCCTCTGGTACCATATCGGACAGAATCCGCGCACCTTGGGATCCGCCCATTACCAGAACGGACATCGGATAATCACCAGGCACGATATAGGGTGCGCCGGCCCGCTCCATCACCGCAGCGCGCACCGGGTTTCCCGTATGCACCGGCTCCACCCCATCGGGCAATTGCGTGGGCCAGGTGCCGCAGGCAAACCGCGTGACCTTCTTCGCAAACACCGTGTTTACCCGACCGGTGACACCGTTTTGCTCGTGGATAGCACTGGGAATGCGTAAAACTGTTGCCGCAGTCAGTGCCGGGATCGTGGGATAGCCGCCAAACCCTACAATGGCCGCGGGGCGATCCAAAACATTGCGCGTCAGGGCCGACAACACGCCACCCGCGATACGCAACGGCACCATCAGTTTCGACCAGAAACGCCCGCGCGCGAATGTCGCCGAGGACACCATATCAATCTGCACCACATGCGGGAAGCCACCCGCATAGCGCGCCCCACGCGCATCCGTTGACAGCTTCACTCGCCAGCCGCGCCGCGTCATGACTTCGGCCAAGGCCTGTGCGGGGAACATATGCCCGCCCGTGCCACCAGCTGCGATCAACAACAGCGGAGGTTTGCTTTCTGACATATTTCAGCCCTCTCTACTGGTGGTGCCGGGATAAAAGATCGGAAATCTGACCTTGGGGCCGGGTGCGCGTCAGCGCCAAAAGCATCCCAACTGCGATACCAGACGCAATAACAGACGATCCGCCATAACTGACGAAAGGCAATGTCATCCCTTTGGCCGGCAACAAACGCACCGCAACACCCATATTGATAAATGCCTGCACACCAAATGCCGCCGCCAAGCCACAGCCCGCCAAACGGGTGAACGGATCCCGTTCGCGCATCAAACGCAGCATAGAGCGGACGACGATCGTCGCATAAAGCGCGATGATCACCATCACTAGGATCAGACCATATTCTTCTGCAGCAACGGCAATGATGAAATCAGTATGCGCATCGGGCAGTGACCATTTCACCGTCCCCTCGCCTACGCCCACACCAAAGAAGCCGCCCTCCTGGATCGCATTTGTCGCATAGCCAATCTGCGTGCGCGGATCGATCTCAGCCGAAAGGAACCCGTTGATCCGGCGGGCGAAATGCTCTGACATATTATAGGCAAACACACCGCCTGCCGCCGTCAGACCACCAATCGCCAACAGCAGCACAATCGGTGCACCGCCGACGAAATACATCACACCCCACGCAAACAGCACCAGTGAGGCTTGGCCAAAATCGGGCTGCAATGCCAAGCACACAACGATAATCGCCGTCAGAACAAAGGAATATAGCCGCCCGGGCGGGCCTGCCACCTCATGTGCGGCGGCAATGAACCATGCTGCGATAATCACAAACCCAGGTTTCAGAAATTCTGACGGCTGGACCGACGCAAAGCCAAAAGAGATCCACCGCACCGCACCTTTGCCAAAATCGGTCCCGATCACCGGCAACGCCAAAATCGCAGCAAAGGCAAAGAAGAAACCAATCACGCCAAGCCTGCGCACCTGCGTCGGCGTCATCATCGAAATCAATGTCATCACCACCAGGGCGACACCACCAAAAAACGCCTGACGCTTGACATAATAGAACGCCTCAAGCCCGTTCTTCTCGGCCAGCGGCACAGAGGCAGCCAGACCAAGGAGCATCCCAATACCAAACAAGGCAAGGATGCAGGAGAGGGCCCACTTGTCGAGGGTCCGCCACCAACGTGGAAGAATAGGGTCACCAGCGCGCGCAGGCGCGGTGCCAAAAACCATTTCTGTCATGGGCTGTACTGCCGTCACTGCCTCAAAATTGCCCGTTTTCCGGGTCTAGAAATCAATGTAAACCAATTTTAACGGCCTGACTAGCACCTTTCGGGCAAAAGCGATCAACTACAAGTGGCACGGCGCTCTTGCGACGCCATAGGTGGTTGGGCCTTGCAAGATTACCGCTAAATTTTGACCTGCTGAACAGGGGGAGAGCCATGATGAAGGTCGGTATTGTTGGTGCAGGAATGGTTGGGTCTGCCGCGGGCTATGCGTTGGCGCTGCGCGGCGGAGCCAGTCAGATCCTGTTCGTGGATCACAATCACGCATTGGCCGTGGCGCAGGCCGCCGATATCGCCCATGCGGTGCCATTCGCCCATCCCTGCCAGATCAGCGCGGGCGATTACGCAGGATTGTCCGGCGCGCATGTAGTGATTTTAGCCGCCGGGGTGGCGCAAAAACCGGGCGAAAGCCGTCTGTCCTTATTGACCCGCAATGTTGATATTTTCGCCGATGTGGTGGGGCAGGTCCGTCACCATGCACCCAAAGCGTTACTCTTGGTCGCCTCGAACCCGGTGGATATCATGACCCAGGTCGCGCTGCGCGCATCAGGCCTGCCTACGCAACGAGTGATAGGATCGGGCACAATCCTTGACACCGCGCGATTTCGTTGGCTGCTGGCGCAGCATTTGGGTGTTTCGCCACATTCCGTGCATGGTTATGTCCTTGGTGAGCATGGAGATTCAGAGGTTTTGACATGGTCAAGTGCCCAGCTTGGCTCTACCCCTATTGTCACCGCCGCAGCGCAGCTGGACCGGGCGGTCACGCCCGAAATCATGGCACGAATTGATACGGATGTGCGATGTGCCGCCTATAAGATCATTGTCGGAAAAGGTGCAACCTATTACGGTATTGGCGCAGGGCTTGCACGAATATGTCAGGCCTTACGCGATGATCAACGCGCGGTATTTACCTGCTCTATACAGATGCCACAGGCCTTCGGTGTTGAAAACATCGCACTGTCCCTGCCGCGTGTGATCGGGGCGCAGGGCATTGTGAACACATTGCAATTGGACCTGTCCGAGACTGAGCACGCCGCGATGCGCCATTCTGCGCAGGTTTTACACGATACCGCCGCAGCAGTGCTTTAGCGCGCCTGCGCCAACCAAAGGCTATGGCCCCGGCAGTCTGGATCTTGTGCCACAAAGCGCAGCGGCAACAATCCGTTTTCCTCCATCAACAGGGCATATTCCGCCGGTGACAAGCTGGAGTGATAGACCGGCTGGCCGGCCACCGCGCCCATCGCCTCCCCCGCCTCTGGGCCACAGGTAAACATAAGCCGTCCACCCGGGCGTAAATGTCGGGCGAAGATCGGGAACATCTGCCGCTGCGCCTTCGGGGACAGATGAAAGAAGCTGTTAAAGGCCACAATTGCATCGTAGCGCTGCCCCAAATCCAAGCGCTGCATATCCGCCTGCACCCAAATGCCCTGCGGCACTGCGCGACGGGCCAGATCCAACATAGGCGCAGCGATGTCCACACCGGTTAGTGCAAACCCCTGTTCGATCAACCATTTACCAATCGGCTCTCCGGAACCGCAGCCCAGATCCAGCACCGATGCGCCAGGCCCCAGCCCCGTTACCAGTCGCTGTAACCAAGGACGTTCAAATAGACTGCGATTGCGTTGTGCATGCCACTGCGTGGCAACACGCGCATATGTGGTGGAAATATCACTCGGCAGGGTCACGTGTTGGCGGGGCTGGCTGTAGCCGTTGCAACAAGCTGCGCGAAATGATCACCGCGTTTTTCAAAACTGGCATATTGGTCAAAACTGGCCGCAGCCGGCGCCAGCACCACGGTGTCGCCCGATTGCGCATCACGGGCACAGGCCGCCACGGCCGCCTCCATGGTTTCACAAATCTCATGCTCCAGCCCGGGCAGATCCAATGCGAAATCGCGCGCCGAATGGCCAATGAAATAGGCTTTGACCACCTGCCCAATATGCGACTTCAACGCGCTGACACCGCCGTCCTTACCCAAGCCACCAGCAATCCACCGGATGGATTTGAACGCATCCAAGGCCTTGGCCGCTGCATCTACATTCGTGGCTTTGGAATCATTGACCCAGCGCACACCGCCAATATCTGCCACGGTTTGCGACCGATGCGGCAGGCCTGCAAAACTGTGAAACGCGGCCTCAATCTGGCGTGGGGCAATGCCCACCGCACGGCAGGCAGCAAAGGCAGCACAGGCGTTTTGATGATTGTGCACCCCCGGAAGGCCGCTGATGTTACGCAAATCAACCGAGGCCACCTGCCGCCCCTTGCGCCATTCCGCTAAAAAACCTTTGCGGGCGAAAACAGACCAACCCCAATCCCCCAGCTTTCGCGCTGCAGAAATGCGGATCAACCGGTCATCAAGCGGCCCGACTGAAATTTGATTGGCCAGATATATCCCTTCGGGCTCATCAACGCCGATGATCGCCCGGTCGGGTCCACCTTCGGCAAATAACCGCCGTTTGGCCGCAAAATATCCGCCCATACCGCCATGACGATCCAGGTGATCAGGCGACAGGTTAGTAAACACCGCCACATCTGGCGTCAGCGCACGCGCCAAATCGGTCTGATAGCTTGACAGCTCCAGCACCAGAACTTCGCCATCTTCGGGGGGATCAATATCCAACACGCCGCGCCCAATATTGCCCGCCATCTGGCTGGGCCGTCCGACGCTTTGCAAGATATGATGGATCAGTGCGGTTGTGGTGGATTTCCCATTCGACCCGGTAACGCAAATCACCCGCGGCATCGTGTCAAAATCATCCCATCCCGCGCTGGACCAAGACCGAAAGAACAGCCCGATGTCATTATCTACCGGAACGCCCGCCAGCATGGCCGCCGTGATGACCTTATTGGGCTGTGGATACAGATGCGCAATCCCGGGCGAAACGACCAACAAGGACACATCATCAAATGCCCCAGCCCGCGTCAGATCCCAGCACGAAAACCCAGCCTGTTGCGCGCGGTCACGGCCTTCAGGGCTGTCATCCCAGCACAGCGGCTCTGCCCCTCCTGCGCGCAAAGCAGCCGCCGTCGCAAGGCCTGACCGGCCCAGCCCCAATACCGCGATTTTCTGACCATCAACACCTTGAACCGGAATCATTATCTGCCCCAATACTGCCGCCGCAGGGGTCAGCCCCCGCACAACCGGGATATGTCAACCCAAAGCGCGGGGAAAGAGGAAAGTCATCGCGCCGCCCCCACATCACATATGACAGGGGCAGGCACATGGCGGCCTAGGACGCCGCGCGCCGCGGGCGGCGCCTACGCGAAAGAAACCCGGCGAATGCAATTCCCGACAGGGCCATCGTCGCCGTCGCAGGCAATGGAACAGGTGCGATTACATAGCCAAGATCGCGCAACGATGCGAGCGTCACATCCGAGACGGTGGCCTCTTCTGACAGGTAACCCGTCATCAATGCGTCCGACCCGCAGGCCCAGCTTTCGGCCCAATGCATGCCCGACGTTCCGGCCACACCGCCCCCTTCAATTGGAACCGATACAGCTGATCCATCACAGCTTTCTTGATAGGCCGCGAGCCCAAATTCCCCGATATAATTGCCCATATCATCTTTAAGATCATTATAGACCGTGCCAAGCCGAGAGGTCAGATACCAACCTGTCCCAAAGCCCAAAGCATGCGCCATCTCATGCAAGACCACGTTATCAAGCGTGCCTCCCGCGATCATGCTGTCAAGATCCGCGCCATCAATCCCGATCACGGCCGAGGTCGCATACGCCCATGTGCGATCCGCATTCAAACGGAACATTGTCGTGGTCGATGCCAATGTGCCCGACGCGGCGCTCAGCGGTGAGGCGCTTGTCAAAAGTTCAGCAGTGACGACCAACGGACCAAAATCAATCAACGGGTCGACATAACCCAGAACTTTGGATTCCCAAAATGTTTGCGCACGCTCAAACGCGTTGCGGATCTGTGTGCTCGTGTCGTCTTCAAAAACCAATGTAATATCAAATGTGGCACTATGTGCGCCTGATCCGACGATATTGCCCCCCAACAGGCCGATCGCAGCAGCGCCTAATATATGCGTAAATTTATTCATCACGATATTGTTCCCAGGCTTCCCAAGCCCAAGAGTGGCACGATTCTTAACGAAAGGCTTACGGAAATGCGCGCCGTTAACCTATTGGGCGGGTTTTCGCCGTCCCGCCCGCTTCGCTGCCTGTCTTGCGGAAATTTACCGCAACTTCAATGTCGCCAGACCAATCAGCGCAAGGATCAACGAAATGATCCAGAACCGAATAACGATCTGCGGCTCTGACCAGCCTTTTTTCTCGAAGTGGTGATGGATCGGTGCCATCAAAAACACACGCTTTCCTGTGCGCTTAAAGTAAAACACCTGAATGATCACCGACAGGGCCTCAACGACGAACAAGCCGCCCACAATGGCCAAGACGATCTCATGCTTGGTGCAAACAGCAATCGCACCAATCGCGCCGCCAAGAGCCAAAGAGCCTGTGTCGCCCATAAATACAGCAGCCGGTGGCGCGTTATACCACAAGAAACCCAAGCCACCGCCAATCAGCGCGGCGGTAAAGACCAGAATCTCACCAGTGCCGGGAACATAATGCACATCAAGGTATTCGGTGAAATCGACCCGTCCAACGATATAGGCAATCGCCCCCAAGGTACCGGCAGCGATCATCACCGGCATAATCGCCAACCCATCCAGACCATCGGTCAGGTTCACGGAATTGGCGGCGCCCACAATCACGACCATGGAAAACGGCACGAAGAATACGCCCAGATTTAACAAGACATCTTTGAACACCGGAAAGGCCAGCTGCCCTGACAGTTCCGCCGGGTGCAGATACGCGGCAGCCGTCCCTGCCCCTGCGGCCAGGATCAGGCCCAAGGCCATACGCACCCGGCCCGACACGCCTGCCGTGGTCTGTTTCGACACTTTGGCATAATCATCGGCAAAACCAATCGCGGCATAGCCGTAAGTCACAGCCAAAACGATCCAGACATAGCCATTGTCCAAACGCGCCCATAACAAGGTCGACAGTAAAATCGCCGATAGGATCAAGATCCCGCCCATTGTCGGCGTGCCGGCCTTGGCAAAATGTCCTTCCGGCCCATCGGTTCGGATTGGCTGACCCTTACCCTGTTTGCGGCGCAAAATATCGATCAAAGGCCGACCGAACAGAAATCCAAAAATCAGCGCGGTGAAAAATGCGGCACCTGCGCGAAAGGTAATATACCGAAACAGGTTGAAAAAATCCCCGCCGTCGGAAAGGTTTGCAAGCCAATACAACATCTTAAATGTCCTTATCCAAACCGACCACCACCGGTTGGGCCAATTTTTTCAGCGCCGTTACAATGGTGCTGACCTTCGATCCTTTGGAGCCTTTGACCAAAACAACATCTCCGGCATCCACCAGGTGGCGCACTCGCGGGATTAACTCCGCTGCATCCGCCACCCATTCCCCGCGTTTTTCATAAGGCAGCGCATCGCGCAATGCCTGCATTCGCGGCCCGACCATATGAACAGTATGAACCGTTTCCAGTGCAGGATGCAGCGCAATTTCGGCATGCAGCGCCTGTTCATCTGGACCCAGCTCCAGCATCTCACCCAGAATGGCAACGCGGCGACCGACTTTCACCCGCCCAACGCCATCGCGCGGAAGCTGCGCCGCCAGAACCTCCAATGCGACGCCCAACGATGTGGGGTTGGCATTGAACGCGTCGTCGAACAGATCAAAGCTGTCTTCGGCATTGACCGGATCCAGACGAATGCGTTCGCGCGATCCGCGCCCCGCAGGGGGATGCCATTGCGCGATATCCAGGGCCGCAAGGGCGGGATCGCCGCCCAAGGCCTCGACCGCAGCCAAAACCCCCAGGGCATTCGCAGCAAAATGACGCCCCGGCGTTGCAAGTTTGAACAACATCGGTGCTGCATGCATTCGCGCCTGAACAACCGTCACATCACCTTGTATTGTCGCATCCAGCAGTTGGTAATCGGCCCCATCCTCGGTGCCAAATGACACCAGCTCCCCTTTGACAGCGGCATAAAGGATCGGGCTGACATCCAGATCATTGGGCACCACCGCCACACCATTTGGCACAAGCCCTTTGAAAATAGCGGCTTTTTCGCGTGCGATCCCGCCCAGATCATCAAAGGCTTCCAAATGCGCCGCCGCGACAGTTGTGATCAGCGCGACATGGGGCCGGGTCAGCCGGGCAAGCGGCGCGATTTCACCGGGGTGGTTCATCCCGATCTCAATCACCGCGAAATCGCAGTCTTTGGGCATACGCGCCAAGGTCAGCGGCACACCCCAATGATTGTTGAAACTGGCCTCTGCGGCATGCACTGTCCCCTGACGGGACAAAACAGCGCGCAGCATTTCCTTCGTCGATGTCTTGCCGACTGATCCAGTCACCGCGACGATGCGCGCGCGTGTGCGACTGCGCGCGGCGCGGGCCATATCCTCTAGCGCGGGCAACACATCGGGCACAACGATCAACGGATCGGCCTCGGTGCAGCCCTCGGGAATGCGCGACACCAGCGCACCCGCAGCACCCGCATCCAATGCTTGGCGCACAAAATCATGCCCGTCACGCGCCGCCGTCAACGCGATAAACATATCCCCCACGGCAATTGAACGCGTATCAATCGACAGGCCCGCCACTGCAAAATCTTGCGTGGCACGTCCCCCTGTCGCAGCAACCATGTCCTGCGAGGTCCAAAGAGCAGTCATCAGATTTTCCCGTCTAGTGCGGCCACAGCAACCGACGCCTGTTCAGCATCGTCGAACGGATAGACATCGGTGCCGATGATCTGTCCGGTTTCATGTCCCTTGCCCGCGATCAGCAAGGCGTCACCGGGTTCCAAGGCATCAATCGCGCGCAAAATCGCCTCGGCACGGTCTGCGATCTCAATCGCATCGGGGCCTGCGCCCTGCATGACTGCGGCGCGGATCTGCGAGGGATCTTCGCTGCGCGGATTATCATCCGTGATATATACACGGTCTGCATGGGCCGTAGCAGCCTGCCCCATCAAAGGGCGCTTACCAGTGTCACGATCGCCACCTGCCCCGATAATAGCGTGCAACCGGCCCATGACATGGGGGCGCATCGCCTGAAGTGCCGTTGCCACCGCATCAGGAGTATGGGCGTAATCGACGAAAACCGTTGCCGTATTTTCACGCGTCGCCACCAATTGCATACGCCCGCGCACGGTGCTTAGCCGCGGCATGGTTGCAAACACCTCCTGTGCATCTGCACCGCAAGCAATCGCCAGCCCAGCCGCCGTTAGTACATTCATCGCCTGGAACCCGCCGATCAGCGGCAGTCGCACCATTTTGACGCTGCCTTCCCACGCAAATCGCAGATCTTGGCCCGTTGCATCATAGCGTTGCCCCAAAAGCTGCAATTCGCAGTCCTTGCCGACGCCGATGCGGATCATCTGCTGTCCGCGTGCAGCAATATATTTTGATAGTTCAACGCCTTTTGGATCATCTGTATTCAGAACGGCAACACCATCTTCGGGCAAAACACGGGTAAACAAACCGGCTTTGGCGGCGAAATATTCCTCAAATGTTGCGTGATAATCCAGGTGATCTTGGGTGAAATTCGTGAACGCCGCCGCCGACAACTGCACACCATCCAACCGGAACTGCGCCAAACCATGCGACGAAGCCTCCATCGCGGCATGGGTCACACCTCCGCGTGTCATGTCAGCCAGTAATCGGTGCAAGGTGATCGGCTCGGGCGTGGTATGGGCCGACGGGGCGCTATAGGCACCTTCAACCCCGGTAGTGCCGATATTCGCAGCCTCAAACCCCAGCTCCTGCCAGATTTGACGGGTGAAGGTGGCAACCGATGTCTTGCCATTGGTGCCCGTCACAGCAACCATAGTAGCAGGTTGTTTTTCGTAGAATAATGCCGCGGCATAGGCCAATGCCTGACGGGGTTCTTCCGCAATGACCAACGCAGCACCTGCCGCGCGAATGGCGTCGCCTGCCTGCGCTTCGCCTGCGCGGTCGGTCAAAATCGCCGCTGCACCTTGTTCCAATGCCATTGGCACGAATTGCGCCCCATGCACCTGCGTTCCCGGAAGCGCCGCGAACAGGTGCCCCGGTCGGGTCGTACGACTGTCCACCGACAGCCCGGTCACCGCGCGATCCGCGCCCCCAAGAACCGTAAGGCCAAGCGCGCTTAACGGCTGTTCCCCTGCTGGCATCGACATGCTCGTATATTCCTTGTCCTGCTTGCGCCCATTTATCGCGGCTGGTCGGGAAAGGTCAACGCAGACAAGCCCCGCGATCGGCGCAAACTTGCGTGCGGATTATTCGCCCTTCAGCTTGACCAAGCGAATGCCTTCCATCGTGGTCGCGGCCTCATGCGGGCGCAGACCCAAAAGCGGTGCTGTGCGGCGAATAACCTCGGCTGCGACGGGCACGGCCGTCCAACCGGCAGTCCGGCGCGGCGTGCTGCCAGAGTTTTCCGAAGGTTCATCCAATGTCAGAACCAGAACATATTTGGGGTCTGAAATCGGAAATGCTCCTGCAAAAGTAGCAATAACACGATCATCGTAATATCCGCCGGTCGGTTTCACCTTATCCGCCGTACCGGTTTTACCGCCCACCTCATATCCGGGCACATCCCCGAAAGAGGCGGTTCCGCGCGTCACAACAACCCGCATCATTGCCAGCGATTTACGCGCCACATCTTCGCGCATGACACGTTCGCCGCGCGGTCGGGGCTGGTTGTGCAGCAATGTGGGTTGGATCTGCACACCGCCATTGGCAATGGTCGCATAGGCGGTCGCCAAATGCAGCGGGCTTGCAGCCAGCCCGTGGCCATAGCCGATCGTCATTGCCGAAACATCGGTCCATTTCGGTGGCAGCTGCGGCTGCCCAGTCGGGGCCTCGATCATCTCAACCGGGGTGGGTTTCAAGAACCCAAGCTTCCCAAGGAATTGCTTTTGCGCGTCCGGGCCAAACATTTCCACGATATGGGCGGTGCCGACGTTGGACGAATGCTTGATCACATCTGTGACCGATAAGGTTTTCCCGTAATTATGGAAATCGCGCACCCGAAACCGGCCCACGCGCATCGGGGATTGGCTGTCGACCATGGTATCGGGGGTTACCAGCCCCAGCTCCATCGCTTGTGCGACTGCAAAAATTTTGAAAGTGGAGCCCAGCTCATACAGGCCCTGCACGGCTCGGTTGAACAGCGGGCTGTCAGAAGCATCGCCCGAGGTCAGCGGCCGGGGCCGCTTATTGGGATCAAAATCGGGCAAGCTTGCCATTGCGACAATTTCGCCGGTCTTAACCTCCATCAACACGGCGGTTGCACCCTTGGCGTTCATCAGTTTCATGCCGCCGTCCAGGATTTCTTCCAACGCGGCCTGAATCGTCAAATCAATCGACAGCTGTAAGGGCGCCCCTTCATTGGCAGGGTCACGCAACCAACCGTCAAATTGCTTTTCAACACCGGCCACGCCGATAATTTCTGCCGACGACACGCCTTCCGTGCCGAAACGCGCACCGCCCAGAATGTGGGACGCCAATGCCCCATTCGGATAAAGCCGCATCTCGCGCGGGCCAAACAGCAAGCCCGGTTCGCCGATATCATGCACGGCCTGCATCTGCTCGGGCGAAATCTTCTTCTTGATCCACAAGAATTTACGGCCACCGGTAAAGTCAGCGATCATCCGATCACGGTCCAGATCCGGAAAGATCTTCAACAGCTTATCGGCGGTGCCAGTTGGATCAACCATCATCGGCGGCTGCGCATACAGCGCATGTGTGACCAGATTGGTGGCCAAAACACGTCCTTCGCGGTCGGTGATATCCGCACGCTGCGCCAAGATCGAATTGCCCGAACTGGCCAAGCGTGGCTCTTCGGGCTCGGACGCGGCCAATGTGCCCATACGCAGACCAACGGTGGTAAATGCCGCCACAAAGGCCAGCCCCATCACCAGCAAGCGCCCCTCGGCACGCGAGCGCGCCTTGTCGCGCGTCGCCTCACCGCGGATGCGGATATTCTCTTTTTCGATCTCTTTTGGGTTTTGACCCTTGGCTCGAGCATCCAAAATCCGGGCCAAAGGACGAAGCGGTCGGCGGATCATTGCGTCACCCCCTGCCCCGATGAAACATTTGAGGCAATTACATCAATCGGATCATTGATCGACGCGGGCTCTGGCGCGGCCGGATATGGTATTTCCTCAGGATCAGCAAATTGCTGCGCGTCCAATGGCAACAATTGCAAACGGGAGAAATTCAAATTCACCAATTCGCGCAAGCGATCTGGACGGTTCAGATAGGCCCATTCCGCGTTCAACACGCCCAAACCTTCTTGCAAAGATGCCATTTCGCGCTGAATCGCACGCAGCTCATCGCGTTTATCTTGCGTGTCGTAATTCACCCGATAGGCCCAAAAGGCCAATCCCATCACACAAAACGCCGTGGCAAGATAAATCAGCGATCTCATCGGGGTCTCCGTCGTTGCGCAGGGGTGTTGGGGGCATCCGCATCCAGAACCGGCTTGGGCAAGCCCAGATTGCTGCGGTCCACGCGGGCCGCTGGTGTGTCAGTGCGAACCGCCACGCGCAGCTTTGCCGAGCGCGCGCGGGGGTTCTCGGCCAGTTCCAGATCATCCGGGCCGATAGATTTGTTCCTGGCCTTAAAGGCAGGTGCGTCGGCCTGTTGCACAGGTGCATAACGCGAGCCCTGCCCGCCGCCGCCCGAACGCGCCTGCAAAAAGCGTTTCACAACACGATCCTCAAGCGAGTGGAAGCTGACGACGGCCAATTGCCCGCCCGGCTTTAACGCGCGTTCCGCCGCCTCCAGCCCCGCGATCAATTGACCAAATTCATCATTCACCGCGATACGCAGCGCCTGAAAGCTGCGCGTGGCAGGATGGGATTGCCCCGGCTTGGGGCGTGGCAAAGACCGTTCGATCACACTAACCAATTGATGCGTGGTGGTGAAAGGCGTGTCCTCACGGGTTTTGACAATATTCTTGGCAATCCGGCGCGAGGCGCGCTCTTCGCCATAGTGGAACAAGATACCCGCCAGCGCCTCTTCTTCCATGTCATTGACCAGATCTGCAGCCGACGGCCCGTCTTGCGACATGCGCATATCCAGCGGACCGTCCTTCATGAACGAAAATCCACGTTCGGCCAGATCAAGCTGCATCGAGGACACGCCAAGATCCAGCACAACCCCATCAACCAACGCCCCGGCATATGCATCCATGTCAGAAAACGTGCCCTGCACCAGCTGTAACCGATCCCCATATTGGTCACGCCAGCTGGCCGCCATGTCAAAGACCATCGGATCACGGTCCACGCCGATCACCTTATCGGCGCGCAGATCCAACAGCCCACGGCTGTAGCCCCCTGCACCAAATGTGCCATCGATCCAAACACCGGGCACGGCGCCGTCATCATTTGCCACCGCCTTCAGCAAGGGCCGAAGCAGGACGGGGATATGTGGTTTTCCGGGTCCGCTCATGGCTGCACCTTACAGGAGAGAGAACGGGTCGAATTCTTCGCCGTGCTCTTCAATGACTTTGTGGCTCAGAGTTTCCTCGAACGCGGCATGGGTTTCGGGCTTCCAAATTTCAAAGGTTTCGCCGTTACCGCTAAAATATGCCTCTTTTTCAATCGCGATCTTTTCGCGCAAGAAAGCGGGCAAAACCATCCGGCCATCCGGGTCGATTTCCATCGGGTGGGATTTGCCCAACACATATTTTTGCAGCAACAGACGGTTCTTATCACCACGCGGCTTGGCGGCAATATCGGCAGCCAGCGCTTCAAAAGCGGCCTGCGTGTAAACAATAAGCTGTTTTTGATTATCCAGACCGTAGACGATGATCATCCGCGGACGATCGGCGTTCGGGCGGTTTGGGTCGCCATCGCACAGTTCTTGACGAAACAACGAAGGGATCGACATGCGACCCTTGCTGTCCACCTTAAAGGTGTATTCGCCTATGAACATGCCCGCCAATGCGAACCCTCTCGTTGCATGGACCCGTCGGTCCGTGAAGTCGATCTGTCTGGATCACCGTGCCCCGGCTTAGCGATCCGCCTTGTGTCAGAAATGGAAAACGGCGGATCGAGCTGCTGCCACTGCCCGATCCACCGCCATCGTCCCATTCCTGGGGTGTCCAACTACGCGCGCCACCTGGGGGGATGTCTGCTCGCTCGCGCGTCGGATCTCTTTGGTTCGCAATGAGGGGTGCCTGTATGAAACCAGCTCTTTTCGCCGTGAGGTCTTTTCGCCTCGTTGTGCCCTTCTTTGCGATGACCAATGTTTGCCACGGGAATTCACGGGAGGCAACACAAAAGGGCCACGATGCTCACGCCGACTCTGTGGGAAACCTTGTGGATAAGGGAGTTAAGTTAGAACGCAAGGGGAACGAAGTAGCTAGGTTTAGGGATTTATTCACCATAATTACCCACATATAGTGGTAAAATTTTTTTGGATTTTTCTCCGTGAATTCCCATGGAGCATGCGCAAACGTCACCCAAGGGACACATGTCCAGCACAAAAACACCCTATTTACACCAGAATCGGAGTGACTCACGGCGCCGTGATTCGCCGTGATCCAGCGAGTCGGGGGAATATTCCCTCAATTTCCCATAGACCAGATTTCCCGGCCGGAAATTCCCGTCAAATCCCGCCAAAGTGGCGCTGGGAACACAACAGCGCCCTTGGACGCACCCGCCTCAGCCCATAACTTTGCACGATTGGCCCCTTGCCTGCGCCACCTCGCACGGCCTATGGCCCCAAACGCAAACAGCCGGACCCATTTGGCCCGGCTGCTCCCTTATGATCCCTGATCTCCCATGCGATCCCATGGTGCCCATGAAATCCCATAGCCCGCCGGCACATGGCCCAGCGGGTGACAGAGTTACAAAATGCCCGTCGCGATAAGGTTGCGTGCAATCTGGCGATAAGAATCGGCAATCGCCCCATCCCCTGCCGCAATAGGCGTGCCACCGTCGCCGGCAATACGCACCTCTAACTCCAGCGGCAAAGCCCCAAGGAAAGGTAGCGACAGGTGCTGCGCCTCGGCCTCGACGCCGCCATGACCAAAGATATGCGCCTCATGACCACATTGCGGGCAGACATAGGTCGACATATTCTCAATTAAGCCAAGAACCCTGGCATTAAGCCGCCGGAACATATCCAGCGCCTTCTTCGCATCTAACAGCGCGACATCTTGCGGCGTCGAGACAATGATCGCGCCGTCAAGTTTGGTCTTCTGGCACAGTGACAGCTGGATATCGCCCGTGCCCGGAGGCAGGTCGATGATCAACACATCCAATTCGCCATACAGATCCCACTTCACCTGGCCCAGCATTTGCTGCAACGCGCCCATCAGCATCGGGCCACGCCAGATCACCGCCTCATCTTCCTTCAGCATCAATCCGATAGACATGACGGTAACACCATGCGCCTGAAGCGGATGAATGATCGTGCCGTCGGGCGAGGCCGGGCGTTTAGTTACGCCCATCATACGCGGCTGTGAAGGTCCGTATATATCAGCATCCAGCAGGCCGACCGATTTGCCTTCGCGCGCCAAAGACACGGCCAGGTTAGAGGCCACAGTGGATTTCCCCACACCACCTTTGCCAGAGCCTACGGCGATGACCTTCTTGACGCCGGCGACCGCCATCGGTCCAGCCTGCGGTTTGGGATGACCGCCGATCTGCGGCGCTTTGGGCGCCCCCATCCCCTTCGGCGGACCCGCCGGGATCACCAGTGACAGGCTTGTGACGCCTGCAACGGCTGTTACTGCGGCCTCTATCGTCGCGCGCGCTGATTCCAGCTCTGATTGCGGGGCGCCCTCTAATACAAAGCGCACCGCGCCTGATTCTACTGCCAAAGCCCGCACCAAATCGCGCGAAACAGGATCGGATCCGCCCGGCAATGGCACGTTTCGCAGTGCATTTAGGATGTCTTCTTTGCTCGGGCTCATGATGCCTCCATGCCAGTTTTGTGCAACCTGTGGCAAAACTGTCGCGATGCGCAAGGGCTCAGACCGGGTTTGATGCAAGATCAGGCGCCCTACGCAACAAAACACCAAAATTCGGGCATGATTAGGTTCAAAAATGATATGCGTTTAACGCATGTCGGCCTTGTAGAACCGTCCGTTGTGAAATGCCTCCGTTAGCGCCATCTTAGGTTCATCAGCAGGGAACAACCTTGCAGCAACCAAGACGGACACAACGTCCGAAAGCACGCACAAAGGAAACAGTCTAATGGCATTCGCACAGGATATCCAAGGCACACGCGCTGGTTCGGGTTTCATGGCCGGCCTGAAAGACGCGATCGCACGCCGCAAAGTCTACAACTTGACACTGCGTGAATTGAAAAGCCTTTCAAACCGCGAACTCGACGATCTGGGCATCGCCCGTTCGATGATCACCCGCGTCGCTGCAGAAGCAGCCTACGCAAAGTAAGAATTCAGTTTCCAAAGGCCCCTCCTCCTCCCTGGGCCTTAGGAATTGGCGGAACCCTCCTCCTCCTCCCTGAGGGTTCCGCTGCAAATATACCGACCACAGGATCCCGATGATCCATGTCGGACGCCAATGCGAAGGCCTCCTCCTCCTCCCTGAGGTCTCGTATTCGAAGCGGTGGCTCCTCCTCCTCCCTGAGCCACCGCTTCACAAATCCCCGGGCAAGGGTAGACATTCGGGTAGCGAATACCCAACTAAAATACGAACGGCTCCTCCTCCTCCCTGAGCCGATCGTTTCGGCGGAACCCTCCTCCTCCTCCCTGAGGGTTCCGCCATTCAGATACCGGACCCCCTCCTCCTCCCTTGGGGCATCCGGGATAGGCAACCTTCACCTCCTCCCGAGGGTATGCCGACATTCCGACGGTCCTCTCCTCCTCCCTGGACCCGAGGCTTTAAGACGGTGACGCCCCTCCTCCTCCCTGGGCGTCACCGTTTTTTCATTTCAGGGGTGGCCATTATACATCGCGATGCGGATTGGCCCCTTGCGCCGGGCTGCCCGACACGGCATCACCAAGCACAGCCAAGGAGTTGTGCCATGCTGTCCTACCAACACGCGTTCCACGCCGGAAATCTGGCAGATCTGCAAAAACATGCGCTTTTGGCGATGATGCTGGAGTATCTGATCCGCAAGGACAAACCCGTCAGCTATATCGAAACCCATTCCGGTCGCGGGCTATATAATCTGTCGAGCGTTGAGGCGACAAAAACCGGAGAGGCCGCGCAGGGCATTTCCCGTGTCGAAGGAATGAAGTGGTTTTCCGATGATCATCCCCTGGCGCAGGCTATCGCCGCGATTCGGGATGTGCACGGAGCGCAAAGCTATCCTGGCTCCCCGCTGATTGCGCGCCACATTTTGCGGAAAACCGATACTCTGCATCTGACAGAACTGCATCCGCAGGAATATGCCGCGTTGCGCGATGTGACCGGCCGTGGTGCAAAACTGTATCGGCAAGACGGCTTAGAACTGGCGATGGCATTGACGCCTCCGACCCCACGGCGCGGTCTGATGCTGATTGACCCCTCTTGGGAGGTCAAAACCGATTATACCGACGTGCCAAAGCTGATTTCCCAGGTTGCACGCAAATGGAATGTGGGGATTATCGCGCTGTGGTATCCGATTTTGGCCAGCAAAGCGCAACTGCCGATGGTCATGCGGCTGCGCGCAGAACATCCCGATGCCCTGATCCATGAGGTGCATTTCCCCCCTGCCCGCGAAGGGCACGGCATGATCGGATCTGGCATGTTTATCCTAAACCCGCCATGGGGCATCGAAGGCGAGGCACAGCGCCTGTCTAAGCTGTTCGCAACATTGTAAATATTCGCACTAAGGCGCCGGGAATGGCCTAAAACGGCACATCCCCGGCCGCATCCGCGGACACCACGAAAGATGCCAAAAGCTTCTTCGTGCCAGCTTTGTCAAATTCCACGATCAGCTTGTCGGCCTCTGACCCCATTACCTCGCCATAGCCAAATTTCTTGTGGAACACCCGCGCACCAATTTCAAAGGCGATCGCATCCACATCGTATCGGCCCGGACGGCTGGGCGATTTGGGTTGTGAAGCGCCGCGTGATTGTAAGCGCTTCCACCCCGGAGAGTTATAGACATCGGCCTTGGCCGCGCGCTCATCAATCTGATTGCCCATGGTCGAGCCATAATTTTTCTGGCCCAATCCCGGTGGCGACATCACATCCACATGCTGCGCTGGCAATTCATCGATGAACCGCGATGGCATTTGTGTCTGCCATTGCCCATACACACGTCGATTGCCTGCAAATGAGATGTAACAGATCTCTTCTGCGCGGGTGATCCCCACATAGCCAAGGCGGCGTTCTTCCTCCAACCCCTGCATCCCAGATTCGTCCATCGAGCGCTGGCTGGGGAACAGCCCATCCTCCCAGCCGGGTAAAAACACGACAGGGAATTCCAGCCCCTTGGCGCCATGCAATGTCATCAATGTCACTTTATCATCCGTTTCTTCAGATGAATTATCCATGATCAATGCGACATGCTCCAAAAAGCCCTGAAGGTTTTCAAACTGCTCCAATGCCTTGATCAGCTCTTTCAAGTTCTCCAAACGACCGGGCGCTTCCGGCGTCTTGTCATTTTGCCACATCGCGACATAACCGGAGTCTTCTAGGATCTGTTCCGCAAGACGCAGATGGGAGTGATCATTGGCCGGGGGAACAGCGTCCTCCATAACCTCAAACAGCTCATCTTCATCATCCGCCGGGCTGCGCGCTGTCGCCGATGAGGCGCCAAGGATATCGGCATGCCAACGATCGATATTGTCAACAAATGCCCGCAGCTGGTTGCCGCCCTTGCCGCCGATATCACCCGCCTGCAGCACCAAACGCGCCCCATCTAGCAGGCTAAGCCCGTTGGACCTTGCTGCGATTTGGATTTTCTGCTGCGCCTTATCGCCCAAACCGCGCTTGGGTGTGTTGATGATGCGTTCAAAAGCCAGATCATCTTCAGGCTGGATCGCCAAACGGAAATAAGCCATTGCATCGCGAATCTCCATTCGCTCATAAAAACGTGGTCCCCCAATAACGCGATACGGCAAACCAATAGTCAAAAACCGGTCTTCAAACGCCCGCATCTGATGGGACGCGCGGACCAAAATCGCCTGATTGTTTAACCGCTGCGGATCAAGGCCCCGAGTGCCGCGCGACAAAGCCTCCGCCTCTTCCCCGATCCAACGCGCTTCTTCTTCTCCGTCCCAATGCCCGATCAGGCGCAGCTTCTCACCGCCCTTTTGCTCAGTCCATAAGGTTTTTCCCAATCGCCCTTCATTCCCAGCGATCAATCCGGAGGCGGCCCCTAAAATATGTTCCGTCGAGCGATAATTTTGCTCCAAACGAACAACTTTTGCGCCGGGAAAGTCCTTCTCGAACCGCAAAATATTGCCAACCTCGGCTCCGCGCCACCCATAGATCGACTGATCATCATCCCCAACGCAGCAGATATTTTTATGCCCTTGCGCCAGTAACCGTAGCCAAAGATATTGGGCCACATTGGTATCTTGGTACTCATCCACCATGACGTAACGGAACCAGCGCTGATATTGCGCTAAAACGTCAGGATGGGCTTGAAATATTGTCACCATATGCAGCAAAAGATCGCCAAAATCGACCGCATTCAAAGCCCGCAAACGATCTTGATACAGCGCATATAATTCTGACCCGCGGCTATCAAAAGCCGCTGTCTCGCCGCCAGTAACTTTCGATGGCGTCAACGCCTTATTCTTCCAACCATCGATCAGTCCCGCCAATTGTCGCGCAGGCCAACGCTTTTCGTCCATATTCGCTGCGATAATAAGTTGCTTTAAAAGCCGGATTTGGTCATCTGTGTCCAAGATGGTGAAATTCGATTTCAAGCCCGCCAATTCGGCATGCCGCCGCAAAAGCTTTACACACACCGAGTGAAACGTGCCCAACCAAGGCATTCCCTCAATTGAACCGCCCAGCAACGCGCCTATACGGTCCTTCATCTCCCGTGCAGCTTTGTTGGTGAAGGTCACCGCCAAGATTTCATTTGGACGCGCCTTAGCGCTGTGAATCAAATGAGCGATACGGCACGTCAGTGCTTTGGTCTTACCTGTACCTGCGCCAGCAAGCATCAAAACCGGACCGTCCATGGTTTCAACCGCATCACGCTGAGCAGAATTTAAACCGTCCATATAGGGAGTAGGCCGCGCAGACATCATTGCACGTTGCGACAAACTCATCGCGGCTTCATATGGGTCATCATCATAGCTATTCATGATGTGAACTTATCCTGTTCACGCGGCCTCGCCAAGGCATGTTCGCAAAATGTTCACACATCACTTAGGCTGAAAAAGGGGCTCTGCCCCTGCGTCTTCGACGCCACCCCGGGATATATTAAGCAAGATGAAAGGGCTTTCAGCTTGCCACAAATATCCCGGGGGAATTGGCCAAAGGCCAAGGGGGCAGAGCCCCCCTGACGTCACTCAACTACTTACCCTGCGTGGATAAGGCTCGAAAATAGCTTTGGATCCAAGCTTTCCGACAAAAATGTCTTACCCTCAACGAGGATTGCGACAGCATCATGGCTGTGCAGACTCTCTTGATGAGATGCCACGACCCGGTAATCGCCAATTCGATCGTCGCCTTGCAACGCAGCGGCGAAAGCCCGCACAGCATCTTCGACAAAGATCGGATTGGCGGCATTAAGTTCCGCGAAGGCTTGTTCATCTTCGCGTTTGACCATCACTTGTGTTTCGGTCGGTATAGCTGTTCTCACGAGATCTATCAGATCTTCAAACCACAGAACATCGCCCTCATTGATCCGCACAGAGATACGCGCAACCGAGCGTTGCGAATGTGGGGTCGCCAATCGACCGCGCTGTTGGCGCGCGTGTTCCGACAGCTCCAAAGAACAAGGACAGGTCGAGCTGTAGACGTAATCCAGATGCAAGATCTGGCTACGTTGTCCGTGGCGCTCGATCATTTCCAACGCGATGTCGTAATATTGCCATCCTGACAAGCCAGAGCGCAGGGAATCACGGCGCGCTGGGTAGGAAAATGACATCGCGAGCCGAGCATCAAAGCTATCGAGATCGGATTTATAATCATCCAGAACCGATGCCATCACTTCTGCAGAGAAATTCGATTCAGCATGCGCGTAGAAGGAGCGCATGATCCGGCTCATATTGATGCCTTTTTTCTCGGCCTCTAGGCTGACTGTGCCAGTGACCGATGTTTCCAGCTCACGGTCTGCGCCTTCGCGGCTATGATAGCGGATTGGCAAGCGAAAATTAGAGATTCCGACATGGCCGATCCGCGTTTTCGCCCCAACGATCAGCGATGAAGGGCCGTTTTGCAGATCTGGCATCGTATTTTTATACGCGTCATCCACGATGAAATCGCGATCATAATTGCGCGACAAATCCGGGTAGTTGGACACGGCGCGGTCAGGTAGCAATCGTGCAATCGCCGGATCAAGCGCGGCCACCTCTTCAGGGGTGGCCGCCTGCGCCCAGTCGCGAAGTGTCTCTAACGCGGATTGAGCCGCATCGCGCGTCGTGATTTTACGGGTCATATTCATTCGCACCCCCATCGGGTCTATAGAGCCTTCTATATGGAGGTGCTCGAGCGCATGTCCACGCAAAAAACTCAGATCGTTAACAACACTTAAACTGCCCCCAAGGCATTCAAGATATCAGTTAACAAATCGTTACCATCTTCGATCCCCAGTGAAATTCTTACCAAACCGGGCGTGATATTGATCAAGGCACGCTCCTCTTCGGATAAATTCTTATGGGTGGTCGTGGCCGGATGCGTCGCGATAGATTTCGCATCGCCCAGATTGTTTGAAATAGAAACGATTTTCATCGCATTAAGGAACTTGAACGCAGCCTCTTTTCCACCCGCCAGATCCAATGCAACCATGGTCCCACCAGAACCCATCTGCGCCATCGCCAAACCATGTTGTGGATGGCTGGTCAGCGCCGGGTAAATCGTCCGTTGAAGTTTCGCATGCCCGTCGCAGGCTTTTGCCACCAGCTCGGCATTGGCGGCCTGCGCCCGAACCCGCAGGTCCAGCGTTTGCATGCCAGACAACATGATCCATGCGTGGAACGGGCTCATCGCGCCGCCGGTATGTTTTACATAGGTTTCCAGCGGACCGCGGATATAATCCTTACTGCCCAGCACGACACCACCCAATGCCCGCCCGCCACCGTCAATATGTTTGGTCGTCGAATAGGCGATGATATCGGCACCCAATTCAACCGCCTTGGAATAGATCGGAGACGAGAATACGTTATCAACCACGACCGCCGCACCGCCCGCATGGGCAATATCGGCCACTCCTTTGATATCAATCACCTCCAGGCCCGGGTTCGACACGGATTCAAAGAAGCAAACTTTGGTATTGGGTTGCATTGCCGCCTGCCATGCGGAAAGGTCCGTGCCATCCACCAAGGTCACCTCAACCGAGAAGCCTTGCAACACCTTGAGCACGTGCAGGCATGACCCGAACATCTGCCGGGCCGCGATGATATGATCACCGGCTTTCACCAATGAGGTCAGCGCACCATTGATCGCCGCCATACCGGAGGCACAGGCAAAAGCGTCCTCGGTGCCTTCAATTGCGGCCATCCGGTCTTCAAACATCCGCGTGGTCGGGTTGCCGTAGCGCGCGTAGATAAATTCATCATCCGTGGGGTTCAAAAACCGTTGCTCAGCGGCCTCAGCAGACGGGTAAAGAAAGCCTTGCGTCAAGAACATCGCTTCGGCCAGCTCGCCATATTGGCTGCGGCGAATACCTTCGTGAACCAGTTTCGTACGGGTGTTCCAGTCGCTCATCATCTTCCCTCCTGCAGCTATCTGCCGCGTGTTTTACCGCGATACTCTGCCCTCTGACGCGGGTCAATAACATGGCAGATCTGCACCACGCGAAAAGCCTTCGAAATGCAAGGCCTTGGTAACACATTCGCGCTAGCGTCGGCACATGAATAAAGCTCTTTTGATTCTCGATATGCAGGCCGAAATGCTGACACGGATCGACGCCGGTCGTGATCATGTCAACGGCAATGCAAACACGCGTATTTCACTGCTGGCGAAGGCCTGCCGTGATGGGAATGTATCTGTGATCCATATCCGGCACCGGGACATGAAGCCCGGGGCGATTTTCCATCCGAATGCCAAAGGCGCCAAACCCCTGCCCTGCGATCTGGCGCGCGGCGATGAAATGGTGTTTCAAAAAAGCGGATCTTCCGCATTTTCCGGCACGGATTTACAAAATCACCTGATGCATGCGCGGATATCAGATCTGATCATCTGTGGTGCCGAAACCGGGTTCGGCGTGGCCTCGACTGCGCGTGCGGCCTGTGATCTGGGCTATGGTGTCACGATTGTCGAAGATGCCGTGCTGGGTTTTGACCTGCCCGACAGTGGCGTCAGCGCACAACAAATCCATGATGTCACTATCGGGCTGCTGCGGTCAGGCTTCGCAGATATCAGCACAACCGCCGCGCTGATCAATGAATTTTCACCGCGTTAACCTTACGAAGCGGACATTATCACTCACCGTCGCCGGTTGCGTCCTTGTCGATGCCATAAGTTTTGATCAGCCCGCCTTGGGCCATGAAAAACACGAACATCAAGCCCGTCAGACCGAATGTCTTGAAATTCACCCAAGCCTCTTCTGACATTGTGCGCCAAATCACCTCATTCGCGATGGCCAATCCCAGAAACAGTAAGGCCAGGCGCCGCGTCAGAATCACCCAGCCCGCGTGGCGCATTGGCAATGACCCTTCCATCACCAGTTTTAACCATGGTTTGTCGCGCCACAGCCCATAGAACAACAGACCCGAGAACAGCAGATAGATGATTGTCGGCTTCATCTTGAAAAATTTCGGATCGTTCAACCACACCGACAAACCACCGAAAACCACCACCAAAACCAAGGTTGCTATTTGCATCGGCGCAAGGCGCCCGGTCAATCGCCATAACAACAGCGTCGAAATCACGATCAGCGGGATAAACGCAGCCGTGGCCAGCACAAAACCCGAATATTCAACCCCGTGGATCAGGAAGCTATCGTCTTTGATCTTCATATAGGTGACGAAAAACGCCACGATGGGACCAAATTCCAGCACCGCTTTCAGCGCCGGGCTGATGGTCTTACCTGTTGAAGGCTCATGCGCCATGTCGTGCTCCTGCTTGGTCTGTCTGCGATGCCTGTGCCATCATGCCTCGTCCAGCCCAACCAGCGCTTTGGCGAAATCTTCAGGTTCAAACGCGGCCAAATCGTCAATTTGTTCACCAACGCCAATCGCGTGGATCGGCAGACCAAACCGGTCCGCCAAAGCGACCAGAACGCCACCCTTCGCCGTACCATCCAGCTTGGTCATCACCAGCCCCGACACGTCAGAGATATTACGGAAAATATCCACTTGGTTCAGCGCGTTTTGCCCTGTCGTCGCATCCAGAACCAACAGCGTGTTATGCGGCGCGTCAGGGTCTTTTTTACGGATCACCCGCACAATTTTTGCCAATTCTTCCATCAGATCAGATCGGTTTTGTAACCGCCCCGCTGTGTCGATCAGCAACAGATCTGCGCCATCGGCTTCCGCCCGCGTCATCGCGTCAAAGGCGAGGCTGGCCGGATCAGACCCTTCTGGTGCCGTGAGCACAGGCACATCGGCCCGCTCACCCCAGACCTTCAATTGCTCCACCGCAGCGGCGCGGAACGTATCGCCGGCCGCAATCACCACCGATTTTCCTGCCGCCTTGAACTGCAGTGCCAGTTTCCCGATGGTTGTGGTTTTGCCAGAACCATTCACCCCGACAACCAATACCACCTGCGGGCGTTTTGGATAGATCGGCATCGGCCGCGCGACAGGATCCATGATCCGCGTGATCTCTTGTGCCAAAAGCGCCTTGATCTCGGACACGGATAGTTTCCGCCCCATCCGCCCCTCGGCCAGATTGGCCGAAACGCGCTGCGCAGTATCTACCCCCATGTCAGAGGCGATAAGCAAATCCTCAAGGCTTTCCAAAAAGTCGTCATCCAGCACCCGCCGCGGCTCATTGGTGGTGGCCCGGCCCAAAAAACGCCCAAACACGCCACCATCTTTGCCCGTGGGCTGTGGTGCATCCTCGCTGGGCAGGCCAACCGGCACCACTGCGGGCGCTGCGGTCTGATGTTGTGGCGCCACGTCGGGGTCGGCGGTTGGCTGCGCGGGTGCATCAGCGGCCTGCCCTTCTGTCACCAGATCCTCCAACCCATCCTCCAAACGCGAAGATGAACGTGTCAGACGCGATTTCAACTTTTTGAAAAATGACATTGGTGGTCCCTGCTGGTTTCTTATCACCTAATCAATCAAGCGCCGTGATGGAAGGGCAGAACCCAAGGAAAGACGCCGCTTGGGGCAAGATGGATTACGCGGGTTTGGGTTTTCAAGCGCCCTTGGACCTGTCACTGTCAGCACCACCGTATATATTGTGTTTTTCAGGGAGCCACCAATGATCCTCCGCTTTGCCTGCATTTTCCTTATGACGGCCTGTTTTGCGGGGTGGGCAGGTGCGGCCGATGTGTCGCCGCCGCTTGATGCTGCGGCGTTTGACGCGCGCACATCGGGCAAAACCATCACCTATTCCTCGGGCGGAATGCCCTATGGGGTTGAACAATATCTACCACATAATCGCGTGCTTTGGGCCTTTGCAGAAGGGGAATGCAAAGAAGGCACATGGTTTCAAAACGGGCCGCAGATCTGCTTTGATTACCAAGATGACAATGGGCTGCAATGCTGGACATTTCATGACACCGATAACGGGCTGATGGCGCGGTTCATGGGCGATGATGACAGCACGCCGCTGATTTCACTTACCGAAAGTGCAGAGCCACTGGCCTGCCCCGGCCCCGACATCGGGGTCTAGACCCGAAGCAGGCCCACCGGGCCTGCGACCGCCTGCGCGCGGGCTCGATGCCCAAGCGAAGGCGACCTTGGTCCGCTCTGCTCCATCGCATGCTGTACCATCCCGGCTCGTTCTAACGCCGCCGACCGCAGTTGGGCTACGGCCCTATCAGGGCTTAAAACAGACTGCCCTGATCTCCCGCATCTTCATCAGGATTGGCCTTGGGGCTCTTGCGTGGCTTGGCCGTGGCTTTTGGCGCTGCGCTGCGCCCACCGGCATCAATCACCACACGCCCATCGGCAAATTCCAGCTCCAATGTCTTGGCCGCACTTGCAACCGCAGATGAGGTCACAAGCTGATCGCCACTGCGCACAATCGCATAGCCCCGCTTGAGCGTCTCACTATAGCCAAGCGTCTGACGCATCTGCTCCAATTGTCTGACCTGTTCGTGCAACTGCCCCAACTGGTTTTTCTGTGACCGCACCATGCGCTGCGACAAATCCGCGATCTTGGCCTGCGCATCGGCATGTGACTTGCGCGCCTGTTGCAAATTGCGCAGTTTTGCCGCCTTAAACCGCTGCGACAGGGTCACAATCTGGCGCGATTCATTGGCCAAATAACGCGACAAGAACCCCGGCGACATCCGCGCCTCCAGCGCGGTAAAACTGGCGCGATTGCGCAAACTGGCGCTGCGCAAAGCCGGGTTCAGCCGCTCAGCCCACAGGTCAAACCGCTGCTGCGCAGGCGCGATCAGCGCATCAGGCCGCCCCAGTGCACGCGCCAAATCGCTGTGACGTTGCCGCCACGCATCAATCCGGCTGCGGATAGCACGACGCATACGCGTCTGTGCCTCCCCCAGCCAAATCGCCAAATCGCGCCGAACCGGGACAGCCATTTCGGCCGCAGCTGTGGGGGTAGGCGCCCGGCGATCAGAGGCAAAGTCAATCAACGTTGTATCCGTTTCATGGCCCACTGCGGAAATCAGTGGAATGGCACTTTCGGCTGCCGCCCGGACAACGATTTCTTCGTTAAACCCCCAAAGGTCTTCAATTGACCCGCCTCCGCGCGCGACAATAATCAACTCCGGCCTTGGGAGCGGCCCACCCGGAGCCATCGCATTAAAGCCGCGAATGGCCCGTGCGACATCTGGCGCACAGCTTTGCCCCTGCACCGCGACAGGCCAAATCAACACATGGCGTGGAAAGCGGTCGCGCAACCGGTGCAAAATATCGCGAATCACCGCCCCCGAAGGAGAGGTCACAACACCAATCACCCCGGGCAACCAAGGCAGCGCCTGCTTTAAATCATCCGCAAAAAGCCCCTCGGCTGCCAAAGCACGCTTGCGCGCCTCCAACATCGCCATCAGGGCCCCCGCACCAGCCGGCTCCACCGTATCCACAATCAATTGATATTTTGATTGTCCGGGAAATGTGGTCAGACGCCCGCTGGCAATGACCTCCATCCCCTCTTCGGGACGGACCTGCATCTTGGACACTTGTCCCTTCCAGCTGACAGCCGCAATCACCGCACGATCATCTTTCAGATCGAAATACATGTGCCCCGAACGCGGAACAGAAACGCGCCCAACCTCTCCACGCACCCGCACGCGGCCAAATTCGCCCTCAAGCACGCGCTTGACCGACCCGGAAATCTCCGAGACGGTATAGTCATGCGCATTGCCACCGGGCTGCGGTGTGTCATCTTCAAATAATTCCATTGCTCTACATTCCACCATCGTCGCGCCGGGTGCAATCTGTTGCGTTGCACAGCAAGGCTCGTCCGAAGCGGGGCATCGAACCCCGCTTCATCCGGTCGGCCAGGCGCTGTCGCGCCACCTCCGGCCCGATGGACAGCGCGCATAAACCATTCAATGTCGGCTTTATCTTGCAAGCTCGCCATGCCCCCCTTAAAACCGCCCATGCACAAGGCAAAGGGGATCTTCAATGAATATTTTGGTGTTGGGCAGCGGCGGCCGTGAGCATGCTCTGGTATGGGCCATCAAGCAAAACCCGAAATGTGATCGTCTTATTGCTGCTCCGGGCAATGCGGGCATGGCGCAAATTGCCGACTGTGCCAATATCGACCCATGTGATACGGATGCTGTGCTGGCGCTTTGCGCAGAAAACGCGATTGATTTTGTCGTGATTGGCCCCGAGGCACCTTTGGCTGCAGGCGTTGCTGATCGGCTGCGCGCACAGGGGTACCTGACATTTGGTCCCTCCGCTGCCGCAGCCAAACTCGAATCCTCAAAAGCTTTCACCAAAGAGATCTGCGACGCCTGCGACGCCCCCACCGCCAAATACGCCCGCTTCACCGATCTGGATGCGGCCAAAGCCTATGTCCGGGCGCAAGGCGCCCCAATCGTGGTCAAAGCCGACGGTCTGGCCGCCGGAAAAGGTGTCATCGTCGCCATGACCCTGGACGAAGCCTATGCCGGCCTGGAGGATATCTTCGGCGGTGCTTTCGGAGCCGCCGGCACCGAGGTCGTGATAGAAGAATTCATGGAGGGCGAAGAAGCCTCGCTCTTCATCCTTTCGGATGGTGCCAATATCGCCGCAGTCGGCGGCGCACAGGATCATAAGCGTGTAGGCGAAGGTGATACCGGGCCAAACACCGGCGGCATGGGGGCCTATTCCCCCGCACCGGTCCTGACCCCTGAAATCGAAGCCATTGCGATTGACACAATCATCAAACCAACCGTCGCAGAAATGGCCCGGCAAGGCACCCCGTTCCAAGGCGTGCTCTACGCAGGCCTGATGATCAAAGACGGCCAGCCGCGGCTGGTCGAATATAACGTGCGTTTCGGTGACCCCGAATGTCAGGTGTTGATGCTCCGCCTGGGCGGCCAAATCCTCGACCTGCTGCTCGCCTGCGCCGAAGGCCGCCTTGATCAGGTGCAACCCAATTGGGCCGACGATGTCGCAATGACAGTCGTTCTCGCGGCCAACGGCTATCCCGGCACGTATAAGAAAGGCACACAGATCAACGGTCTGGATGCACTTCCTAATACGTCAGATCAGGTCGTATTCCACGCGGGCACAGCAGCAAAAGACGGCGCAATCATCGCAACGGGGGGGCGCGTGCTCAATGTCACCGCCCGCGGCGCAACATTACAAGACGCACAGCGCCGCGCCTATGATATGGTCGACGCCATCGACTGGCCCGATGGGTTCTGCCGGCGCGACATCGGCTGGCGCGCGCTTTAACCCGACCCCATCCTTACTGTCACCGCCTGCTTTCATCTTGCCTGAAATATCCTGGGGTGAATTGACGCGTCAGCGTCAAAAGGGGCAACGCCCCTCCCTCAACCCTCAGCAATTAGGCACATTCACCGCCAACCCGCCCAAGCTGGTCTCTTTGTAATGATCATGCATGTCCCGCCCGGTCTGACGCATCGTCTCAATTGCGGCATCAAGCGGCACAAAATGCTTCCCATCTCCGCGCAGCGCAAGCGAGGCCGCCGAAACCGCCTTTACCGCACCAAGCCCATTGCGCTCGATACATGGAACCTGAACCAGGCCTTTCACCGGATCGCAGGTCATGCCCAGATGATGCTCCAAAGCAATTTCCGCAGCATTCTCCACCTGCTCTGGACTGCCGCCCATGACGGCGCATATCCCCGCCGCAGCCATAGCCGCCGCTGACCCAACCTCTGCCTGACAGCCGCATTCCGCCCCGGAAATAGAGGCATTATGCTTAATCAATCCGCCGATTGCCGCTGCCGTCAACAAGAAATCGGGGACCTTGGCCGCTGTTGCCCCGGGAACATGCTCCAACCAATAGCGGATCACAGCCGGCACCACCCCAGCAGCCCCATTCGTCGGCGCCGTCACCACCTGCCCGCCGGCTGCGTTTTCCTCATTCACCGCCATCGCATAGGTGGAAATCCAGTCGTTCACCACATGCGGCGCCTGCAGATTGGTCCCCCGCTCGGCAAGTAGGCTCTCATGAATCGCTTTCGCACGGCGACGCACTTGTAAGCCGCCTGGCAAAACCCCTCCTTCAGCCAAACCACGTTTCAGGCATCCCGACATCACTTGCCAGATCTGCGCCAAACCGGCGTCTATTTCGACAGAGGGTCGCATCTTACGCTCATTGGCCAGCTTCATCTGCGCAATGCTCAAACCCGATGCACGCGCCATTTCCAGCATCTCATCAGCGCGCCGAAACGGGAATGGCACCGGCGACGGGGCCTCTAGCGCCACGTGATCCAGCGCGTCCATCTCAGCCCCGCTTAACACGAACCCACCACCGATGGAATAATATGTCTCTTGCAGCAGTATATCGCCCTGCCGGTCCAGCGCGGCAATCACCATCCCATTTGTATGGCCAGGCAATGCCGGGCCAAAATCAAAGATCAGATCAGCCTGCGGATCAAACCGCATCGGTTCCAAACCAGGCGGTTGCAAGATAGCGGTTGCCATATTGCGCGCCAAGACATCTTCCGCCTGACGCGCATCATATGTCGCCGGCTCAAACCCTGCCAACCCAAGGATCACGGCACGGTCAGTCGCATGCCCCTTTCCCGTGAAGGCCAACGAACCATGCAAACGCACCCGCAGCCCGGAAGCCACAAAAGGCGAGCCGCGCAGCAATGCGAGGAACCGCGCCCCCGCCACCATTGGTCCCATCGTGTGGGATGAGGACGGGCCAACGCCAATCTTGAACATGTCGAACACACTTAAAAACACCGTGTACCCCTTTTCCATTTCACCCAGACTGGCACAGATCTGCGTGCCATGCGGGTGAAATGCGACCTTTAACCGACAAATCTGCACGTTGCGCAGCCGGCGAAAGGCTACGTTAAGACTAACAATATATCCAATTCGGGCGGTGCCATGCCGGTGCCTTTGTGAATTTGGAGCCTGAGTAGATGCCCAGTTTTGGCGCTTGGCAATTGTCGGATTTGTCTTGGACGGGGCCAAACCCGTTCAGTTCCAACGCGACAGGCAACAGCTCCTCTCCGGGCAATACAACCTTTACGATCGGTCCAACCGCCGATCTTCGCATCGTCAATCTGAACGATAATGATGCGAATTTTGAAGATGGGGATGGCTCGCAGGAGTTGGCAGCACCAATGACCTTTAACGGTGTCTCCTATGGCAGTGGCGCGGCAGGCGAGGTGGAAACTGAATATAGCTATATCATTCGGCCGAGCGGATCGACCAACCCTGCAGATAACATCACCATTTATGTGCTTGAATTTGAGGGAGATGTGGCCGGAATTGCCTCATCCGAGCGCCTATTCGCCGGACAAAGCTACGATATCGTCGCAATTGAAAGCAATGATCCAGTCGTGGCCTATTCCGCAATGGCGGTCTGCTTTGCTGCCGGCACAAAGGTCGCCACCAAAAACGGTCCCGTGGCCGTGGAAAAGCTGCGCGAAGGTATGCGTGTGCAAACACTTGATAACGGGTATCGGCCGGTGGCCTGGGCGGGACGCTGGCTGGTCAACGGTCGCGGCGCCAATGCGCCTATCCGATTTGCGCCGGGGGTGATCGGCAATGAAACCGCTTTGCATGTGTCGGGTCAGCATCGTGTCTTACTGCGCCCCCATGACGGCCCTTTGGCAGGTGAGGAAATCCTGGTCGCCGCCAAAGCCTTGATTGGACTGCCCGGTGTATGCCACGCGCCCAAACCACGGGTAAATTGGGTGCATATCTTATTTGAACAACATGAGGTTGTATTTGCAAATTCTGCCCGCGCTGAAAGCCTGCTGCCCGCGCCACAAGCTTTACGTGGGATTGGCCCACAGCAGGCCAGCACGCTGCGCCAGATCTTGAAAGACGCAGCACTTCCCGAGCTGCCCGCTCGCCCCGTCGTACCCACCGGGCGCGCCATGCGTTTGCTGCGCCTGCATCGCCGTGCTGATTGGGTCGGGATAAATCACCCGTTGTGAAGAATTTGGCAGGTTTAGCCCTATCCCATGGCCGCGCAGGTGATATAACCGACGCGACCCAAGTGACAGGAGCCCCGCATATGCCCGCCGAGCTTTCCCCGATTGATAAAGCCAAATTTGCCGCCGCCCGCCGGGCCGTTGATTTCGTCGAAGACGGCATGCGTGTCGGCCTTGGCACCGGCTCTACCGCCGCATGGATGGTCCGGTGCCTTGGCGAGATGGTGCGCGAAGAAGGTTTGCGGATCACCGGCGTTCCGACCAGCTCTCGGACTGCGGATCTGGCCCGTCAGGTGGGGATCACCGTTGTGGGGCTGGATGAGGCCAAATGGCTGGATTTGACCATTGACGGCGCCGATGAATTCGACAGCGAGTTGAACCTGATCAAAGGTGGTGGCGGTGCGCTGCTGCAAGAAAAGATTGTCGCCACCGCATCGGATCAGATGATTGTCATCACCGATGCCGCGAAAGAAGTAGCGCATCTGGGCGCGTTTCCGCTGCCCGTAGAGGTCGTACCATTTGGATGGCAGACCACACGGGCGCTGATTGAGGAAATGCTGGTGTCAATGGAGGTGCTGGGCCGGTCCACAACCCTGCGTCTGAATGGCGAACAGCCCTATGTGACCGATGAAGGCAACTACATCGTGGATCTGCATCTGAACAAAATCAGTAATGCCCGCCAGCTGGGGCTGGTACTGAACCAAATCCCGGGTGTGGTGGAAAATGGTCTGTTCGTGGACATCTGCGATATGGTCATCATCGGGGACACGGATGGGAAGGTTGAATTGCGCGATATCAATGAGGGCACTGTGGTGCATGAGCGCATTGATTTCGCAGAAGAAGACAATATTTTCCGCGACCTGAACTGAACGCCATCGTTGCAAATTTGAATATGGGGGCGCGCAGCAGCATCTGTGCGCCCCCATATTTTTATACGTAGCCGGGGGCCAACCCCCGCTTTTCTTCGTGCCGAAGAAAATTCACCCCCGGGATATTTTCAGCAAGTTGAAAGCCAACAGGCGCGCAGATCAGCCGATCAATTTTGCGCCTTAAGGATATCGATGATTTCCTTGGCTGCGGCGGGAATATTCGTTCCTGGTCCGAAGATCGCCTTGACCCCTGCATTTTTGAGAAAGGCGTAATCTTGTTGTGGGATCACGCCGCCGCAGATGACGATGATATCATCTGCGCCCTGGGCCGTGAGCGCCTCGATCAATTTTGGCGCCAATGTTTTGTGGCCGGCGGCTTGGCTGGAGATGCCGATGATATGGACATCATTATCGATTGCGTCCTGCGCGGCCTCTGCCGGGGTTTGGAAAAGCGGGCCAACATCAACATCAAAGCCGATATCTGCAAAGGCGGTGGCAATGACCTTGGCACCGCGATCATGCCCGTCCTGGCCCATTTTCACCACCAGCATCCGTGGGCGGCGTCCTTCTTCTTGAGAAAATGCGTTAACATCAGCCTGAATTTGTGCAAAACCTTCATCGCCATCATAGGCTGCGCCATAGACACCTGCGAGGGTTTTGACTTCGGCCCGGTGACGGCCGAATTCTTTTTCCATAGCCATTGATATTTCCCCGACACTGGCGCGTTGACGTGCGGCCTCGACCGCGGCTTCCAGCAGGTTGCCGCCTTGTTTGGCGCGCCGTTCCAGCTCTGCCAAGGCGGCGGTGCATGCGGCCTCGTCTCGGGTCATGCGCATTTTGGTCAGACGGGCGATCTGCGCATCGCGCACTTTGACATTATCGATATCTAAAATATCAAGGTCGTCTTCCTGCTCTAGTCGGTATTTGTTCACGCCAACAATGACATCTTCGCCCCGGTCGATCAGGGCTTGTCGTTTGGCCGCTGATTCTTCGATCTTGAGCTTGGGCATGCCAGAGGCGACGGCCTTGGTCATTCCGCCCATGTCTTCGACTTCTTCGATCAGCTTCCAGGCTTCGTCAATCAGACTGGCAGTCAGACTTTCGACATAATAGCTGCCGGCCAACGGGTCGACGACATTGGTGATGCCCGTTTCCTCTTGCAAGATCAGCTGAGTGTTGCGGGCGATCCGGGCCGAGAAATCAGTGGGCAGTGCAATTGCCTCATCAAGCGCATTGGTGTGCAGCGATTGCGTCCCACCAAGGGCTGCCGCCATTGCCTCATAGGCTGTGCGGATGACGTTGTTATACGGGTCTTGTTCTTGCAAGGACACGCCGGAGGTCTGGCAATGCGTTCGTAACATACTGGATTTTTCTGATTTTGGTTCAAACTCCGCCATCACGCGCGCCCACAAGGTGCGCGCCGCGCGCAGCTTTGCGGCCTCCATGAAAAAATTCATTCCAATAGCGAAGAAGAAGGACAGGCGGGGGGCGAAGCGGTCCACATCCATTCCCGCTTGGATCGCTGTGCGGACGTATTCGCGGCCATCGGCAATCGTGAAGGCCAGCTCTTGCACCAGGTTCGCCCCCGCCTCTTGCATATGGTAGCCAGAGATCGAAATGGAGTTGAACTTCGGCATTTCATTGGCAGTATATTCGATGATATCCGCAATGATCCGCATCGAGGGTTCGGGCGGATAGACATAGGTATTGCGAACCATGAATTCTTTTAGAATGTCGTTTTGAATGGTGCCCGCCAGAAGCGCTTTGTCATGGCCTTGTTCTTCGCCCGTCACGATAAAGCTGGCCAGGATCGGGATCACCGCGCCATTCATCGTCATTGAGACCGAGACTTTGTCCAAGGGGATCCCGTCAAAAAGGATCTTCATGTCCTCGACGCTGTCGATGGCTACACCGGCCTTGCCAACATCGCCTTCAACCCGTGGGTGGTCGCTGTCATAGCCCCGATGGGTGGCCAGATCGAAAGCGACCGAGACACCTTGTTGGCCTGCGGCCAAAGCGCGGCGATAAAAGGCGTTGGATTCCTCGGCGGTGGAGAACCCGGCATATTGGCGGATTGTCCACGGGCGGCCGGCATACATCGTCGCCTTGACGCCGCGGGTGAATGGCGCCTGACCTGGGATGGTGTTCAGGTGGTCTAACCCTTTCAGATCATCGGCCGTATAGACCGGCTTGACGGTGATCCCTTCCAGCGTGTGCCAATCCAAGCTGTCAAGCGGCTTGCCACGCAGTTCCTTCACGGCCAGAGACGACCAGCTGTCGAGCGCTGTATTGGTCATGGTTCGATCCTTCCTGCGAGAGCGCCTTCAGCGACACATAGGTCAGGCTGGCGCACGTTGGTGTCGACGAATTGGATACCCGGCGGGCCGCTGCGCAGCCATGCCAGATCATGGTGGTCATGCGCGATAAGCTGTGCGGCCTGCGCGGCGGAGAACGGACGATACCGCCCGTATTGACCGGCATTGAACCAAGGTGCGGTTCCGGGCGCCATTGCGACTTTGGGCGCGGTTTGACCCAACATGGCGGCCAATTGCGCATTGGGGGCGCCGGCCAGATTCTCATGACGCCACACGACCAGGGGGCGTGGTGCAAAGGCGGCTTGGATATCGCAGATCAGGCTTTGCCAGCCACGCGGATCGGCGGCGATCTGAGACAGGTGCTGCGCGTTATGTGTGATGCCGCTGCGCAATTGCTCCAATCCCAACAGCGAGCACCACCAATCATGCAGATCACGGATTGACAACGCGACCACGGTAATATGTTGGCCCAACGCATCACCTAGGCGCTGCAAACGGGCCCGCGCATCGGGGTAAAACCGTCCCGCATCCCACAGATGTTGTAACCCGCCCAAGACGTTCTCTTCGCTGATAATGACACTGCGTGTGCCGCGCGCGCGCTCAACCGCGATCATCCGGGCGAAACGGCGCGCAGATCGTGCCCCCACTACCATATCTTGCACGCGCAACAGGTCGGCGCGACGGATCAACCCGGCCCAGTGATGGCCAGCACGCAGATAACTTGGCCCCCAAAAGGTGACATCAGACGGGCAATGACCAGACAGCCAATGTTGCAAAGACGTGGTGGCGGTGCGGTGCGCGCCCACATGCAAAATCACATCCATCACTCGACTGCCCTTGTTTACCTTATACTGATCGCAATATGGCACAGTATCCGTAGGGCAGTGGTTACCATCCGCCACGAATTGCCCATTAACAGGCCATGTTTTCTGCCCAACACCATAGGCGCAGGCCACCACACACCCTATATTGATATCAAAGGAGAGCGTGATGCCTGCAACCCAGATCCGACGGACCATATCGGGTGTTTTATGCGCTGTACTTAGCATTGTGCCATTTGGCACCGCGCTGCAGGCCCAAGGCGTGCCGGGGGAAAATAGCCCCTCGGAAGGCGTTTCCCCGATGGCGCAGATCGATCCGGGCGCCGATTTCACGCCGCTATCGGCGGATGGGGTCAATCTTTCTGAACTGATCTGGTTGGCGCGCCCGGTTGTTGTCTTTGCCGATAGCCCGCTTGACCCGGCCTTCACCGACCAGATGGAGGCGCTGAACGCGCGTTGGCCGGAGTTGGCGGCCCGCGATGTGGTTGTAATCTTCGATACCCGGCCCGAACCGCCCTCTGCGTTGCGCCAAAAACTGCGTCCGCGCGGGTTTTCACTTGTGTTGATTGCCAAGGACGGCACCGTCAGCCAGCGTAAACCCTTCCCGTGGGACGGGCGCGAGATTTTACGCTCTATTGACCGGATGCCACTGCGCCGCGAAGAGGTGCGCAGCGGCGCAGCGATGTAGCAAAGACCACCGCCGACCATAGGCTGCACATCCGCCAAAGGGCAGATATGGATGGCACTATGATCCGCAATGGCCATCGGCGATCACTCAAATTCAAGGATCACGTCATCGACAGCCAATGAGGCCCCCGGTGTCGCATTGACAGATTTTACCACGCCCTTTTTCTCGGCACGTAAGATGTTTTCCATCTTCATTGCCTCAACCGTGGCCAGTGCCTGCCCCTCCTGAACCTCATCACCGACCTCAACGTTAATCGACACGATCAGGCCCGGCATCGGGCATAGCAGCAACCGCGATGTATCTGGTGGCAATTTTTCTGGCATAAGCTGCCACAGTTCATGCTGGCGCGGGGTCTGCACCAAGACCTTCAGATCGGCACCGCGCAGGCGGATACGGAACCCCATTGAAACCTTATTGACCTTTAGCACCAATGGCTTGCCATCAATACGCAATTTGGCCAAGGGCTGGCCTGGCACCCAATCAGAGGTCACGCGATGCTGCGTGCCATCAGGGAACGTGATTGTGGAGCCTGCCTTATCGGCCTTGACCGATACGGTGATTGACTGCCCTTGCAAGGTCACAACCCAATCATCGCCCACCTGGCGTTCATGATTGCCCAATGTGCCCGAAATTTGCGTGCGCCGAATTTCCGCCACCCGCTCCATCGCCGCCACAGCGGCCACGACATTGTGCAGCGCATCATCACTGAGCGACACCCCGTCAAACCCGTTGGGATATTCTTCCTCAATAAACGCTGTGGTGATATTGCCCGAGGTAAAACGGTCATGATCCATCACCGCCGCGCAGAACGGCAGGTTATGACCAATGCCTTCGACCTCAAACATATCCAGCGCCAGACGCATCTCTTCGATCGCATCGGCGCGGGTCGGCCCCCATGTGCAAAGTTTGGCAATCATCGGGTCGTAGAACATGCTGATCTCGCCACCCTCAAACACGCCGGTATCATTGCGCACGATGCCGCCTCCCTCTGTCGGGCCTTCGACCGGAGGACGATACCGCGTCAAACGCCCGATAGAGGGCAAGAAATTGCGATAAGGATCTTCGGCATAAAGACGGCTTTCCATCGCCCAACCGTTGATCTTCACTTCCTCTTGCGTGATCGACAGCGCCTCGCCATTGGCGATACGTATCATCTGCTCCACCAGATCCACACCGGTGATCAGCTCTGTCACCGGATGTTCCACCTGCAGGCGGGTGTTCATTTCAAGGAAATAGAAGTTCCGATCGCCATCAACGATGAATTCCACTGTGCCCGCGCTGGTATAGCCCACCGCCTTGGCCAGCGCCACGGATTGCTCCCCCATCGCGCGACGGGTCTCTTCATCCAAGAAGGGCGACGGGGCCTCTTCAATAACCTTCTGATTGCGGCGCTGAATTGAGCATTCGCGCTCTGCCAGATAGATACCGTTGCCATGCGCATCGCACAGCACCTGAATTTCGATATGGCGCGGCTGAGTAACGAATTTCTCAATGAAAATGCGGTCATCGCCAAAGCTATTGGCGGCTTCGTTCTTCGACGATTGAAAACCTTCACGCGCCTCTTGGTCGTTCCACGCGATCCGCATGCCCTTACCGCCGCCGCCTGCGCTGGCCTTGATCATCACCGGATAGCCAATCTGACCTGAGATCTTCACCGCCTCATCCGCGTCTTCGATCAAACCCATGTAACCGGGCACCGTGCTGACCCCAGCCTCTTGGGCAATTTTCTTCGAGGTGATCTTATCCCCCATCGCCTCAATCGCGCCGACAGGCGGACCGATAAAGGCCACGCCTTCGGCTGCCAGCGCTTCTGCGAATTTGGAATTCTCGGATAAGAACCCATAGCCCGGATGGACGGCCTGGGCACCAGACGAACGAATCGCCTGCATGATTTTATCAATCACAATATAGGATTGGTTGGCAGGGGGCGGGCCGATATGGACCTTTTCATCCGCCATTTCCACATGCAGCGCCTGTGCATCCGCATCGGAATACACCGCGACGGTTTGAATGCCCATTTTGCGCGCGGTCTTGATGACCCGGCACGCGATTTCACCCCGGTTGGCGATCAGAATTTTCTTGAACATGGCACTCCCTTCCCGTTAGGCGCGATAACTCCTCCCGCGCCTATGTCCGAGCTGTCGACCAGCGCCCCAATCTGGGACGCGGACATGAAAACACCACCCAAGCGGATCGCCTGAGTGGTGTAAAAACCCTGTCCTGCCGCGCGATTGGCGCGACGGATCAGTGCAGCATCTGCCTGCGTCTTAGTAGCAAGGCGCGCCGATGTTGACATTGCAGCTTGCGCCGCCTGCAAGCGCGCCCAGCGCACCGCCGGCCACGACGTTGTTGTCGGTCGCATCTGCGATAAGCGCACCGGCCGCACCGCCTGCAAGCGCGCGCTGGCCTTGGGTCTGCATGCAGCCAGAAACCGCGGTCGCTGCAAGGATCGAAAGAAGAAGAGTGGTCTTACGCATGGAAATGCTCCGTTGGATTTATCAATCACAACAGACATTAGTGCGCCGCGCGGCGAAGGAAAGACCCGTTTCGCGCAAAACGCACCTGCATCGGCAAAGGGTCGCGCATTGGCCGCTTTTGGTTGGGGCAGATACGGGGCCGAATACGGCCTTATCTTCCAGTCGGTCTGCGCCTGCCCGCAAACTGGCCCGACCATCAGGGCAGGCCAGTTCACTTGGGACAAGGTAGGCAGTGCATGTCGCGGCGCCGCGTTCAAAGCCGGACGCCGCTGTGCCCCAGATATTTGGACCCCGCGACCACGTTTGACAAATGCCAAACCCGTGTCACGCGCGGCATCAGCAGCCGCTTGCCCAAAACATACTGAGGCCAGCAAATTCACGCCCAATCCTCTTCATCATCATCAAAGCCGAAATCTTCTGTCTCGGCAAAGACCTCTGGAAAAGACGCCTCGGCCTTTTTCAGATCAATCTTCAGCAATGCGTCATAAGATTCGGGATCAAAGGGATCTTCGGCAGGGACCACTTCGCGGCCAAACAGCCAGCTGATCCGGCCCGCATCAAGGTTGCCACGTTCAAACGGCTCTTCCCCGAAATGCGTCCAAAGTGCCGCGATAAACCCTGCATCAGCGCGGCGATCTTCGGCCGCGCGATCACGATACCGCTCACGGCGGATAATTTTCGTCGCGCCCTTCTTATTGGCGCGACGGATCACGAATTGATAATCCGTGCTGGGCAACCGGCCCGGGAACCCACGATGTTTCAGCATATCTGCGTCTCCTTGTTCTGAGACCGCAGATGCCACGAAGCAGCGCCGCCCTTCAAGGACCGGCGCACCCGCGGGGGAAACTGCTGATTAATTATCGTCGCGGAATTCGGGCTGATAGATCGGCTGCCCGCATGGCTCCATGATGACAAGGTTCTCATTGACCCGTCCCGGAGGGGCGCAGCGTCCTGGCGTCTGGATGACACCGCAACCTGCAAGGCCAAGACTGCCCAGAAGACCCGCTGCAAGAATGATACGCATGGAAATGTCCTTTCATAATGCGCGCCCGACGGGGCGGCATTGCGTAAAAGATAGGACACGCACCGGCTGCACCATACACAACCCGGTGAGCACCCCTGCCCGCCATGCAGGCAGGGGGCTGCAGAAACTGTCTTACATTTTGCTGGTATAGGTCGGTTCAACCGTGACCGGTTCAACCATAACCGGCTCTGGCTTGGGCGCGCAGGCTGCAACGAAAGCAACGAGCGCAACGGCGAGGAGGGCTTTCTTGGACATGTCAGTCTCCTATGGGCGCGGAACATTGCCGGGCCACAAAATGGGAACCACAAGGGCGCGCGCCCCTGGGAGGCCACACGGCCTGTTGGAATCGTAGCAGATTTTTTGCGCCACTCTAGGGGGATTAACATGTCCCCCGCCCAACTGTTTGCCGATGCCCGCGCGGCATGCACAAATTTGTCACAGCCCATCAGAAGAACTCCCACTGACAATGGCCGTCGACAATGGAATATGCCTCAAAATATTGCACTGCATCGGGGTTTGCCTCCCCGAAGGGAATGTCGCGATCGGCCAAACTGATCACTATCTGCTCTGGCTGCGGGCCAACATTGGGGATGCGAGGCACGGCGAAAGTGTCGCACAGCGCCAGCATATCATCCAAGGCGACCTCCGCATCGACCTTGGTGGCATCCGCAATTGCAGGCGCGACAAAGCGGAACCGAATCGTGCGCCCGGCAGAGCCTTGCGCATCTGACACGGTTTCCTGCCACCGGATATCTTGTCCCGATGGTACGGAGATCGGCACCAGCTTGGGCGTAAACCCCTCTGCCAGCGCAGCGCCCGCCAACACCATCGCGGCCGTTATATGAACCAGCGCCCGGATCATTTCAGCGCAGCCCATGTCAACCACCGCGACCGCAGCCCCGGATCCGCCAGCAGATCTGCCAAATCCTGTTCCAACTTCGCGCGCGGGAAGCGACCATCGACTTCGCCTCCCGCGCGGATCACGAGGCCGCCCTCCCCTGCGGCCACGCGGACCATGGGACGAAACCCACGCAGATTTTGCAGGCGGCGCCACATGTCTTGCCGAACCCCACGGGCCAGACGGCGCGGATTGGCCAGCGGAAAAGCACTTTCCACCGCCAGATCCCAGCGCAAGGGCCAGCCGCGTGCATGGGTTAGCACGCCGCAGCCCTCATCAATCATCAACCATCGCGAATTCATCTGCGGTCTCGTCCTTAAAGCCCCGCCTTACAGCGGGATATTGTCGTGTTTCTTCGCCGGCATGCTGCGTTTCTTCGACCGCAAACTGGCAAAAGCGCGCGCTACCCGGCGTCGTGTAGAACGCGGCTGGATGACCTCATCAATAAAGCCCTTTTCGGCGGCCACGAACGGGTTTGCGAAACGATCTTCGTAATCGGCCACCCGAGCAGCGATCTTGTCAGGCTCTCCCAATTCAGAGCGGTACAAAATTTCAACCGCACCTTTTGCGCCCATCACCGCAATCTCTGCCGTGGGCCAAGCATAATTAAAGTCAGAGCGCAAATGTTTAGAGGCCATCACATCATAGGCTCCGCCATAGGCCTTGCGGGTGATTACAGTCACCATCGGCACCGTTGCCTCGCCATAGGCGAACAGCAGCTTGGCACCGTGTTTGATCACACCGTTATATTCCTGACTGGTGCCCGGCAAGAAACCCGGAACGTCCACAAAGGTCAGGATCGGAATTTCAAAGCAGTCACAAAACCGTACGAACCGCGCGGCCTTGCGGCTGGAATCAATGTCCAGACAGCCCGCCAGAACCATTGGCTGATTGGCAACAATACCGACCGTCTGCCCCTCAAGCCTGATAAAACCAGTGATAATATTACCCGCATAATCGGCCTGAATTTCAAAGAAATCGCCCTCATCCGCGACCTTATGAATCAATTCTTTCATGTCATAAGGCATGTTGGGATTGGCGGGCACCAGCGTATCAAGGCTGTCTTCGACCCGTGCCACATCATCAAAGAATGGGCGCACCGGCGCCTTTTCACGATTCGACAGCGGCAAGAAATCCACCAGACGGCGGACCTCGTGCAGGGCCTCCACATCATTTTCAAACGCCCCGTCGGCCACTGACGACTTCTTAGTATGCGTCAAGGCCCCGCCCAGCTCTTCTGCCGTGACCTGCTCATTGGTGACGGTTTTCACCACGTCAGGCCCGGTCACAAACATATACGAGCTGTCTTTGACCATGAAAATAAAGTCGGTCATCGCCGGACTATACACCGCGCCCCCAGCACATGGCCCCATGATGACCGAAATTTGCGGGATCACGCCAGAGGCTTCGATATTGCGCTGAAACACATCGGCATAGCCAGCAAGGCTGGCCACACCTTCTTGGATCCGCGCACCACCGGAATCATTGATCCCGATCACCGGCGCGCCGTTTTGCATCGCCATATCCATGATCTTGCAGATCTTTTCTGCGTGGGTCTCGGATAAAGATCCGCCAAACACGGTGAAATCCTGACTAAACACATAGACCATGCGGCCATTGATCGTGCCCCACCCCGTGACCACACCATCGCCATAGGGTTTATCCTCTTGCATCCCGAAGTCGGTGCAGCGATGGGTCTTGAACATATCGAATTCTTCAAAGCTGCCCTCATCCAGCAGTAATTCGATCCGTTCGCGGGCCGTCAGCTTCCCCTTGGAATGCTGCGCATCAATCCGGCGCTGCCCCCCGCCCAAACGGGCTTCGGCGCGGCGATCTTCCAGCTCGTGCAGAATGTCTCTCATCGGGGGCTCCTCCTCATAAGGTTCGCCGCACAGTAGCGACGCGCAAGATTATTTCAAAGCAGAGTTTAGAAGATTTGCAAACTGTTACCAGGAGGGTCAATGCAAATTGCAAATTTGCTTAAGTAGGCACGGCATTGAAACATCTCATCTGCCTGAAAAGTTACAGATGATTTCTGGTTTTGGCCATCTGTGACCCCTGCCACAATCGACACGCGGCCCCAAACCAAGCAGCAAAATACGTCACTGCGATGAATATCGCGCCAAGGATGGTGAAAAAACGCACGTCAAAGGAACGACCGTCGGCAGCAGGCTTTGCAACTTTGACGCATGCACTGCGTGTCACATGTCTGCCTGGGCCAAGATGCCGCTTCGTGGAAATGGCAGTCTACGCGGGCTTGCAATACGATATGATCTTTTCTATACGGTGCGCGAGAGGTTGGCGCGGGCGAGCGCCTCGCCAACCCGGTCAGGTCCGGAAGGAAGCAGCCGCAACGAGCCCCGCTTGGGTCGCTGTCCAGCCTCTCACCTTATTACCCACATATATTTCAGCCGATGCACGCGGACACTGACTGCGTGTTTTGCACCAATTTCCCCCAGCCCTATCGCGCCGCGCGGCTGGGTATAAGCGCCAATTTGCCCAGCGCGGCATTTGTCAGTGACGGAAGTTGCGCCTGACGACGTTTTACCTGCACGACAACGTGCAAGGTTCCAGCGTGACATATCTCAAATCGAAAATCGCCGCTCTGGCAGGGCTTATCGTGATTGCAGGCCTTGGCTGGCTGTATCTGGGCCAATCTCAAGGGCAAGAGACCGCGCAAAGAAGCACGGTCAAAGTTACAACAGGCACCGTGCGCGAAACTGTCCTGGCCACCGGGCTGATTGAGGCGCAAAATCTTGTGTCGGTCGGTGCGCGGACCTCGGGTCAGATTGAGGCACTGAACGTTCAGGTGGGCGATGATGTGGCGGCAGGCGATACAATCGCACAGATCGATTCACTTGAGCAGCAAAACGCGGTGGCGCAGGCTAAGGCTGATTTGGCGCAGTTGAACGCCGAAATTGTGGCGCAAAATGCCGAAATCCGCCAAGCTCAACTGGATTTGACGCGGCAAGAAGGGCTAAATGAAAAGCGGCTTTCGGCCACGTCGGACCTGGAAACGGCGCAGGCCGCGCTGTCGGTCGCACAGGCACAGCTTGTTTCGCTTGATGCGCAGAAATCCCGTGCTCAAATTGAGGTATCCTCGGCCGAGCTGGATCTGGACCGCACAAAAATTACCGCGCCGATTGATGGGACCGTCGTCGCCGTGGTCAATGGCGAAGGCACCACGGTGAATGCTGCACAAGACGCGCCGACAATCGTCAAACTCGCGCAGCTGAATGAGATGCAGGTCAAGGCGGAAATCTCCGAGGCCGATGTGATCCATGTCGCCCCCGGTCAGGCCGTCAGCTTTTCATTGCTGGGCGCACCCGATATGGCGTTTGACGCCGTGTTGGACCGGATCGAACCGGCCCCTTCTTCGATCAAAGACGATGATGAAATCGATACCGATAGTGCAATTTATTACAACGCGCGCTTCTCGGTCGACAACCCGGACCGGCTGTTGCGGATTGGGATGTCCGCCGATGTGACGATTACGCTGAACCTTGCCGAAAATGTGCCCGTCTTGCCTCTATCTGCCTTGCCCAAAGCCGGGCCAGACGGGCGGATGATGGTCTTGGTGGCATCTGGTGACGGCGTGCAGCGTCGGTTCATTGAAATCGGCCTGCGCGATGCGACACAGGCGCAAATCCTATCGGGGCTTAGCGCGGGTGATGACGTGATTGTGGACAGCAGCCCGTCTGCGGCCCCCTCTGGTACACCGCCCACCAACATCAAACGCAGCGGCGGCACGGGCGGTGGTCGTGGTAGCCCGCCCCCGATGATGGGCCTGTAACTCATGTCGTTGATTGATTTGAAAAACATCTCCCGTCAGTTTCAGATGGGTGAGCAATCTATCCAGGTTCTTCGCAGCATTGACCTGCGCATTGATGCCGGTGAGATGGTGGCAATCATCGGCCAGTCAGGGTCGGGGAAATCCACGTTGATGAATATCCTGGGCTGTTTGGATCGGCCCAGCTCGGGCCAGTATCTGTTTGCCGGGCGCGATATTTCAAAGATGTCTGACGAAGATCAGGCCGCCCTACGCCGCAGTCATTTCGGTTTTATCTTTCAACGCTATCAGCTGATGCCGGAGCTGGACGCAGTCGGCAATGTCGAAATCCCGGCGATTTATCGCGGCACGGCACGCGCCGCCCGGCGCACCCGCGCCCGCGCGCTGTTGACCCGGCTTGGCTTGGGCGACCGGCTAACCAACCGCCCCGGCGCCTTGTCGGGCGGACAACAACAGCGCGTATCGGTCGCCCGGGCGTTGATGAATGGCGGCGATGTGATCTTGGCGGATGAGCCGACCGGCGCGCTTGACAGCGCTTCCGGAGCAGAGCTGATGGCACTGCTGCGGGAATTACATGCCGATGGCCATACCGTCATCCTTGTGACCCATGATCCCCAAATCGCGCAAAGCGCCGATCGCGTCATCGAAATCAGCGATGGCCGCATCGTGGCAGACAGCCGCCGCACCCCGATTGGCACCGTGAAACCATTACCCACCCAAGGCCCAGGCAAAACCGGGATTTTGGCACGCATGGACCGGCTGCGTGAGGCCACGCGGATGGCGTTTAAATCCATGCTTGCGCATAAGCTGCGGTCCTTTCTGACCATGCTGGGCATTATCATCGGCATCACCTCTGTTGTGTCGGTCGTGGCGTTGGGCAGTGGGTCGCAACAAAAGGTGCTTGAGAATATCGCGTCAATCGGGACATCCACCATCGACATCCGCCCCGGCACCGGATTTGGCGACAGGCGCGCCAACCGGGTGGAGACATTGGTGGGCAGCGACGCAGAGGCGATGATCGGCCAGCCATTTGCCGAAAGCGTATCGCCAGAAGTGTCCACGACAGCGAATGTGATCCACGGTTCGGTGACGGCCTCCGCGCAGTTGAAAGGCGTCTCGGCGGGATATTTTCAACTGGGCGCCTACACCGTAACCGATGGCGCGACATTCACCCAATCCGATGTGACAAACCGCGCACAGGTCGCGGTGCTGGACAGCGACGCCGCCGAAACATTCTTTGGCAGTGACAGCCCGCTGGGCCAGCGCGTTCTGATCGGGCGCGTGCCGCTTCGGGTGATCGGGGTTGTGGCATCATCAGGGGCCAGTTTCGGGCCGCAATCCATCAAGATTTTTACGCCCTATACCACCGCGATGACCCGCGTAACGGGCGGTGAGACGGTGGACTCCATCTCTGTCCAGGTTCCAGACAGCTATGATATGGCTAAGGCCGAAACCGAAATCACGGCACTTTTGACCCTCCGCCACGGCGTCGTCGATTTCTTTTTGACCAATTCCGATACGATCCGCGCGACCATTCAATCCACCTCCCAAACCCTGACCTGGCTGATCTCAGCAATTGCAGTGATCTCACTGGTGGTGGGCGGAATTGGGGTGATGAATATCATGCTGGTATCGGTGACTGAACGGACCAAGGAAATCGGTATCCGCAAGGCGGTAGGGGCACGCCAATCCGATATTGTGGCGCAATTCCTGATCGAGGCAGTGATGGTCTGCCTGATCGGTGGCGCGCTTGGCGTGGGGCTGGCCTTTGGGGTTGGGCAGGCCTTGGCTGTGGTGTCGCCCGATACACGCATGGTCTATTCCGGCGCAACAGTGCTGGCGGCCTTTGCGTCGGCTTGTGGGATTGGCGTATTGTTCGGTTGGTTACCGGCGCAATCGGCGGCACGATTGGATCCGGTGGTCGCATTGGCGCGGGAATAGCCACGGCTGCGCCTTTACGCCGCCCCTTCCACACCCTAGATTGGGGACGAAGTTTGAAGGAGCCGGCATGAGCGACGCGACGGGACCACAAGACCCCATTTCCCCAGCCACCGGCAAGGGCGGCTATCAGGTTCTGGCCCTGAAATACCGCCCGGCAACCTTTGCCGATCTTATCGGGCAAGAGGCCATGGTGCGGACGCTGAAAAACGCCTTTGCAGCGGATCGGATCGCCCATGCTTTTGTAATGACCGGGATTCGCGGCGTGGGCAAAACCACCACCGCGAGGATCATCGCCAAAGGGCTGAACTGTATCGGCACGGATGGAACCAGCGGGCCGACCACCGAACCCTGCGGCACATGTGAACATTGTGTGGCCATCGCCGAGGGACGCCATGTCGATGTAATGGAAATGGACGCAGCTTCACGCACCGGGGTCGATGACATCCGCGATATTATCGAAAGTGTGCATTACCGGGCTGCGTCGGCACGCTACAAAGTCTATATCATCGACGAAGTGCACATGCTGTCCACCAACGCGTTCAATGCGCTGTTGAAAACGCTGGAAGAACCGCCAGCGCATGTAAAATTCATTTTCGCCACCACAGAAATTCGCAAAGTTCCGGTAACGGTGCTGTCGCGCTGCCAACGGTTTGATCTGCGCCGGATCGAGCCCGAGGTGATGATGGATTACCTTGCGCAGATTGCCGTGAAGGAATCCGCGCAGATCAACAGTGACGCGCTGGCACTGATCACCCGCGCCGCCGAAGGCTCTGCCCGCGATGCGATGTCCTTGATGGATCAGGCCATTGCGCATGGGGCGGGAGAAACCACCGCCGATCAAGTGCGCGCGATGCTGGGCCTGGCTGATCGTGGTCGGGTTTTGGATCTGTTCGACATGATCTTGAAAGGCGCTGCAGCCGAGGCACTGAACGAAATCTCTGGGCAATATGCCGATGGTGCGGACCCGCTGGCCGTGCTGCGCGATCTGGCCGAAATCACCCATTGGGTGTCGGTGATCAAGATCACGCCAGAGGCCGCCGAAGACCCCACTGTTCCACCCGAAGAACGTCGCCGCGGCCAAGGCATGGCCGAAAAAATTCCGATGCGCGTGTTGTCACGTATGTGGCAAATGCTGCTGAAAGCAATTGAAGAGGTCAGCCAGGCCCCCAACGCAATGATGGCCACCGAAATGGCCGTCATCCGTCTGACGCATGTGGCGGATCTGCCCGACCCAGAGGCACTGATGCGCCGCATCCAATCTGGACCTGGTGCCCCCGCAGGTGGCCCACCCGGCGGTGGTGCGCGTGGCGCAACCACTGCTGCGCCGTCCTCTGGCCCTGCCGCGCAGGCCGGATCAGTACAGACGGGCAATGACGCAGCCACAGGCACACAAATGGCACAGGGCGGGATTGATCCGCGTGCAACAACGATGCGCGCCCGGTTTGGCGCCCCGATTGCCCGCGCCAGTGGCAATCTGGCATTGGCTCAGGCCCCTGATCACGCATTGGCCCGATTTGCCACCTTTGACGATGTCGTCGCACTGATCCAGAAAATGCGCGACATGACGTTGTTGATGGAGGTTGAAGCGGGGGTGCGGCTGGTCTCATACAGCCCCGGCCGGATCGAATTCCAACCCTCGCAAGAGGCATCGCGCGATCTTGCCTCAAAGTTGGGTCAACGGTTGCAAAGCTGGACCGGCCAACGCTGGGGCGTGTCCATCGTCAATGAAGGCGGCGGCGAGACCATTGCCGAACTGCGCGACGCGGACCGACGCCATGCCGAAGCGCAAGCCAAGGAAAACCCGTTGGTGCAGGCGATTTTCACTGCCTTCCCAAATGCAAAATTTGAAGAGATCACCACCGCCGAAGACATCGCCCGCGAATTGCAAGATGCGGTACTGCACGAGGTCGAGGATGAATGGGATCCCTTTGAGGACCAATAAGGAGAGACATATGTTCAAAGGTATGGGCGGCATTGGCGATATGGCCAAAATGATGTCGAAGGCAAAGGAGATGCAAGACCGCGTGCAATCCTTGCAAGAAGAGATCAAATCGATCGAAGTCACCGGCGAAGCCGGGGCTGGGCTGGTCAAGGCCCGTGCCAATGCAGGCGGCGATCTTCTGAGTCTGGATATTGATCCGACGATCCTTGTTGCCTCAGAAAAAGAAGTGGTGGAGGATCTGATCCTGGCCGCGATCAAGGATGCGCAGGCGCGGGGCAAAGACCGCGCACAGGTCGAGCAGCGCAAGCTGCTTGAGGAATTGGGCCTGCCCGCCGATATGAATCTGCCGTTCTAATATATGGCGCAGGCACGCGACGAGATTGAGGCGCTGATCGCATTGATGGCGCGTCTGCCGGGGCTTGGCCCCCGGTCGGCGCGCCGTGCTGTATTGCATCTGATTTCCCGACGCGGGGCACTGATGGCCCCACTGGCACGGTCGATGGCGGATGTGGCAGAAAATGCACGCGAATGCTCCGCCTGCGGCAATATCGGCACTCAGACGCTTTGTGACATCTGCTCTGATCCGCGCCGCGCCACGGGCGAGATATGCGTGGTCGAAGATGTCGCAGACCTATGGGCGATGGAGCGCGGCCAGGCCTTTCGCGGGCGCTATCACATTTTGGGTGGCACCTTGTCGGCGCTTGATGCCGTGGGCCCAGAGGATCTGGGCATCCCGCGGCTGCTGGACCGTATTCCCGCTGAAAGCGTGACGGAGGTTATCTTGGCGCTGAATGCCACGGTCGAGGGACAAACAACTGCGCATTACATCGCACAGACATTAGAGGCGCGCGATATACGGGTGACATCGCTTGCCCAGGGTGTACCAATCGGTGGAGAGCTTGACTATCTGGACGATGGCACCATTCAAGCCGCCCTACGCGCCCGCAAGGCATTTTGATGCCCGTATCTCCGGATGTAGAGCTGTTCTTGCGCGAGCAGCTTTTGGGCCGGGTGCGCACGCGGCGGATGTTTGGCGGCTATGGCGTCTATGCAGATGACAAATGCGTGGCCTTCTTGCTGAATGATGCGCTGTATCTGCGCCCCATTGCGCCCGCGCAGGACTATCTTATTCGCACCGACCACGAGATTGTGACCGACAGCCCGGTCAAGGGCGCACAGCCCTATCTGCGGATTGATCCTGATTTGTGGGAAGATAGCGATTGGCTGATGGGGCTGATAAACGTAATGCATGCAGCGCTGCCGCCACCCAAACCAAAACCTGCCAAGCCCGATGCCGCCCGAACGCCAAAGCAATAGGCACCCCGCGCAGGGACGCACGACAAGACCTCTCCCAGGGATTGAACCCCGCGCGACGCAGGTCTATCACGGAAACAGTTAGTCCCATCCTATTAACCTGTTTACGAGGCAGCGAATGAACCGGCTCTATCACGTTCCTCTATCGCCCTTCAGCCGCAAGGTTCGACTTGTGCTTGCGGAAAAGAAGATCGAGGTCGAGCTTGTCGAAGAACGCTATTGGGAACAAAACCCAGAATTTTTGCGCCGTAGCCCGGCTGGCAAAGTCCCGATTTTACGATATGAGGGCATGCTGCTAAGCGAAAGCCAGGCGATCTGCGAATATCTTGATGAGCTGAACATCGAGCCAAAGCTGATGCCAAAAGACCCGTTGGAACGCTATGAGACACGCCGGATGTGTGCGTGGTTCGACGATAAGTTCAACACCGAAGTGACCTCTCGGATCATGGGTGAACGGGTGTGGAAAAAGATCCGCAAAGAAGGTTATCCCGACAGCCGAACAGTCAAGGCCGGGCTCTCCGCGATCAAATACCATTTGGATTATATGGATTGGTTGCTGCAAGAACGCCGCTGGCTGGCGGGTGATACGATGACGTTGGCCGATTTTTGTGCCGCAGCGCATCTCAGCTGCCTTGATTATATCTCGGATGTGGATTGGAATCGCTCGGAAAACGTGCGCGACTGGTATGCCAAGATCAAATCCCGCCCGGCCTTCCGCTCACTTCTGGCCGATCAATTGCCCGGCATGCCCCCCTCGGCGCAATATGCCGAGCTGGACTTTTAACCCCTGCACCATATGCAAGTAATGCGGGCCACCGACTGCCGGAGGCCCGCTTGGACTAATGCCCTTGCCATTCGCGCAGCGCGGGATTGTCGTTGACCGGATCCTGCGCCACAGGTGGTGGTGCAGCAATTTCCCCGGTGCCAGCGGGCCGCCGCGCACGGTAGTGATAGGCCTCTCTGGCGCCGAAATAGAACCCAACAATAGCACCCAGCAGCCACCATAGCGGCTCTGGCACATGGTTCAGCCCGATCATCCGCTGTGCAAATGCCACCGGGTCGATCATCGCATAAATGAACAGCCCCAGAGTTCCCAATGCCAGCATCGGCCGTGGCAATCGGTTCAACCCATTAACGAAACGGTCAAACCAGCCATCGCGTGGATTGGCGAATTCCACCCCATATTCATCCAGCGCGGCAATATAGGCCTGATGAGCAGCCTGCATTTTCTTTGTGGCGTTTGGCACAAATGTTTCGGCCACCCCAACCGCCGCCTGTCCCAGTGCCGATGTTGCGGCAGGCGTGCCAATCACGCGAGAAATCAACCCCATGACGCGATCCTTTGGCGGTGCTGCGCCTGTGTCAGATGAAACCGTGGGCTGATAAATTCCTCAGCGCGGCGGATCCACCCGCCCTTACCTCCGGCCCGCGTCACCGCGTATTTACGGCTGGCCGGACGCGCATCGCCCAAGCCATAATAATAATTACGCCGCGCAATCCCGTAAGCATCGGCCAAATGCAGCGGTGCCGCCTGTGCCGCGGTCTGTGCCGCGGCAATGGTGCGTGGTCCGATAACCCCGTCCACGTTGATCTCTTGTCCCATTTGGACAAGCAGCTTTTGCAAGATCATCACCGCATTGCGACCTGCGTTGACATACATGTCAAACACCGAAGGATGCAGAGTTTCGGGCAATTGCGCGATCTTGGGCCGGGTAAAATAATGCTCTATATAGATCGCGATTGCATCAGCGCGCGACAGGCGGTGCACATCGGCTATCGTAACATCGCCATCCCCGGTCAGATCAATGCCAAGGGCACGCATCGTCCCGATGGTCACGCCGTATTTTGTCGCGCCGCCCGGATCATCGGGATCATTCACGAACCCGCCCTCGCGGGCAACAATATCAGTGGCAAGGTCTGTAACAGTTTTCATAGATCCATATCCCCATAAATATGGGAACAGGATCAGGTCAGATCGTTAACCTAGCCGATCCGCACCGCACGCTTCAGCTTTGCGGGGGTTGATAGATGCCCTGTTCTTTCAGCGCATCTGTAACCTCTTTGGGCATGTAATTTTCGTCATGTTTTGCCAGAATTTCGCTGGCGATGAAAACACCATCACGCAGCTGCCCGGTCCCAATCATGCCCTGTTTTTCTTTGAATAAATCAGGCAGAACCCCGGCGAAAATCACTGGGACACTTGCGCCGCCATCGGTCACGCGAAACCGGATTTCGCCGCTTGGATCGCGCTCGATCGAGCCCTCTTCGACCAAACCGCCCAGCCGAAACACCTCACCCGGTTCGGGCGGCATTTCGGCGATTTGCGACGGGGCGCGGAAAAAGTTGATGCCATCGCGCATCGCATAACCGATCATGCCTGTGGCGACGATCAACGCAACTGCAGCGGCGGCCAGAACCTGAATTCGGCGCTGTTTCTTTAAACTTTTCATTCCGCGTCCTTTAGGATCAATTCTGCCCAATTACGGGAAGACCGGCGCCAACATCAGCCCCGCTGTTTCATCCAGCCCCAACATCAGATTGGCGTTTTGAAGCGCCTGTCCCGAAGAACCTTTGCACAGGTTATCCAAAGCCACCACAACCGTGGCACGGTTCGGGATCCTGTCACCGCTGACGCCGACGTGAACGAAGTTAGATCCTGCCACAGAACGTGTAGAAGGCAATGCACCGAAAGGTAGCACTTCCAGGAAGGGCTCATCAGCATATTTCTGTGCCAAGGCTTTATAAACCGCCTGCGGGTCGCCCTTTACATAGGCAGTTGCAAGGATCCCACGGTTGAACGGCGCCAGATGCGGCGTGAACTGCACCTGTACCGGCCGGCCCGCTAATTTTGAGAATTCCTGATCAAACTCACCCAGATGACGATGTTTGCCCCCCGCCGAATAGGCATAGGTGCCCCCCGACAGCTCTGCATGCAGCAGATTTTCCTTTAGCGCGCGCCCAGCACCCGAAACGCCGTTCTTCAGATCCAGGATGATATCGTCAAAATCAATCACCCCTGCTTCAATCAACGGGCAAATGGCAAATTGCCCAGCCATCGCATTGCAGCCCGTGCCCGCGACAAGACGCGCAGCTTTGATATCATCGCGGTAAAATTCGGTCAGCCCATAGACGGCTTCGGCCTGCATCTCTACCGCGGCATGGGCCTTACCATACCATGTTTCATATGCGACAGGATCGCGCAGCCGGAAATCTGCCGACAGATCGACGATCTTAAGATCTGTTGGCAGCTCTTTGATAACCGCCTGAGAGGTTGCATGCGGCAAGGCACAAAAGGCCAGATCAACGGTCGAAAAATCGATCTCTTCGATCTTGACCAAATCGGGCAAACCCAGATGTCGCAGATGTGGAAACACATCACCCATTGCCATGCCAGCCTTACGCTCCCCCGACAATGCGGTGATGCGCATATCAGGATGTGTTGCGATCAGGCGAACAAGCTCTGCCCCGGTGTAACCAGACGCACCGAGAATAGCGATGGATTTAGACATAAGGTCATCCTTGCGCGAAAAACGTAAATCATGCCCTAAGGCCATTGGGCCAGGGCGCACCCTTTGTCGGTGCAAACCCTGCGGGCGTCAAGCCGGGCAGCGCCCCGTTGACGCGCTATTGCAGCAGGCGTGATCAGATCACGACCTAGGCCTGCTCAAATGTAACGGTATGGCGCAAGAACCGCGTCGCATGGCGTGACACGGTCGCCGGATCCCCTGTCGTCAGGAATTTCGACTCTGTGCCCGGGCCCAGAAATTCCGGCCGCCGCTGCAGATAATCTGCGAGGCTAGAGGCCACCAGATCCGCCTGCGAGAACACTTTGACACTGTCGCCAAGCGCCTGCTGGAACGTGTCTTGCAGGATCGGGTAATGGGTGCAGCCCAAAATCGCCGCATCGGGATAAGGCATCCGACGCAGCAGCGCCTCAACATGAGATCGCACCAAAGCATCGGCCAAAATATCATCGCCATGTTCGATCGCGTCCACGACACCGCCGCAGGGTTGGGCCTCGACATCCACCCCCACCGCGCGGAACGCCAGCTCGCGCTGAAATGCCCGGCTGGCCACGGTTGCCGGGGTGGCAAACAGCGCGACATGTTTCACCGCAACCTCATGCGGGGGAGAGTTATCCCCCCACTGGCGTTCGGTCAGCGCCTCGATCAGGGGGACGAATACGCCCAAAACCCGCTTGTCCTTGGGCAGCCATGTCTCCTGCATGCGCTTTAGCGCCGCAGCCGAGGCCGTGTTACACGCCAAGATGACCAAATCACATCCCTCATCCCAAAGCCGCGTCACAGCCGCCCGTGTCAGGTTATAGATGTCATCTGCATCACGCACACCATAGGGTGCGTTGGCATTGTCCCCTAGATAGACGAAAGGCACATCCGGCAGGCGCTTGGTCACCGCATCGAAAACGGTCAACCCGCCCAAACCACTATCAAATACGCCAACAGCCATCGCCTGCCCTCCTCGGTCCCCGGCCTGCGCCAGTTTGTTGTATTATGCGCAAACACAGCCACGGGGAACAGGGCAAAACGCCCGATCTTGGTGCACAATTTCGCGCATGGGGTCATCGGCCACAACTGGCCCATGTTTTCGTTTTATTCTACAGCGCGTAAAATCTACGCGCCGCCCCGGTAGGGATCAGCGAAACCGCGCCGTCAAGGCAACAATCCCCTCAAAGGGGGGCGAAAACCCTCAGATTCACTTTGTTAACCTACGTCGTGCAAGCTATGTCATGGCAGGTATGCGTTTAGAGTAAGTCAGGGCAATCGAATGGACTGGGACAAGCTAAGAATATTTCACGCCGTGGCGGATGCGGGATCGCTGACCCATGCGGGGGATGCGCTGCACCTGTCGCAATCGGCAGTCAGTCGACAAATCCGGGCATTGGAAGAAACATTGGGCACAACCTTGTTTCACCGCCATGCGCGCGGCCTAATCCTTACCGAACAAGGGGAGCTGTTGTTCGATGCCACATCCACCATGGCCAAAAAGCTGGATTCTGCCGCAGCCCGGATCCGGGATTCGGAAGAAGAGGTCTATGGCGATCTGCGCGTTACCACGACAACCGGCTTTGGAACCTTGTGGTTAGCCCCCCGCCTGACCAAGCTGTATGAACAATATCCCGAACTGAAGATCGATTTGATGCTGGAAGAGCGCGTCCTTGATCTGCCCATGCGCGAAGCCGATGTCGCCATTCGAATGAAAGAACCCGCGCAGGCCGATCTGGTGCGCAAACGCCTGCTGAATATCCGCATGCGGTTTTATGCCACTCCTGAATATCTGGAAACACATGGTCGCCCGGAAACCTTGGAAGATCTGGCCGCGCATCGCCTGATCTGCCAGAGCCCAAGCGTGGCGCAGGTTGCCGCAGGTGCGGCATTGGCGCAAAAAGCGCTGGCCTATGACATGCCATCGACATTGACGGTGAACAATTACTTCGGGATCTTGCAGGCCGTGTTGAACCATATCGGCATCGGCATCCTGCCCGACTATTTGGCCACTGACAAACGCATCGAACGCGTGCTGCCCGATGCGCAATCGGGCGAAGTCCCAGTCTTTCTTGCCTATCCAGAGGAGCTGCGCCAGTCGCGCCGCATCGCCGCATTCCGCGACTTTGTTCAAGATGAAATCCAAGCCTATCGTCGCAGCCAAGCCAGTGAAAGTGACGGCTAATCGCCCGACATTCCCGGCATGCATAGCGGATATGCAATTAGGGGCGGAGAATCGACTTGCTTAATTCATAAACTGCACATAAATCAGGCGTAGACGGTGATGATCTGACGAAAGTCTCATCACCTTCTACCTCCCTGTTGGACTTAAGGCCGAGCTTAGGCTCGGCCATTTTTTTATTCAGGCCCTGATTTCTTACCCTGTGGCATAGACGCGCGGCGCAAAGCACGGCCAATACGTGCAAACCCGCATGTATTTCCGTGAATTTGGGCAAAAATCCCCAGCTGTAGGCTGCATCCCCTTTCCCAAAGCCCCGTGATGCAATATGAGACGCGCGAAACCGTGCCACCTCGGAGGATGCCATGAGCGAGCCGCAAATCACCCCAGAGCTGATTTCTGCACACGGGCTGTCGCCCGACGAATACCAGCGCATCCTGGAAATCATCGGACGAGAACCGACATTTACCGAGCTGGGCATTTTCTCTGCGATGTGGAACGAGCATTGCTCGTATAAATCGTCGAAGAAATGGCTGCGCACGCTGCATACAACTGGTGATCAGGTGATCTGCGGCCCGGGCGAAAACGCAGGGATCGTTGATATCGGTGACGGTCAGGCGGTGGTGTTCAAAATGGAAAGCCACAATCACCCGTCCTACATCGAACCTCACCAGGGTGCCGCGACCGGCGTTGGCGGAATTTTGCGCGACGTATTCACCATGGGTGCGCGCCCGATTGCCGCAATGGACAGCTTGTCCTTTGGAATGCCCGACCATCCCAAAACCGCCCATGTCGTCAAAGGCGTTGTTGAAGGTGTGGGATCATATGGCAACTGCTTTGGCGTGCCCAATGTCGGCGGCGAAGTGCGCTTCCACCCATCCTATAATGGCAACTGCCTGGTCAATGCTTTCGCAGCCGGTTTGATCGACAGCGATAAGATTTTCTATTCGGCAGCCAGCGGCATTGGCATGCCGGTCGTTTATCTTGGCGCGAAAACCGGCCGCGACGGCGTTGGCGGGGCCACCATGGCCTCGGCGGAATTCGATGACACGATCGAGGACAAGCGTCCCACCGTTCAAGTCGGCGACCCCTTCACCGAAAAGCGTCTGATGGAGGCCACACTAGAGCTGATGGCGACCGGCTCGGTGATTTCGATTCAGGACATGGGTGCGGCTGGTCTGACGTGCTCCGCCGTGGAAATGGGTGATAAAGGTGGCTTGGGCATCAAGCTGAACCTAGAGGCCGTCCCGCAGCGCGAAACCAACATGACCGCCTATGAGATGATGCTGTCAGAATCGCAAGAGCGGATGCTGATGGTGCTGAAGCCTGAAAAGGAAACCGAAGCCCGCGCGGTGTTTGAAAAATGGGATCTGGATTTCGCCATCGTGGGTGAAACCATGGCCGATGACCGGTTTCTGATTGTGCATAACGGCGACATCAAGGCCGATCTGCCGCTGTCGAAACTGTCATCAACTGCGCCGGAATATGACCGTCCATGGATCGAAACGCCTAAGGCAGAACCCGCTGCCGCGCTGCCTGCCATTGGAACCATTGACGCGTTGAAATCACTGATTGGCTCACCCAATTACAGCGCAAAGAACTGGGTCTATGAACAATATGATACGCAGGTCATGGCCGATACGATCCGCCGCCCCGGCATGGGCGCAGGCGTAATCCGCGTGCATGGCACCCATAAGGGCGTGGCATTCACCTCCGATGTGACGCCGCGCTATGTGAAGGCGGATCCGTTTGAGGGCGGCAAGCAAGCCGTGGCCGAAGCCTATCGCAACCTGACCGCGGTCGGTGCCCTGCCATTGGCCACCACCGATAACCTGAACTTTGGCAACCCTGAAAAGCCCGAGATCATGGGCCAGTTTGTTGGCGCGATCAAAGGTATTGATGCGGCTGTGCGCGCGCTAAACGTGCCAATCGTATCGGGTAATGTGTCGCTGTATAATGAAACCGACGGAAAGGGTATTTTGCCCACGCCAACAATCGGCGCCATTGGCCTGATTGAAAATCTGGATGATCTGATTGCCGGCTTGCCTTCGGATGGGGATCTTGCGCTGGTAATCGGTGAAACCAAAGGCCATTTGGACCAATCCGCCCTTGCATTTGAAGCCTTCGGCCAAGAAACCGGTCAAGCGCCGCATGTGGATCTGGACGCAGAGCTGGCAAACGGCACTTTCTTGCGTGCAAATCGCACAGTGCTGAAATCTGCCACCGACTTGGCAGATGGCGGTCTGGCATTGGCGGCCTTTGAAATGGCACAAGCCGCTGGTCTGGGTCTGTCATTGGACAGTGCCGAGATCGCGACGCTGTTTGGCGAGGATCAGGCGCGCTATTTGGTCGCTGTCGATACGGCTGGCGCGCAGGCGCTGGAAGAGGCCGCAGCCGCCGCTGGCGTGGCCGTGACCCGTGTTGGCCGCTTTGGCGGCGAAAACGTCACACTGGGTGGCGAAAGCGCATCCCTGACAGAGCTGTCCGCGCTTTATACCACCAGCTTTGAAACGGCTGTGTTCGGCTGAGGTTGACTGGCAGATAGCGAATACAAAGGCCACCCCTGGAACAGGGTGGCCTTTTACATATCCAGGGTGCTGGGCGCGTTGTCGGTGGTTGCCCCGCCTGTATTAGGTCAACGATTTCGGCGCATCAGGTAAATATCCATGATCCAGCCGTGCTGCGCGCGCGCGGCAGCACGGGCTTCAATGATCTGCGGAGCCAGGTCGGCCAATGGGCCAGCGCGCAAGATCTGCTCCTTCATACCGACAAAGCCGCCCCACCAAATCTCAATGCCCTGCGGATCCAATGACTGAAACGCACAGGCCCCGTCCAGCATCACCACCACCGTATCCGCGCCATCAGGCCAGCCGTGATCGCGGATTTGTCGGCCCGTAGTGATTGTCACCGGTGCACCAATCGTGTTCAGCGGGATCGCATGGGCCGCGCATAGCGCGCCAATCGCCGTAATGCCCGGCACTACATTCACCGAGGTTTTGCGAACCCGGCCCAACCTTTGGGCAATTCGCAGGCTGCTGTCATATAGCGACGGATCCCCCCATATCAGCAGTGCCACGCGCCCATGTTGCCCCACCACGGCATCAATATGATCAAGCCACGCATCTGCAATCGCATCGTGCCAATCATCCACGCCCTGATGATAGTTGGGGTGATCGGCATCGCGCACCGGAAGCTGAAATTCGACTACCCGCGTCGCTGCCCCCGCCAGATGATCTGCGCAGATCTTGCGCCGCAATCCCGCCAAATCCGATTTTTCTGCCCCTTTCAACGGGATCAAAATCAGATCCGCATGGCGCATGGCCTCAATGGCCTGCAATGTCATATGGTCAGGGTTGCCGGTGCCAATGCCGATCAGGGTCAGGTCAATCATCGTCGTACTCCGGCGTCAGGGTCGATATGCAAAAGGGGGGCCAAAGCCCCCCTGTCGCTCAGTAAGCTGTCCGCCTGATTTAGGCGTAGAGGCGCTTGGTCACAAGACCCGATCCCTGTAGACCTTTGGCGCGTTTGGCCAATGCCAATACCGCCAGATCTACCAGTGGCTCCAACAAGACCACGGACATATAGGCAATGCCGAAAGTGCCAACGGCCGAGATCACCGCCATGCCCTGACCGTAGATCGCCCAGAAAGCGACCCATGCCACAATGCCACCCTGGTAGGCGGTCGACAGTTTCAGCGCCTGCGCATAGGTCAGGTCAACATAGGCTGTGCCCGGCGCGACAATCCGCCGTGCCAGCGCCTGAATACCAAACAGCGGCACAAGCAGCGTGGTCAGGTTCATCCCATATTGCGGCAGGTCGATGGGCGCGAAAAACAGCCCCTGAATCAACAGCCCCAACGCCAGACCGATGGCCGCAGGCGCGGTGCCCAACAGCAGCAGTAAGGTCGATCCAAGGATCAGGTGCACCTCGGAGACGCCAACGGCAAAATGCGGCAGCACTTCAAAAAAGATAAACGTCCCAACAGCCGCAATGACGGAACGGACGGCAATCGACGGCAGCGCGGCAATCCCGCCCTCATCCTTGATCGTCTTCATCGCATAGGTCACAGCACCGGCTGCCGTCGCGTAGCTGAGCGTGATTTTGGCGGCATCCACGATGCCCGGTTCGATATGCATAGCTCTTCTCCTGTTCCGCCACACCCGACGGTTGGTTGAAATATCACCGAAGGCAGGTCTCCTGGCTCGCGGGTCAAGGTGCTGAACCGGCCTTCCCAGACCCTACGGGCCCAGTGGCATTCCGGTAGCACTCTCCGCATACAGTCGCGGGGGCGGCCGGGGTTTTGGGTGCCGCGATTTGGTCCACCCTTCCCCATTCCCAATGAAGCCCGGCGCTTTGCGCATCATGGGCACCATTCGATCTATTGGTTACACGAAACTACAGCCCCGTGGTCAAGTGTTTTCAGGTCCTACGACCCCCATGTCATCGGCCAATGGCCCATATAGGATCAGCGCTGGCTGATCTGTGCGCGCATCGCGTAAATGCGCGGCAAGATCGGCCACCGACATCCGGTGAAGCATCTGCTCGGCACGGCCCACGGCTTCGGCCAGAAGGGCGGGTGTGGTACCGGGCAAGCCATGCGCAATCAGCCCTTCGGCCAGTTTCGGGAATGTGCGTTTGCCCATGAACACCACAGTCGTGGCCTGGGCGTCGGCCAGGGCGGGCCAGTTGATCGTGCCGGGCAATCCACCCGTCACATCCGCGCCAGTCAAAAATTGCACCCGTCGCGCCGACAATCGCCGCGTCAGCGGAATTCCTGCCGCCGCCGCAGCAGCACAGGCCGAGGGAACACCGGGAATAATTTCCGACGCGATCCCCGTATCACGCAGCGCGACCAGCTCTTCTTCCAGCCGGCCAAATAAACCCGAATCACCCGATTTCAACCGCACAACGCGTTTGCCCGCCTGCGCATGCGCGACCAAAAGCGCGTTGACATGGTCTTGCTTTGTGGACGGTTTTCCCGCGCGTTTGCCCACAGCAATCAGTTCTGCCTGTGCCCCTGCATGGGCCAACACCGGGCCCGAGGCCAGATCGTCAAACAACACCACATCCGCGCGGCCCATCCGGTCCACCGCCTTGAGCGTCAACAGCTCTGGGTCCCCTGGTCCCGCCGATACAAAAGACACAAAACCCGCCATTACCCAGCCTTTGCTATAAAATGAAAGAACGATCCGCTGACCTTGTCGCGCACCGCACCAGTTTCTGGCACTGGCCTATCATTGGCATCATATACATCCGCCAGCGGTGCATCGGGCTGCGCCACGATGGAGGCATAATGGAATTCATGCCCGCGCAACAGTTGCCCCGGCTGAAAACCCGGCATAGATGCGGCCAATCGTGCCTTGCGATAGCCCAGATGCATCTTGCGCTTTGCAAATGATGTCTCCAGACCCAACAGACCCAGCATCGGATGCGTGATACCGTCTTTATCTGTGATGGCTGCGCCCAAGACCATGTAGCCGCCGCATTCGCCATGCACCGGTTTTTGCGCCGCAAACGCGTGCATCTGCGCATGAAATTGACCGTTTGCAGACAGTTTCGCGCCATGTAACTCAGGGTAGCCGCCCGGCAGCCAACAGATATCGGCGCTTGAGTCAGGGCCTTCATCAGCCAATGGAGAGAACGGTATGATCGTCGCGCCCTGCGCACGCCATGAGGCGATCAAATGCGGGTAAACAAAGGAAAACGCCTCGTCTTTTGCCAAGGCGATCCGGCCGCCGGGCGCGGGGCAAAATGCCGCCACATCCGCATCCGAGTCACGCGCCAGCCCCCCCGCCGCGGCACATATCGCGTCCAGATCACAATTTTGCGCGACAATCTGACCCGCCTGCGCCAATAGCGCATCCAGATGCGCAGTTTCAGCGGCTTGTACCAAGCCCAGATGCCGCTCTGGCAGGGTGATCCCGGCGGCACGCGGCAAAACACCCAAGACCGCAATCCCGGCCTCTTGCATCCCGTGGCGCACCAAGGCCTCGTGGCGCGGCGACGCGATCTTGTTTAAAATCACGCCCGCGACCTGTACCTTGGGGCGAAACCGCGCAAACCCCTGTGCAATGGCCGCCGCAGATTGTGCCTGACCGGAGCAATCCACCACCAGCACCACAGGCCAGCCCATATACTGCGCCATATCCGCGCTGGAGCCATTTCCCATCTCACCCGGTGTGGCAACCCCGTCAAACAGTCCCATCGCGCCTTCGGCGACAATAATATCTGCCTCACATCGTGCCAAACGGTTCAACAGCCCCGGTCCCATCGCCCAGCCATCCAAGTTAACCGAGGCCCGGCCGGACGCCGCTGCATGAAACGCAGGGTCAATGTAATCCGGCCCGCATTTAAAGGGCTGGACCGCCATCCCACGCATGCGCAACGCTGACAGCAGCCCCAGCGTAACGGTGGTCTTACCGCTGCCCGATGAGGGGGCTGCTATGATAATCCCCGGTGTCATGTTTGTGACCCTTCTGGAAAACGTGGGGCGGTCCCAACTGGCCTATAACGCCGATCGTAATCTCCGGCATAAAGGCGGCTTTCGTCGAAGGCTTCTGCACCCAGCGACTCGCCGACCAAAATTAAGGCGGTACGGGTGATGTCCTCGCCGACCTCCAGTGCAATACTGGCCAATGTGCCGCGAATGATTTTCTGGTCTGGCCAGCTTGCACGCCACACTACCGCCACGGGACACTGCGCGCCGTAATGCGGCACCAGTTGCGCGACGACATCGGACAGCACATGGATGGACAAATGGATGGCCAAAACCGCACCGGTGCGGGCGAAATTTTCCAATGTCTCACGCTCGGGCATCGCGCTCGCTCGACCGGAGGTCCGCGTTAAGATCACCGATTGGGCGATCCCTGGCAAGGTCAGCTCCGTGCCAAGCGCGGCTGAGGCCGCGGCAAAAGACGGCACGCCGGGCGTTATGTCGTAGGGGATATCCAACGCACGCAAACGGCGCATCTGCTCACCCACCGCAGACCACACTGAAATATCCCCCGAATGCAGCCGTGCGACATCATGGCCCGCCGCATGCGCCGCCGCGATTTCGGAGATGATCTCATCCAGGCTCAGTGGGGCCGTGTTTACGATGCGCGTATTTTCACCGCAATGCGCCAGCAGCGCGACAGGGATCAGGCTGCCAGCATACAGGCATACCGGACAAGACGCGATCAGGTCGCGCCCGCGCAATGTGATCAGATCCGCGGCACCCGGGCCTGCACCGATGAAATGCACCGTCATTGCGTTTCTCCTTCTGATCCGTGATCTGGGCCTTTTGGGCCGTCGGTTTTATGTATTTCCGGCACGGTTTCCGCCACAGCCAAAACCACCGTGCCATAGCGGATGCACTGCACTGTCAATTGCGCCGGCCCAAAGTGCCGCGCCGCCACCAGGGCTGCGGCCTGCGACACAGAGCCGGTGCCATATCGCGCCTGCGAATGGGCCGAATATCCGGGCGTTACAACCCCTTCGACAGACACCGCCATCACCGCTCTGGGATCCGTCTTTCCTAACAAGGACAGCAGCGCATCGGCTTTTTGCGTCGCGGTGGCAATCCCGTCTATGGGACCGTACTGCGCGTATAGGCCCGCAATGGCACGCGCCATGGTCTGTGATGTGGCCTGAGTGTTGAATCCGATCCCTGCGACTCTCATAGCGTCACCGCCCATTGCACAATGGGCCGGCCCGGCACCCAGCCCCGCATCCGCCCCAATGGCGCAGCTTGAGCCAGATCACAGCGCAACAACGTGCCACCATGCACACCATACAGCGCCATCAGCCGCGCTTCGCTGTCCAGCGTCACCGCATTGGCCACCACCCGCACACCAGCAGGCAATTGCATCAGTTGGGTGAACAGCTGTGCACTGCCGCCGCCGCCGACGAACACCGCATCGGGCGGCGACAGCCCGGCCAGACATTCCGGCGCGGCGCCGTGCACAGGCTGCATTCGCCCCGACAGCGCGAACCTGTCGATATTTTCCTTGATGTTGCACAGCCGGTCGGCGCGCGGCTCTATCGTTATGGCGCGCCCGCCCGCCCGGCACCATTCCACCGAAACCGAACCAGAACCACCCCCGATATCCCAAAGCAAAGCATTGGAACGCGGGGCCAGCGCCGCCAGCGTCAGCGCCCGCACAGGTGCGCGGGTGATTTGACCGTCATGGGCAAAAAAGTCATCGGGCAGGCCCGCCCCTCGTGACATACCACAGTCGCGCGCCAGTGACGCCCCGTCCAGCGCCACAGCGACCGGGGCACTGACATCGCACAGATCATAGGAATCTGCGCGGGTGTGGCGCAGACGTTCGCGCGGACCGCCCAATGCTTCTAGGCACCAGATCGACATCGCACCGCAGCCCTGCGCAGTCAGCCACTGCGCCAATTGTCCAACCGCTGCACCGTCGCGCAACGTGCAGATGATCTGACATCCCCGCGCCAGATGCAGATGCAAATGTGCAAAGGGCTGCGCATGAAGGCCCAGGCAGACGGTGTCTTCCAGCCGCCATCCCATACGCGTCGCCGCCAAAGACATCACACCAGGCACGCCAAAGGACCGCCATTCCCCCTGCATCAGCTGCTGCGCCAAAACCGCGCCCGCCCCGTACCAAAACGGATCACCCGACGCCAAGACCACCACCGGATAGCCCCGGCCCCGATGGGCCATAACCGGCGCGATATCAAAGGGCACGGGCCAAGCCTCCCCGCGATCTTGCGCGCCCACCAATGCCAGATGCCGTGGGCCACCAAAAATGATCTGGGCTACGTCAAGCGCGTCACGGCTTGCCTTTGACAGCCCCTCTGGTCCATCTTCGCCCAAACCGACAATGGTCAACCAAGGATCAGACATGCAGCGTATCCTCTTGCTGGGCGGCACGACCGAGGCCAGCCAACTGGCGCGCCTGCTGGCCGATGCCCGTATACGGACGGTGTTTTCCTATGCCGGGCGCACCGCGGCCCCGGTGGCTCAACCGCTGCCCATGCGCATTGGCGGATTTGGCGGGGTGGATGGGTTGGTAACCTATTTGCGCAAAACCGGCGTCACCCATGTCATCGACGCCACGCATCCATTCGCTGCACAAATGAGCCTGAACGCCGCCGCCGCCTGTGCGGATCTGCGCCTGCCCTTGCTGTCTTTGGAACGCCCCGCATGGTGCGCCGTCCCCGGCGACATTTGGGCGCATGTTCCCGATATCACCCAAGCGGTGACCGCGCTGCCTGACAGACCCGGCCGGGTGTTTTTGGCCATCGGCAAACAACATATCGCCGCATTCGCCGCCCAACCGCAGCATCATTACTTGCTGCGGTTGGTGGACCGCCCGCAACAGCCAATCGCCCTGCCCGATCATCATGTCATCGTGGATCGCGGGCCGTTCGATGCCGCCGCGGATACCGCATTGCTGCGTGACCATCGGATCACCCATATCATTGCCAAAAACTCCGGCGGCACCGGCGCGCAGGCCAAGCTGACGGCAGCGCGCGCGTTGGGGCTGTCGGTGATCATGATTGATCGCCCGACACCTCCGGTGCGCGACACCGTGACAAGCCCGCAGGCCGCGATGAACTGGCTGATCGACCATCGTCACGGCGCGGCGGCGAAACGCGGCGTATAGACCCAATCGCCCACGCGCCGGGTCTGCGAATTTCCGACCAGAACAACGGTGCGCATATCCGCCATTTCCGGCGTTGCATCGGCCAAAGGCACAACACGGATGGTTTCCTGGGGCGTAGAGACGGAACGGGCAAAGATGATAATCCGCTCTGGCGCGCATTCCTCGCGTAAAATCTGCAAGACGCGGGCAAACCCCTCCGGGCGTGATTTGGACCGCGGATTGTAGAACCCCATCGCAAAATCCCCTTGCGCGGCATGGCGCAGGCGCTTTTCGATCAATGCAAAAGGTTTCAGATTGTCAGACAGGTTGATGGCGCAGAAATCATGCCCCAGGGGGGCCCCCACCTTGGCCGAGGCCGCAAGCATCGCGGTGATCCCCGGCAGGATCTGAATATCGGGATGCGGGCCACTGTGGGTTTCCAGCGCCTCAAATAAGGCAGAGGCCATGGCAAATACCCCCGGATCGCCAGATGACACGATCACCACGCGCCGCCCCTGCCCCGCCAGATCCAGCGCATGATGCGCCCGGTCCAGCTCCACACGGTTGTCACTGGGGTGCAACACCAATCCCGGGCGGGCCGTCACCCGCGCCACATAGGGGATATAGCCAATGATATCCGTGGCCTGATCCAAGGCGGCGTGCACCTGCGCCGTCACCAGCGCATCATCCCCCGGACCCAGCCCGGCCACCTGCACCCAGCCCGTCATTGTGCCGCCCCCAATACAGCCGCCGCTTCGGGTCTACGGCCATGGCCATGCACGACGACAATCGCAAAATACGGGCAGTCATCATCTTTCACATCGGTCAGGCGCGCAATGCGTTGCCCGGGCATCGTGCCGCGTTCAATCAACCAGGCGCTGTCCAGCTTTTGCGCCGCTGCCAAGGCCCGGCGCACCTTTGGCAGATTGCGCCCTGTTTTCATGATCACCAACGCATCCGAGCTTGCCATCCGCTTTACCAGCGCCGCTTCTGGTAAGGTGCCCATCAGCACCGTCATCACATCATCGCCCCAAGTGATCGGCTCGCCCGTGGCATTCCAACACCCGGTCATACCGGTGATACCGGGGATCACCTCGATGTCGACACTGTCGCGCAACCGGATATACAGATGCATGAACGACCCATAGAAAAAGGGATCGCCCTCGCATAGCACCACAATATCTTGTGTTACTGCCAGCTCTTTCAGACGCATGGCCCAATCGTCGTAAAATCGTGACAACAGGTGGATATAATCCGGGCTGTCAAAGGGCAGCTCTGTCGTCACCGGATATTCCATCGGATATTCAGTAACGTTTGGGGCCAGCATCCCCTCCACGATCTGCCGGGCCTGCCCCCTGCGGCCCGCTTTGCGGAAATAGGCCACATGGGCCGCGCCCCGAATTGCACGGTCCGATTTCACCGCCATAAGATCCGGGTCGCCCGGGCCAAGCCCCGCGCAGATGATGCGTCCCATCGGTCTTACTCCTTGCGTGAGGCCAGCGCGTTTACCGCAGCCACCGTAATCGCCGACCCGCCCAGCCGGCCGGCCACCGCCATACATGGCACCGGCTGCACCTGCATCAGCGCAGATTTCGATTCCGCCGCGCCAATGAAACCAACCGGACAACCGATGATCGCTGCCGGGCGTGGGCAAGCCGGGTCTTCCAGCATATTCAACAGATGGAACAGCGCGGTCGGCGCGTTGCCAATGGCCACCACCGCCCCGGCCAGATGGGGCCGCCACAGCTCCAGCGCCGCAGCGGAACGCGTGTTGCCCATACGCTGGGCCAGCTCTGGCACCGCCGGATCGCGCAGGGTGCAGATCACCGCATTATCGGCGGGCAGGCGTTTGCGCGTGATCCCTTCGGACACCATATACGCATCGCACAGGATTGGCGCGCCGGCCTCTAATGCTGCGCGGGCCGCAATCGCAAACCCATCAGAGAACTGCGCATGCGCCTCCAGCCCGACCATTCCCGCAGCATGGATCATGCGTACAGCGATGACCTCTTCTTCGGGCGTGAACCGGTTTAGATCGGCCTCGGCCCGAATGGTGGCAAAGGACTGAAGATAAATCTTCGCCCCGTCCTTTTCATAGTCGAAACTCATCGGTGAAACTCCGCAAGCGTGGGGATCTCATCAGCCGATAGCCCGGTCAGGACCGGCACGTCGGATGTGCTCCCATCAAGGATCAGCGCAAAACCATCAGGCCTCGCGACCAGCGTCTTATCGGTCGGGCGCGGGTGGGCACAGCCCTTTTCGCATCCCGAAACATGTAATTTCCGGTTTTTTGGCAGATGACTGGCCAGTTCCCGTGCCAAAGACCGAATTTCCGCATGGGCTTGGAGACATCCCGGCGCACCGGTGCAGGCCGAAATCCGCAGGCGCGGGTCATCCGGATCGATTATGATCTCAGGGCTGTCAGGGACCTTCGTGATGCCCTCCAAGACCAAAATCCGCCACGGGGTAATGCGAAGCGGGGCGCTGGCCGCCAGCGCCGCCAGGCCATCCGAGCTGAGCTGGCCAAACGCTGTCCCTATGGCAGTACCGATATCACAGGCGCCCGGGCGCAACGGCGGCACCGCGCGCGCAGGCGCAACAGTGGCGGCCAATGCACCATCGGGGCGCGCGCCATTGGCGATCAGCGCCGACATCCGCCCCCGACCATCAGGCCCGATCCCACCGCAGGACACAAACCACCGCGCCAGCTCCACGGCCATCACCCCGGCCTCTTGTGCCGAAACCGCCGCGCCCAAACTCAGCCCATCGGCGCGGATTATCACTTGCCCGCGCCCGTCGCGCTCAATTCGGATATCCGCACTGGCCTCATTTAAGCGGCGCTGCGCACCCGTATCAATGCAAAAACCGAACTTGCTTGGCAAATCAGGACCATCATCCAAAGCTGCCATAAGATCACGACAGATCGTATAGGCCAGATTATCTGCCAGTGGCGTGACAATGATATTGCGCCGCGCCTCAGATTGAACATCGGCATCGATCAAATCGACAGCCTGCAATGCCCTGATCAACGCGGGATAGCTCGCCTTGGTCACGCCACGCAGCTGCAAGTTGGCGCGCGTCGACAGGTCGATCAGCCCATTTCCAAACCGCTGTGCCGCTAGCGCGATCGCTGCGGCCTGATCTTGGGTCAAACGGCCCAAGGGCGGGCGGATGCGCACCACCAACCCATCGCCAGAGCGCATTGGCCGCAGCGCACCGGGACACCAACCATGGACCTGCGCGCTCATGATCGCGTCTCCAGATCCGCTAGGATCGAATTGCGCCGGGTGACCCACAGCCCCGCCTCATGCAGCCGCGCAAACAGATCGCGCATGGCGCGCAAAGCTTGCGGATTATGTTGCTGCAAGAAGGCAACGATATCTGGCCGCCCCAAAGTGGCCTCATGATACAGATCGAACAAATGCCCCGGCACCACCTGCGCCAGCTGCGCAAAGGCTGCCATATTGTCCAGCGTCGCAGCAATCTCTGCCCCGCCACGAAACCCATGTTCGGTCATGCTGTCGACCCATATCGGATTGGCAGCACGCGCCCGCACCACCCTTGCGATTTCCTCGGTCAAGGACCGGGCCCGCGGATCACCGACCCGGGTGCTGTCCAAATGATAGATTTCGGGGGCCGACGCCCCAATCCGATCCATTGCGGCGGCAAACCCCGCCTCATGCCCGGCGTAATCCGACGCCAGCAACAGATCAGTTTCAGGCAGATCCTGCGCGTGGATCAAAGCGCTGGATTTTTGCAATCGTGCCTCCAACCCGGCACGATCTTGCGCAATCTGACCATCTTTGCCGATTGCATAGCTGGAGGCGGCCAGCCATGCCTCTCCCGCAGCAATCCGGGCATCTTCGGTGAACTGCGCCGTCAGATCCCCCATCCCCAAACCATATTGGCCCGGCTTGGGACCAAAGACACGGGGCTGACGCGTGGCATAGGGGTTTTCGGCCTCTGGTTCATCACGCACAGCCAGCATGTCGGCCCCTGCTTCAAACAGCTGCGCCAGGCTGGGAAAGACATCGCGAAACAGCCCCGAGACCCGCAGGGTCACATCAATGCGCGGCCGTCCCAACAGGGCCGGAACGATCACCTCGACACCCGACACCCGGCCAGAGCCGTCGTCCCACACCGGCTTCAGCCCCGCCAAATGCAAAGCCATGGCGAATTCTTCTCCGCTGGTGCGCATGGTCGCGCTGCCCCACAGATCCACCACCAGCCCCTGCGGCCAATCACCGTGATCTTGCAGATGGCGGCGCAGCAACTCTTCCGCAAGTTTGACACCTTGCGCCTGCGCCGCTTTTGATGGCACCGCCCTTGGGTCAACAGAAAACAGGTTGCGCCCTGTCGGCATTACATCCGCGCGCCCGCGTGAGGGCGACCCCGATGGCCCCGGTGCCACCTTGCGCCCAACAACAGCCGCCATAAGCCCCGCTTGTTCAGCCGTGCCACACGGACCACTGCCGAGCACGTGCAAACCCTCACCGAACTGGCTTTCTTTTATGTCGCAAACGAAGCGGTCGATGCGGGTAATCACCTCCGCAGGAGAGGCCTGCGGGCTGAGCCCCAGATCCTCATGCAGGCCAAGCGCATTTGTTTCGGACTGAATATCCGCGACCAAGCGCAAACGGCGATTGGGGTCTAACCCATCTGCGGTGGAATATTCATCCAGCAACCGCTCCAGATGCGCCATTTGCGGTGGCGTGGCAGCACCGGTCATCGGTGGCGGCATATGACCCAACGTGACCGCGCCAATCCGACGTTTCGCCTGTGCTGCCTCACCGGGGTCATTGACGATAAACGGATAAACCACCGGGGTCGCACCGATCAGCGCCTCAGGCCAGCAAGACTGCGACAAGGCGACCGATTTGCCCGGCAACCATTCCAACGTGCCATGCGCCCCCATATGGATCAACGCATCGATGTTCTGCGCACGCAGCCACAGATAAAAGGCCACATAGCCATGGCGCGGGGTGCGTTGCAGGTCGTGGTATTCATCGTCGCGCGCGTTCACATCGCCGCGTTCGGGTTGCAAAGCCACATAGGTTTTGCCGATCTTGCGCGCGGTAAAATACACCATCCCGTCTTCGATCGCCGGGTCGGCTTCGGGTGCCCCCCATGCTGTGACCAGATCGTCTTGTAATTCCTGCGGCAACGCCTGCAACGCAGCGCGGTACTGTTCCAACGGCCACGCGATCTGATGGTCCCCCAGATCTGCCAGCCCAAGCGCCTGCGTATCATACCCCGCCGCGCACAGCCAGCCCAGCGCGGACTCGGTTGAGGCCAGCGCATCAAGGCCCACAGCATGGGCCATCTGCCAAGCGCGCCCCGGATATGTTGACAAAACGATGGCCACCCTTTTGTCATGCGCGGGCGTTTGTGACAGCGCCACCCATGCTGTAACCTTGGCCACCACCGCTGCGATCTGCTCTGGCACGGCGCGGTGCACGAAACGCGAATATTGCAAGTCGGCGTCTTTGACCCCGGGCTGTTTGAAGGACACGATACCGGAAAATACGCGCCCGTCCACCTCTGGCAAGACGACATGCATCGCAAGATCAGCCGGGGATAATCCGCGCTCTGCCTCGGCCCATTCGCGTTTGCGCGCGGTAGACAACGCGACCTGAAACACCGGGCATTGTGCCCCATCGAATGGGGTTCTCCCCTCCTGCCCCTGAGCAGAAAAAGCCGTCGCATTCACAATGGCACAGGGTTGATCCGCTTGGATATAAGGCGCGATCCATTGCGCAAACCCCGGCGTTTTAAGAGAGGGCGCGAACACGCCACATGCCTGATGGCCGGCGGCGCGTAATCCCTGAATCAGCGCATCCACCGGGGCCAGATCATCTGCACTTAGATAGGATCGGTAAAATGTGACATAGATCGGCGCTCCGTAAGGCGGCTGATCAATCCCCCCATGATCGGGATCATAAAACCCCCATTTCGGCACGGGCACCTCTGGGGCCACCGGTCCAACCGGCAAATGCGCCGCACGCGCCAAAACGGATAAAGCCTGTTGCGCCGCGATCGGTGTGCCCGCGTCGCAAAAGCCCTTAAGCTGCGCCAGAACATCAGATGCAACATTGGAAACCGCATCAAGACGCGGATCGGGGCGCCCATCGGCGGGCACAATAGCCAATGCGATCCCGTTGCGCCGCGCAAGATCCTGAATACAGGCAACGCCATAAGGCCAGTAATCCACTCCGCCAATCAAGCGGATCAAGATCGCCTTGGCGCCCGACAGCGTTGCCTCCACATAAGTATCCACGGAAACCGGATGGCGTAGCCCTACGATATTGCACAGCCGTGTCGATGGCAGCGTTCCTGCTGCGCGTTTCCAGCCTGCCGCAAAAGCACCAAGATCACTGTCGGAATAGGACAACACCACAAGATCCCCGGGCGTTTGCCCGGGATCCATGGGAACATCCGTTTCTTCAAGGCCACGGCTTTCGCGGAAGACAATATGCATCAGGCAGGCACTGCCGTCAGAACCGCGCGGATGGCATCGGCATTTACATCATCATGTTCGGCAATGATCACCAACTGCGTCACCCGCGGCTCATCCGTCATCCATGGTCGATCAAATTGATGACGCACCCGTGCGCCAACTGCCTGCACCAACATCCGCATCGGCTTACCCGTCACTGCAACATAGCCTTTGACGCGCAATATATTTTGCTCTGTTGCCAAACGCTCAATGGCTGCGACCAGAACGGCAGGATCGGACACCTCGTCCAGCTCCATCACCACGGTTTCAAAATCATCATGCTCGTGATCGTGATGCCCGTCATGATGGCTTGGCCGCGCCTCCAGATCGTCTTCGGCTGCTGCTCCCAGACCCAAAATCACCTTGGGATCAATCACGCCTTCTGACATCGACAAAATCGGCAATTTGCGCGGTGCTTCCGCTTCGATAACTTTACGTGCTGCGGCCAGGCCCGCGTCACCCGCCAAATCGGCCTTCGACAAGATCACGATATCGGCGCAAGAGATCTGATCCTCAAACACCTCGGACAGCGGGGTTTCGTGATCGATTGAGCTGTCGGCCTCGCGCTGTGCCTGCACCGCGTCGACATTGGGGGCAAACCGGCCGGCAGCCACCGCCTCGGCATCCGCCAGCGCGATCACACCATCGACAGTGATTTTTGACCGGATCGCCGGCCAATCGAACGCCTTTAGAAGCGGCTTAGGCAGCGCCAGCCCCGATGTCTCAATCAAAATATGATCCGGACGGGGGTCCAGCTTCATCAATGCTTCAATTGTCGGGATAAAGTCATCCGCAACAGTGCAGCAGATGCAGCCATTGGCCAGTTCAACAATATTTTCATCCGGGCAGTTTTCATCTGCGCAACCGCGCAAAATTTCGCCATCCACACCGACAGTGCCGAACTCATTGACCAATATAGCCAAGCGCTTCCCATCCGGGTTTTGCATCAGATGCCGGATCAACGTGGTCTTACCAGAGCCCAAAAAGCCCGTGATGACAGTGACAGGGATCTTATTCAGATCTGTGTTCAGCGACATAAGTTCACTCCTGCGGGGGGATACGGGCAAGGCTTTGCTTGCGGAAAATAACAGGGCGTTGGCGCCATGGCACAACACCATCTTCGGTGGCCGCATAGGCGCTCACACCGGCGGCAATATCGGCGGCATCCTCTGGCGTCAAACGGCCATAGACATAAGACCATTTCCCCGGTGCGTTCAACGCGATTGAACACCCTTGGGAACAGGCCGACAGACATTCAACCGCGCGCAGCTCCACATCAGGTGGCAAATCCGCATCTACCAATGCCGCATGCAGCAGCGCACCGGATCGGGGGGCGGCAGGATCATCTTGTGCAGCGATACCGCGGCACGTCGTACAAACGTGAAGAACAGCGCGCATTAAAGGGCCCTTCCGTATCATTCCAATTGTGGCGGAACGCCGGGGAATGCACAGACCCGCTGCAAGGTAGAGACACCTGCAGATCAGCCCGTTGCGGAACACCCCGTCCGCCGTCGATAGCGCCTCGCGCAGGCAGGTCTCCCGGCTTGCGGATCAGATGGTATGTCCATCCTACGATCTTCCCCTTCCCAGCACGAAACGCCAGTGGGCATGAAGACCAATCCGGTCACGGTCGCGGGGGCGGCTGCGATAGCGGATCAATGGACGATCCCCCTCGCATTCCCTCTTAGCCTGTCATAACAACAGGAACCAGCGCGTCTCTTCATGCGATCAGCGCACGCCCAATGTCAAGTCACTCAAGGAGCCCTCAATGGCCGAACCATCCGCGAATCTCGACACGACAAAAGTCGAAGACACTGATCGCCATGCTTCAAAAATGGCTAAGAAAAAAGCAGCACGTGATAAAATCATGGCGTCAAAATCAGGCGAAAAAGGCCTGATCATCGTCCATACGGGCGCAGGCAAAGGTAAATCCTCCTCCGGGTTCGGCATGGTACTACGCTGTATCGCGCATGGCATGCCCTGCGCTGTGGTGCAGTTTATCAAAGGAGCATGGGACACCGGAGAGCGGCGCCTGCTCGAAGGAAATTTTAGCGATCTTTGCCAATTTCATGCGATGGGCGAAGGCTTTACTTGGGAAACGCAAGACAAGGAGCGCGACATCGCCGCAGCGCGGGCTGGTTGGGAAAAAGCGAAAGATCTTATTCGAAACCCAGAGATCCAGTTTGTTCTTCTTGACGAAATCAATATCGCATTGCGCTATGATTATTTGGATATCAACGAAGTCCTAACGTTCTTGATCGATGAAAAACCTCCTCTTACACATGTCGTTCTTACAGGACGGAACGCGAAAGAGGCCCTGATCGAGGCCGCTGACCTGGTAACAGAAATGACGTTGGTAAAACACCCGTTCAGGTCAGGCATCAAAGGCCAAAGGGGCGTGGAATTCTAAACCCAGCCGGAACCCACAACTCTGCTATCGGGGGCCAGCCCCCGAACCCCCGGGATATTTACTGCAAGATGAAAGGAAACCTTTTGTTAAGCATAACGCGGCACACTTCATCCACGGTACAGGGAGGGATCCCGATGGCCGTGCAAGGTGAAAGCACCGTGCCTTCCCCGCATTTGCGGCCCAAGGCACGGTGCCCATCTGATGCTGCTGCTTTCATCTTGCCGATAAATATCCCCGCCGGAGGCAGTCACAACAACATGTGTCATCGGGTTCAATTCTAATGCCGGGAATAATGCTTCAAGGTACTGGCTCTAACGTTGGCAAATCGCTTTTAGTGGCAGGTCTATGCCGCGCCGCCAGACGCAGGGGGCTGACTGTTGCACCATTTAAGCCGCAAAACATGTCAAACAATGCCGCTGTTACGAAAGACGGCGGCGAAATTGGTCGCGCGCAAGCATTACAGGCCCTTGCATGCGGGCTGACGCCCATAACAGATATGAACCCGATTTTGCTGAAGCCCGAAAGCGATCAGGGTGCGCAGATCGTTGTTCAAGGTCAAAGGTGGAAGACCGCAAAGGCGCGTGACTATGCCAGTTTAAAGCTACAATTGATCGGTGCTGTCATAGAGAGCTTCCAGCGATTGAACGCCGTTTATGATCTGGTGGTTGTCGAAGGTGCGGGGAGCCCAGCCGAGATCAATTTACGCGCCAATGACATTGCCAATATGGGGTTTGCGCAGGCAGCCGATATACCGGTCATTTTAACAGGTGACATTGATCGTGGCGGTGTAATTGCGCAGATTATTGGCACACAAGCTGTGCTTGATTCTGCGGATGCTGCTCTGGTCGCAGGTTTTTTGGTGAACAAATTCCGCGGCGATCCATCCCTGTTTGACGATGGCTATCAGATGATTTCCCAGCGTACCGGCTGGCCAGGTTTTGGTGTGATCCCATGGTTCGATCATGCATGGCGTCTGCCCGCTGAAGATGCACTCGATCTAACCTCTGGTCCGTCGACAGGCGGGGTGAAAATTGCATGCCTGACACTGTCAAGAATCGCGAATTTCGACGACCTGGATCCTTTGAAATCCGATCCCGGGATTGATCTGGTAATGGTGCGTGCGGGCGAGCCTATTCCGGCAGATGCACGGCTGGTCATTTTACCCGGGTCGAAATCCACCCGTGCGGATCTCGCCTATTTGCGCGCGCAGGGATGGGATATCGACTTGCAGGCACATTACCGGCGCGGCGGACATGTGCTTGGCATTTGCGGCGGCTATCAAATGCTGGGCCATAGCATTTCTGATCCCGACGGGATTGAGGGGCCTGCAGGCACAATGCCCGGATTGGGTTTATTGGACATTCACACCGTCATGACATCAGACAAACGTCTTACACGCACCCGCGCCCGCCACCTAGGATCGGAGCAATTGATCGACGGCTATGAAATCCACATCGGGCGTAGCGAGGGGGCGGACCGCAGCCGTCCCTTTGCCACGGTTCATGGTGTGAATGAGGGGGCGATCTCATCATGCGGACGTGTGACAGGCACGTATCTACACGGGCTTTTCAGCGCAGATGCATTTCGCACGGCTTGGTTGGCGGGGCTTGGGATATATGCACGCCCATATAACCATGCACGCAGCGTCGAAGAGGCGCTTGATGCCCTGGCCGATCACATGGAAACCCATGTTAATGTCCCTGCATTGCTCGCCCTGGCGCGTTAAATCGTGTCCAGCGCATGCGACAGGCGTTTCCATTCCGCCTGCGTGCCCGGCAGCCCCAGTCGCAGCCAGCGTGATGAATAGGGAAATATGCGGGACCAGATTTGCGCCCGGGCCAGATGCTCTTGACTGGCCTGCGCAGCACCTGTGTCATAGGTTCTAAACAGAGCCGTTCCCCCCACCAGTTGCCAACCTGCAGCCTGCGCCATGCGATCCATCGCGGCGCTTTCTTGTGACAGCCGCATAACAGAATGATCCCGCCACGCCCGGTCTTGCAGCGCAATCTTGCCAATCTCAATTGCGGCTCCAGACACCGGCCAAGGCCCTGCCATATCGCGCAATCGCGCCACCATATCTTGGTCACCAAAGGCGAACCCCAGACGCGCCCCGGCCAGCCCCCAGAATTTCCCGAACGAGCGTAGCACGATCAGCCCGCCTGCCCCCCCCTGCAACTGTCCAATCATCGTCTGCGCCGGGTCGGGATCGGCGAAGCTTTCATCGACGATCAACAGACCTACTTGCGCGCGGATTTGCGTCAGCTCTGCTTGGGTATAAAACTGCCCGGTAGGATTGTTAGGATTGACAACCACCGCCAAATCCGCGCCGGCCAATGCAGTTAGGCTTGGCACCTCATCAACCTGCCATCCCGCCTGCAGCAAGGCCGCACCATGTTCATTATAGGTCGGGGCTAGGACCTTTGCGTGCCCGGGCGCGCGCAACCGAGGGACCATCTGAATAGCGGCCTGCGCACCTGCGGTCGCAATACCGTGGGCCGTTGTGCCAAAGGCTGCGCGCGCGACCTGCATAAGCGCCTCTTTGGTCGCTTCTGTGGGCAGCATCGTCCAGACATGTGCTGGCAGATTGGGCAGTGGATAGGGCACACGGTTGATCCCCGTTGACAAGTCGATCCAATCGTCCCCGCCATACAGCGCCTTTGCAGCGTCAATATTTCCACCATGATCGCGCATCATATCCCCCCAACAATCGCCAGCAGGGCAATCGCCCCGCACCAAGCTCCCATCGCACGGCGATAAAGATCAAGGCCGCGCGCCAAGTCAACGGGCTGTGGGTCCGGGGCATGTGCATTGACATAGGCATCATCGGTCAGCTGATCGCCATAGACACGTGGGCCTGACAGCCGCACGCCCAGGCCCCCCGCCATGGCCGCCTCGGGCCAGCCCGCATTGGGGGAGCGATGATGACGGGCATCGCGCGCCATTGCCTGCAGCGCAAATAACGGGTGGCGTGACACCACCGCAAAGATCAATCCGGTCAACCGCGCGGGGATCAGGTTCACCAGATCATCAATCCGCGCAGAGGCCCAGCCGAATGCCTCATGTCTGTCAGTGCGATGCCCGATCATCGAATCCAACGTATTGATCGCCTTATAGGCGGCGATCCCGGGCAGACCCGCAACAAGGCCCCAAAACAGCGGTGCCACAATGCCATCTGAGGTATTTTCCGCCAGGCTTTCGATTGCGGCGCGTGCCACGCCGGCTTGGTCTAACTGGTCTGGGCTGCGCCCGACAATCATCGCCACCGCCGCGCGTGCAGCATGTAAATCGCCTTGTACCAAGGGGGTCGCCACAGCACGCACATGATCATGCATCGACCGCAGGGCAACCAATGGCCAGGCCACAATGCCGCCGATCACCACCCCAATCAGGCCGTCTGGCAAAAGCTCTTGCACGATGCCCGCGCTCAGCACGGCAAGGGCGATCACCACCGCCGCTGCCGCAACACCTTTGAAACGCGCCCACCGCCCCCGGTTCCACGCATGGTCCAGATAAAAAATGACAGCACCCAGCCATGTCACAGGATGGCCAACCCGCCGATAGATCCAATCGGGCCAACCCAAAGCCAAATCACATAGAATGGCAACAACCATCATCGCAGCAAAGCTCATGCGCCGCCCCCCTGAAATCTGCGGATACCACGCAGCCCTGCCGCCAAAAGCGCCGCTGCAGCCCCCGCGGGCACGGTGCCGGGCGCAAAAATCAACCCTCGCGCTGCCCCGGTATGCGAAATACAGAACCCCAGCGCGCCAAGGCGTTGTGCCACTGCTTGCGTGGGATCATCTGCCGGCCCGCGCAGGCACAGCGTGCGCCGCGCGCTTTCGCTGGCCAGTGCCGCAAATTGCGCAAGCTCGTGCGCCTGGCCCCACTGCCTGACCAAATCGGCAATCTGCGGGAAGGCCATGTCATCCGCCCGGGTGCGCAGCCTTGGGCCATAAAATCCGCCAATCACCTCGTAACGGGGCACCAAAGGCAAATGCGCCAAAATATCCCCCCGCCGAGAGGCCCATAGGATCCGGTCCCCACGGCGATACATCAGCGGGTCGCTGGCCCCTTCCGCGCGCACACAGGCCCGCGCCAAAGCATGGGGTGTAGGCGCCGCACCGGCTGCCAGATGCGCCAAGGCCAGCAACGCGGCCGTGGACACACCCGTGCCAAGGGCGGGCGGACAGACAGGCCGCAACCGAACATGTCCGCGCAGCGCTACACCCAGATCCAACAGAACCCGACGTGCCAGCGACAGCGGCAGCACCTGCCCCGACAGATGCAACCCGCGTCCGGGCCGATGATGTGCCCAAACCCCCACATCCGCACAGGGTATGGTGATCAACGCGACTGGCCCGTCCGGCCCCATCCTGCCTTGCAAAAACTCTCCGAAATGACCGGGTATAAACACTGAATTAGGCTGCATCAGGGGTCCAATTTACCTGTGCCACACCCCAATCCGCCCCATGCACGGTAATCCGCGTCACCGACAGCGGCGCCACCGCGAAGGTCAGGCCTTGTTCAACCGATCCCAATGCCCGCGCCAGCCCCGCGCGCACCACCCCAGCATGGGCCACAACCGCCACCCGCGCCTGCAGGGCGGCCAGCGCATCCAGCGCAGGCCAGATCCGGGCGCATATATCTGCAAAACTTTCCCCCCCCGGCGCGCGGTGCACCGACAGCTGCGCGCGGGTCAACGACCCCAGATCAGGCAGATCATCAAAGGCCATGCCTTCCCACTGGCCGAAATCTTGCTCCCACAGCCGGGCGTCTTCTACCACCTCACACGCTCCCAGTGCCTGACCGGTTTGCACGCATCGCATAGCGGGGCTGCTGATCCAGCGATCCACCTGCCCCAAATGCGCGCGCAGATGGTGAAAAACAGCCGGCTCTGGCAGGTCTGCCGCCACGTCACGTCGCCCCGCCATACACCCGCCATGACGCGCAGGCGCGTGGCGGATCAGCAAAAGCTCGGTCGTGGATGGTGCAGACATGGGGCTATTTCTCCTTCCCTGATCGGGCCTGTTATGGTTTGTCAGCGCCCTGTGAACAAGGTGCGTGATGATTCGATGCTGTCTCATAACCGGGGGCGCCCGCTCTGGCAAAAGCGCAATCGCCGAAGCCCGTGTGCTGGCGCTTGCCGCCCAGGCTCAGGGCACGGCGCTGTATATCGCCACGGCACAGGCTTATGATGATGAGATGCGCGCCCGGATCGCGGCCCATCAGGCCCGGCGCGGCCCAGAATGGCATACGGTGCACGCGCCGCTGGATTTGGTCACCGCTTTGGCCCAGGCCGATGGTCGCCCCACCTTGGTGGATTGCCTGACGCTGTGGCTTAGTAATCTGATGCTGGCCGGTCACGATTGGCGCGATGCGGCCCAAGCGCTGCTTGCGACCTTGGCCCAGCATGACGCGCCGGTCGTTTTCGTGACAAATGAGGTAGGCATGGGGATCGTCCCCGAGAATGCTCTTGCGCGTGCGTTCCGTGATGCGGCAGGGACGTTGAACCAGATGATTGCCAGTCACGCGGATGAGGTCACGCTTGCCGTATCTGGCCTGCCTTTGAGAGTTAAATGATGAAATTCACTGCGCTATCGTCCATTCCTGCTTTGGCCAATTCCCTGCCCGGCCCGGATGAAGAGGCCTATGAGGCCGCGCTGGCCCGCCAGAACAGCCTGACCAAACCGCAAGGATCTTTGGGCCGGTTAGAGGAGCTGGCGCTGTATATGGCACGGTGGCGCGCAACCTATCGCCCCCGGATTGATACAGCACAAGCCGTTGTTTTTGCCGGCAATCACGGGATTTGCGCACAGGGTGTGAACCCCTATCCACAAGATGTCACCCTGCAGATGGTGGCGAATTTTGAAAATGGCGGCGCCTCCATCAACCAATTATGCCGTGTCAACGGCGCAGAGCTGTCGGTAGTGGCGCTGGATCTGGACCGCCCTACGCAGGATTTCACCCAATGCCCCGCGATGACCGAGTCCGAAACGCTTGACGCGATGAACCGGGGCGCTGCGGCAGTCAACCGCAGTGCCGATGTGCTGATCTTGGGCGAAATGGGCATAGGCAATTCAACCATTGCAGCCGCCCTTGCGACCGCATTGTTTGACGGCTGCGCGGCCGATTGGGTTGGTCGTGGCACCGGATCTGATGATGAGGGACTCGCACGCAAGATCACCGCCATTGAGACCGGCATCGCCCACCATGGGCCAATGGATCCAATGACCACATTGGCCACGTTGGGCGGGCGCGAACAGGCGGCAATTTGCGGCGCCGTGCTGATGGCGCGGGCGCATCGCATCCCGGTCATTCTGGATGGGTTTATCTGCACCGCTGCCGCTGCTGTGCTTTATGCCGTGGATCCCCGCCTGCTGGCCCATTGCATGGTCGGCCATGCCAGCGCCGAGCCGGGCCATCAACGCCTGTTGGCTGCGATAAACAAGCGCGCGATACTGGATTTCGACATGCGCCTTGGCGAAGGATCAGGTGCCGCGCTGGCACTGGGCATTTTGCGCAGCGCATTGGCATGCCACAACGGCATGGCGACCTTTGGCGAAGCCGGGGTGTCTGAGGCATGATACGCGCCGTTGCCGCGTGCATCACCCAGATCCAATTGGCGGCCATGATGCTGACCCGCCTGCCCGCAGGACGTTTACACGCCCCCGCCCCCAGTCTGGCGCAGGCGGCCTGGGCCTTTCCACTGGTTGGGTTGGTTGTGGGGCTGTTCGCGGCGCTGACCGGGATGGGCGCTGCGGCTGTGGGTCTGCCCGCGCCGATGGCAGCAGGGCTTGCGCTTGTGGTGCAGATCATGATCACCGGCGCTTTGCATGAAGATGGTCTGGCCGATCTGTGCGATGGGTTTTGGGGCGGGCAAACCCCGGCAAGGCGGCTGGAAATTATGCGCGATTCCGCCATCGGATCATATGGAACGCTGGCGCTGATTGCATCAATCGGACTGCGCTGGCAGGCGCTGATCATCATCGCACAGGCCGATATATGGCCGGTACTTCTAAGCGTGGGCGCGGTGTCCAGATTGGGTCCGGTGCTGCTGATGGGGCTGATGTTACCCGCCCGCGACGACGGCATGGGCCATAGTGCACGCGCCAAACTCAGCCCGCGCAGTGCAATCGCCTGGGTCTTGGGCATGATTGCCGGTCTAGCCTTGCCAGACCCGACGCTGGCACTGGCCTGCGCGGTGATTGCAATCGCCGCCACAGGGGCCTTGGCACGGCGCAAGATCGGCGGCCAAACCGGCGATGTATTGGGCGCGTCGCAGCAGTTTAGCGAGATCGCCTTGCTATGCGCGATCTGCGTCTCTGTGACGTGATTGGTCACAGTGACCCGCGCAGCCAGTCCAGCAATTGGCATAAAGCGCGGTTGCGTTCCGCCCCCTCTGGCCACACCAGAAAATAAGCGCCTTCGACGGCGGTGTAGCCGGAATATGCCGGTATCAATCGACCACGCCCGAATTCCGGTTCAGCAATGAATTCAGGCAAAAGCGCAACGCCGAAACCCAAAACCGCCGCCTCTGTCAGGCTGGCGAATTGGTCAAACAGCATCCCACGCCGACGATCGGCCGCAATCCCATGCCCTTCAAACCAGCTTTCCCACGCGCCAGGGCGGCTTTCCAGATGCAGCAGTGGCTTGGCCATCAGCGCATTTGGGACCATCTCTGGGCGCTTCAAAAACCCCGGCGCACAGACCGGGATCACCCGATCGCCAGACAGGTGAAGATAATTCACCCCGGCCCAGTCTTGCAGGCCGTAATGGATCGCAGCATCAAATTTTTCACGTTCAAAATCAAAGGGCTCAATCCGTGTTGACTGATGCACGATTACATCGGGATGGCGCGCCATGAACCCTTTCAAACGCGGCCCCAGCCAATGCATCCCAAAGGATGGGTGGATCGCCAAATTCAACATATTGCGCGACCCGCTGGCGCGCAGCTTCAAACTGGCACGGGCCAGATCTTGCAGATAATCACGCACAGAGGCAGCATAGATGGCGCCCGCAGGCGTCAGCCGCAGCCCTTTGCCTTCGCGCACCAACATCTGAACGCCAATCTGATCCTCCAACACTTTCAACTGTCGGCTAACCGCTGAATGGGTCAAGGACAGCTCTTGCGCGGCGGCCGTGGCTGTGCCCAGCCTGTCTACCGCCTCCAATGCCAGCAAGGAATTCACAGATGGCAAAAAGCGGCGTGGCGCAATCATGTGAGTTTTCCTCCAACCATTGTCAAAAACGATCAATAGGCGGAACCGCCCGGCTTGGCTAGTGTAGCGCAAAGATCGCTTGCACGCCCCAACCGGAGACATCGCTTTGACCCATTCGCAGTTCCTCGCAGCCGCAGGCTTCACCCAAGCCGAGCTGACGGGCGGCACATTATCCGTCCATTCGCCCATCGACGGTGCCAAAGTCGCTGATCTGGTGGAAACATCGCCCAAAGAAATGCCCGCAGTCATCGCGAAATCGCAAGAGGCCTTCAAAGCATGGCGTCAACTGCCCGCCCCGCGCCGTGGCGAATTGGTTCGACTGCTGGGTGAAGAACTGCGCAATGCGAAGGCCGAACTTGGGGCTTTGGTCACGTTGGAGGCCGGCAAGATCACCTCTGAAGGGCTGGGCGAAGTGCAAGAAATGATCGACATTTGCGATTTCGCCGTTGGTCTGTCGCGCCAGCTTTACGGGTTGACCATCGCCTCAGAGCGGCCCGGCCATAAAATGACCGAGACATGGCATCCGATGGGCCCAGTGGGGGTGATTTCTGCGTTCAATTTCCCGGTGGCCGTTTGGTCATGGAACACCGCGCTTGCGTTGGTTTGTGGCAATCCGGTGATCTGGAAACCGTCAGAAAAGACACCGCTGACCGCAATTGCATCGATGAAAATCATGGAACGCGCCCTGGCCCGATTTGGCGAGGACGCGCCAGAGGGTCTGGTGCAGCTGGTGATCGGCGGCCCAAAAATTGGTGAGGCATTGGTGACATCCACAGACGTGCCAATCATTTCGGCCACGGGATCCACCCGGATGGGTCAAAGCGTCGGGCCGCAGGTCGCCGCACGCTGGGGACGGGCGATTTTGGAACTGGGTGGAAATAATGCAATGATCGTCGCGCCTTCTGCCGATCTGGATATGGCGGTGCGGGCAATCGTTTTTTCGGCGGTTGGAACGGCGGGGCAGCGATGCACATCGCTGCGCCGGTTGATCGTCCATAACTCTATCCGCGAAGAGCTGGTGGCGCGGGTCACCAAAGCCTATGCAAGCCTGCCCATCGGTGACCCGCGCAACGACGCCACGCTGATCGGGCCTTTGGTTGATAGTGCCGCGCGCGATCGAATGCTGGCCGCATTGGAAGCTGCGCGATCACAGGGCGGCATCGTGCACGGCGGCGAGGTCGTGACCGGCACCACCCCGCAAGGTGGCGCCTATATCGCCCCTGCACTGGTGGAGATGCCCGCGCAGACCCAGACGGTAAAAACCGAGACATTCGCCCCTATCCTTTACGTCATGGGCTATGAGGATCTAGAGGATGCGATTGCGCTTCAAAATGATGTGCCACAAGGGCTGTCATCTTGTATTTTCACACTGAACCTGCGCGAAGCGGAAACGTTCCTGTCCGCGGTTGGATCTGACTGCGGGATCGCCAATGTAAATATCGGCCCATCAGGCGCAGAAATCGGCGGCGCTTTTGGGGGTGAAAAAGAGACCGGCGGCGGGCGTGAAAGCGGCTCTGACGCATGGAAAGGATACATGCGCCGGCAGACCTCAACGGTGAATTATTCGGCCGCGTTGCCCTTGGCGCAGGGTGTCAAATTTGATATCTGACTTGGCCCAAAACCTGTGGCGGCACTGTGATCACGTCGACGAACATGCCGCACCGCTGGATATGGATATGGACGTTGATCTTGCGGTGATCGGCGGAGGGTTCACCGGCTGTGCCGCCGCGTTAGAAGCCGCGAGAATGGGGGCCAAAGTCGCGGTGATTGAAGCGCATACCGTGGGGCATGGCGGCTCTGGGCGCAACGTTGGGCTGGTCAATGCCGGGGTATGGCTGCTGCCCGAAACCGTGCAAAAACAGCTGGGCCCAATTGCTGCGAAACGTTTGTTGAGCGCGTTTTCCACGGGGCCAGAGCAGGTGTTCGACCTAATCGCGCGCGAAGAAATCTCCTGCGAGGTCAGCCGCACAGGCACCGTCCATCTGGCCCATGCGCCCGCCGCAGTGGTCGAGCTGCACGACCGGCAACGCCAGTCTGCCCAGACAGGGCGGCAACTGGAAATCCTGTCGGCCGCGCAAACCCGGCAGATCACCGGATCGCAGCTGTTTCACAGTGGCTTATACGACCCTGGCGCAGGCACCATCCAACCGCTTGCATATGTCCGTGGTCTGGCGCGTGCAGCGCAGCGTAGGGGTGCATATATTTTTCAACATAGCCCCGTAACCCGCTTTAAATCCGGGCGCGACGGTTGGCGGCTGACCGTGCGCGGACATCAGCTGCGCGCCGATAAGTTGTTGATCGCAACCAATGCCTATCACGAAGGATTCGACGATCCACAGCCACCGAAATTTGTTCCCATAAGCTATAGCCAATTCGCCACCGCCCCGTTGTCCGCGGACCTGCTTCAGACGGTTTTGCCCACACTGGCGGGATGTTGGGATACAGCTCTGGTGATGTCCTCGTTCCGGTTGGATCAGGCAGGGCGGCTGATTTTGGGAGCGATTGGCAATTTGCACGGGGCCTGCGGGCGCATTCATCATGACTGGGCGCGGCGCAAATTGGCGCAGATTTTTCCACAACTGGCGGGGCAACGGTTCCAGCACAACTGGCGGGGCACCATCGCCATGACCCGCGACCACCTGCCGAAGATTCTGTCGATTGGCCACAACGCTTACCGTGTGTTTGGCTACTCTGGGCGCGGCATCTGCCCCGGAACGTTGTTTGGCACAGCATTGGCCGAAGCGCTGCTGATCGATAGCACCGCACCCCTGCCCCTGCTGCCCACCCGTAGCCATACCGAACCCTATGCCCGGCTGCGCGGCCGCTACTATGAGACGGGCGCAACTGCAATTCACGCCCTTAGCCCGGCGCCATGGTCGCGCCCCCCTCGATCGGAGCCCAAATGACCCACCTGTCCAGCGACGCGATCCGCAGCCTGTTTTCGGCTGCAATGTCGGAAATGTATCGCCAAGAAGTGCCGCAATATGGCACGCTGATCGACCTTGTGCGCGATGTGAATGACGCAACCTTGGCCGCCAATCCCGCCTTGCGCGCGCAGATCTCTGCCGCTGATGAGATGGCACGACTGGATGTCGAACGCCACGGCGCTATCCGCCTTGGCACCCCGCAAGAGCTGTTCTTAATCCGCCAGATGTTTGCAGTGATGGGGCTGCATCCCGTCGGCTATTATGATCTGTCGGTCGCAGGACTGCCTGTGCATTCCACCGCGTTTCGCCCGATTGACAGCGCCGCGTTACGGGCCAATCCGTTTCGTGTCTTTACGTCATTAATCCGGCTGGAACTGTTGGAGGATCAAGACCTTGCTGCGCAGGCTGCACAGATCTTAGCCAAGCGCGACATCATCACCCCCCGCGCCAAAGAGCTGATTGGGATCGCGCAGGCACAAGGCGGGCTAAACAAGGAACAGGCGCATGATTTTGTCGCTCAGGCGCTGGAGACATTTCGGTGGCACGCCCATGCCACCGTCAGCGCCGACACCTATCACCGCTTGCATGACGCCCACCGCCTGATCGCAGATGTGGTCAGCTTTGCCGGGCCCCATATTAATCACCTGACCCCACGCACCTTGGATATTGACGCGGTCCAGCGGATGATGCCTGAACGCGGCATCACACCCAAGGCAGTGATCGAAGGGCCGCCCAAACGCAGCGTGGATATTTTGCTGCGCCAGACCTCATTCAAGGCGCTAGAAGAAACGATCGTCTTCAAAGGCGCGGCGCAATCGGGCACGCATACTGCCCGCTTTGGCGAAATTGAACAGCGTGGTGTCGCGCTGAAACCTGCAGGCCGGGCGCTGTATGATCGCTGTTTGGCGCAGACGCGCGCAACTGCCGCGGTCGGGGCCAAGGGCGAGAATGCAGATCAATATCGTGCAACGCTTGAGCAGATTTTTGCGCCTATGGCCGATGATCTGTTACAGATGTGGCGTGAGGATCTGGCCTTTGTGCATTTCCGTGCAGGACCGCGTCCCGCCGATAAAATGTCAGACATTGATGCCTTGATTGATGCCGGTCATCTGCTTCTGGATCCGCAAATCTATGAAGATTTTCTGCCCGTATCCGCAGCCGGTATTTTCCAATCCAACCTTGGATCCGACGCACAATCCACCTTTGCGCAATCCGCCAATCGCGATGCATTTGAAGCAGCATTAGGCGCCAGCGTTATTGATGAAATGCAATTGTATCAAGCATCCGAGACACGCAGCCTGAATGACGCATTACGCGCATTGGGACAAAGCCATTTGCTGACCACCCAAGATCATTATGCAACCACATAAAACGAGGCAGGCCACGGCATCTTACGCCGTGGCCTGTCATCGCCGCTGAAGTGACCAGGTTTATTCAGCGCGGTTGCGTTCATGACGCAGGAACAACGCCCAGCCCAGCACCACCAACAAAGCAAGGGCAAACCACGTCAGCGCATAGCTTAAATGAGAGTTACGAAAGCTGACCACGGTTTTCCCGCCACGCGGCCAAGATTGCGGGTCGACCAATTCCTGATCGACGAAATACGGCGCAGCCTGCGTGAAGCCCAGCGTTTGCGTGATCGAAGTGATGTCGCGACGATACCATGTCTGTTCTTCGGGCCGATTGTCTTGGCTGAACAACCAGGCTTGATCCTCGGACAGGCGCAGCAATCCATTGACGGTCTGCAGGCCTGAGGGCGCGGTGCGCGTCGCGGGGTCTTTGAACTCTTCCGGAACCACGCCGCGATTGACCATGACGATGGTGCCATCGTCACGCTTCAACGGCGTCATGATCCAATAGGACGGACCGTATTCCGAGGGCACATAGATCTGCACCTCTTGATCATTTAAAAACTCACCTGACAATGTAACATGGCGGTATTCCGAATTGTCACGGGTGATGCCGGGCCAATCCTGCAGGCCCGGGGCCGCCACGACGGGCGCATCAACCCGCGCATCTACGCGGGCAATAAGATCGGTTTTCCATGCCAGACGTTTCACCTGCCATATGCCAAGGCTGGCAAAGCCCGCCACGCCAATCAGGGCGACAAGCGTCACGATTATGGTCAAAGGCCAGCGGATCGAACGGGTCATAGGAACCTCATACAAAGCGAAAGGGCCGGCACGGTGGCCGACCCCCTTTAGATGCAGCAGGGGCGTTAACCGCCCATGCCAATATCAGTGGTCGGCAGTGCCGTGGTTCATCGCATCCATCGCGTCTTGTGCGCCGGTGATGCCCTGTACTTCGGACATGTTCCCCATATCGGGCATCGGCATCATGTTGGCGTTCATATTGTGCATAACCCACAACGAACCCGCCAGAACGATGACCAAGATTACCACAGCAAATGCAGTGGCCGCGAAGGTCCAACCATTCTCGCTTTCACGCGTGACATGCAAGAAATAGACCAGATGGACGATGATTTGCACCGCACCAAGGCCCACGATGATCCCGACCAATGTAACGGGGTTCATATCGACCTCGGCCATCACCAGCCAGAACGGGATCACGGTCAGCACAACAGCGAACACGAAACCGATCATCAACTGGCTCATGGTGCCATGCGAATTTTCTGCGTGTGCCGACATCAGACCAACCTCACCAGATAAACAAAGGAGAAGACGCCGATCCAGACCAGGTCAAGGAAGTGCCAGAACATGGACAGCGTTGACAGACGGCGCATATTGGCCTCGATCAGGCCATGCATCTTCAGCTGCACGATCAAAGTGCCCAGCCAAATGATACCGCCGGTGACGTGCAGACCGTGCGTGCCCACCAGCGCGAAAAACGCCGACAAGAAGCCCGAACGGTCCGGTCCTGCCCCGATATGGATCAGGTGATGGAATTCATACAGTTCCATCCCGATAAAGCCCAAACCGAACAGGCCCGTTACCAAAAGCCAGGTGATCGTTGCATCCAGCTTTTGCTTTTGCGCCTGCAACATCGCAATGCCGAAGGTCACGGACGAAATCAGCAGTAGCGCGGTTTCAATCGCCACAAAGCCCGGTTCAAACAGATCTTTGGGCGCAGGACCGCCCGCATAGTTACCGCCAAGAACCGCATAAACCGCGAACAGGCACCCAAAGATGATGCAGTCCGACATAAGGTAGATCCAAAAGCCGATTGGTGTCGGGCTTTCGTGGTGGTGATCGGGGTGATGGGCGGGGCCGGCTGGCCCCTCCACTTTCCCGGTCACAGGGGTGTCGATCATCGTCATACCGATGCTCCCTTGCCTTCGATTTCCGCAATCTCATCCGTTGGGACATAGTAATCGCGGTTGTAATTGAACGTATGCGCGATCCCCAGACCGATGGCCGCAAGGAAGGTGATGATGGCAAGCCACCACATGTACCAAACCATGGCGAAACCAAAGACCAGACAGACTGCAGAGATAATCGCACCCATGCCGGTATATTTCGGCATATGGATCGGCGTGTAGAGCGTGGAGAAGGTGAAACCACGGCGTTTCATTTCCCAGAACTCATCCCGGCCATGCACAGTAATTTCCTGCGGGAAATTATAGTATTGTGGCGGCGATTGCGTGGCCCATTCCAAGGTACGCGCATCCCAAGGATCATTGCCTACAGCCAGCGATTTACGTTTGTAGATCGAATAGCCAAAGCAAATGAATGTGCAAGCGATGCCTGCCGCGATCAACAACGCGCCAAATGCGGCGGTGATGAAATAGGGCTGCCACGCTGGATCCGAATAGCTGGCAACACGACGCGTCGCACCGATCAGACCCAATGCATACAGTGGCATGAAGGCAAAGTAGAAGCCAACGAACCAGAACCAGAACGACGCTTTACCCCAGCCGTCATGCAGCTTGAAGCCAAACGCCTTGGGCCACCAATAGGCGACGGCCGCATAGACGCCGAACACCACACCACCAATGATCACATTGTGGAAGTGCGCGATCAAGAACAACGAGTTATGCAGCTGGAAGTCCACCGGCGGAACCGCCAGCAAAACGCCTGTCATACCACCGATGGTGAAAGTCACGATCGACCCGATCACCCAAAGCATCGGCAGTTCAAACCGCACCCGGCCATTATACATGGTGAACAGCCAGTTGAAGATCTTCACGCCCGTCGGCACCGCGATGATCATCGTAGTGATACCGAAGAATGTGTTGACGTTCGCGCCAGATCCCATCGTGAAGAAGTGGTGCAACCACACAACGAAGGACAAGACCATGATGCACGCGGTTGCCCAAACCATTGTTTTGTAACCAAACAAGGGCTTGCCCGAGAAGGTCGCAACGATTTCCGAGAACACACCAAAGATTGGCAAGATCAGGATGTACACTTCCGGGTGACCCCAGATCCAGATCAGGTTCACATACATCATGGCATTGCCGCCAAGATCATTGGTGAAGAAATGGGTGCCCAAGTAGCGGTCCATCGTCAACAGTGCCAGCGTCGCGGTCAAAACCGGGAAGGCTGCAACGATCAAGACGTTGGTGCACAATGCGGTCCAGGTGAACACCGGCATATCAAACAGTTTCATACCGCGAGCGCGCATCTTAAAGATGGTTGCAACAAGGTTGATGCCCGAAAGCGTGGTGCCGATACCTGCGATCTGCAACGCCCAAAGATAGTAATCCATCCCCGGCCCGGTCGAGAAGCTTGGTCCCGACAGCGGCGGGAAGGCCAACCAGCCAACACGCGCAAATTCACCAATGAACAATGAGATATTGATCAGCAGTGCGCCGGCAACCGTCATCCAGAACGAGAAGTTGTTCAAGAATGGGAACGCCACGTCACGCGCGCCGATTTGCATCGGCATCACATAGTTCATGATCCCGGTGACAAACGGCATTGCCACAAAGAAGATCATGATGACGCCATGCGCCGTAAAGACCTGATCAAAGTGGTGCGGCGGCAGATAGCCTTCGGCGCCGCCTGCGGCCAGCGCCTGCTGTGCCCGCATCATCAGCGCATCGGCAAAGCCGCGCACCATCATCACGAAGCCCAGAACCATATACATGATCCCGATCTTCTTATGGTCAATTGATGTGACCCAATTCGTCCACAACGGTCCCCATGCCTTGAAATAGGTCATCAAGGCAAGGAAGATCAGCCCGCCAAGCGCCACGCCCGCAAAGGTCGCGACGAGGATCGGCTCGTGATAGGGGATCCAATCGAGCGTAAGACGCCCGAAGATCGGCGAGAAGGTCTCTGCCGGTTGGGTAGCTCCTTCGGTAGCCATTAGATTGTTTTCTCCTCAGTCTGACCGCAGACGTATTTCATGTCGAACGGGTAATCGCGCTGTGCCGGATCAAGTGCCGACATATGCTGCGTGTCATCGGGTTCAGAGTGCAATTGCGGCGCGGGCAGATCCAATGGATTGCCGAAACCATCAATCGAACGCTGACGATCATATTCATACAGGTCTTTATCGCCAATGCCGGCCAAGCCGCCACCACCCATTTTATCTTGCATCATCATATCCGCCATGCAGACCTTACCGGCCTCGACGCACATGCCGACGATACGATCAAACAGGCCATCATCAACGGATGCATAGTAGCTGATCGGCGCATCAATGACGGGCTTCTCCAGCTGCAGATAGGCTTCGGCGCTTAGGTCATCACCTTCAGCACGCACTTTCGCAACCCAGGAGTCGAAATCGGTCGCCGTCATGGATTCTGTATTGAACACCATTTTGTCAAAACCCGGACCCGAGTAGTGACCCGAACGCGACGCGAATGTGCCAGTCTCATCTGCGATAAGATGCAGTTTGGTTTCCATTCCGGTCATCGAATAGATCATGCCGCCCAATGCAGGCACCCAGAACGTATTCATCACGGTTGAGGAAGACAGCGAGATGTTGATCGGACGTCCTTCCGGGATCGCCAGCTCGTTGACCGAGGCCACGCCCAGCTCTGGATAGATGAACAACCATTTCCAATCCAAGGACACGGCCTGAACTTCCAACGGTTGCGCATCCGTCAGATGCTCTAGCGAACGATAGGGGTCCAAACGGTGGGTATAGACCGCTGTGAACCAGCCAAGCGCGACCACGATTGCAATCGGAACGCCCCAGACCCAGATTTCAAGTTTGGTCGAATGCGACCATTCCGGGGTATAATCCGATGTGTCTTCACGGTCGGCGCGATATTTGATCGGGAAATAGACGGCCATCACCAGAACGGGGATGATGACGATCAGCATCAATAGCGTGGAGATAATCAGCAGATCGCGCTGTTCAGCGCCTACCCATCCCTTGGGGACGAGCACATCATACTGACATCCCGCAAGCGAGACTGCGGCGAGCAGCATCAGGGGGAGTTTCAGTCGTTTCAACACGTTTGCCTCTTGCAGCGCTTGAAGCCATGGCACTGCCATAGCTGGGGGGAAGGTTCCGCCGGTCACGCTGAGACACTTTTACATCTGCCCGCACGCGCGACGTCATGGGCTTTCACAATGGGTCGGCATTAGAAAACGACTAGTAGAGTCGCTATGCGACATTCCGCCACAGACTGCGACATCGTCACCGATCGTGACGCGGGCGCACCGCCGGGCGCGCGCATCAATCCGCGACAATTCCATCAGCAAATTTTCGCCGATCACGCCGGGCTGACATTTCAATCACATATATGAAATGTAACAAAAATCTGTCATCTGGGTGGTGAAATCAGAGGTCAGAATGACGACATCTGCACATCGGCATTGCGGCAGATTTGGGGGGTGAATTGCCCGCTGACGCTGCGACATTATCACGCCCCGTCACACCCGCGCGAGGCGCGCGTCATGACGGGGTTGCATCAGGCGCATAGCCACATGCCTATCAGTTTTGCTTAATACACCGCGACTTATGGCCCACGGCGCACAGAACACTGTGCTGTGATGCAGGGCATCCGGGGCGGGCGCAGGGGTTGATTTCTCCCTTTACCTGATAAAGTTTATCAACAATGATTTTGACCACCGTCGACATCTTTGGTGTGCCCAAACCTGTCTGACGTCGCCGTCAAGGCCAATGTTGTGGCCGATAAAGGACATATCTATGAACGACCTTACCCCCACCATCGAACGCCACCGCCATGAGCTGGTCCGGCGCAATCTGACCGTGACATCGGCCACCAAAATCACGCCCAATATGCTGCGATTGGTGTTTTCTGGGGATGAATTAGCCGGATTTACCTCCCTTTTCGCGGGCGACCATTTCAAGTTATTCATCGAAGACAGCGCGGGAGAGCCAGTGGCGCGCGATTATACGCCGCGCCATTTTGACCCGGCCCGAAATGAGCTGACAGTGGATTTCGCCCTGCACGAGGCCGGACCAGCCACCCAATGGGCGCTGAATGCCGCCCCCGGCACCCCGGTGAAAATCGCCGGTCCGCGCGGTTCTCAGGTGATAACCGGGCCAATTGAACGCTGGGTGATGATTGGCGATGAAACCGCCCTGCCCGCGATCGGCCGCCAAGTCGAGGAACTGCCCGCTGACATGCCTATCACCACAATCGTGGCTGTACCTGATCGCAGTGATGCGCAAGGCTTCACGACCAAGGCCGATCATGTGGCGATTTGGGTGCCACGCGCCGATCCCACCGATCCCGCCCCTTTGATTAACGCATTGGAAGGGCTGACCCTACCGCCCAAAACATTCGTTTGGGTGGCTGCGGAATCTGCTGTTGCACGCGCCTTGCGCGACCATCTGACCGGGCGCGGCCATCCCCTCCCGTGGTTAAAAGCCGCCGGATATTGGGTTGCGGGCGAAGCGGACTCCAATGCCAAAGACCTGTAAAGCGTCGCCTGTTTTTCAGCCTTCAGCTTAACATCAGGTTGACCCGTATACTCGGGCGGTGGCCGCAACCTTTGGCAACCGCCCGACAACAGGCTATGTCTGAAACTGGGTGCCCCATTGGCAGCGGAATGTCAGACATAAAGGACAGATCATGCGGATATTGTTGATCGAAGACGATGCCACCTTGGGCGCAGCCGTGGCCGATCAAATCCGTGCCGATGGTCACAGCGCCGATTGGGTCACGCTGCTTGATGATGCACGCGCCGCCATACAAGCTTCTGATTTCCAATTAATTTTGCTGGATCTGATGTTGCCAGACGGGCGCGGCATCCCGTTCCTGCGCGACTTGCGTGCCAGCGGCAACAAAGTTCCCGTGATCATTTTGACCGCGCTGGATCAGGTCAGCGACCGGATCGCAGGGTTGAACGCCGGGGCCGATGATTATCTGGTGAAACCTTTTGATCTTGATGAACTGTCAGCCCGGATCGGATCGCTTGCACGGCGTGCAATGGGCGATCCCAACCCCGTGCTGACGCTGGGAACGTTGCAAATCGACCGCACCGCGAAATCCTTGCAGCGCGCCGGCAAGCCGATCACGTTGACCGCCCGCGAGTGGGCCCTGTTCGAGGCCTTCTTGAACCGCCCCGGACAATTGCTGTCGAAATCACAGCTTGAAGAGGCGCTATACAGTTTTGATGATGAGATCGGCTCCAACACTATAGAGGTGCATGTCAGCCATATCCGCAAGAAGTTGGGCAAGGCCGTGATCGTGACCGAACGCGGCATGGGCTACCGTTTGGGCGCGGCCTAAGTGATGGCGCAATGGTGGCCCCGCATCCGACAATCTTTGACGTGGCGCATCGCCGCGCTTGTCGGTCTGGCCGTCACATTGCTATGGCTTGTCGCGGCCCTTGTCACGGTGGCGATTTTCAGCCGCGAAATGAACCGGGTTTTCGACAATGATCTGAAAGCCACAGCGCAACGTATCTTGCCCATTGTTTTGCGCGACCGCTCGCGCGACATGCCTTTGGGCAAGCTGGGCGGTGGCGACCGGCGCGATGATGATTTCCGCCGCCGCGATCCCCGCCAATTGGTAGAGCGGCTGGACCGTAAGCGCGACACAGTCGAATTTGTAATCCGCGACGCCAGCGGCGCAGAACTTCTGGCCTCGGCCAACAGCGCAGGGGTGGATTTTCCGCCGCCGCAAAAGCACGGCTTCACCCAAGATCGCAATTACCGGTATTTCTGTGACCGGGCGCCCAATCTTGGGATTACGATCACTGTGGCAGAGCCGCTGAACCAGCGCCGCTCTGAGCTGCATGAAGTCATGTTGGGCATGTCAGCGCCGCTGTTGGTGGTTGTTCCGCTTAGCTTTTTTGCCATTCTATTCGCCGTGCGCCGCAGCTTGCGCCCCGTGGGACGCCTAAGCGGGGATCTGGCGCGGCGCGGGCCGCAGCGGCTGGATGCGCTGTCAAAAGATGGGATGGTCAATGAGCTGCGCCCAATCATCGGGGCAATCAACGGGCTGATGGGTCGTCTGGATGCAGCGTTTGAATCAGAGCGCAGCTTTGCCGCCAATGCCGCACATGAAATGCGCACACCCGTTGCAGGGGCTATCGCGCAGGCACAAAGACTGCGCACCGAGACCCAGGATCCCAAGGCCGCCGCCCGCGCCGCAGATATCGAAGCAACCTTAAAACGCCTGTCGCGCCTGTCAGAAAAGTTGATGCAAATGGCCCGGGCCGAGGGCGCACGTCTGCGGATCAACGATCAATTTGACCTGCGGATGGTGCTGGGCATGGTGATTGATGATTTCACCCGCCTGCCGGGCGGTGCGCAAATCGAACTATCGCTGCCAGACACGCCCGTTTTGTCGGATCTGGATCCTGATGCCTTTGGAATTTTGGCCCGCAACCTGACGGAAAACGCCCTGCGCCATGGCACGGCCGATCAGCGCGTGGACGTAGGGCTGACACCGGACGGGAAGCTGATCGTGCGCAATGACTGCGCGCCACTTTCCCCTGAAGTGCTTAGCCGGGTTTCTGACCGATTTGCCCGGGGCGATGGGGCGGGCGATGGCACCGGTCTGGGGCTGGCCATTGCACATGTGATCGCAGAACGAGCCGAGGCGGAATTGGAGCTGCGTTCCCCCCTACCCGGGACTGACCGCGGGTTTGAGGCCTGCTTTGACGCAAGCCCCCTGCCCCCCTGCCGCGACAACGTCTAGATTTCGACCGTCACATGCCCGCGCGGATGTGAGCAGCAGGCAAGAATATAGCCGTCATCGATATCCTCATCGGTGATGCCGCCATTATGGACCATATGGACATCACCGGCGGTCTTTTTGACCTTGCATGTGCCGCACACACCAAAGGTGCAGCCCGACGGAATGTTCAACCCTGCCCCGCGTGCCACCGACAAAAGCGTATCGGTTTCCGCGCATTTCGCGGTGACACCGGACAGCGCAAATTCAACCTCTGCTGTGCTATCCTCATCTAAAACGACATCTTCAGGGATCTCACGCGCATCTTCGACAGGGGCGTGGAAGCTTTCCTGATGATAGCGATCCATATCAAAGCCCAAGCCCGCCAACGCTTCGCGGACAGCTTGCATGAATGGCTCAGGCCCGCAGCAAAATACCTCCCGGTCCAGATAATCCGGTGCCATCAAACCCAGCATCAACTGGTTGAAATGGCCTTGGTATCCAGTCCACGGCACCAATTTATCAGGCCCTTCGACAACCCATTTCAGATCAATCCCCGAAATGCGGCTAGCCATATGTTCCAACCGCTCGCGGAAGATGATCTCGGACGGGCGACGGGCACAGTTCACAAAAACAATGTCGCAATCGCGGCCCAGATCATAGAGATGTGTCGTCATCGACATCATCGGCGTAATCCCCGAGCCTGCGGACACAAACAGATATTTTCGTGCCGGATAATTTACCATCGAAAAACTGCCCGCCGGTCCGATCGCGCGCAGCCGCATCCCCGGCCCCAGATGATCCAACAACCAACGAGAGCCCAGGGACCCGTCTTGTGCCTTTACCGTTACGGTAATCGACATCGGTCGCGACGGGGATGAGGAAATCGTATAGGTTCGGTGCAGCGGCCCACCGGCCACCGGCAATTCCAATGTCAGGAACTGACCGGGTTGAAAACTGAACAACGCACCCGAAGGAGATTGAAAACAAAAGGTTTTCACATTTGGCGCTTCTGGAATGACAGAGACACATTCCAGCTCTTCTTTGCCATCCCAATACCGTGTCGCAGTCAGTCCATCCATGTAATCACTCCGCTGCGATTTTATCAGTGCCAAGGCGGCGACCGATGGTGTCGCAATACCAGTTTGCAAATTGGATCACGCCATCTTCATGCGTGGGAGAATAGGGGCCGGGCTGATAAGCGGGGCTATTGATCCCTTGTTGATTGTCTTCGACCACCTGCCGGTCTTCATCATTGGTGTGTTCCCATACGGTGGTCAGGTTCTTCAGATCGTAATCCACCCCTTCAACCGCATCTTTATGCACCAGCCATGTTGTCGTAACCTGAGTTTGCGTGGCGCTGATCGGCGTGACGCGGAAGGTGATCGAATGATCGGTCAGAAAATGGTTCCATGTGGTCGGGTAATGGAATTGCAACAGCGTGCCTGCATCCAGATATGGCACCCGGCCCAACCGTTTTTGCACAGCAATCTTGCCATCCATCGTATAGCTTTGCGCCCCATCCAGCAGCGGCATCCGCGCGACACGATACTGACCATCCTGCGCCATTTTAAACCGGGACGGCGCGCCGCCTGCCTCCATCCGGGTGAAATGTGCCTCAACCTTATCAGGAAAAGTGCCATCGGCGCTGACACCTGTGATCGACGGATCTTCGGGATAGGTCCGGCATAAAGACGGGTGATTGCCCGCACAGTGATAGCATTCGCGGTTGTTTTCCCACACCAGCTTCCAATTGCCGTTTTCGACAATGGTGGATTGATGCGCCACCTTGGCGTTTTCCAGATCATGCACCTCCAGATACGGGTGCACGGTTTGAGCGAAATCGTCAAAATCAGGTGGCACATCGGCCAGGCAAATATAGACCAGCCCGGCAACCTGACGACAATGCACGGTCTTCAGCCCATGTTTGGAGGCGTCAAACTCTGGCCCCATATCACGCGCCCACAACAAGCGCCCGTCCAGCTCATAGGTCCATTGATGATAGGGGCAGACCAGCTTGGCAACCTGCCCACCCGAAGCCTTGCACAGAACCGACCCGCGATGGCGACATGTGTTGTGAAACGCACGGATTTCATTGTCTTGTCCACGGACCAGAATTACCCGATAGGCGCCGACCTGATGCGTGGCATAAGCGCCCTTTTTGACCAATTGTGCCGCCGGAATCGCAAACAGCCACTCGCGGTAGAAGATTTGCTCCAGATCCATCTGAAAAATCGCGTCGCTGGTATAAAACGCCTGCTCAAGCGAATGTCCGGGTGTGCGCCGGATCAAAAGCTCTTGCACAGAGGGAGGATTTTGCATCGCTTGGGTCTCCATACCGTGCGGATGTCGCCGGTTGCCACAGGGTCTTTGCCCAAGTCTTAGATCGATTCCGCACGCGCGAAGTCGTGAATGCGACACCTGACAAGCCGGTTTGCGACATGTATCGCAAAAACCCAGCCGCCAATGGCAGCTTCCCCCCCAAACACGCAAACGCCCCCACTTTCGTGGAGGCGTTTTAAAGACCAGCGTCAAAAAATGACGCGCACCATCTTCATATACTGCTTAGTTTTTCAGCACTTATGCCGCGCTTTGAATGGACGGCTGTGTTGCAGAGACGAATTCACCATGCAGCGCGGTGATAACCGGCTTCAGATCGTCACGCTCCAAGATGAACAGCACATCGACATTGCGCGGACCTTGGGTGGCCCCCAGCGCCTCACGACCAGAGGCCGCGATCGCGTTCAAGCCGCGTGACAAGGCTGACAGGCCATGCAGATCACGCCCGATTACCGATGCCATTGCCAATGGACGCGCCGACACTTTGGCCGCCGGATAGATCTTGTTTAGATCCTTCTCAACACGGCGCATGACCTTCAACGAACTATCGACATAATGCGTGATCGTATTGGCATTCGACACTTTGGAAATGATGCGGACCTCATGTCGGGTCAGCACCTCAAGGATCGCGGCGTCATAGCCTTTGACCCCGACCATGTCCTGCTCAAACAATTCCAGCGCGATAATGTCCAGTCCGGTCACGATCTCAACACGTGGCGTCTGTGCCGGTTTGTCATCAATCAGCGTGCCCGGATCATTGGGTTCAAACGCATTGGTCACCCGCAGCGGGATCTCATTTTGGCGCAGGACCTTGGCTGCCTTTGGGTGGATGGCTTCCATTCCCATATTCGACAACTGATCGGCCACATCATAATTCGTATGACCCAACTTACGCACTGCATCCTGCCCCACAAGGTTCGGGTCTGCCGAAGACAGATGGAATTCCTTATGGATGATCGCCTCGCTTGCACCTGTCAGCGCGGCAAGCCGTGAAAAAGTGACCTCAGAATATCCACGATCAAACTCTTTCATCAGCCCTTCGGTGCATTGGGCGTAGCCAGTCACGATCGGCATTTCGGTCGTAAGGTCGATCCCGGTCAGGCCTTCGGTCAGCCGCTGGTCAAGATCGGGATGCCCCTCATCGCGCCAGCCAGACAGATCGACAAACCGTGCATCAACTCCAGAACGATTGAGCATCAAGGTGGTGACAAAGGCCGAATGCGCTTCGCCCAGACCTGACAGCATTTCACGCATTGCCAGCATGTGATCGGACAGCCGGAAATGACCATAAGAGCACAAGCGGCCCAAATCGATCAGGCAATTGCGCGACCCATCAATGCGATCTTTCACAAAAGATGCGGCCTGCGCCAGGTCCGCCGGATGTTCCAGCACCTTCTCATGTGCTGCGACCATCGCTGTGGCGACCGTGTCCAGCGCCTCCAGCCAGCCATGATCGTTATCGGCATTGGCAAAACGTGCGTAAACGCCAGACTCGCCTGTTTTCTTATGTTCCAACAAAAGGTTTGTGATACCCGAAAATGCCGAAACGACAAAAATCCGGCCATAGATCTCGGCACCTTTGCGATCCCCGATGAACAGCGTATCACGCAGTTCGTGCACGCGGCTCATTGAGGTGCCGCCGATTTTCTCGACGGTATGTTTGGGATGGCTCACCAATGGATTAGGCCTCCGACAGTTCATCTGCGGGCGCATAAGAGCCGTCTTCACGGTGCACTTCTTTCCCGGTGACTGGCGGGTTAAAGCAGCATGCCATGACAAGATCCGCGCCATCATCTGCGATCAGACGGTGGCGGTCATTCAAATTAAGCGCGTACATCACGCCGGGCTTGATTTCATGGGTGACGTTATTATTGTCCAGCTCGATGATGCGGCCCGTCCCGGACATGCAATACACGCTTTCAAAGTGGTGCTTGTAGTGGAATTCATGCTCTGAACCGGCTTCCAGCGTAGTGATGTGGAAGGAAAAGTTCATATTGTCATCAGCCAAAAGCATCCGCACCGAGGTCCAGCGTTCATTGGAAACCGAACGGTCGGTGTTCTTCAGCTCATTAAAATCACGAACGATCATAAGATTAGTCCCTATCAGCAAATAAGACCGCACGGGCGGGCCACATGCGCAGCCCCTCCCGGGTCATTTGGTTGGTATTTCGGCAATTACGCGGAGGTGACTTCGCGTGCAGCTTCGATCAAGATGTTCAAACCTTCGCGGAAGGTCTTTTCATCGGTGGTCAGCGGTGCAAGCACCTTGACGACCTGATCTTCATTGCCTGATGTTTCGATCACAAGACCCTTGGCAAAGCAGCGTTTGCAGATGGCCGACGCCAACTCTCCCGTGCCCACATCCACGCCTTGCATAATACCGCGACCTTTCAGGAAGGCACCGTCCACCATATTCGCGACGTCTTGCAGTGCTGTGGTCAAGATCACAGCCTTATCGGCCAATGACCGCTGAAACGTGTCATCGGACCAGAATTTCTTGATCGCGACGGTTGCCGTCAGGAAGGCATGTGTGTTGCCACGGAACGTGCCGTTATGCTCTGCCGGGCCCATCACGTCATATTCCGGGCGCACCAGCAACACAGCCATCGGCAAGCCAAAACCAGAGACCGATTTCGCCATTGTCACAATATCGGGGTTCACACCCATCTCTTCAAACGAGAAGAACGTGCCGGTTCGTCCGCAGCCTGCCTGAATATCATCAAGGATTAACAATGCACCGTGCTTCTTGGCCAGTTTAGCCACGCCGCGCACGAATTCCGGCGATGCAGCGTTTAGACCGCCTTCGCCCTGAACCGTTTCCAACATAATCGCCGCGGGCGGATCGATACCGCCCGAAGGATCTGTCAGCATCTGGTCCAACAGCGCAACAGCGTCGACACCGGCAGCATAGTTTTCAAACGGCACGCGCGACACGCCTTGTGTCAGCATCCCTGCCCCACCGCGGTGATACCCATTGCCAGTCGCCGCCAACGCGCCCATGGTTACGCCGTGGAAGCCATTGGTAAAGGCGATGACATTTTGACGACCTGTTGCCTTGCGCGCAATTTTCAAAGCCGCTTCAACCGCATTGGCGCCGGTCGGCCCCATGAACATCACCTTATGGTCCATGTTGCGCGGCTTGAGGATATGCTCCTCCATCGCGGCCAGGAAATCAGCCTTAGTATCGGTGTGTAAATCAAGCGCGTGGCCCATTTTGTCACCCATCAGGTGATCAACCAGCGCCTGCTTCATGTCGGGATCATTGTGGCCGTAGTTCAGCGACGAACAGCCGGCCAGAAAATCAATATAGCGATTTCCCGCAGCATCAAACAGTTCGGACCCGGACGCTTTGGTGAAAATGGTGTCGAAACCACGGCAATAGGAGCGTGCTTCGGATTCGCGGCGAACAAAAATAGATTTATCGTTTGCAGTGTCAAACGGCATGAAAAAACCTCGTGGGGTTTGGGATTTCGATATGAAAGGGAGGTCAGCGGACCGACAGTATCGGACCGCTGAGTGAAGCCATCACGGCACGCGGTTATGCGGCGGCGCGGTCTTCTTCGCGATTTGGTTCTACGTCGGCACCCGATCCGTAGCAGATCGTTACCATATGTTCCGTTGAAGCATGCCCATCGAAGTGATCATCCTTGTGGAAATGGGCCTCCGATGTCAAATCACCACCTGTTGAGCGCGCGAAGGACCGGAACAGGCCCCAGCTTGCTTCGTTCGATTTGGTGATCGTTGTCTTCATCTTTGTGCAGGCTTCGGCCTCAGGACGGTTCAACAGATGCTTCAGCATCCGCTTACCCAAACCAAGGCCACGGGCCGCGGGTGAAACCGCAACCTGCCAAACAAAGAATGTCTCAGGGCATGAAGGTGTGATGTAGCCGGAAACCCAGCCGATTGGCTGGCCGTCGCGCTCCACCAACACGCAGGTGTCGGCAAAATGATCGCACTGCAACAGGTTGCAATACATCGAATTTTCGTCAAGCGGCTTGCACTGCTTGATCAACGACCAGATTTCCGCACCGTCCTGAGAGGTCGGCTTGCGGAAAGTGATGTCCGGTGTAATGGCGAGTTCAACTGGCGACACGGTAGAAAGCCCTTTCATTTGCTTCGATAGGCTAAATAATGCAGTTGCAGAAAGTTTTCAACCTTCAAAGTATTTTTCTTCAATTTTTTTGAGGATTGGGAAATATATCCAATATTTCTTGCATATTTCCTTACCACCGCTTAATTAAATGCTTCGATAAATCAACGAAACAACCTAAGGATCTGTCGATTGCCGCACCCAAACACATCTGCGATACTAAGCCATACAAAGTTTTCAGGTGATAAAGGTGCACAGGTGACCGACAAGCGTATCGATATGAGTTTGATTGCATTACGCCGAATCCTTCGTGCGACTGAGCTTTTCGGCCGTGACCTTGCGAAATCAGCCGGCCTGACGCCGGTTCAATTCCGCGTGCTTCAGGTGGTTGCCGAAAAGGGCTGGGCCACCGCGAAGGGTATTTCCACCCAGATGGGGGTAAGCCAAGCGACCGTCACATCCCTGGTCGACAAGCTGGTGGATAAGAAAGTGGTTTTGCGCCAGCGCTCAGAAATTGACCGCCGCCAGACCGACATTGTACTGACCGACCTTGGCCGCGCCGCACTTGAAGAAGCCCCAGATGCGCTGCAACAGCGGTTCGTGCGCAAGTTTGAAGGCCTGCAAGATTGGGAACAGGCACAGTTGATCGCGTCCCTTGAACGCGTAGCGGGCATGTTGGATGCGGCGCAGATCGACGCGGCACCCGTGCTGCATGCCGGTGACATTGTTACCCGTGCGTAAGCCTTTTTCGCGCCCCAGATTCTGGGCGCGAAAAGACTAAATTTTAAGCGACACCTCGAAAACTCTAGCCCTGCTAATCAGTTACGCAGCCATTCTTTGGGCTTTGCGTTTGACTGGACTGGGTTCAATGTGACCCTATGTCTGCGCGGCCACCGTATTCGCCGAAGACTGTGCGCACCGCAATTTGACCTTTGGAGGATGAATGCCGATCGCCAACGCCCCCTTTACCCATGATGAATATCAACGCCGGATCAGATTGGTGCGCCGCGCCATGATGGAACGCCGGATTGACGTTCTGTATGTGACCAACCCATCAAACCAATATTGGCTGACAGGCTATGACGGTTGGTCGTTTTACACCCATCAGGGCGTCATCTTGACGATGGAGGGTGATCCGATCTGGTGGGGCCGTCACATGGATGCCAATGGGGCCCGACGCACTGTCTGGATGCAAGACGACCATATCCTCGCCTATCCAGATCGTATGGTGCAATCGGATGTCTTCCACCCGATGGAAGATCTGGCATCGCATCTGCGGATCATGGGGCTGGCAGACAAGCGCATCGGCGTTGAGATGGAGACCTATTTCTATTCGGCCAAGGCCCATGCCGTTCTGACCGAAGGGCTGCCCGATGCCGCCTTAATCGACGCTAGTGTTTTGGTAAATTGGCAGCGCCTGATCAAATCGGATCAAGAGCTGGCCTTCATGCGCCGCGCCGCGCGGATTTCGGAACTGGTGATCACCCGCGCGATCGAGCTGGTCGAGCCGGGCTATCACAAGCATGATTTGGTCGGTGAACTCTATAAAACGGCTGTTCAGGGCGAAGATGATTCATGGGGGGATTATCCCGCCATCGTGCCAATGCTGCCATCTGGGGCCGACGCCTCTGCGCCCCATCTGACCTGGAACGGCGAGGCATTTCAGGCCGATCAGATGACATTTGTCGAACAATCTGGCTGTTATCGCCGCTATCACGCGCCGCTTTGCCGCTCTATTTATCTTGGCAAGCCACCGCAGCATATGATTGATGCCGCCGATGCCCTGACCGAAGGGCTGAACGCGGGAATTGAAGTCGCGCGCGCTGGCAATCGGGCGTGCGATATCTCACGTGCATTGGATGCCGAATTGCTGAAAGTCGGGATTGAGCGCCCGGCGCGCTGTGGCTATGCGGTTGGCTGCTCTTACCCGCCCGACTGGGGCGAACATACCGTTAGCCTGCGCGGGTTTGATGAAACCGTGCTGGAGCCGGGGATGACATTCCACTTTATGCCCGGGCTGTGGATGGATGACTGGGGGATGGAAACCACCGAGACCATCTTGATCCGTGAAGACGGCGCAGCAGAGCCATTGTGCAACATCGACCGCAAGCTGTTTGTGAAAGACTGATGCGCGATCTGGAGCATGCCACGGCGATTCTAAACGACCTGATCGCCTTCCCCACGGTATCAGCCGATAGCAATCTGGACGTGATCACCTACATCGCTGCGCGGCTGCGTGATGGCGGCGCAACGGTGGAGGTTTTGTACGATCCATCAGGCACCAAGGCCAATCTTTGGGCAACGCTTGGACCTGATGTGCCCGGTGGTCTTGTTTTGTCGGGCCATTCTGACGTGGTGCCGGTGACGGATCAGGACTGGTCCACCGATCCGTTCACAATGACACAACGCGACGGTGCCCTATACGGGCGCGGTGCCTGCGACATGAAGGGCTTTATCGCATGCTGTCTGGCGAAGCTGCCGGAATTGGCACGCGCCGCCCATAGCCGACCTGTGCATTTCGCCTTCACATACGATGAGGAGGTCGGCTGCCTTGGCGGTCGCGCCCTTACCGCCGAATTGAAGCGACGTGACACCCGCCCGGCACTGTGTCTGATCGGGGAGCCCACGATGATGCAGGTGATAGAGGGCAACAAGGGTTGCTGCGAATATTCTGTGCATTTTGAGGGCCTTGAAGGCCATAGCTCGAACCCCGACAAAGGTGTGAATGCCGTGGAATATGCGGCGCGCTATATTTCGCGCCTGCTAGAACTGCGCCAGGCACTGATCGCACGCGCCCCCGCGCAGGGCCGGTTTGATCCGCCCTACACAACACTGAACATCGGCGCGTTGCATGGCGGCGTGGCCCATAATGTCATCGCCAACCACGCGCGTCTGGATTGGGAAATGCGCCCGATCAATCGCGCAGATCAAGATTTCGTCCAATCACAGATCACGGCCTATACCGCCACATTACAGGCACAGATGAAGGCGGTCAGCGCCACGACAGGGATCTCGACCGAGGTCATCGGAGAGGTGATCGGCCTGGAACCAATGGACCAGAACGCCGCCCGCGACCTGATCTTTCAGCTCACCGGACATAATGCAGCCGGTTGCGTGCCCTTCAATACAGAGGCAGGGCTGTTTCAGGATATGGGACTGGATGTAGTGATCTGCGGCCCGGGTGACATCGCGCAGGCGCACAAACCCGATGAATTTGTCACATTGGATCAGATGGCCCAATGTTTGGCGATGTTTGATGCGCTGGCAGCGCGCGGAATTTAGCGCAACCTCGAAAGTTTTATACATTGTCACGACATTATCGGGAACCGGGGCGGCGTTGGCGTGTTGGCATGTCATAAGACATAGGAGATGTTGATGTCCAAACTCGTAGCCCCTGCCTTCGCTTTGATCGCCGTTTTGGGTCTTGCCGCATGCCAAACCGTTGAGGGCTTCGGCCGCGACGTCAGCACAGCCGGCAGCACAATCGCCTACGAGGCCAATGACGCGCGATAAGCTTTGCGCGGGTTCAAAACCACCCGCACAGTATAAAAATATAGGCCCGGATACGCTATCCGGGCCTTTTGCCATCATCTGCCCTCTGGCCATGCCGCCCCAGCCGCGTTAAACCGCGCCAACCCCGGTGGCCCTTGACCGTCACCAATTTAGCGGGACGGATGGCACAAGGACAGCACCATGGCGCGGCATCTTATTACTTCGGCAATTCCCTATATCAACGGGATCAAGCATCTTGGAAACCTGATCGGCTCGCAACTGCCGGCGGATCTTTTTGCCCGGTATCAGCGCGCGCGCGGCAATGAGGTGATGTTCATTTGCGCCACCGACGAACATGGCACTCCCGCAGAACTGGCAGCGCAAAAGGCAGGTACGCCGGTTGCACAATATTGCGCCCAGATGCACGAGGTTCAGGCCCGTATCGCGGAAGGGTTCGGCCTGTCCTTTGATCACTTTGGGCGGTCCTCAAGTGAGCAGAACAAGGTTCTGACCCAGCACTTCGCCAAAGCGCTTGCGGCTCAAGGGCTGATCAGGGAGGTCAGCGAAAAGCTGATGTACTCCAATGCCGATGGCCGCTTCCTACCTGACCGCTATATTGAGGGCACCTGTCCCAATTGCGGCTTTGAAGACGCCCGTGGCGACCAATGTGACAATTGCACCAAACAGTTGGATCCGGTGGATCTGATCAATCCGCGCTCGGTGATCTCGGGCTCGACCGATCTGGAAATGCGTGAAACCAAGCATCTGTTCCTGTGCCAGTCGCAGATGAAAGATCAGCTGGACGCATGGATTGACAGCAAAACCGATTGGCCGGTGCTGACCACATCAATCGCGAAAAAATGGCTTCACGATGGCGATGGTTTGCAAGACCGTGGTATCACGCGCGACCTGAACTGGGGCGTGCCCGCACAATTTGACGGCGCGCCTTGGTCGGATATGGATGGCAAGGTTTTCTATGTGTGGTTCGACGCCCCGATCGAATATATCGCCGGGACACAAGAATGGGCTGACGCACATGGTGGCGATTGGGAACGCTGGTGGCGCACAGATCGCGGCGCTCAGGACGTGACCTATACCCAGTTCATGGGCAAGGATAATGTGCCCTTCCACACCCTGTCTTTCCCCGCCACAATCCTGGGCTCCAATGAGCCATGGAAGCTGGTAGATTACATCAAAAGCTTCAACTACTTGAACTATGATGGCGGTCAGTTCTCAACCTCACGCGGTCGCGGCGTGTTTATGGATCAGGCACTCGATCTGCTGCCAGCGGATTACTGGCGCTGGTGGCTGCTGTCGCATGCGCCGGAATCGGCAGATGCTGAATTTACATGGGAAAACTTCCAGGTCTCGGCCAACAAAGATCTGGCAGATGTGCTGGGAAATTTTGTTAGCCGGATCACCAAATTCACCCGCTCGAAATTCGGTGAGGCGGTCCCGCAAGGCGGCACATGGGGTGCGCCAGAAGCGGCCCTGATCGCAGAGCTGACAACACGTGTCGCGGATTATGAACGCCTGATGGAGGCAAAAGAGGTCCGCAAAGCCGCTGCAGAGCTGCGGGCAATCTGGGTCGCGGGGAATGAATATCTGCAGTCGTCTGCGCCTTGGACTGTGTTCAAAACCGATCCGGTTCAGGCCGGGGCGATTGCACGTCTGGCGCTGAACCTTGTGCGGGTCTATGCTGTCTTGTCGGCACCTTTCATCCCCACCGCCGCCAAGGCGATGCTGGACGGGATGCAGACCAGCGATGACACATGGCCCAGCGACATGGAGGCCGCCCTGAACGCCCTGCCCCAGGGGCATGCGTTCGTCGTCCCCGAAGTGCTGTTCCGCAAGATCACCGATGACGAACGCGATGAATGGCAGGCGCGCTTCGCAGGCAAGCGCGACGCATAACGCCTACGCCCCATGCCCGCGCATGGTATCGATGTGCTGACGGAGGGGGCGACCGCCCCCGACCGCGCCGGGCGGGGCTCGATGCCCCGGCTGGCGCGCGGCCCCTGAAAACGAAACCAAACGGCGGGAGCGTTGAACCATGGACCTGAAAGCTCAGCTGACCCAGCACGCTCTGGCCGAAGGGTTTTCGGCCATCCGCATCACCCGCCCCGATGCCATTCCCGAGGTCGCACAGCGCCTGGCGCAATTCGTCGATGCCGGGATGCATGGACAGATGGCATGGATGGCCGAACGGATGCATTGGCGTGGCGCGCCCGATGCCCTGTGGCCAGAGGCACGCTCGGTCATTATGCTGGCCGAAACCTACACGCCCGATCACGATCCGCTACAGGTTTTAACCCAGCCAGAGCGTGGCGCTGTCTCCGTCTACGCGCAAGGAAAGGATTATCATGATCTGGTCAAGAAACGGCTTAAACGCGTGGGCCGCTGGCTGCTGGACACGGTAAAAGACGGCGCGCCCCAGATCAAAGTCTTTGTCGACACTGCTCCGGTGATGGAAAAGCCGCTGGCACAGGCTGCTGGTTTGGGGTGGCAAGGCAAACACACAAATCTTTTGTCGCGCGATCTGGGCTCTTGGTTCTTTCTTGGCGCAATTTTTACCACGATAGAGCTGACAATTGACCCGCCTCAACACAGCCATTGCGGATCATGCCGCGCCTGTCTGGATGCCTGCCCGACAGATGCGTTTCCTGCACCATATCAACTGGATGCACGGCGCTGTATTTCCTATCTGACGATTGAACATAAAGGCCCGGTGGATCTGGATCTGCGCAGTAAGATGGGCAATCGGATCTATGGGTGCGATGATTGTCTGGCCGCCTGCCCGTGGAATAAATTCGCCCAAGCCGCGTTAGAGCTGCGCTACCACGGCCCGCATGGTGCTCCTGATCTGGCAGATCTGGCGACCTTGGATGACGCTGCATTTCGCGCCCGCTACTCAGGATCCCCGATCAAGCGGATCGGACGCGACCGTATGGTGCGCAACGTTTTATATGCCATAGGCAATTCCGGGCTGGCACATCTGCGCCCTGTCGCGCAAACCCTGTGTGATGACCCGGATCCAACCGTTGCAGACGCTGCGCAATGGGCCGCCCGGCGCCTGCCCCACAGCTGACAGCGCCATTAACAACATCCTGTGCAGTTTATGCCGTAGCCCGCCTGTGCCACGCAATATTCTACCGAACGCTGTCAGCGCGTGTAAAACCGCTTGCCGCGCCCAAGCCGATACCCAAAAGTGCCGCGCATGGCACATACACCCCCTACCTCTATCGTCGATTCGCCTGCGACCGGTATCTTGCTAAAGATCGGTTCAGTTCTGGCCTTTATCGTGATGTCTTCCCTGATCAAAGCCACGGCAGATGACATACCGGCAGGCGAATCCGTGTTCTTCCGCTCTGCCTTTGCCCTTCCGGTGATCGTTGTCTGGCTGGCATGGCGACGGGAATTGGGCATAGGATTTTCCGTTGCCAACCCGATGGGCCATGTGTTTCGCGGCGTCGTCGGCACGATGGCGATGGGGCTTAGCTTTGCCGGATTGGGCCTATTGCCCCTGCCCGAGCTGACTGCAATCAGCTATGCAACGCCGCTGCTGGTCGTTGTCTTTGCGGCCATGTTCTTGGGCGAAGAGGTCCGGCTGTTCCGTCTGTCCTGTGTCGCATTGGGGCTGGCGGGGGTGTTGGTTGTGTTGTCTCCACGGCTGAATTCCCCGTTAGGGGCCAGCGATCAAGAGGCATTGGGTGCCATCATCGTATTGATGGCCGCGCTATGCGCCGCCTTGGCACAGGTGTTCATCCGCAAGTTGGTCAAGACCGAGCGCACCTCTGCCATCGTCTTTTGGTTTTCGATCACGTCTTCTGCGCTGGCACTTGTCACCATCCCCTTCGGCTGGGTCATGCCAAACCCCACACAGGCGGCCTTTTTAATCGCCTCTGGCCTTCTGGGCGGGCTTGGACAAATTTTGCTGACATCGTCCTATCGCTTTGCAGATGCCTCCATCGTGGCCCCATTTGACTATGCATCAATGATCTTCGCCCTTGGGATCGGCTATTTTATCTTTGATGAGGTGCCAAGTGTGATCATGCTTGCCGGTGCCTGCCTGATCATCACCGCAGGGGTCTTAATTATCTGGCGCGAACAAAAGCTTGGCTTACAGCGGTCACGACAAAGACGGGCGCAAACACCGCAGGGCTAAGCCCCCTCGTAGAATCACGCATTTCGCGCTATAATTGGATCTCGTCACTGTCACACACCGGAGGAAGATCATGCCACGTCACATTCTCGATCATTCCATGCCACAGGCAGACGGGGCCCGATTGCGCCACTTTCTGGATCTGACCCAGAAAGAGGGGATCAGTCGCGCTACGGAAATCCTGACAAAACGCGCAAGGGCACGACAGCCGGCCCGCAAAGTGCAAGAATTTCTGCGCATTGAACGGCAAGAACATCTGACATAAGCCGCACAAAATGCAAAAGGCGCGCAAAACGCGCGCCTTTCGACAAAGCTCTGATGCTGTGATCTCGTTTAGGCGCGTACAAGCGCCTCATAGTCTTTTGCGATCTCGCGGGTCATCGCCCCTACGTCAAAGGTGATATCCCCGATCTGGCCTACCGGTGTGACCTCGGCCGCAGTGCCGGTCAGGAAACATTCCGAAAATGACGCCAATTCCAGCGGTTCGATCCGGCGTTCATGCACGGTGATGCCTTTATCACGCAGCATTTCAATGATCGTCTGACGTGTTAGACCGTTTAAGAAGCAATCTGCCTTGGGCGTGTGCACCTCACCATCCTTGATGAAAAACACATTTGCACCTGTGGCTTCTGCAACATAGCCGCGCCAATCAAGGAACAACGCATCGGAACAGCCCTTTGCCTCTGCCGCATGTTTGGACATGGTGCAGATCATATACAGGCCCGCAGCCTTAGCCGCGACCGGGATGGTCATGGGGTCGGGACGGCGCCATTTGGCGATGTCCAGCTTCGCCCCATCCCATTTGGCATCGCCGTAATAGCTGCCCCATTCCCACGCGACCACGGCCATACGCACAGGGTTACGCGCGGCTGAGACACCCATATCAAAGCCCGCGCCACGCCATGCCACAACGCGCACATAAGCATCGGTCCAGCCATTAGCCTTCAAAACCGCATATTTGGCTGCGTCGATTTCTTCGGGCGTATAGGGAATTTCCATATCTAACAGCCGACCGGATTCGATCAGGCGTTTGGAATGTTCTAAGGATTTAAAAATTTTACCATTGTAGCACCGCTCACCTTCAAAGACGGAGGAAGCATAGTGCATCGCGTGGGTGAGAATGTGGACATTCGCATCACGCCAATCCACCAACGTCCCATCCATCCAGATCTTACCATCGCGATCGTCATATGCCCCGGTCATTTTGCTCTCCTATTCCGGCAGTAATTTTTCATAAATTGCGTAAATCAGGTCCGATTTGGACATATAATTGCGCAAAAACTAAGCTTCGCTAACAATTGATTCTTGGAAAGTCAACATGACTGACATAAGCTCACGGAAAATGTGAGGTGACTTATGGCAGAAGGTGGCGCTCAGGGTGGGGAGACCCTGCTGTTCCTGACGGATGAACAACTGCGCAAAGGAATTGAGGCGATGTTTTTCGCCTACCGGGCATTTACGTCAGATCCCGACAAAATTCTTGAGAATCATAGCTATGGTCGGGCCCATCACCGGGCATTGCATTTCATCAATCGCCAGCCTGGGTTGACGGTGTCATCGCTGCTCACGGTGCTGGGGGTGACGAAACAATCCCTTAACCGTGTGCTGAGAACATTGATCGAAGACGGGCTGGTGCAAAACCGGGTTGGCAAGAAAGACAAACGCGAACGGCACCTGTATCTGACCGATATCGGAGAGGCACTGGAACGTGAATTGTCCGAAGCACAGCGCAATCGGATGCGCGACGCCTACCGCACTGCCGGACCACAAGCTGTGGCCGGGTTTCGGCAGGTGCTCGACGCGATGATGGATGGCGAATTGCAACGCCAGTTTAAGACGATCAAGGATGCACCTTAATGGCCATCGACCCCTCTGCCCCGCATTTGCTAATTGTCGATGACGATGAACGCATTCGTGGATTGCTGCATAAGTTTTTAGTCCGAAACGACTTTTTGGTGACGGCGGCGCGTGATGCCGCCCATGCACGCCGGTTATTGGCAGGGTTGGATTTCAACCTGATCGTGTTGGATGTGATGATGCCCGGCGAAGATGGGCTGTCGTTGACGCGCGATCTGCGCAAAACCCTCAAGACGCCGATCTTGTTGCTGACGGCGCGTGGCGAAACCCGTGAACGGATCGAGGGGCTTGAAGCGGGCGCCGATGACTATCTGGCAAAACCGTTTGAGCCGCGCGAATTATTGCTGCGCATCAATGCAATTTTGCGCCGTGTCCCGGCGGAAGCCAAACTGGGACCCAAATTTTTGCATTTGGGTGCGCTGCGCTATGATCAGGAACGCGGAGAGCTGTGGCAAGGCGATGAGACCGTGCGCCTGACTGCGACAGAGGCCGCGTTGATGCGAATTTTCGCAACCCACACTGGCGAAGTCGTGTCCCGCAGCGATCTGGTCGAGGAAATGGGCCGTGCACCAACCGGCGAAGATGGCAGCGGGGATCGCGCGATTGATGTGCAAATTACGCGTTTGCGACGAAAATTAGAGCAGGACCCACGCGAACCACGATATCTGCAGACTGTTCGCGGGCTTGGCTATATGCTCACCCCGGACTAAGGCAAACTTGCCTCAACTGTTTTGTCTAAATTGTGTAAATATCGCATAGGTTTATACATTCAACCACACGCAGCGGCAAAACCCATCACATATCTGCGACATATTGCCCGTAGAACAGACTAAAGTTGATGCAATCGCCCATGAATATTGACTCTTTGGCAGGGGTTGGGCGCTATGTAACGCTAGACTGAAAAGATTGTGATTGCTAAAGGTCGCGCTAGGGTCGCAACATTCGTGATGCAACCCGCCTTACGGAGGGGGCCTTACCATTTAGGCTCGGGAAGGGAGAAGAATTCGTGTCCCACGCAGAAGATAACGCAGGCACTCGGAGGGATTTCCTCTATTACGCAACAGCTGGAACCGGTGCCGTTGTCGCCGGCGCGGCGGTTTGGCCGGCGGTCAATCAGATGAATGCATCTGCTGACGTCAAAGCCTTGTCGTCGATTTATGTGGATGTCGCGGATGTATCCGTCGGCACCCAGCTGACAGTGAAATGGCGCGGCAAGCCCGTGTTCATTCGCCGCCGCTCGGAAGAGGAGATCGAGGCGGCCCGCGCAGTAGAGCTGAATGACCTAATCGATAGATCAGCGGAAAATGCCAACAAGCCAAATGCAGATGCATCAGATTCCAACCGGACCCTGGACGAGGCTGGTGAGTGGTTGGTGATGCTGGGGGTCTGCACCCACCTGGGTTGCGTGCCAATTGGGGATGGCGCCGGGGATTTCGGCGGCTGGTTCTGCCCGTGCCACGGCTCGCATTACGACACATCTGGTCGTATCCGCAAAGGTCCGGCACCGCGCAACCTTGATATTCCGGTGGCCCAGTTCACCGATGATACCACGATCTTACTGGGCTGAGGGAGGAACTCATGGCCGGAATTCCACACGACCATTACGAGCCCAAAACGGGCGCCGAAAAATGGCTTGATAGCCGCCTGCCAATTGTCGGGCTGATCTATAACACCATTATGATCCCCACCCCGAAGAACCTGAACTGGTGGTGGATTTGGGGTATCGTCCTTGCCTTCTGCCTGGTGATGCAAATCGCAACAGGCATTATTTTGGTGATGCATTACACGCCGCATGTCGATCTGGCTTTTGCCTCGGTTGAGCATATCATGCGCGATGTGAATGGCGGTTATTTTATCCGTTATCTGCATGGGAACGGCGCATCGCTGTTCTTCTTTGCCGTCTATATCCACATCTTCCGCGGCCTGTATTACGGGTCATATAAAGCCCCGCGTGAAGTCACGTGGATTGTCGGCATCGTGATCTACATCTTGATGATGGGCACCGCGTTCATGGGATATGTTCTACCTTGGGGGCAGATGTCCTTCTGGGGGGCCACCGTTATCACCGGCCTGTTCGGTGCGATTCCCGGTATTGGTGGCGCAATTCAGGCATGGCTGCTGGGCGGGCCTGCCGTCGACAATGCGACGTTGAATCGGTTCTTTTCGCTACACTATTTGCTGCCCTTCGTGATTGCAGCCTTGGTGATCATCCATATCTGGGCTTTTCACACCACGGGCAATAACAACCCAACCGGTGTTGAGGTGCGTCGCGGATCGAAAGCCGAAGCAAAGAAAGACACATTGCCCTTCTGGCCCTATTTTGTGATCAAAGATCTGTTCGCATTAGTGTTGGTATTGGCGATCTTCTTTGCGGTTGTCGCCTTCATGCCAAACTATCTGGGTCACCCGGACAACTACATCGAGGCAAACCCGCTGGCAACACCGGCGCATATCGTTCCAGAATGGTATTTCCTGCCCTTCTACGCCATCTTGCGTGCCTTCACCGGCGATGTCTGGGTTGTGATGTTGGTCAACTGGCTGACCTTCGGTATCGTTGATGCCAAATTCTTCGGTGTTATCGCAATGTTCGGTGCGATCGCTGCAATGGCATTGGCGCCGTGGCTGGACACCTCAAAAATCCGTTCGGGACAGTTCCGTCCCGCGTTCAAATGGTATTTCTGGCTACTCGCAGTCGATTTCGTTGTCTTGATGTGGGTCGGCGCGATGCCGACAGACGGGATCTACCCATATATCTCGTTGATTGGGGCAACCTATTGGTTCGGCTATTTCTTCGTCATTCTGCCACTTTTGGGTGTGTTTGAAAAACCGCTCCCTATGCCGGCAACAATCGAAGAAGATTTCAACAACCACTACGGCAAACCGGCCGAGTGAGCGTGAGGGACCGATCCATGAAAAAATTTCTGATCACAGCCATCTCTGCGCTCGGCATCGCAACCGGTGCGTTCGCAGCAGGTGACGAAGGCCATGTCGAAGACATCGCCTTCTCGTTTGAGGGGCCCTTTGGCACCTATGACCAGCAGCAATTGCGGCGCGGATTTCAGGTCTATCGGGAGGTTTGTTCCTCCTGCCACGGGCTGAAATTTGTTCCACTGCGCACCCTGGCGGATGAAGATGGCCTGGGCATGAACCCTGATTGGGTGCGTGCCTATGCTGCGGAAATGTCTATCTATGACGCCGAGCTGGACGATGAACGCCCCCGCAAAGAAACCGACCATTTCCCCACAGTCACTGCTGCAAATGCACCTGACCTGTCCTTGATGGCGAAGGCGCGCGCTGGCTTCCACGGTCCGTATGGCACGGGGATCAGCCAGTTCGTCAATGGTATCGGCGGGCCAGAGTATATTTACTCGCTGCTCACCGGATATACTGGCGAGGAAAAGGAAATGGCAGGGGCCTTCTTCTACGAAAACCATACGTTCCCCGGTGGCTGGATCTCGATGAACCCGCCATTGTCGGACGATCTGATCGAATATGAGGACGGCACGCCGGCCACAGTCCATCAGATGGCAGAAGATGTCTCCGCCTTTTTAATGTGGACAGCAGAGCCAAAACTGATGCCACGTAAACAATGGGGTTTTGTCGCCGTGCTGCTCTTGGCACTTTTCACCACCCTGTTGTATCTGACAAACAAGCGCATCTGGGCCCCACACAAAGGCTCGCATAGCTAAGGCGTCGCAGCGGGCGCACCCGCCTGAGGCCTGTTAAGGCCGAGGCTATCTCTTAAACGCGCCCTTCCGGGCGCGTTTTCCTTTTGCTTAATCGGCGCTAGGTTAGGTGCACTGACACCCGTAAGAAGCCCCATGAAAGAGGACATGATGCCAGACAATGACCGCGCTCCCAGATTATGCGTCCTGATTGACGCAGATAACGTGCCCCATGCGCATGCCGAAGCTATTTTTGAAGAAATTTCAGGCTTGGGCGAGGCCTCCGTCAGAAGGATTTATGGGGATTGGTCAGCGCAACGCCTCAACGGTTGGGCCAAAAAAGCCAATTCCCTTGGCCTTGTCGCAGATCAACAATTTGCCAATACCAAGGGGAAGAACGCGTCTGACATCGCTTTGGTGATCGCCGCGATGGATTTCTTATTGTCAGGCCGGTTTGATGGTTTTGTCCTCGTTTCATCCGACAGTGACTTTACACGCCTTGCCCAACGCATCCGCGAACAGGGGCTGGACGTCTTTGGTATTGGTGAAAAGAAAACACCGGAGGCCTTCCGGAACGCCTGCAAACGTTTCATCTATGTCGAAAACCTCGGCAATGACAGCGCGCCCAAAACCATTCTCCATGCGCCAGCCGATACCCCCCCTACCGATCGGACACCCCCCGCAAAGCTTCCCCCGAAAGACGCAATACCCCTGATTGTCGCTGCGATGAAACGCATCGGGTTAGAGGAAGAATGGTATTCCTTAGGTCAACTTGGCCAGTTCATCATTCAGGCAAATGCCGATTTCGACACGCGCACCTATGGCAGCGCCAAACTATCAGATTTACTGCGTGATACTGGCCGATTTGAGGTGAAGAAAAGCGATACAAATCATCTGATTGTCCGCGACCTCGCCTAATCGCTCAGTGCTTTCGCGCCATAGCGGGCCATGAACATATCGACCGCGCCCGTAATGGTGCGCTCGATTTGAGTATGCGAGCAACACGGCGGCATGCCGCATAGCAGCCGGACGTGCAGCCCGGCCTTACACAGCTCACAGAATTGTTCAGCTGCGAATTCGAAATCTTCAATCCGGAACTCGCCACGCGCTGTTGCTTGGCGCAGATATTCCGCCAGCCTGTCACGCGCCATCGCTGGCCCTGAATTATAGAAATCATGCCCCAAGGACGGGAACCGAGCCGCCTCGGCAACACATATGCGAAACATATCAAGGCCAAATGACGATGACAAATATCCAGTGATTTGTTCCGCCGCATAGCGCAGCACCTGCTCTGGGGGTGCGGTGCTTTTACTGATCTCGGCCATTGCCTCATCAGCCTGACGCGCGCATTCGCCTGTCGCCACTTGTAGAAACAACAAACGCTTATCCGGCACATAACTGTATAAAGTGGCCTTGGACACTTTGGCTTCACGGGCAATATCATCGACCGATGCCCCCTCGAACCCATCACGCATGAAAATTGTTCGGGCACCTTCAAGCACCTGTTCAAATTTTCGGCCTTTGCGAATTTGCGACGCATCCGCTGTGCAGGTTTTTTGGGTCATTGTGCCTCCTGAACCGCCCATAGCATAAACAGGACAGTTCAGAAGTCGCAAGAGGGCTTAGTGATGCGGCGACATCAGCTCTTTGTCATATTGCGCGGTTTTCGCAAAGCTGGGGCGCTCACTGAGCCTGCGCACCCAGGCTTTAATTTTAGCGTCATCAGGGCAAAAATCCGGAAAAAACATAAAGGGTGATGCCATCAGTATATCCGCAGCTGATATCTGCCCCAGAAGATAGTCTTTATCTGCCAGACCTTCCGAGATGTTTCGGCTCATCTCACTGAAATTACCGAAAGAACTCTTCAAAGCATCGTTTTCCATTTGCGTGAATTTGGCGACCAGAACCGGCTCCACAACACCTTGGTAATAGCATAGCCAAGATAAAAAGCGGCCATAATCTGGATCACCGAAGTTCCGCCCCAACCCAGCTTGCGGGAAACATTGGCAAAGATAGATCACGATGGCTGCACGTTCGCGCACAGTGTCATCGCCCGCTGTGAGGAAAGGCACCTTACCCTCGGGATGGGGGTTGCGCGAATCGCGTTTCGTATCGGCGTTGCCAGGGCGCTGTATGGTGACGGGCTGAATAGTAACGGCGTCAATTGCATCCAATTCATGCAGCAATGTGACCATGGTCGAAGACCGCGAATATGGGGCGTGATACAAAATCATCATTCGTTCCTTTGCTGTCGGGGGTTTCGCCTTCACGCTATGATTGGCACAGTGCTGCTGACAAAATCTGTCAGCATATTAGGGGTCCAATTTGGCAAAATCAGATCGCTTGTTGCGCGTGCTAAACGCCTTGCGACATTACCGCCCCCCTGTCACTGCCGAATTATTGGCGCAGGCCACCGGCGTATCGCGGCGGACATTATATCGGGATATCCAAGCATTACGCGCGGCAGGTGCCCTGATTGATGGAGAGGCAGGCGTGGGCTATTTTTTGACCGAAGATCCGGCACTGCCCCCGCAAAATCTGACCCGTCTGGAAATTGAGGCGTTGACATTGGGGCTGGCAGAGCTGCGCCACCTGGGCGATCCAGAGCTTGCCCTTGCGGGGGAAAGCGCACTGGCCAAAATCACCGCGACCCTTGGCCAAAGCCGCGCACAACATGCCGCGCATGCCATCGTTTCTTCCTATCGGTTCAAAACGAACCTGCCCGATAGCGCGGCGGACATGACGTTGCTGCGTCATGCATGTTGGGAAGAAACCAGCCTGAATATCCATTACACTGATCGCAACGGCGCCAGCACCCAGCGCGAGATTTACCCGCTTAGCATTGTTTATCTGGACCATAAACGGATGCTGCTGGCCTGGTGCTGCCTAAGGCAGGAGTTCCGAAAATTCATCGTCGCGCGGATCCAATCCGCCGTTGCCGGGACAAGCAGCTTTCGGCCCCGCAGGGTTGCGTTGCTACGCGACTATTTGAACACGATGCGCCCTACCCGGGCAAATGACCCGTCGCACCGTTAGCCGATCTGGCCGCGCATACCACCTGTTTGTCCACGGTCCATCAGCAGATGGTCCAGAATAACACAGGCCACCATTGCCTCTGCGACCGGTACGGCACGAATTCCCACGCAGGGGTCATGGCGGCCTTTGGTGACAACTTCCACGGCCTCACCTGACATATTGATTGAACGCCGCGGGGTCAGCATGGACGAGGTCGGCTTGACCGAAAACCGCACAACGACCGGCTGACCGGTGGTGATCCCACCCAAAATCCCACCTGCGTGATTGGTCAGATATTCCGGGCCTTGAGGCCCCATGATAATCTCATCCGCGTTTTCCACACCGGTCAGGTTGGCGGCATCCATCCCCTCACCGATCTCAACACCTTTGACGGCGTTGATGGACATAATCGCTGCTGCCAATTCGGTGTCGATCTTCGCATAGATCGGTGCGCCCAGCCCCACAGGCACCCCGGTGGCGACCACTTCAATTTTCGCCCCGACAGAGCTGTGCTGTTTACGGATGGCCTGCAGGTAATCGGCCCATTCCGCCACAACATCCGCATCGGGAATGAAGAATGGGTTTTGCAAGATCTGCGCCGCATCAAACCGGCTGCGATCAATATGTTTCGCACCCATCTGAACCATATAGCCGGTGATAGACAATTCCGGCACCAGCTGCGCCAAGACCGCCTGCGCAACGCCACCAGCGGCCACCCGGGCGGCCGTCTCACGCGCCGAAGACCGCCCGCCACCGCGATAATCACGCGTGCCATATTTCTGATGATAGGTGATATCTGCATGGCCGGGGCGGAACTGCCGCGCGATCTCACCGTAATCTTTGCTGCGTTGATCGGTGTTTTCAATCATCAGCTGGATCGGCGTGCCGGTCGACTTGCCTTCAAACACACCCGACAGGATCTTGACCCGATCTGGCTCTTTGCGCTGTGTGGTTTCCTTTGATTGCCCCGGACGGCGGCGATCCATAAAGACCTGAATGAAATCTTCGGTGATCTCAATCCCCGGGGGGCAGCCATCCACAGTGGCGCCCAGCGCCGGCCCATGGCTTTCACCCCAGGTGGTGACACGGAACAAATGACCGAATGTGTTGTAGGACATATTTTACGTTCCCCCGGGCGACGATAAGTGTTGCCACGATGTAGCAATTGCGCACTCCAGAGGCAATATTTCATATTTTGTAGGGATATACGCGCCTTCACAGCTTTTTGACTGCCGCTTCTGCCCTATCCTTATCAAACTTAATAAAACCGTCACCATAGGGGGAGACAGATTATGGCCGAACCAACACGGCAAAAAATGTCATTAACGACGCAAATCATGATCGCAATGGTTGGCGGTGTGATCCTTGGCGTGATCTTCAATCAGATCGGGTCAGACTTTATTGCAAATTACATTACCGGCGGCGTGCTTGCGATGCTGGGCACGATGTTCGTCAACGCCTTGAAAATGCTGGTCGTCCCGCTTGTCTTCTTTTCCCTGATATGTGGTGTGACGGGGATCGGGGATATTCGCATTCTGGGCCGTGTCGGCGGCAAAAGCTTTGTGCTGTATTTGATGACCACGGCCATTGCGATTGCACTGGCGATTTTGATCGCGCAGATCATTGCTCCGGGCCAAGGGTTTGTAATGGAGGGGGTTGATACCTCTGGCGTCACCGCAAAAGAGGCACCCACGGTGTGGAATGTCTTTGCGGCAATTGTTCCAACCAACCCTGTGGCCGCCTTTGCCAATGGCGAGATGCTGCAAATCATCTTTTACACGATCGTCTTAGGCGTTGCGGTCTTGATGCTTGGCGAAGCTTCGGCCCCTTTCGTTGCGGGCTGCGAATATATGAATGATGTGATGATGAAAATCGTCGCCATCGTTATGGCATTTGCCCCAATTGGGGTGTTCTGCCTGATCACCAAGACATTTGCGGAACAGGGTATCGACCTTTTCATCCCCGTGTTGGCCTATGTGGTCACTTTGGTGGGGGCGTTGCTGCTGCATCTGTTCATTACATTGATGATCATCTTGAAAGTCTTCTCGGGGTTGAACCCGATTACCTTTTTGAAAAAAATTCGCCCAGCGCAGATTTTTGCCTTTTCCACCGCCTCGTCCAACGCAACAATCCCTGTGACATTGCGCTGCGTAACGCAGCGCATGGGGGCAAATAACTCGGTCGCAAGCTTCTGTGTTCCATTCGGTGCAACGATCAACATGGATGGCACCGCGATCATGCAAGGTGTGGCCACCGTCTTCTTATCCAATGTCTATGGAATTGATCTGGGCGTCGGCGGTTATCTGACCGTAATTGCGATGGCTGTTTTGGCCTCTATTGGCACCGCGGGTGTTCCCGGTGTGGGTCTGGTGATGTTGACCATGGTGCTTGGGCAGGTTGGCCTGCCGATTGAAGGCATCGCACTCATTTTGGGCGTGGATCGTCTGATGGATATGATCCGCACGGCGGTCAATATTTCGGGTGATGCCGTTGTGTCGGTGATCGTGGCCAAGGGCGAAGGCAAGCTGGATATGGCTGTCTATAACGATCCGGCAGCGGGCGAAGTTGGCGATGATCTGGGCATCGATCCCAATGCCGAAACGCAGCTGGCCGCACAGCATTGCAACCACTGATAGCGTCTGCAGTGTATCTGATATCGGCCTAACCTGGGCGGCGCGCAAAACCTTGCAGCGCCGCCCCATTGTCATTACACCTGTCGCAACCTCGGGGAGCCAATGACCTTGGCTGAGATGCGCTATGCGAACCCGTTGAACCTGAACCGGTTAAGACCGGCGGAGGGAAGGTAACGGGTGCTCTGCCCGCCTGACCCCGCCCGTCAGCGAAGGAGCGACCATGAAGACCTCTCTGATGCTTGCGGGCCTGCTTGCGGCCACGGCCACTTCGGCTTTGGCACAAGACAAGCCTGTGCTCACTGTTTATGCGCCCGATTATTTCACCAGCGACTGGGGCCCCGGCCCAAAGATCGAAGCCGGGTTTGAAGATATCTGCAACTGTGATCTGCAATTCATTGCGGGCGATCTTCTACCACGGCTTTTGTTGGAGGGGGACCGGACCGAGGCTGACGCCGTGATCGGGCTGAACACCGATGTCACAGCCCGCGCCCGTGCCACCGGCCTGTTTGCCCCGCATGGCCAAGATACTTCAACTTTGTCCCTGCCCATCGCGTGGACGGATGATACGTTTCTGCCCTTCAACTGGGGCGAAACCGCCTTTGTCTATGACACTACGAAATTGGCCAACCCGCCACAGTCCTTTCAGGCTTTGCTGGATGCGCCAGACGATCTGAAAATTGCGATCCAGGATCCGCGTTCATCGATTTCCGGGCTGGCGTTGTTGCTGTGGGTTAAAGCGATCTACGGCGATGAAGCACAGGCGGCATGGGAAAAGCTTGCGCCTAAGGTGCTGACCGTCACGCCCGGCTGGTCGGAAAGCTACGGCCTGTTCACCGATGGCGAGGTCGACATGGTGATGTCCTACACCACCTCCCCCGCCTATCATATCATTGCTGAGGATGACACTACCAAAGCCGCCGCGATCTTCCCCGAAGGCCATTACTTTATGACCGAGCTAGCCGCACAGCTGAACACCACCGATCAGCCGCAGTTGGCGCAGGCGTTCATGGACTACATTTTGTCGGATGCATTTCAGGGCATGATTGCCACCGCCAATTGGTCCTATCCGGCAATCATCAAACCCGGCTTCTTGCCACCACAGTTTGCGGATCTGCCCCGCCCCGCCAAGACATTGTTCTATTCTGAACAAGAGGCAGAGGAGATCCGTCAAGAGGCGCTGGACGAATGGCTGACCGCATTCGGTCGCTAATCCCCGCAGCGCTGGCGGCAGCGTTGCTGGCAGCGCTGGTTTTGGGAACGTTGACAGCCGTGACGATACGCGCAGGCGGGCTTGGCGGGCTTAGCGCGCGCGACCTGTCGGCAATCTGGTTCACCCTGTGGCAGGCGGCCCTGTCCGCGCTGCTGTCTTGTGCTTGTGCCGTGCCCCTTGCGCGGGCTTTATCGCGCAGGCGGTTTCCCGGCCGCAAACTGCTGATTGCCCTGTTGGGCGCGCCGTTTATCTTGCCCGTCATCGCCGCCGTCATGGGGTTGATCGCGATCTTTGGCCGCTCTGGTTCGGTCAATGATCTGCTACAATGGCTCGGCCTGCCGACGCTCAGCATCTACGGTGCCCATGGCGTGATTTTGGCACATGTGTTTTTCAATTTGCCGCTGGCCACACGGATGGTTTTACATGGCTGGCAGGCGATACCATCCGAACGCATGCGCCTTGCCGCCAGTTTAAACTTTCCCGCTGCAAGCATTCGCCGGCACCTGGAATATCCAATGTTGCGCAGCACCCTGCCCGGCGCATTTTTGGCAATCTTTCTTGTATGTCTGACCAGCTTTGCGGTTGCCCTGACACTTGGAGGCGGGCCCCGCGCCACAACGGTTGAGCTGGCGATATATCAGGCCTTCCGTTTCGATTTTGACCTTGCCCGCGCCGCTGCGCTTGCCTTGGTGCAGGTTGCGATCTGCATTGCCGCGCTGCTGGTCAGCCGGGTGATCTCGGTCGCGCCCAATTTCGGCGCAGGTCTTGACCGCCCCTCAATCCTTGGGCTTGCACCGCGCACTATCTGGCCTGATGCGCTGTGTATCTCCGCCGCAAGCCTGTTCTTGCTGACACCGATCGCGGTGGTCATGATGCGCGGCGTCAGCGGCCTTGCCGGGCTGCCGACAACGATCTGGCAGGCCACAACAACGTCGCTATGGCTTGCCCTGGCCTCCACGGCGCTGACACTGGCAATAGCTTTGCCACTGGCACTCGCCGCGCCGCGCCACCGCTGGGCAGAGGCCGCAGGAATGCTCCCCCTTACGGCCTCTGCACTGGTCACGGGCACCGGTTTGTTCTTGATCGCACGCCCCTATGTGAACCCGACGCAGCTGGCGTTGCCTGTCACATTGATATCCAACGCAGCGCTATGTGTTCCCTTTGCACTACGCATATTGATCCCCCAGGTCCGCGGATTGCAGATGGATTATGATCGGCTTGCCGCATCGCTGGACCTACACGGAATTACCCGATTGCGCTATGTCACGGTGCCCCGATTGGCCCGCCCCATAGGATTCAGCGCCGGGCTGGCTGCGGCTTTTTCAATGGGGGATCTGGGTGTGATCACATTATTTTCCGATGGCCAGACACAAACACTGCCCCTCGCCCTATATCAGCTGATGGGCGCCTATCGGCTTGATCAGGCCGCAAGCGCAGCAACCCTGCTGATCACCCTCAGCTTTGGCCTTTTTATGGCCTTTGACCGGATGGGACATTATGCTGACCCTCGATAACCTGATACTACGACAAAACGATTTCACGCTCCGCGCCAATATCTCTCTTGCTCATGGATCCAGCACCGCAATCATCGGCCCATCAGGCGCGGGCAAATCCACGCTGCTTTCCGCAATCGCTGGCTTCCTTGCACCCAGCGCAGGGCGGATTTCGTGGCAAGGACAGGACATCACAACCTGCGCCCCCGGCAAGCGCCCACTCTCCATCTTGTTCCAAGATCAAAACCTGTTCCCGCATCTGACTATCGCACAGAATCTCGGCCTAGGCCTCTCCCCCCGATTGCGGCTCAGCGATAAAGATCGTGACACGATCGCCCAAGCCCTCGCTGACACGGGGTTGACCGCCTATGCCCAACGCAAACCGCCGCAGCTATCGGGCGGACAACAAAGCCGCGCCGCGCTTGCCCGCACCCTCTTGCGCAATAAGCCGATCCTGTTGCTGGACGAGGCTTTTGCAGCCCTCGGCCCGGCGTTAAAATCTGAAATGCTTGATTTAACGGGAAAACTGACCACCGATGCAAAGCTCACCACTGTAATGGTCACCCATGACCCCGATGACGCAGCCGCATTTTGCCCAAATACGATTGCTGTTACCGATGGGGTCGCGCATCCGCCCTGCCCAACGCAGTCACTGCTTGCGTCGCCCCCCCCCGCGCTCAGGGCCTATTTGGGCGCGTGACTTTCATCTTGCTATAAATATCCAATGCACCCGGTCAACACGGCAGCGCCACCTCAAGTCAGGCGCATTACCTGACCCGCAGCGCATCTCGACGCTGCGGATCATACCATGCCCTAATCGCGTGGTGCCATCATCACCGGGCCAAGATTGGGACCAAGCGCAGTCAAACGGCGCAAATTTCCAGAAGTATGACGGTCAACTTCCGCCAATCCCGCCTGCATGATCCGGTCCGGGCTTTGCCCCGAAAGCATTGCATTGGTCGCGGCCTCGGTCATCTCCATCACGGCTTGCTGCTTTTCTTGCACCATCCGCAGCATCTCATCAGGGGCCGCATGCCACAGCCCAGCCATACCGGCCAAACGCATTGCTATGACGCCTTGCGCGGCAAAGCTCACACGCGCTGCATCCATACTAAGTTCAATAGAGGACATCGGATCGATAAACATGACTCGCACCTTCTTCATAGTTACAGCAGCTACATCACCCGACGGGCAATACCGATAAGATAAGCGACAAAGATCAATAAAGTTTCCCCGAACGTCAACTTAGACCTTTGGACTGCACCCGGCTTTCGCCCGCAACCCACGGGGATCGCCACACAATCGCAATATTGCACAGAACATGGTTTTCTATGTGCGTGCCTTGCCAACAAGCAGTTCGGTTCATAAGCTTGCTTATAGCGAACGAATGCCGGAATAGTGCAAGCTAAAGCTGAACCGTTCAGTTTACATCACATCCGCGTGTCAGGCCTCCCCTATATGACGCGCCCTCTCTGACACGTCTGTAGGAGACACCATGATCAAACGCCTCCTCATTGCCATTGTCCTACTTGCCCTTGTTGGTGGCGGGATCGTCGGCTTTAACCTGTTCCGCGACAAAATGATCGCACAGTTCTTTGCCGGGATGACCCCTCCCCCTGTTGCCGTCTCGGTCACGCCGGCCAAAGCTGTCACGTGGCAGCCGGGCATTGAAACCATCGGCACCGCACTGGCCTCGCAGGGGACCGATCTGGCCGCCGAAGCCGCAGGCATCGTGCGCGAAATCAAATTCAGCGCCAATGACAGCGTTGAAAAAGGCCAGCTTTTGGTGCAGATCGACGACCGTCAGGAACGCGCCGATCTGGCCGCCGCCCAGGCCGGGTTGGAATTGGCACAAACCGCGCTGACCCGCGCGCAGGCCCTTCGTGATCGCGGTGTTTCCGCCGTTTCCGCGTTGGATGAGGCCACCGCCGCCTCCAGCGAAGCAAATGCCACGGTAGAAAAACTCCGCGCGGCATTGGAAACGAAACAATTGACCGCACCGTTTTCGGGCACCGTTGGTATCCCACAGGTCGAAGCCGGGCAATTTGTAACCGCCGGCACCACCTATGCGACGTTGCAAAACCAGACAGAAATGCGCGTTGATTTCACCTTGTCAGAACAACAGGCCGCACAGGCCCATGCAGGCATGCCGGTCCAAATCTATTCCGAAGACGGCGCGTTGGAACTGTCTGGCGCGATCACCGGGATCGAGCCAAAAATCGACCCCAATTCACGTCTGGTCACATTGCGGGCAGAAATTCCCAATGATGACGGCGATCTGACACCGGGCCAATTCGTTCGTGTTCGCGTCATCTTGCCAACTGAAAGCGGTGTGATTGCTTTGCCGCAAACGGCTGTGGCCTCCAGCCTCTATGGTGACAGCGTCTATGTGGTCACCGAAGAGACCCCCGACGGCGCAGATGAACCCAAGATGATCGCACGGCAGGTGTTTGTGACTCTGGGCCGGCGATCGGGCGGTATGATTGAAATCGTCAAAGGTGTTTCAGACGGCGATCAAGTGGTCGATGCGGGCCAAAACCGTCTTAGCCCCGGGGCCACCGTCAAAATCGACAACAGCTTGCAGCTGACCCCCGAAATCGGCGCCTCAATTTCTGAACCGATGACTGAAACGCCCGATGATGCGCCATCAGAGCCCGCCTCTGACGCCGCAACCGCGCCGAAGCCATAAGGGCCACCAGATGCATTTCACAGAACTATTCATCCGCCGACCCGTCTTATCAACGGTTCTCGGGGCCTTCATGCTGCTGCTGGGGATCCAGGCGTTCTTTAGCCTGCCGATCCGCGAATACCCGGAGGTTGAAGAAACCGTGGTGACGATCACCACGACCTATCCCGGCGCGGCGCCCGACCTGATCCAAGGGTTCATCACTGCGCCCATCTCAGCCGCTGTGGCAACCACAGAGAATATCGACTTTGTCACGTCCTCCTCGCGCCCGTCGGCCTCGGTGGTGTCCGTCAATATGAAACTTGGCGCAGATCCTGACGTGGCGCTGACCGAAGTGCTGGCCAAAGTGCAGCAGGTCCGGTCGGAACTGCCAAGCGAGGCGGAAGACCCGCAGATTGTCAAAGGCACGGGGCAAACCTTTGCTCTGATGTATCTGGCCGCGCTGAACCCTAATATGACGCAAGAGCAGCTGACCGAATATCTGGACCGGGTCATTCGCCCGCGGATGTCCACCATCCAAGGTGTGGCAGAAATTCAGATCATCGGCGGATCAAACTATGCCATGCGGGTCTGGATTGATCCTGACAAGCTGGCCGCACGGCAAGTAACCGCAACCGAAGTTCTGGCGGCCATTCAGGCGTCGAACTTCCTTGCGGCGCCGGGCGCCACCGAGAATGAATATGTTGCGCAATCCATCACGCTGCGTTCAACGCTGCAAACCCCGGACGCTTTCGGCGCGTTGCCGATCCGTGCCACGGGCGATGCCGTTGTGCGTTTGCGCGATGTGGCCGATGTGGAGCTCGCGTCGGATGAGGCGGGCGAAATCGTCAGTTTTAACGGACAAGCGGGCACGTTTATCGGAATCACCCAGACCCCGTCAGCCAACCCGCTGGACACGGCAGCTGCGGTGATCGACGAGCTTCCCGCGATCAACAACGCCCTTCCCGATGGCATGTCAATTGAGATGGTCTATGATTCCACTCAAACAATCTCTGCCTCTATCGTCGAAGTATTCAAAACCATCGAAGAAGCGGTGATCATCGTTGTGTTGGTGATCTTGCTGTTCTTGGGCTCGTTCCGTTCGGTTTTGATGCCAATCGTGACAATTCCACTGTCATTGGTGGGTGTTATGGCGGTTCTGCTGGCACTGGGGTATTCGATCAACCTGCTGACATTGCTGGCGATGGTTCTGGCCATCGGTCTGGTGGTGGATGATGCGATTGTTGTGGTGGAAAACATCCACCGCCATATCGAAGAGGGGCTGCAACCGATCCCAGCCGCCGTCAAAGGCATGCAAGAAATCACCGGGCCGGTGATCGCGATGACGATCACATTGGCGGCGGTTTTGGCGCCGCTTGCCTTTACAGGCGGCCTGACCGGGGCGCTGTTCACTGAATTTGCCTTTACGCTGGCAGGTGCGGTGATCTTATCGGGTATTATCGCATTGACGATCACGCCGATGATGTCGGGTCGGATTTTGAAATCCGGCCACAGTTCTGGCTTTCAGCGTTTTGTCGACCGGACATTTGACAAACTGGCCGGGTTTTATGCCCGCCGTGTCGATGGGTCGCTGTCCTATCGCCCGATCACATTGTTGGTCGTATTGGTTCTGGTGGGGGTCACCGGGTTCATGTTCACCAAAACCTCCAGCGAATTGGCGCCCGATGAAGATCAAGGCGTGTTATTCGCAATCATGAACGGGCCGAAATATGCCACGGATCGTTACACTTCGGCCTATATTGAACAAGTGTCACAGGCGACCAAGGATATTCCAGAGGTGGTTCAATCCTTCTCCATCGCCGGGTTTGGCGGCGATGATGCTCAGGGCATTCAAATCTGGCAACTTGCCGATTGGGCCGAACGTGATCGCGCACAATCCGAGGTGCAGACCGACATTCAGGCCGGGCTGGACAGCTCCACCGGGTTGAAGGGCTTTGCCTTTGCGCCCCCTACTTTGCCGGGGGCTGGCGGCGGTCTACCGATCTCTGTGGTCATCCAATCGGTGCATACGCCCGAACGTGTGGCCGAAGTGTCCGAAGCCATCCGGCTGAAGGCGCAGATGTCAGGCCGTTTCATCGTCGTGCAAAACTCCTTGTCCTTTGACGCGCCGGAATTGCGTGTCACGATTGACCGGGAACGTGCAGCTGCGCTGAACGTGCCTGTTTCGCAGATCGGGTCAACCTTGGGCCTGTTGGTTGGCGGTGGCGCCGTGGCGCAGTTTGACCGCGATTCCGACAGCTATGACATCATCACCCAGGTCCCACGCAAGTTCCGTGACAACCCCGAAGAGCTGGGCCGATATTTCGTCCGCGCCTCAACCGGGGATATGGTCCCGCTAAGTACGGTGGTCGATGTGTCCTCTGGCGTGCGCCCCGCTGCAATTGAGCAGTTCAATCAGCTGAACTCTGCCACGATCACGGCTCTGCCCCTGCCTGGCATTTCCACCGGCGAAGGTTTGGCCGAAATTCAGCGTATCGCAGCCGAAGAAATGCCAAGCGGGTTCTTCCTTGATTACTCTGGCCAGTCACGGCTGGAGGTCAATCAGGGCAACACCATCATCATCGCCTTTGCGGCGGCTGTTTTGGTGATCTATCTGGTCTTGGCGGCACAGTTCGAAAGCCTGCGTGACCCGTTCATCATTTTGATGTCGGTTCCGTTGACGATCTTTGGCGCGATCTTGCCACTGAACCTTGGACTTGGCACGTTAAATATCTACAGCCAAGTCGGGCTGATCACCCTGGTGGGGCTGATTACCAAACATGGTATTTTGATGGTGGAATTCGCCAATCAGCAACGCGAAGAACATGGGCTGACCCGGCGCGACGCAATCGTGACCGCTGCCAAAACCCGTCTGCGTCCGATCTTGATGACGACAGCGGCGATGGCGCTGGCAATGATCCCATTGGTCCTGGCAGAGGGCGCTGGGGCGGCGGCGCGTCAGGCGATGGGTCTGGTGATGTTCACCGGGTTGATCATCGGCACGCTCTTTACACTTTTCGTTGTGCCAATGTTCTATTCCTTCATCTCGCTTTCGGACAAAGCATGGCGTGAAGCGACTGAGAAACGAATCGCTGCGGGGTAGCGCCTGCAACCAAAACGTGCAATGAATTCAGGGGTCTCGCCATACGGGACCCCTGTTTCGTTTTAGGCCCATAAAAATTTTGCGCCTCCTCTAGGGCCAAAAAAACCAACATAGACAGGCTACAGAGGTCCGGTTTGTGAAATTTTACAGCCGTTATTTGAGCAAGATTAACATTGGTAGGAATTCGTTAGGCCTCTGCCCGCAATAGTCCCGAAGTCTGCCGATGTGATGCGTGTCATGTCGGGTTTTATGAGTTTCATGTTGCTTAGTTTGAGGACGCAGATGGCCATAGCGTTAAACCAAATCCGTATCGTCTATAAGCTGCCGGCGATTATCATCACACTGTCATTGGCGGCCGTCATTGCGACACTGGTGCCGGCCTATCTGCACATGAAGACCAGCGTCGAGGAGGCCGGGCATGCCCGCCTTCTTGACGCGACGCGGGCGCAGACCAGCGCACTTGAGACGCTGCTGAACAGCATCGACACCAATCTGGCGATCACCGCGCAAAGCCCGTTCACCGCACAGGCTCTGGCACAGTTTCATGCCGCGTTTGCTGAATTGTCAAATCCGATGCAGCAGCTGAAACAGGCCTATTTGGCTGCGGATAAAATATCGGCCAAGGCTGGCAACATCGCGCCCTATGATCAGGTTCATGCCACGTTGCATCCGGTGTTTGACGCGCTGCGGCATGAAATGGGCTATTCAGATATCGTCTTGATCGATGCGCAGGGCAACATCGTCTACACGGTCACGAAACAGGCAGATTTCGGCACCAACCTGACCAAGGGCCCGGTGGCAGAGACCGGGTTGGCGCAGGTTTGGGCCGACGCAATGGCAGCACCCGACACCGCCCCATTCGCAGATTTTGCCCGCTATGCGCCAGGCAATGACGCCCCCGCCGCCTTTATCGGCCAGGCGCTACGCGATCCATCGGGTCAGGTGATTGGCGTTTTGGCCTATCAGCTGCCAGTGACTGGGATTGCCGCGGTGATGGCCGAACATCCCGGCCTGGGGGACAGCGGCGAAGCGTTGCTGGTGGGTGCAGATGGGCTGATGCGCGTCGACAGCCCCAATGACACTATCGATAACATGCTGCGTACCCGCATCGACCTCAGCGCACTGGACGCACCCAGCGCTGATGGCACCATCGAATATACCGACCGTTTCGGTGCACAGGTTCTGGCCAAACGCGAAAATGTTGATTTTCACGGCACCGCCTGGACCGTCATCGATAAAATCAACCTTGACGAAATCAACGCACCCTTAGCGGATATGAGCCGCTACACGCTTTTGATTGCGCTGGCTGTCGCTGGGGTCGCCAGCCTAAGTGCAATCACGGTGTCACGGTCGATTACGCGTCCTTTGTCGGCGGTGGGCCGTGCAATGGAACAGATCGCCAACCGTGCCTTTGACACCGATGTGCCCGCCCGCAGCCGCGGCGATGAGATTGGCACCATCGCCACAACCTTGGATGCCTTCCGAGAACGGCTTGCGGGGGCGGAAAACGCCGCACATGAGGCCACATTCAAAAGCTCTGCGTTCAGCGAAAGCTCTTCTGCGATGCTGATGGTCAATGAAGACGACACGATACTATATATGAACGATGCCCTGATGCGGCTGTTTACAGTGGAAGCCGCCGCGATCCATGCGTTGACGGATGGGAGCACCCCGGCAGAGCTGATCGGCATGAACCTTGATCTGTTCTATGAATTGCCAGCCGAGGGACGTCAGGCATTGGCAGATCCATCCCGCAAACATTTTAGCGCCGTCTTGACGATGGGGCAGAACTTCTATGCACTGTCCTTCACCCCGGTGCATAATGCCGATGGTCACTATGTCGGCATGACGGTCGAATGGAAGAACCAAACCAAGGCTTTGCGCGATACGGCGACATTAACCGCCATTGATGTAACATCGGCGCGGGTTGATTTTGATGCCAAGGGCTGCGTGCAACATGCAAACCCTGTGGTGGCGCAAATGGCGGGCAAGTCGGCACAGGCCCTGACGGGGAAAAAAATCAGCGCATTGTTGACACCCGATGAAGAGGCCAATCTGGGCAGCATCATCCGCGAAGGCAAACGTTGGGCCGGGCGTATGACATTGACCGGAAAGACGGGTGAGGTCCACACGATCGAAGCCAGCCTGACACCGCTGAAAGACCCGTTTGGCCGTGCCGCAGGCGCGATTTTGATCGGCGCGGATGTCACGCAGGGGCAACGCGCCCTGGCCAAGGCCGATGCCACCCGCGCGGCCCATGTGAAAACCCAACAAGAGGTGGTCAACGGGTTGCGCAACGGTCTGGATGCGCTGGCCAACGGGGATTTATCCTATCGACTGACCACGCCATTTTCTGCTGATTACGAAGAGCTGCGCCGCAATTTTAACCAGACCGGGGAAACCTTGTCCTCTGCGATGGCCGAGATCATGGCAGCCGCCTTGCAAATTCAACAAGAAAGCGGCGATGTCGTCACCGCCGCATCAGAGCTGTCGGGGCGCACCGAAACGCAGGCCGCGACATTAGAGCAAACCGCCGCGGCATTGGATGAGCTGACAGCATCTGTCAAATCCGCCTCGGATGGGGCTGCCCAGGCTGCCAGCATTGTGGAACATGCCCGGCTAAATGCACAGCAATCGGAAACCGTTGTGCGCAGCGCCGTCAGTGCCATGCGAGAGATCGAAGGCAGCTCGTCCCAGATCTCCAAAATCACCACGGTGATTGATGATATCGCCTTTCAGACCAATCTGCTGGCCCTGAACGCTGGCGTCGAAGCCGCCCGTGCGGGTGAGGCAGGGCGCGGTTTCGCCGTAGTCGCATCTGAAGTGCGCGCCCTGGCCCAGCGATCCTCGGAAGCTGCGCGCGAAATCACCGGCCTGATCAGCGCCTCCAACACGCAGGTCACGCATGGCGCGGAAATGGTTGGGCGTGCCGGCGATGTGCTGGAAACCATCATGGGATCGGTGGCCGAAATCGCAGGCAAAGTGCAAGAGATCTCTCGGTCGGCCTCTGAACAGGCGATCGGGCTGGAAGAAATCAATATTGCCGTCAATCAGCTTGATCAGGTGACACAGCAAAACGCGGCCATGTTCGAGAACAGCTCGGCAGCCAGTATGAGCCTGTCGACCCAAACAGACCGGCTTACCAATTCGATGGCGCAGTTCCGCATTTCTGCGCCCGAATGCGAAGAGATATCCGCACAGGCCCCTGCCCAAGTGGCCTGATCTCTTCGCGAAATGGTCCTGCGCGGTCGGCTCACACTTTGCCGCGCAGGGCTATCTGATATGTCCTACATCAGGGCGCTTCTGAAAATGTCTGTCGCCATTGCGCAATAAACCGCGCCTGTTGATGTTGATCGCGCGCTACCAATAGGCTTGGCTCAATCCGGATCGGACGTTCCGCGCTTTCGGGCAGGCTGTTTTGATCGCTGTCACGCTGCACGATCAACCCGTTTTCGGTCAAGATCCGCTGTCCTTCCGCCGACAATAGAAAATCCAGCAACCGCGCCGCGAACCGTGGGCGCGGTGCACCTTTGGGGATCATAAAAGCACGTGACAAAAACAGCGTGTAATCTTCGGGCATGATGACGCCGATGCGACTGTCCAACCCATCGGGCACATAAGATCCCAGCACGTTATAGGCGATCAAATACTGCCCATCCGCCACGCCTTGCAAGATTTCCGCCGAACAACAAGTCGCCACAGCATCCGAGCGCGCGAACCCTTCCAGCAGGCTGCCGAATGTCGTGGCCTCTTGGCTGTCGGCAAATGCGAAAAGATAGCCAAGGCCAGAGGCCTCAATATCATAGGTGGCAATTTTACCGCGATAGGCGGGATCGCCACGCCGCATCAGATCCAGCAGCGCAAACCGTGTGTGGGGCGCATCATCGACCCCCACCATAGCCCGGTTATAGGCAATCACTGCGGCCTCATGCGTCAGACCCCACAGCTCATCTCGCCAATTGCGGCTGGCAGGCAGGCCCGCCGTCAGATCCGAGCGATAGCTTTGTGCGCAAGCGCTGTTCACCAATTCCACCAACTGATGCACCGCTGAAGAAAACACCGCATCCGCGCTGGCCGTGCCGGACTGGCACTCTGCCTGTGTTTTGGCGGTCAGCGCGTTAGAGCCCCATTGTTCATACCGCAATGTCAGATCGGGATTGGCCCTGACAAAGGCCTGCATCGCAGGCCGCATGATCGCCATATCGGTGGTGGAGCGCAGCACCATATGCAGCGGCCCATGACCATAGTCGCCCGATGCCTCCTGCGCGTGAACCGGGGCGGCAACCAGAAACGCCACGGCCAATGTGATGACTTTGATCAATTCGCCTCTCCTGACACCGCCGGTAAAATCAATGACACGCGGAAGCCACGCTCCCCACGGCCCAGCGCCATCTGCCCGCCAAAAGCCTCCGCGACAGAGCGGACAATGGACAAGCCCAACCCAGCAGAGCGTCCACGCGAGGCGGCCGAACGTTCAAACCGCCGCCCCATCCGCGCCAACAGATCCCCCTGCGGACCCGGGCCGGCATCTTCCACCCACAGCTCGGCATGATCAGCGCGCGCCGTAACACCGATGCGCACCGGGGCTTGGCCGTGGCGTAAGGCATTTGATAGCATATTCTTCGCCGCCTCCCCTAAGGAGATTTCATCCCCCATCACGATCACCTCATCGGGACCAATCACCAGCCCTACCTCGACCCCGGGGGCAAGCAGCTCATGATCGCGGCTTTCGATCACCTCTAACGCGATCATGCGCAGATCAATCGCCTCTGGCGGGGCGGAATCCGTGCGGTGGATCACCATTGCCCGCGATAACATTTGATCCAGCAAATTGCCCAGGGACCGGGTGCGCGCCACCAAACGCTCCAGCGCGATCTTGCGCTGTGCCTCGTCACCGTCTTGCACAGCCAGTTCCGCCTGGGCGCGAATGGCCGCCACAGGGGTGCGCAGCTGATGGGCCGTGTCCGAAATCAAGTTGCGCATCGCGTTGAATTGCCGGTCCAGGCGGGTCATGAAGCGGTTCATCGCCACGATCATCACCGCCACCTCTGATGGCACATTCGTCGCCATCGGCGTCAGATCATAGGGGTCGCGTGCCAACAGCCCATCGGCAATCTCGCGCAGCGGATGCAGGGCTGAACGGATCACCACATAAGCAATCGCCATCAATACCAGCCCCGCCAATGTCGCCGCGATCAGCGCATCGCGCGTAAGCCCCAGCGCCATCGCATTGCGCGCCGCGATCGTCTGCCCCACAGTCACAGTGACCGTGCCAGAATAATCGCGCTCTGCAAAGCGGCGCGGCAATGTGACAAACCGCGCCCGCTCCCCGTTCAGCATCGCGTCAAAAAACACCGCTTGGCCGGAAGCTTGCCGGCGCAGCGCTTGCGGGGGAAGCGCCACGTCATGCCCGGTCAGCAATGTACCATCGGGTCCGCGCAGCGCATAGGCGATCCGGTCGCGCGGCGCCAAGGCCAAAAGCGCAAAGGCCGAAACCGGCAGATCCGCTAGGGGCGCCCCATCCACCACGTCAATCGATTCCGCGATGTCGTTGGCCGCGCCCATCAGCAACCTGTCATAGGTCTGGCGCGCAGCGATGCGGCCATAGGTAAAGGCAGCCAAGGCAACCAATATCCCGCCCACCAACAACAACGACATTACCGCCACCACCACCCGCGACACAAGCGACGGCGCAAGCGGTGCAGGATGGGGCGGCGCAGGATGGGCCGGCATAGGATGAGGGGGGGGCGGCTTAGCCATCCAACACAATCCCATATCCAACGCCACGTCGTGTCTCGATGCTCAAGCCCGATCCGGCAAGCTTTTTGCGCAAGCGCCCGATATACAGCTCAATCGCATTGATCCCGACATCGGCATCGTTGAACGCGAACAGCCCGTCATACAACCGCTCTTTCTTCAGGATCTGGCCGGGATGGCGCATCAATATGCCCAGCAATGCGGCCTCGCGCCGGGTCAGGTCCAGCCGCGCCCCGTCCAGCTCTGCCCCGAGTGTAGAGGAAGAAAACGTCAGCTTCCCAAGCTGTAAGACATCGGTCTTTTGCTCCGCCTCGCGCCGGATCAATGCACGCAGCCGGGCTTCTAATTCCCGCTGGTCAAAGGGTTTCACCAGATAATCATCGGCCCCCAAATCCAATGCCGTGATCCTGTCATCCACTGAGAACAGCGCAGTCAGCATCAATACCGGCACCCGATTGCCCGCCGCGCGCACATCGCGCAGCAATCCCGTTCCCGACCCATCTGGCAGGTTGATATCCAAAATCAGCGCATCATAAAGTTGCACCGATAAGAAATCCTGCGCGGATGCCAATGTCTCGGCATGATCACAGGCCATACCGGCCTGCCCCAACCGCGTCACCACGGCCTGGGCCATATCTGTTGCATCTTCGACCAATAGAATACGCATAGAATCTTTCCCTCGGCATGGGCCAAGCGCCCAATCTGCGTGGCGACAGGTTAATGACAGCTTCGCACGATACCAACAGTGACAGCCCGTCCCCCGAGGAGACTGCATAGCGCAGTGGAGAGGACGGTGCCAACGCCGCTTTGCAAGAAAATCGGCTTGAAATTGTGGAGGATATACGAATGTTCAAGGCAAAAAGCCTAACCCTTGTTGCTGCGCTTTTGGGCGCGACCGCCTTTCCGGCGATGGCACAAGAATTCACCCCAGAAAATCCAGAATGCATCGCGCCTGCCAACCCCGGTGGTGGCTGGGATTTCACCTGCCGTCAGGTAGGAAAATCCATGCAAGACCTCGATCTGATCGATAAAACCATGCAGGTCGTGAACCTTGCAGGCGGCGGCGGTGGCGTGGCCTTTGCTGAGGTTGTAAATAAGCGCAGCGATGACAACGATCTGATCGTCGCGGCCTCTTCCGCGACCGCGACGCGCCTTGCACAGGGTGCCTACCCGGGCAACACGATGGATCAGGTGCGTTGGCTGGCATCGATCGGTGCAGATTACGGCGTGATCGCCGTGGCGGCTGACAGCGATGTAGAAACATTGCCGCAGCTGTTGGATATGATCAAGAATGACCCGACCGCCGTGTCGGTCGCCGGTGGCTCTGCTGTGGGTGGCTGGGATCACCTGAAGGTTTTGATCGCGGCCAATGCCTATGGTGTCGAAGATGTGCGCCGCGTGAAATACATCGCTTTTGATGGCGGCGGCGAGGCAGTCACCCAGCTTCTGGCCGGATCGGTTCAGGCCTTCACCGGCGATCTGTCCGAAGCCAAAGGCTTTGTCGACAGTGGCGACATCCGTGTGATCGCAGTTCTGTCACCAGAGCGCCTGGAAGGCGAATTCGCCAATATCCCAACGGCGAAAGAGCAAGGCGTTGACGCCATCGGTGCAAACTGGCGCGGCTTCTACGGCCCGGAAAACATGTCCGACGAAGCATATAACGCTTGGGCATCGAAAATCGGTGATCTTTACGCCTCTGATGAGTGGAAAGAGATCATGGCCGCAAATGGCCTCGCGCCGCTGGATCTGCAAGGCGCCGAGTTTGAGACATTCGTGTCCGATTCTGTTGAACAGATCCAATCGATTTCCCGCGAAATCGGCATCATCAAGTAAGCGCTCCTCCCCTTTCCTCGCTTACTTGACCGGAAGGGGGTGGTCCGGCCGACCGCCCCCTTTTGACTATGTTTCATCCTAAGCCCCACTTACCACCCAGGAGATCCCCATGAGTGATCGTATCTTTGGGGTGTTCGGCGTTCTTCTGGCTATCGGTTTTGCCTTCGCGGCATTGCACATCGAGGAAAGCTTTCTTTCCGATGCTGTCGGCCCGAAAGCCTTCCCGCTGATCATCGCCGTCATCCTAGGCCTCAGCTCTGCCGTCATCGCCTTCAAACCAGATCCCGAACCCGCTTGGCCCACCTTTGGCCGTATCGCAGAAATCGCCGCCGCTGTTGTGGTGATGATGCTTTACGCGCAGATGCTGCCTGTCGTCGGTTTCGTCATCGCCACCGCCTTTGCTGCTGCATTCCTTGCGTGGCGTTTGGGCTCGACGATCCTTGCGTCGGTTTTGACCGGTGTTGGCACATCCGTCGGTATCTATGTCATTTTCCACCTTGTGCTTGGCCTTTCGCTCGCGCGCGGCCCACTTGGGTTTTAACGGGGTATCACGATGGAAATGCTTTCAAATTTAGGTGACGGCTTTGTTGTCGCGCTGACATGGCAAAACATCGGGCTTGCGTTGTTAGGCTGTTTTCTGGGAACGATCATGGGCGCCCTGCCCGGTCTGGGCCCGTCAAACGGCGTAGCGATCTTGATCCCACTGGCCTTCACACTTGGCCTTGGCGCGACGCCATCGCTGATCTTGCTGACCTCCGTCTATTACGGTGCGATGTATGGCGGGCGAATTTCGTCAATCTTACTGAACATCCCGGGGGATGAACCCGCGATGATGACCTGTCTTGACGGCTATCCAATGGCCCAAAAGGGCATGGCCGGTCAGGCCTTGTCGATCTCGGGGATCGCGTCCTTTGTCGGATCGTTCTTTGCGACATGGGGTCTGATTTTGCTGGCGCCGCAGCTGGTAAAAATCGCGCTGCTATTTGGTCCGGCGGAGTATTTCGCGCTTTTCGCATTGGCGTTTATGACGCTGGGCGGCGTGTCCTCGACCAATCAGGCGAAATCGGCCTTTGCCGCCGCGTTGGGGCTTGGGCTTGCGATGATCGGTGTCGACACCCAAACCGGCGTGCCGCGTTTCACCTTTGGTGAGGTTCATCTGTATGACGGGCTTGATTTCTTGGTTGCCATCGTTGGTCTGTTCGCCCTGTCCGAAGTGTTCATCTTCTTGGAAGAACGTCACGGCTCGGCAGATGGGGCGGGCAAAAAGCTCAATATCGGTCGCCTTACGCCGCCAATGTCGATGGTGAAAGCCTGCACTCCGACAATGCTGCGGACCTCGTTCTTGGGCTTTATCGCGGGCGTGCTGCCCGGTGCTGGCGCGTCGCTTGGCTCTTTCATCAGCTATTCAATGGAAAAGCGGCTGATCGACAAAGACGGCACGTTCGGCAAGGGCGATCCGCGCGGTGTGGCCGCCCCAGAGGCGGGCAACAATGCCGCAGCCGGTGGTGCGCTGGTGCCGATGCTGGCGCTGGGTGTGCCCGGGTCGGGCACCACGGCTGTGCTATTGGCAGTTCTTTTGTCGCTCAATATCACGCCGGGACCGCTGTTGTTCCAAAACAACCCTGATGTTGTCTGGGGCCTGATCGCCGCGTTGTTCATTGCCAACTTTATGCTGCTGCTGATGAATATCCCAATGGTGGGCCTGTTCACCCGGGTGTTGCTGATCCCGCCGCGCATCTTGATGCCGGTCGTTGCGATGGTGTCCTTCGTGGGTATCTACGGGATCTCTGGCTCCAGCTTCGATCTGATGGTGATGATCGGATTTGGCGTGATGGGCTGGTTGCTGCGCAAGTTCGACGTGCCACTGGTGCCGATCATTTTGGGCACGCTGCTGGGCAATGCGATGGAAAACAATCTGCGCCGCGCAGTGACCATCGACAACGGAAACTGGATGACATTGTTTGACAGCCCGCTGTCGCTGGGCCTGTGGACGGTCGCGATCATCGGCTTCATCTTGCCGCTGTTTCTGGCCCGCAAGGTAAAGCCGCGGATGGCCAAGGATGACGAAGGCTCCCTGTCGGACTGATCTCGTTGCGTCACCATTCACATGATACCAACAGCCGCCCTCCCAGGGCGGCTGTTCGCGTCAACGCCCTTGCAAAAGACCCCACCACAGGGGCATTGAAAGACAAACGTCACAACCTGCCTGATGGTCATGCGCCTGTATCGCCTTTTGTTGTCCTTTGCCCTGCCGCTGATGGCCCTGCACTTGCTGTGGGGCTGGGCGCGCGGCGTGCAAAGCCGCGCCGGCCTTGCGGAGCGGCTGGGCGGCGGCACGGCGCCCAGCCCGAGCAAGGCCGCCCCCCCCGCAACGAAAGCATCTGCAGCCACTGATCCAAACGCCCACGCATCTACCGCGCCGCACGGCCCGCTGTGGCTTCACGCAGCGTCGAACGGCGAGCTGACCTCGGCGCGCCCGCTCATTGATCTTATCTTGGCGCAGCAGGGCAGCTCTTTACTGCTGACCACCAATACAGAAACGGGCCGGACCCTTGCCCAAAGCTGGGATCTCCCCAACACCATGGTCTGCCTTGCGCCGCTCGACCATCGTCTGATCCTGCGCCGTTTTCTTTCACGGCACCGTCCCTCCGCCCATGTCATGATCGAGAATGAGCTTTGGCCGAACCGCATCGTTGCCATGGCGCCCCGCCCGATCTTTGCAATCAGCGCGCGGCTCTCCGAAGGCTCCGCGCGCAATTGGTCGCGCCTTGGTATCGGGCCCGCCATGATGGGATGCTTCACTGCAGTTTCGGCACAAGATCCAGCATCACAAGACAGGTTTCGCGCGCTTGGCCTACCTGCCAGTCGTCTGATGCCGCCGTTCAACCTGAAAACAACCGTTATGGCACGACAGGCCAATGACCCGCTTGATTGGCCGCGCGCGCAAACCCTGCTTGCCGCCTCCACTCATGAGGGGGAGGACGCGCCACTCCTTGCAGCCTTTACCGCAGCCCGCCGCACCAACCCGGCGCTGCGACTGATCTTGGCGCCGCGCCATCCGCGCCGCGCCGATGACATCGCCAAGCTGATCACCGCCGCAGGTCTGGGCTATACCCGCCGCTCCCAGCGCAACGGGACCGATAAGCCAGTCTTTCTGGCCGATACTTTGGGCGAGATGGAAAACTGGTATGCCAGCGCGGGCATGTGTTTCACCGGTGGCTCCTTGGTGCCCAAAGGTGGGCACACCCCATTTGAACCGGCGGCCTATGGCTGTGCCATTTTACACGGCCCCCATGTTGCCAATGCCGCCCAGCCTTATGCGCTGCTGGATCAAGCAGGTGGCGCAGTAATGGTTCAAGATGCCGACAGCCTTAGCCGCGCCATCCAAAGCCTAAGCGCAGCACGTCAGGCAAAGATGGCCAAAGCCGCAGCGCGCGCGCTTGGCACACAAGATGCCTCCCTCCAGCTTGAGCAGATCTGCGCCGCGATCTTCTCGGCCTGGAACAGCTATATGGCCCGGACCTTGCGGTAAGCGCAGCCGCCGAAACCTTGCGTTTACCATCAGAATGTATCAGTTAGAGTGGATATCGCGGTGCCAACGCCCCGGGGACACACGGCGCCCACAGATCCATTGGCGCATAAAACCGGCACAATGGCACCGCCTTTCAGGGACGATGGAATGATCCGTTACACGCTGAAATGCGATAACGCGCATGAATTTGATGGCTGGTTCGCCTCTGCCGCTGCGTTTGACACACAGGCCGCCTCCGGGCAGGTCACTTGCAGCCTGTGCGGATCTGCAAATGTGCAAAAAACCTTGATGGCCCCTGCCGTGCGCGCCACGCGTCGCGATAGTGATGCACCCACCGCCCCGCGGCCGGATCCAACAGATGCCAGCGCCACCACAGATGCCGGACCCACCGCACCACCGGCTGCGGCCAAGCCGCTTAGCGCCCCGCAAAATGCGATGGAAACCGCCTTTGCACAGCTGCGCAAACATATTGAATCAAGTTCTGAAAATGTCGGCTCTGATTTCGCCAAGCAAGCTCGTGCCATGCATGAGGGCAGCGCGCCGGAACGTGCGATCCACGGCGAAGCCAAGCTGGATGACGCCCGCGCGCTGCTTGAAGATGGGGTGCCGATCATGCCATTGCCGTTTGCCACACGAAAACTCAACTGATCTTCCCATGCATCGCATGCGCAGGCCTATCGGACCTCTTGCGCCCGTGCGGCCCTTGCTTTAACCGAAACCCCGACGCCCGGCGATGGGTCCGGGAGCACGGAGCGAGGGAGAGGACATGCCGCTTCTCGTGATGAAATTCGGCGGCACTTCGGTGGCTGATCTTGACCGCATTGCAAATGCTGCGGCCAAAGTGAAACGCGAAGTCGAACGTGGCTATGACGTGATCGTCATTGTCTCGGCCATGTCGGGTAGAACGAATGAATTGGTCGGCTGGGTGGAATCCACCTCGCCAATGTATGACGCGCGTGAATATGACGCGGTTGTTTCATCAGGTGAAAATGTCACCGCCGGCTTGATGGCGATGCGTCTGCAAGAAATGGACGTGCCCGCGCGCAGCTGGCAGGGGTGGCAAGTCCCGATCAAGACAACCTCGGCGCATGGCGCGGCGCGGTTCGTCGACATTCCGCGCGACAATATTGATGCAAAATTCGCTGAGGGCATGAAGGTCGCGGTTGTCGCAGGCTTCCAGGGCCTGTCAGAAGAAAACCGCATCACCACATTGGGCCGTGGCGGCTCTGACACCACAGCGGTGGCTTTCGCGGCAGCCTTTGGTGCGGAACGCTGTGACATCTACACGGATGTTGATGGGATCTACACCACGGATCCGCGCGTGTCGGATAAGGCGCGCAAGCTTGACAAAATCGCCTTTGAGGAAATGCTGGAACTGGCGTCCTTGGGTGCGAAAGTGCTGCAAACCCGCTCGGTTGAGCTGGCGATGCGTAACAATGTGCGCCTGCGGGTGCTGTCCTCATTTGAGGATACCGACGAAACCTCCGGAACCTTGGTCTGCGGTGAGGATGAAATCATGGAATCAAAAGTCGTCTCAGGTGTCGCCTTTTCGCGCGACGAAGCGAAAATGACACTTGTCACCGTTGAAGACCGCCCCGGCATCGCCAGCGCGATTTTCGGCACGTTGGCGGATGCGGGTGTCAATGTGGACATGATTGTCCAAAATATCTCGGAACGCGATTATGAGGGCCACACAGAGGCGGTCACGGATATGACCTTCTCCTGCCCGATCAATCAGGTGTCGCGCGCCAAACAGGCGTTGGAGGCCGCAGCACAGGCAAACAAGCTGGGCTATGAGGATCTGATCGTCGACACCGAGGTCGCGAAGGTCTCGGTTGTGGGGATCGGCATGCGCAGCCACGCAGGTGTTGCCGCGACGATGTTCAAGGCGCTTGCCGCTGAAAACGTCAACATCAAGGTGATTGCGACTTCGGAAATCAAAATTTCCGTGCTGATCGACCGGAAATATATGGAACTCGCGGTCCAAGCCCTCCATGATGCGTTTGAACTGGAGAAGGCAGGCTAAACCTGCCACCCCAGCTCTGGGGAGAAGGAACAACCGGGATGGCCGAGCGCCGCGATAGCAACAGCCGCAGTCTTTTGCGACGTCTGCGCGACACATTGGCGTTGCAGGGCGATGGCCAGCATCGCCTTGACCGGATCACGCATCTGATCGCGGATTCCATGGGAACCGCGGTCTGCTCTATCTATCTGTTCCGCGATCCAGAGACGCTTGAACTATGCGCGACCGAAGGGTTGAACCCACAGGCCGTGCATCACACCCGCTTGCGTATCGGTGAAGGGCTCGTGGGCCGGGTTGCGCGCATGGGCGCTGCGGTCAACACGGGCAACGCCCCCTCCGAACCCGGCTTCCGTTATATGGCTGAAACCGGAGAAGAGATTTACTCCAGCTTCCTTGGCGTGCCGATCCAACGCGTAGGCGAAAAGATGGGCGTTTTGGTTGTGCAATCCAAAGCACAACGTCAATTCAGCGATGATGAGGTCTATGGCCTTGAGGTCGTAGCGATGGTTTTGGCAGAGATGACCGAATTGGGCGCCTTTGTAGGCGACCATGAAGGCATGGGCCAATCCCACCGTTTCCCGGTACTGTTTCGCGGCACCAGCGGCCAAGAAGGTGCCTGCGAAGGCAATGTCTGGCTGCATGAACCGCGGGTGGTTGTTACCAATCCCGTCGGCGATGATCCCGACGCTGAACAGGCGCGCCTGTCGGAAGCGGTTGAAGAGTTGCAGGCCCAGATCAATGATATGGTCTTGGGGGCCGCAGGGTTGGATGTCGATCATCGGCAGGTAATGGAAACCTATCGTATGCTGGCCAATTCGCGCGGCTGGATGCGGCGGATGTCTGAAGATATCGAAGCGGGCCTATCCGCCGAAGCCGCCGTCGAAAAAGAACAGTCCACCAATCGCGCCCGGCTGGAACAATCCGGCGATGCCTATCTGCGCGAACGCCTGTCCGATCTGGATGACCTGTCCAACCGCCTGCTGCGTCTGCTGACTGGCCAGGGCCGTGATACTGGCGCCGATTTACCCGAAAACCCGGTCCTTGTGGCGCGCAATATCGGCCCGGCAGAGCTGCTGGAATATGGTCGTAGCCTGCGCGGCGTGGTGCTTGAAGAGGGCTCTGTGGGCAGTCATGCCGCGATTGTCGCCCGGGCTTTGGCAATCCCCTTGGTGATCCACACGAAACGGGTCACGACCGAGGCGCTGAACGGCGATCCTATCCTGGTGGATGGGGATCAGGGCGTGGTGCATCTGCGCCCTGAAGACAGCGTGGCCTCCGCCTTCCGTGACAAGATCGCCATGCAAGCCGAGGCGCAAAAACGCTACGCCGATCTGCGGGATCTGCCCGCCACAGATCGCGCCGGGTTGACCATTGGGCTGGATATGAACGCCGGGCTTATGGCTGACCTTCCATCTTTGGCCAATTCTGGTGCCGATGGCGTGGGGCTGTTCCGGACAGAGCTGCAATTCCTTATCCGCACAAGCGTGCCCCGCCGCGATGAGCTGGCACTGACCTATAAACGCGTGATCGATGCCGCCCAGGGCAAGCCGGTCAAATTCCGCACGCTTGATATCGGATCGGACAAAGTGCTGCCCTATATGAAGCCCCAAGACGAGCCCAACCCCGCAATGGGCTGGCGCGCGATCCGTGTGGGGCTCGACAAACCCGGCGTTTTGCGGATGCAACTGCAGGCGCTTTTGCGCGCCGCTCAGGGTCGACCGCTGCAAGTGATGTTCCCCTTTATCGCATGTCCTGAAGAATTTTACGATGCCCGCGATGCATTGCTGCGCCAACGCGACCGCGAAGCCGCAATGGGCCGCCCCGTGCCCGAAGACCTGAAAATAGGTGCAATGCTGGAAACCCCATCTTTGGGATTCGCCCCCGACAGCTTTTATGAAACCTGCGATTTCATTTCGATCGGCGGAAATGACCTGAAGCAATTCTTTTTCGCAGCAGACCGCGAAAACGAACGGGTGCGCCGCCGCTATGATACGCTCGACACCAGCTTCCTGACGTTCCTTGAACGGATTATCGTGCGTTCCGCCGCGTATAATACCAAACTCAGCTTCTGCGGCGAAGATGCCGGTCGACCTGTCGAAGCTCTGACCTTCGCCGCCCTTGGCATCCGCACATTGTCGATGCGCCCCGCCTCCATCGGCCCGGTCAAACACCTGATCCGAAGGGCCGATCTTGCACAGCTACGCCAGATCATTCACCGCGCCCGTAACGAAGGACACAAATCCGTCCGCAACGCAGTCACCTCATATCTGGCGCAACTGTAACGGCCACCACAGCCCGACAATGTGAAACGCTGCGCTTTCATCTTGCCGATAAATATCCCGGGGGATCGCCTTATCCGGGGCATCGAGCCCCGGATAAGGCGGTCGGGGCAGAGCCCCTCCTAGCCGCGCCACCCTGGCACCACATCTTAAAAATGGGCACAGAAAAATTCGTTCAGCAAAATCGCTCTGGTCCGAAATTTTGCCCCTCAGAGTAACGATCACCCGCGGCCCATCCTACTGGCAAAACCGTCTCAATCTGCGCGAGCTCTTCTGCGCTTAACACACGCCCCGCGCCACGCGCCAATTCGTGCAAATGTTGAACCGACCGCGTCCCCGGAATTGCCAATATATGCTGGCCCTGCGCCAGAACCCAGGCAATCGCCAAACCAGATGCCGACATCCCCATCTGCGCAGCCAATCGGCGGAACCCATCTGTCATTGCCATATTATCTGCGTGGTTTTTTCCCACAAAACGCGGATTGACCGACAGAAATGAATTGCCCGAAATACGCTCACCTATCGGTGGGCTGTCCGTCAACATACCGCGCCCGACCGGCGAAAACGCCACAAACGCAGTGCCTTGGCGCGCGCATTCCTGCACCATCCCCAATTCAGGCAGCCGCGTTGCCAGCGAATATTCATTTTGCACCGCATCCACTGGTGCCACAGCACAGGCCCGGCGCAGCGACGCTGGCGCGATCTCAGAGAACCCAAAGCCACCGATTTTCCCTTCGGCCTTCAGATCCACAAGCGTCTGCATCACCTCTTCGATCGGGCGCCACGCGTCACGGCGGTGAATATAAAACAGATCCACCTGCTCCACCCCCAAACGGCGCAGACTGCCCTCTAGCTGCAAACGCAAATGGGCGTCCGAATTGTCGTAGCACCGCGCGCCGGTCTGCGGGTCACTGGTGATCCCGGCCTTAGTTGCAATGGCAAACGGGTTGCTGCCATAGGCTTTGATAAACGCACCAATCGCAGTCTCGGATCGGCCCATCCCGTAGATATTTGACGTGTCAATGTGATCGACGCCAAGCTCCAGCGCGGCTTCCATCACCGCGAAGGAGTCTGCCTGCGTCGTCGCACCGTAAAAATCGGCAAAGCTCATACCGCCCAAGCCAAGGCTAGACACGGTCTTACCCATGGTTCCAAACCGTCGATGTTCCATCGGCAATCTCCTGAAACTTACACTATGTTCTATACAAAATGTTCTATACAAATCCGCGTTGCCGCTTGGTCCGGCGCAGCACTACTGCAATGCGGTAATCCGCGTCACAAGCTCCTCACGCAGATGCCCCTCATCCGCGCCACTGTCTTGTGCCAATTGCTTAAGGCCGAAATGCACATGCGCGATCTCTTGATAGTAATTGGTAAAGGCATAATTGACCGCAGCGCCCGCCACCGCACCCAAGACAGGCGCCGCCTGTGCCGCAAGCTTTTGTCCCAGCACAGCGGCCAATCGCGGGGCTACTTTGGCAATCATGCCATGCAGGCTGGGCCCGGTCAGGGTCACACGCGCAGCAATCAGCGCCAAATCGGCCCCATCATCATCTTTCAACGGACCCGCAGAGGCCAGGATACGCAGGCATTCAAGCTTGACCGCATCAGAGGCCGGGTCGAACCCATGCCCTGCCGCAATCGCCTGAATAGAGCGCAGCAACATCGTCACTGTGAAGGGCAGCTCGGCCGTGGCCCCGGCCAGACCGCCAAATCCACCTGCGGCCCCCATCGCCGTGGTCAGCGCCCGATTCACCCAATCAGAGCGATCATCCACCACCCCGCGCGACCGCTCTGCAGCATCAAACGCAATTTCCAGCGCCCGCGCGGTGGCCCCATCCAGACCGTCACGCAACGGCCCAGGAAATTTCGCCATCAGATTTTCTGCCGATCCCCCCACCCGGTTCAGCAATTGCATCCCAGGTCCTGATGCTGCCCGGTGCCGCGCGGCCAACGCATCAAGGCGGGCAAGCAGCATCGGATCCTTCAATGGTTCAAGAATATCGGTTTGCATCACTTCGGTCCTTTATCAGGCGGCGGCCCCAACCTATGCACGGGCCTGCCCTTAATATGGTCCGTCTGAGCGGATCTGCCAATGCGTCAGCAGAACTTCTCGACAGGGCCGCGCACATCCTCCCAGCCGCCTTGGATCAGCTCTAGCGCCAATATCCGATCAGGGTTTGTCGGTGGCGGCATCTCTACCCCCGTAATTTTTGCAAAACCAAACCGGCGGTAATAGGGTTCATCCCCCACCAACAGCACGCGCGGCCAGCCCAGACGACGCCCCTCGTTCAGGCTTTCAAGCATCAAGATACCGCCCAAACCTTCGCCCTGCCGGGTCGGGTGAACCGCCACTGGACCAAGCAGCAGCACTTCGGCTCCGCCGACCAACACTGGCCAATATCGGATCGCCGCCGCCAGAACGCCATCCTGGCGCAGGTTCAGGCACAGATCACGCACCGGTTTCACCCCATCGCGCAAACGATAGGAGCTTAGCGCTGTGCGGCCCGGGGCGAAGCACAGATCATACAGTGCCTCCACTTCCCACCAATCCGCTTCGGTTTCTTTTGCAACCTGATACATCTGGACCCGCCCTCTTCCCTTTGCGCCTAGCACGCGTCAAGATCAGGTTCAAACCGATCCCAACGGGAGTTTCCAATGTTTTATCGCCCCGCCGATGGCCACGGCCTGCCCCATAACCCGTTCAATGCCATCGTCGCCCCCCGGCCCATCGGTTGGATATCCACGCGCGGCACATTGGGGGATAATCTGGCCCCCTATTCATTCTTTAATGCGGTCGCTTATGTGCCGCCACAGGTTATGTTTGCCTCTACCTCAGCCAAGCCCGACCGGGACGGCACAAAAGACAGCGTCGCGCAGATCCATGAAACCGGAGTGTTTTGCGTAAACTTGCTTGGGTCCGATCAGAAAGACGTGATGAATGCCAGCTGTGCGCCCTTCCCCGCAGGCACTGATGAATTTACCCAAGCCGGGATCGCAAAAGCCGAAGCTGAGACAATTGACTGCCCGCGTGTGGCACAGGCGCAGGCCACACTGGAATGCCGCGTGGTACAGGTCATCGCACTGTTGGGAGAGGCCAATTTCATGGTCCACGGAGAGGTCACGGGCGTTCATATCCGGCCCGATTGCCTACGCGATGGGCGCTATGCTCCCACCGATTGGCTGACACGGATGGGCTACCGCGATTATGCGGCGGTGAAAGACCTGTTTGAACTGGAGCGCCCTGACTAGGTCCGCCGCCCGCCTATCACGCCCCGCGCCGTAATGTATAAACGCCGGAGACCACAATCAGCGCAGCGCCCACGATCATCAGTGCATCGGGGCGTTCGCCGAACACCAATGCGCCAAGAATAATCGCGAATAATAACCGGGTATAGCGAAACGGCGTCACAACCGAAATATCACCCATCCGCATCGCCGCCGTCAGCGCCCAATAGGCCAGCACACCAAAAACCGACGCTGCCAACACCAGCCCGATCACCGCTCCAGACATTGCGCGCGGCTCTCCTTGCACCAGCAAAATCAGCGCGCCTGCCGGGATCAACGCAGCAAAGCCATATATCCCCAGCTGAAAATTCGTCAGGACTTTGGGTGCGCCGCGTGTCGCCAGATCTCGTCCGGCAAAGCCCAACATCCCCATCAGGGTAAATAGCGCCGCCGGCCGAAACCCATCAAGCCCCGGACGCAAGATCAACAATACGGCCAGGAACCCAACACCAATGGCCGCCCAACGCCGTGGGCCCACTTTTTCTCCAAAGAACATAGCGGCTCCAGCCACCACCACCAGCGGCGTGGCCTGTAAGATCGCGGATGCATTGGACAAAGGTGTCAGCGCAATGCCCAGCGTATAGCCCACCCGGCCGATGATCTCAAACGTGGCTTTCATCAGCATGAACCGAGAACCAATAGCGCGGTGCCACAGGGCTTGCCCACGCGAACGCGCCAGCGCCATAAAACCCAACATGCCGACGAAACCAAAGGCCATCAGCACCTCGCCAATCGGCGCCTGCTGACTGGCGGCTTTGATGAACATATCTTCCATCGCAAAGGCCGCCATCGCGGCCACCATCAAGATCGCGCCCCGTGTATTTTCCATGCTGGCCTCCGGTTTTGTCGCAGCTAGCCTGAATCTCTGCGCCCCCACCACGAGATTTTTGTACCCGTATCATTTTTTCCACCCCACAGGCGCCGCGCATCCGGGGGTTTTCCTTTGACGACGGTCGTCCTAGGCTTGCGCAAAATCAGATGGGGGCACGAATGCAGCAGAAAATAGGAATTATCGGCGGGTCGGGCGTCTATCAGATCGATGGCCTAGAAGCCGCGCAATGGATCACCGTGGACACACCCTGGGGCGCGCCCTCCGATCAGCTTTTGACCGGGACCTTAAATGGTAGCCAAATGGTGTTTTTGCCACGTCACGGGCGCGGCCATGTGCAAACCCCGTCTACCGTGAATTACCGCGCCAATATTGCGGCGATGAAACAGCTGGGTGTAACAGATCTGGTAGCCGTTTCTGCCGTTGGATCGTTAAAAGAGGATTATGCGCCGGGTGATTTCCTGATTGTCGACCAGTATATCGACCGCACATTTGCGCGCGAAAAGACGTTTTTTGGACCCGGCTGTGTTGGTCATGTCTCGGTCGCGCATCCAATTTGTGCGCGACTTGCCGACGCCTGCGCACAGGCTGCGCAAACCACCGGGGTCACCGTGCATAAGGGCGGAACCTATGTCGCAATGGAGGGGCCGCAGTTTTCCACCTTGGCAGAAAGTCGGTTGTATCGCAGCTGGGGTGCGGACGTGATCGGGATGACAGGGATGCCAGAAGCCAAGCTCGCCCGCGAAGCCGAGCTATGCTATGCTTGCATCGCAATGATCACCGATTACGATTGCTGGCATCCTGACCATGATGCAGTGGATGTGGCACAGGTCGTGGCAACAGCCACGGCGAATGCAGATAAAGCCCGCGCATTGATTGCTGCATTGCCAAAAATGCTCCCTGCGCGCGACATCCCATGTAACGCCGGGTGCGAGCGGGCATTGGACAGTGCAATCATGACAGCACCTGCCAAACGCAGCACTGAAATGATTGATAAATTATCCGGCATCGCAGGGCGCGTGCTGTAATGCCATCGCGGCAGCACAGGCAAGGACAGCGCACAACTTTGAGTTTTCACCCGCAGAATAAAATCACGAAAAACGCGCAAATAGGTAAATTGACGTAACGCTTCGGAAAGAATTACCATGCTATCCCAACCTTGCTGGTTGGTTCGGCTGCTTGCAAAACACGTGAACCCCAAGCAGGGCGCTCTGTCGTGCATCGACAGGGCGTCCCCCTTTTATTGCAAGAATGTCATGGCCTGTTCAGATGATCTTAGGCGCGCAAGACCGCACCGGGGTTCATGATGCCCTGTGGATCCAGCGCAGTTTTGATCAGCCTCATTGCGTTCAGCTTCCCCGGATCGCTATAGCGTTCCAGATCACCGACCTTAAGCCGGCCGATCCCATGTTCAGCAGATACCGAACCACCCAGCTGGTCGACCACCTCATAAACGCAGTCTTTCACGGCAATACGCAGATCGTCATAGGCATCGCGGCTGCGCCCTTGGGCCGGGAACACATTGTAATGCAAGTTTCCGTCGCCCACATGACCAAAACAATTGATCCGCATATCGCCCAGCCGGGCCAATGCTGCTTGCGCACGCGCGATGAACTCTGGCAACAATGGCAAAGGCACCGAAATATCGTGGCTGGAAATCGCGCCGATCCGCTTATTCGCCTCTGGCAGATGTTCGCGCAACGCCCACATTTCATCGCGCTGGCGTTCAGATTGTGCGATCACACCGTCGATAACCAAATCCTCGGCGGCTTCAAACAGGCCCGCAAGCGCATCCTCTGCCTCCATCCCCTCGGGCAAGCCGATTTCACACAGAACCATCCATCCTGGACGATCTGCGAAGGGCTGACGCAAATCCATGCCCAGCTCATCAATAAACAGCAGCCCTTGCTGTGCGATCAATTCAAAGGCGGACACACAGCCCGGCATCCGCGTCTCTGCCACGCTTAACAGCTGCAAAGCCGCCTCGGGCGAGGGCACGACAAACATCGCCGTGCCCTGCGCCGCAGGCTGAGGGAATAGGCGCAAACTGGCAGCGGTGATGATCCCCAAAGACCCCTCAGAGCCGATCAACAGATCTTTCAGATCATATCCGGTATTGTCTTTGCGCAACCGCTTCAGCCCCGAAGCAACAGAGCCATCTGCCAAAACCGCTTCGACGCCCAGGCACAGCTCACGGGCATTGCCATAGCGCAACACATTGACCCCGCCGGCATTGGTCGCAAGACAGCCGCCGATCCGGGCAGACCCCTGAGAGGCCAGCGATAATGGAAACAACCGCCCCTGCCCTGCGGCGACCGCCTGAACATCTGCCAACGTCATACCGGCTTCGACGATCATGCCATGACTGTCGGCGTCGCGTACCCGTGTCATTTTCTCAAGGCTCAAGATCACCGGTGCAGCGCCGTCTTGCGTGGACATCACCTGCCCGGCCACAAGCCCAGTGCCCCCACCATAAGGCACAATCCCCACACCATTGTGACCGCAAAATTGCACAACCTGCGCGACCTGCTCCACCGTTTCAGGCTTTACCAACACACCACCGGTGCCAAACCAACGTCCACGCGGCTCTTCCAGATAAGACGGGCTGGGCGCACCGATCCACAGATCCGGATTGGCTGCGCGCAAGGCGGTCGAAAAGGCATCATCCGCAGGGTTAAGCATGGTATCTCCCATAAATGGCTACATAAAACGGCCAGGCGCACCAATGCCCTTAGCCAACATCCGTCCGGCCCCGGCGATCTGGTCGCAGATTGGAATATAAAACATGGTTGCGCCAGCGGCCGTTGATCTGCAGATAGCTTTGCGCCACGCCTTCATATTTGAAGCCCGAGCGTTCCAATACGCCACGAGACGCAGCGTTTTCAGGCAGGCAGGCTGCCTCAATCCGGCTGAGGTCCAGAACGGAAAACGCGTAATTCACCACGCCGTCGATCGCCTCGCGCATGAACCCTTGTCGAGCATGGCGCAACCCCACCCAATAGCCCAGCGTGCCGGCCTGTGCCGGACCACGCCGGATATTGTCCAATGTGATAGCCCCCACGACCAGATCATCAGAGCGACGGGTCAAAAAGAACGGCAATGCCGTGCCCGCGCTTTCTGCCCGGGCCGACCAATACACCCGGTTCGCAAAGCTTTTGCGTGACAGGTGGTCGTCTGCCCAAGTGGGTTCCCAGGGCGTCAGGAAGTCCTGGCTTTCTTCGCGCAAATGCGCCCAGTCACGATAGTCGGAATGCTGCGGCAAACGAAGCGTCAAGCGTTCCGTCTCAATCTTGGGCTTCCGACGTCGGCTGAGCATTATACAGTCAGCCTTTCACGCAGCGCCGCGAGTGTCGGCGCGGTTTTCACCGGGCCATAAAGCGCCAGTGCCGTGCGCCCATCACTGGCCAAATGGCCGGCAAAATCGCGCACACCCTGGCGGGTCACGGCATCGATTTTCTCTGCCGTTTCCTCTAGATCAGGCACCCGGCCCCAAATCGCCAAATGGCGGGCCATACGTTCCGCCCGCGCCGAAGGGCTTTCCAGCCCCATCAACATCCCGGCCTTGATTTGCGCCCGCGCCCGCGCGATTTCCACATCCGACATATCATCCGCCGCGCGCTTCATCTCATCCATTGTCAGGTTACACAGATCTGCAATCTCTTCCCCCGATGTCCCGGCATATAGGGTGATCATCCCGGTATCTTCATAGGCCCCAGCCTGCGCGAAAATCGTATAGCACAGCCCGCGCTCTTCGCGAATTTTCTGGAACAAACGCGACGACATGCCGCCGCCCATCGCCGTGGTATAGACCTGCGCAGTATACAGGTTGGGATCCAGATAATTTGGCCCTTCAAACCCCATCGCAAAATGCGCCTGCTCCAGCGTTTTCACGGTGCGATGTTCGCGCCCGCTCCATGTCGCCAGGTCCGCCTCCAACGCAGGACGCGATTTCAAATGGCCAAACAGCTCTTCGGCTTGGCGCACGATCTGCGCGTGATCCACAGCCCCGGCGGCCGATAGGATCAGCTGACTTGGGCCGTAATGTTCTTCCACGAACCCGGACAAATCATTGCGGCCAAAGGAAGACACGCGCTCTACCGGGCCCAAAATCGTGCGGCCAATGGCCTGATCGGGATAAGCGGCCTCTTGCAACCAATCAAAAATGATATCGTCGGGCGTGTCCATCGACTGCCCGATCTCTTGCAAGATCACATGTCGCTCTGTCTCGATTTCACGTTGATCGAAAACCGGGTTCAGAACGATATCGCTGATCACATCCAGCGCCAGTGGCACATCATCGGACAACACCCGGGCGTAATAGGCTGTCACCTCACGCGAGGTATAGGCATTGATATATCCGCCCACATCCTCAATCGCCTCGGCGATCTGTAAGGCCGAGCGCCGCGCAGTACCCTTAAAGGCCATATGTTCCAGAAAATGCGCAATCCCGTTTTGCTCGGCCCGCTCATGCCGGCCACCGGCCATCACCCAGACCCCGATCGAGGCCGAGGCCATCGATGGCATTTGTTCCGTGACAATCCGCAGACCGTTTGAGAGCGTGGTGAGTTCGATCATGTACGGCGTCTTTCTTTTATTAGCGCTTCAAGCGCATCAAGGTCATTGGGGACGCGCGTCACACGTTCTTCACGGTCAAACAGATCCTCCATACGCGGGGGCAGTGGCGGACGAATGCCAGATGCCTTCTCCACCGCATCCGGGAATTTCGCAGGATGTGCTGTGGCCAATGTGATCATCGGCGTCGCGCGGTCACGCGCCAGCGCATCATTGCCAACGCCCACACCAATCGCGGAATGCGGGCACAGCAATTCACCGGTCTGTGCCAGAGTTTGGGCGATCACCTCCAGCGTGCGCTCTTCGCTGATAGAACCGCTGTCATAATGCGCAAGCAACGCGCCCATCGCATTGTCAGATACGGAGAAGCTGCCTGCCTGTTTCAGCTCTGTCATCAACGCGTCGATCGCGGCCCCATCGCGGCCATAAGCCCAGAACAGCGCACGTTCAAAATTCGAACTGACTTCGATATCCATTGATGGGCTCATGGAGGGTTTAACGCCATGCTTGCTGTAAGCGCCCTGTTTGATGCAGCGATCCAGAATGTCGTTCTGGTTCGTCGCGATCACCAACCGGTCAATCGGCAGACCCATTTCCTTGGCCAGAAAACCTGCGAAAATATCACCGAAATTTCCGGTCGGGACACTGAAGCTGACCTTACGATGCGGCGCACCCAGCGCCACGGCGGCGGCAAAGAAATACACGATCTGCGCCAAAACTCGTGCAAAATTAATCGAGTTCACACCGGCAAGGCCGACCTCATCGCGGAATTCAAAGTGATTGAACATGTCTTTCAGCTTGGCTTGGCAATCATCGAAATCGCCCTCCAATGCCAAAGCATGGACGTTATCCTCCACCGGGGTGGTCATTTGACGGCGCTGCACCTCTGACACGCGGCCATAGGGGAACAAGATGAACACATCCACATTATCCAGCCCGCGAAAGGCCTCAATCGCGGCGGAACCGGTATCACCCGATGTCGCGCCAACAATCGTCACCTTTTGGCCGCGCTTTTCCAGCTCGATCTGGAACAGCTGGCCAATAACTTGCATCGCGAAATCTTTGAATGCCAATGTCGGGCCGTGGAACAACTCCAACAGGAAATGGTTCGGCGCCAATTGTTTCAGCGGTGCGCGCGCATCATGGCCGAAACCAGCATAGGCGCGCGTGATAGCGCCGCGCAGCTCAGCATCGGTGAAGGTTTCGGACACGAATGGCTGCATCACCTTAAACGCCAGATCTTCATAGCTAAGGCCCGCCATCGCGGCGATCTCATCCGGGGTGAACTGCGGCACTGTTTCGGGGACATACAAACCGCCGTCACGGGCCAAGCCCGTCAACATCGCATCGCCGAAACCAAGTGCGGGTGCCTGCCCGCGGGTGGAGATATAACGCATGATCGCTCCCTAAATTCCGTCAGCGCCTATTACGCCACAGCAAGAGCGCTGTCATCCCCGACCAGACAATTGCAAGCAAAAACCATGTGATTGCATACATTTTGTGATCATTGGGGATGCCCGAGATCGAAATCGCCTGCGGCGAGATACCTTGCGTATCGCCCTCAACCTGTGCGGCGACGACCAAAATCGGTTCAACTTTCAGCCGGGCCGCCATTGACGGGATATCGCGTGCAAACCATAGATTTTGGTCCAGATCCGGTTCCGGAGTGTAGCGGTCGCTTTCATTAGGGTAGTGAATATTGCCCTGAACAATCAATGCGGTCGGCGGGCGGGGCTGCGACTTATCCGCCTCTGGCAAGAAACCGCGATCCAACAAGATCATCCGCCCCTCACCCGTTTCAAATGCGGAAATCACCCGATAGCCGGCGCCCACACCCTTTTGCCCAGACAAGACCAAAAGGTCATCGCCTGTCGTGCCACCGACCAATTCCACCGGCGTATATTTCAAAGGGCGGGTATCAGCCCCTTTTGGCGGAAGTGGCTGCACCGGCCCGTGGATTTGCGCAGTGATCCCCGCGAGCATAGTCTCTTTCCACTCCAACCGGCGCAACTGCCACAGCGCAAGGCTTAGCAATATCGCGACACCTACGACGCCCAATACAAGCGGAAACACAAAGCGTTTCATCAAACCCCCAAAGGAAAAACGGCGCAGGGGTTGCCCCCGGCGCCGTGACATCAATCTGTCAAAATCAGAGCTTAGCCGCCCCAGACATAAATAGATGCAAATAGGAACAGCCAAACCACATCGACAAAATGCCAATACCATGCAGCGGCCTCAAACCCGACGTGGCGCTCTGGCGTCATCTGCCCCTTCACAATGCGCAGAAGACAGACTGCGAGGAAGATCGTGCCAACGATCACATGGAACCCGTGGAAACCGGTCGCCATGTAGAAATTTGCGCCATAAATGTTGCCCGACAAACCGAAGGCCGCATGACTGTATTCATACGCCTGAAACACGCTAAACAGCACGCCCAGGCAAACGGTCAAAATCAGTCCTTGCTTTACGTCTTTACGGTCGTGCCCTTCAACAAGCGCATGATGCGCCCAAGTCAGGGTCACACCTGACAACAGCAAGATAACCGTGTTAATCAATGGCAAGTGCCACGGATCAAAGGTAACGATACCCTCTGGCGGCCAAACCCCATCCACCGCGGGGCTGTTGGGGCCCATCGGATACATCGCATGTTTGAAGAAGCTCCAGAACCAAGCCGCGAAGAACATAACCTCGGACATGATGAAGAACATAAATCCATAGCGCAGACCAATCTGCACAACGGGTGTATGATCGCCTTGCTGGCTTTCGCCAATGACGTCCGACCACCAGCCATACATTGTGTATAGAACGGTCAAAAAGCCAATCCAGAACATGAATGGCGTACCGCCTGTCATCCAGACAGCTGCGCCAAATAGCATGACGAAGACACCAACGGAGGCTACGAAAGGCCATACCGAAGGGGGAAGTATGTGATAATCGTGGTTCTTTGCGTGCGCCATTGGCTCCTCCTCAAGGCCTCAATTCACGGAACTTGCCGGATTGGGCGCGCGTAAAGCGGCCTGTTCTTCGGGCAGGTCAGTCTCATAAAACGTGTAAGAAAGCGTGATTTCGTGAATGCGACTTGCATCAAAATCCGTCACAATCTCTGGGTCGACATAGAACGACACCGGCATTTCCACCCGTTCGCCGGGCTGCAAAACTTGCTCGGTGAAGCAAAAACACTGAATTTTATCGAAGTAATATCCCGCCAAATCAGGCGCGACATTATACGAGGCCGTTCCAGCAATCGGGCGATCAGTTGGGTTGTACGCCTCATAAAAGGCCAATCCCGTCTCACCGATGCGGATTTCCATTTTGGTTTGCATCGGTTTGAATTCCCAAGGCATATCCTTGGCAATATTGGCATCAAATCGAACCAAAATTGTCTGATCCAACACGCCATCGGCTGCCTGCGAGGCCACCTGCGTCGTGCCACCATAGCCGGTCGTGCGGCAAAACCAATCATAGAACGGAACAGCCGCCCAAGCGCCCGCGCCCATCACAACGACGACGCCCAAAAGCGACAGTACCGTTTTGCGATGGTTGGGCGCGTTGCTCATTTCACTGGCTCCACTGCTGGTGTCATTGATACACGCGGTTCATGGTCAAAGCCCTGCATCATAGAGCCATTTTTGACCTTCACGATGGTCAGGCCAAACACGATAACACAAAAGGCAATCAAAGCCCCACCCAGACCAAGGTTTCGGGTCAGGCGGCGTTTGTGCAATTCATGATCCTTGGTAATCGCCATTAAAACCATCCGAACATTTGCGAAACACCCATCATATCCAAGCATTTTTCGACCAGAAGTGCCGCAAAATGCCCAAATAGATAAAGCAACGAGAAGTAGAAGACGCGCTTTTCGACCTTATAGCTATCGGCCTGGGCCGCAGCTTCATCACGTTTCAAAATGCGCCAGGCACCCTGAATGAACATCAGGTTCAATACAAGCGCGACGGCCAGATAAACCGGGCCACCAATTGACGTAAAGCCGGTGCCAATGGCAATCGGCGCCAAGATCAGCGTATATGCGAAGATGTGTTTACGGGTGGACTTGCGACCATGTGTCACAGTCAGCATCGGCACGCCCGCATTGGAGTAATCTTCCTTCATAAACAGCGCCAATGCCCAAAAATGTGGCGGTGTCCAAAGGAAGACAAGCATGAACATAGCGACCGGTTCGACGCTGATTCCCCCGGTTGCAACGGCCCATCCGATCATCGGTGGGAAGGCACCCGCCGCGCCACCTATCACGATATTCTGCGGCGTCGAGCGTTTTAGCCAAATGGTATACACCACAGCATAAAAGAAGATGGTGAAGGCAAGAAACAGCCCCGAAAACACATTGGTGGCCAGTGCCAACATGACACAAGATATGCCACTTAACCCCAGGCCAAAGCCCAGCGCCTCCCCCCCTGTCATGCGTCCAGCGGGGATTGGCCGATTGGCCGTACGCCGCATTATCTTATCAATATCAGCATCATACCACATATTCAGCGCAGCCGACGCCCCACCGCCCAAGGCGATGAACAAAATCGCGATAAAGCCAACAAACGGATGCACCGGGACAGGTGCAACGACCAATCCTACAAAAGCTGTGAAGACGACCAAAGACATCACGCGAGGCTTCAGCAGGGCGATATAATCACCCAGCTGCGCGTCGCCTTCTTTGGACTCAAGATACCCGATATCGCTCATTCAGCTGCCTTTCTCGGTGGCCGGCGGGCCGTTGGAATTGCGCCTTACTTAGACGCGATCCGAACGTCTTGCGAGTGACCTAATGTCGCAAAGTCGTTTTGCGCACGTAGGACCCAGTCGTCATAGACCTCTTGCGAGACGACTTTTACGACGATTGGCATATAGGCATGGTTTTGACCGCATAGTTCAGAACACTGTCCGAAATACACACCTTCGGTATCCGCGTTGAACCATAGTTGTGCGATCCGGCCCGGCACCGCGTCTTGTTTCACCGCGAATGCCGGAATGGTCCAGGAATGAATCACATCAGCCGCCGTAACCTGCACAACCACTGTCGTATCGACCGGCACCACAACCGCATTATCCGTCGCCAAAAGATATTCATCTTCGGCATATCCATGCTCTGCCAACTCTTCTTTGGTGAGCATGAGCGCGTCAAAGATCAACCCTTGCTCGGGATATTCATATCCCCAATACCACTGATATCCGGTGGCCTTGATTACCAGATCTGCTGGCGGAATTTCCTGTTGTTTCCACAAGATCGGCAACGAGAAGGACCCGACCACGATCAAAATGAACACAGGTACAATCGCCCAGATCGTTTCCAACGGTGCGTTATGTGTAAACCGTGCCGGTGTCGGGTTTGCCCGGCGATTAAAGCGCACAATCGCGTATACCAGCAGCGCCGATACAAACAACGTGATGGCAACAATCAGCCCCAGCAACATCCCATCCAGCCATTGCTGGTCATGCGCCAATTCTGACGATGGTGGCTGAAACCCGGTTGCCCCATCAACGGGCTTCCCGATGACCGGCAAACCAGTAATCATATCCTGCGCCTGTGCTTGGCCCGCGATGAATACCCATGCGATGGCCGTGGCCGCGCGGCGACCGAATCCAGCTGCTGTCATTCTTCTATCCCATTCTCCCAAAGGCGGCTCTCCCTGCCGCGAACGAAATGCGGTGCTTCCCTTCACCACAGGCCGTTGTATGTAGCTACAGAAAAAACCACATTCGGAATTCGCAAACAAGCGTCATTGCGTCACAGTGACCACTGTTGCCCAAGAAATCGTAAAGGAACGCCGATGACTCACGACCGTTTTGCCCCTTTTGAGGATCAGATCGACGAAGCCGCGGCGCTGAGAATTCTGCGCGCCGCGACGGATGGTGCCGATGACGGCGAATTATTTTTGGAACGCCGGCAGTCCGAAGCTTTGGTTTTCGATGATGGGCGCGTCAAAACCGCATCTTATGATGCTTCCGAGGGCTTTGGTCTGCGCGCCGTAAAAGGCGAGGTTGCAGGTTACGCTCATTCGACTGAAATGACCGAAAGCGCCTTAAAACGTGCGTCGCAAACGGCGCGGCTGGCAGTTGGGGATGGGGGCGGACACATCGCCCCCCCGCCCCCCGGCACCAACCACAAGCTGTATGTCGATGACAACCCGATGGCCGACGCAAGCTTTGGCACCAAAATCGAAATTTTGGCCGAAATGGATGCCTTTGCCCGCGACCTCGATCCAAGGGTCGTTCAGGTCTCTGCATCTATGGCCGCCAGCCTGCAAGAAGTGTTCATTTTGCGCCCCGAAGGGGAGCTTGTATCAGACATTCGTCCTATGGCCCGTTTGAACGTCTCTGTCATCGTCGAAGAGAACGGTCGGCGCGAATCAGGAAGCCAGGGTGGCGGCGGCCGATACGGGTTATCGGGCTTGATAGATCCGCAAAGCTGGAAGCCGGTTATCCGCGAAGCCCTGCGCATTGCGCTGGTCAATTTGCGGGCAGAACCTGCGCCCGCGGGGCAAATGGATGTGGTGTTGGGCCCGGGCTGGCCAGGCGTATTGCTACATGAGGCCGTGGGCCACGGGTTGGAGGGCGATTTCAACCGCAAAAAATCCTCGGCCTTTGCCGGGTTGATGGGCCAACAGGTCGCGGCCAAAGGGGTGACCGTTTTGGATGATGGCACGATCCCGGACCGCCGCGGCTCCATCTCTATCGATGACGAAGGCACGCCATCGGCCAAAAATGTGCTGATTGATGACGGGGTCTTGGTCGGCTTTATGCAAGACCGGCAAAATGCCCGTTTGATGGGTGTCACGCCGACGGGCAATGGCAGGCGCGAAAGCTTTGCACATATCCCCATGCCACGCATGACCAATACCTATATGATGGGAGGCACCGAGGATCCGGCGGCGATCCTGGCCGGGTTGAAGGACGGCTTATATGCAGTGGGTTTTGGTGGCGGTCAGGTCGATATCACCAATGGGAAATTCGTATTTAATTGCACCGAAGCCTATCGGGTAAAAAACGGTGTGGTTGGAGCGCCGGTGAATGGCGCTACCTTGATCGGCGACGGGCCTACGGCGATGAAACAAATCCGGGCCATCGGCAATGATCTGGCATTAGACCCGGGTATCGGCAATTGTGGCAAACAGGGCCAATGGGTGCCGGTGGGCGTTGGCCAACCAACCTTGATGATTGGCGGGCTGACTGTCGGCGGCTCTGCGGCCTGATCGCCGCGACACAGCATTTCAAGACGCCCGGCCCGATGGCACGGGCGTTTTTTCATACAAAGTCCTTATTTTTAGGCAGTGATTTTTATTCCCGGAAAAATGTCGACTAATTTTCAGAAAACCACTCCTAATCGTCATCCGGTAACCTTTCGTTAAGATTAACGGCGCACAACGAGAAGGCGAATAAGGCGGAGGATCGGATGAAAACGAGCTTGTTTTCTAACCCCACCCCCTTCACCCCACCCACCACGGAAGACGACAGGCTGTCGATACTCCGTCTTATTCGATCCCGGCGCGTTGGCCCCACAACCTTTCATCGATTAATGGCAGAACACGGATCGGCTCAGGCCGCTTTGGCCGAGCTACCCGCTATTGCGCGTGCTGCCAAAGTGTCCGATTATGCGCCCTGCCCCGAACACCTGGCATTGGATGAGCTGACCGCAGGACAAGGTAGCGGCGCACAGCTGATCTGCTATGGCACCCCCGAATATCCGCAGGCATTGGCAAAAATCGACGATGCGCCGCCCGTTCTTTGGGCCTTGGGCGATATCACCTTACTGCACCGCCCTGCCTTAGCAATCATCGGCGCGCGCAACGCATCCTCGCTTGGGCTACGCATGGCGCGCAGCCTTGCCGCTGATTTGGGGCAAAAGGGCTTTGTGATTACCTCTGGCCTTGCGCGCGGGATTGACACGGCCGCACATCAGGCGGCGCTGGACACAGGAACCATCGCCGTGCAGGCCTGCGGGATCGATGTGATATATCCACGTGAAAATGATGCATTGGCCCAAGAGATCGCGCAGCAGGGGCTGCGGCTGTCGGAAAACCCGCCCGGATTACAACCCCAAGCGCGGCACTTCCCGCAGCGCAACCGCATCATCTCTGGTCTGTCACAGGCGACAATTGTGGTTGAGGCTGCGCATCGCTCTGGAAGCCTGCTGACAGCGCGAGACGCCCTGGATCAGGGACGCGATGTCTTGGCAGTGCCAGGACACCCGTTCGATGCGCGTGCGGCAGGGGGGAACATGTTGATCCGCGACGGCGCCGCGTTGATCCGTAACGCGGAGGATGTCATCGCCGCGTTGTCTGCCACACCAACACCATCGCAACAGCGCCCGACACCAACGCAATCCACCACCGCCCACAGCCCGGCACCGCCAAAGCCCCCCAATGTCACACACCAGCACAGCACACAGCCCCCCAGCACGCCATCACTGGCACTGCGTGAGCAGATCTTGGGGCTGCTTGGCCCCTCCCCCGTGACACAGGACAGCGTAATCCGCGACTTGCAGATTTCTGCCACCGAATTTTCACGCGAAATCGTGCTGCTGGAATTGTCGGGCGCAGTGATTCAGCACCCCGGTGGCCTGATCAGCAAAGCAGTGTAACAGGTGCTGCGACGGCCCACCAACCTCGCCAAAACCCACAGCCCCTGAAAATCGCACAATAGTCCGCATTGACATTCCCCCCATCACTCCCACATGTTCCGCCCGCATAGTCCACAGCCTGATTGAATGAGGTCCACATGGCGGTAGTCGTCGTCGAATCACCAGCCAAAGCCAAGACAATCAACAAATATTTGGGGTCGGACTACACCGTTCTGGCCTCTTTTGGGCATGTTCGCGATCTGCCTCCGAAGGATGGCTCCGTCGATACGGAGCATGAATTCGACATGAAATGGGAAATCGCAGCGGATTCAAAAAAACATATTAAAGCGATCACCGACGCGTTGAAAGACGACGACACATTGATCTTGGCGACTGACCCTGATCGCGAAGGCGAAGCCATTTCATGGCACTTGCAGCAGGCGCTTGAGAAGAAGCTTAAAGGCAAGCATGTCAGCCGAGTGACGTTCAATGCGATCACCAAAAACGCAATTCTGGATGCGATGAAAAAGCCGCGCGAAGTAGACGCGCCGCTGGTCGAGGCCTATCTGGCACGCCGCGCATTGGATTACCTTGTCGGGTTTAAGCTGTCTCCCGTGTTATGGCGCAAATTGCCGGGCGCAAAATCCGCAGGCCGCGTGCAATCGGTATGTCTGCGCCTGATCGTGCAACGCGAGATGGAGATCGAGGCCTTTAAGGCGCGCGAATATTGGTCCGTCATCGCGCAGCTGGAAACCCCTGCCGGCCAAAGCTTTGAAGCACGGTTGACGATGCTGGGCGGTAAGAAGCTTGAAAAATACGACCTGCCTTCTGCGACCGATGCAGAGATGGCCGTGCAGGCCGTGTCCAGCCGGGCATTAAGCGTAACCTCGGTTGAGGCAAAACCTGCGACCCGCAACCCCTACCCGCCGTTCATGACATCGACGCTGCAGCAAGAGGCCAGCCGCAAATTTGGCATGGGCGCCAAGGCCGCAATGTCAGCCGCGCAGCGTTTGTATGAAGCCGGGCATATCACTTATATGCGAACTGATGGCATCGATATGGCGCCAGAAGCCGTGATGCAGGCGCGCGACGCGATCAAGGCGAAATTCGGCGACAGCTATGTCCCGAAATCGCCGCGGATGTATAAGAACAAGGCCAAAAACGCACAAGAAGCACATGAATGTATCCGCCCGACGGATATGCATATGTCCCCCGATGCGTTGAAAGTAACGGCCGATGACCAACGCAAGCTGTATGATCTGATCTGGAAGCGAACGCTTGCTAGCCAGATGGAAGCTGCCCGGTTTGAACGCACTACGGTTTTGATCGGCTCTGGTGATACACAAATCGAGATGCGGGCGACAGGATCGGTCGTGACATTCGACGGGTTCTTGAAAATTTATGACCAAGGCCGCGATGATGACGAAGGCGAAGACAGCAACCGGCTGCCACAGATCGCACAAGGCGACGCGTTAAAACCCCATGCGCAGGCCTATCAGGCGGCATTTGCCAAAGCGCAGGGCGATGACACGCTGGTCGATGCCGAAGCCCCCGGCATTCAACGTTGCCCGGCCGCGGTCATGAGCGAAGACGGCGCCATCTTTGGTGGCCAACACCATACGCAGCCCCCGCCCCGCTACACCGAAGCGACGCTGGTCAAACGTATGGAAGAGCTGGGGATCGGCCGCCCATCGACCTATGCGTCGATTGTAACGACGATTCAGGATCGCGGCTATGTTCTGAAAGACAAGAACCGTCTGGCCCCAGAAGATAAGGGCCGTTTGGTTACGGCCTTTTTGGAAAATTATTTCAGCCGCTATGTAGAATATGATTTCACTGCCGGGCTTGAAGATCAGCTGGATGATATCTCTGCCGGGGAGCGCGATTACAAAGATGTTCTGGCGCGGTTCTGGAAGGATTTCTCGGCGGCGTTGGACGGCACGACCGAACTGCGGATTACCGAAGTTCTGGACAAGATCGACGAGGTTCTTGGCCCACATCTGTATCCGCCCCGCCCCGACGGCAGCAATCCACGCGTCTGCCCGGTATGTGGTGACGGCGCGCTGCACCTGAAAACTGCACGCTCTGGCGGGGCCTTTATCGGCTGCGGCAACTATCCTGAATGCCGCTATACCCGCCCGTTGTCCGCCCCCGATGGGGACGATGCCGCACAGGCGCTAGACGGCAAGATTTTGGGCGAAGAAGATGGTCAGGCCATCAGTCTGCGGGTCGGGCGCTTTGGCCCCTATGTGCAGAAAGGGGAGGCAACCGAAGAGGTTCCTAAACCCCCACGCGCGTCTTTGCCAAAGACATGGCCGCCCGAAGATCTGGATCTGGAAAAGGCGCTGATGCTGCTGCATCTGCCGCGCGAAGTTGGCACGCATCCTGAAGACGGTGTGATGATCGAAGCAGCCATCGGGCGCTATGGTCCCTATGTGAAGCACAATAAGGTCTATGCAAACCTGCCTTCGGTCGAAGATGTGTTCACCATCGGCATGAACCACGCGGTTGAGGTTCTGGCACAAAAGGCTGCATCACGCGGCGGACGCGGCGCGGCTGCCAAACCGCTCAAAGAAATCGGCGATCACCCCGATGGCGGGCCGATCAACGTTATGCCGGGCCGCTATGGTCCCTATGTCAAATGGGAAAAAGTCAACGCGACCATTCCCAAGGACGTAGAGCCTGAAGCGGTAACGATGGAGCAAGCCCTGGAATGGATCGCTGAAAAACAGGCGAAATCCCCAAAGAAGAAAGCGCCTGCCAAAAAGGCACCGGCGAAAAAGGCGGCGGCGAAAAAACCTGCGGCCAAGAAAGCCCCAGCAAAGAAGCCCGCCGCCAAGAAACCGGCAGCGAAAAAGACCACGGCAGCAAAAACATCGGCGGCTGACACAGCATCCGATGATGGGGTCGCAGACGATAGCTAAGATCAAAGCCTGGGCGGTTAATTTCTACCGCCCGGGCCTTTGGCCTGCACTGCCGAAGGCTTGCAACTCCCTATCACCTAAGGCTACGCTGCATTGCAGCGATTGACTCATGGCGCGCAACCTTGGCAGCATGCGCGCGGAAAGGGAGGATTTCATGAAAAAAATATACGGCTCGGCGGCGGAGGCCTTAGATGGTCTTTTGTCAGACGGGATGCTGATTGCCGCTGGCGGCTTCGGCCTATGCGGCATTCCTGAATTGCTAATCGATGCGATCGTGGCGGATGGGGTCAAGGACCTGACAGTGGCCTCCAATAACGCCGGTGTTGACGGGTTCGGCCTTGGCAAATTGCTTGAGACACGTCAGATCAAAAAGATGATGTCCTCTTATGTTGGTGAAAACGCTGAATTTATGCGCCAGTATCTGTCAGGTGAGCTGGAACTGGAATTCAACCCGCAAGGCACATTGGCAGAGCGGATGCGCTCTGGCGGGTGCGGCATTCCCGGGTTTTACACAAAGACCGGCGTCGGCACACAGATCGCCGAAGGCAAAGAGCACAAAGATTTCAATGGCGAGACCTACATCCTGGAAGAAGGGATCTTTGCGGATCTGGCCATTGTAAAGGCGTGGAAAGCGGATGAGACTGGCAATGCCATTTTCCGAAAAACGGCGCGCAATTTTAACCCACCCGCTGCGATGTGCGGTAAGATCTGTGTGATGGAGGTCGAGGAAATCGTGCCCGTCGGCACATTGGACCCCGACAGCATCCACCTGCCCGGCATCTATGTGCACCGCCTGATCCAGGGCGCGCATGAGAAGCGGATTGAAAAAGTCACCACACGCGCGAAGGAGGCCTGATATGCCCTGGGATCGCAATCAGATGGCGGCACGGGCCGCATTGGAATTGGAAGACGGCACATATGTGAACCTAGGCATCGGAATTCCGACCCTGGTGCCGAATTTCATCCCCGAAGGCGTGAATGTCACCCTGCAATCGGAAAACGGCATGTTGGGCATGGGCCCATTCCCCTATGAGGGGGACGAAGACCCCGACCTTATCAACGCCGGCAAGCAGACGATTACCGAATTGCCCAGCACGGTGTATTTCGATTCGGCACAAAGCTTTGGCATGATTCGTGGTGGCAAAATCGCAGCGGCGATTTTGGGTGCCATGGAAGTGGCCGAAAACGGCGATTTGGCGAATTGGATGATCCCCGGTAAGCTCGTCAAAGGGATGGGCGGCGCAATGGATCTTGTCGCCGGCGTTGGCCGCGTGGTGGTGGTGATGGACCACACCAACAAACACGGTGATTCTAAGGTGCTGAAAGCCTGCACTTTGCCGCTGACCGGCACGGGTGTGGTCAACCGCATTATCACCAACCTTGGCGTGCTGGATGTTGTCGAGGGCGGTCTTAAAATCCTGGAGCTGGCCGACGGCGTGACAGAGGCCCAGATGCGAGACGCCACCGAAGCGACCATTGTTGACTGACATCGGTTGATGGCTATGACCGTGCAAACACCAAGGGCAGCCCATGTGGCTGCCCTTGGGCATTAACCGCCAGCAAAAACGCAGCCATCTGTGACAAGCTGCGGCGGCGTGCGGCACAGACCGCGCGCAACAGACCATGCGGCCAAAACCTTGGGAACATAATCGCGGGTTTCGGTGTAATCAGGCACGCCATTGTTGCGTTTGACTGCATTTTCTCCGGCGTTATAGGCGGCGATTACCATCAAAGGATCCCGGTCAAATTCTTGCATCAGCCAATTCAAATAGGCCACACCGCCGCGAATATTTTCTGCCGGATTGGCGCTGTCCGTGACATCGAACCGTTCAGCCGTGGCTGGGATCAATTGCATCAACCCGACCGCCCCGGCATGCGACACCGCATCATGGCGCCCTGCCGATTCGGTTGAAATCATTGCCAAAACCAGCGCCGGAGAGACCTCTGTCCCGATCGTTGCTTTCAATATATCAGTCCCATGCGCCATGGCGATTTTTTGCAAATCGGTCAAACGCGGGCCGCGCACGCCCCGGCCCTGTGGGCCCTGCGACAGCGCGGCCAGGGCCTTTTCAAACCGCCCACTGCGATCGGAAATCGCGGGCGACACTTTCGTCCAGTACCAATCATAGGCCGCTTTGCGCTTGGGCTTATCGGCTGCCTCCCCTGGGGTATCGGGGGTAAGGGGCACAAAGGGCTGTGCCGCCTGCCCGGCCAAGGCACGTTTTTGTTCCTCTGGATCAATCTGAATCGTCAAGAAGCGTTTTTGCCCCGGTGCCGGAGGTTTCACCGTTTTGGGTTTATAATGTTGCACCGTAGGCGAAGCGTTTATCGTCGGCGTTCGATTGACCGTCGGCGTCGTAACCTGCGCATGCCCCATCGCCCCTGACAGCGCATATATCAGCCCAACGGCGCCCATTCGCACCAAATACCGCATGGTGAAACTCCGCTCAATATGCCGAGCGCCCCCGGCCTTGCCTCAATCTTTGGGGTTTGACCCTCTTGTGACCAAGTATCAGGCGTTTCAGCGGCAAAAGCCAGATCTTTGGCCCGCATAGCCCCGTCTTAGGCCCAGTTTGGGTCTTTATGCCACGCTACATCTTTGGCCATGCCTGCGAATCTTCTGTCTGGGTCGCATTATGGTTAATGGTTAAAAAAATATTGAGACCAAGAAATCGTACAAATGCCGCCCTAATCGCGCCACGATTGACCGCAATAAAACCCCCAGACCGCAACACAGCAGGGCCGCTAAACGCCCAATCGACGCGGTCCCTGCAACCGAATTCAACGATGGAGTTATCCAATGCAAATGTTCAAAGTTATCCGCAAAGTCCGTGACGAAGAAGAAGGCGCCGTGACCGTAGACTGGGTCGTGCTGACCGCAGCTGTCGTTGGCCTGGGCGCAGCAGCGCTTGGCTTCATCCGCTCCAGCACCGGCGATCTGACCACCAAAATCGCGAACTATGTCGGCAGCGCAGAAGTCAAAACGACCTTCAGCGAATAAGCGTTCCCGCGACGCATTGGGCCGCAGGAGTGATTGCCAATCGCATGTCAACCCGACGCCCAGACAAGATCAGGCCTGCTACGTTACGCGTAGCAGGCCTTTTCCATTGTTCGATCGTGCAACTTAGCCACGCGCATTTCGCACGCAGAAAACACACTGATTTTTGCAAAACGCACCAATGCGCAAACGCCATGTAATGCCACCGATTTCGACGCATTCTTGCCATGTTTCCCCACCATAACAGAGTCACACCAGACGGGCACCAGCACCCAAGACCCAAGACCCAAGCGCCGTCAGACATAAGTTAACAGTATCCAAGCCAGTGGAGTTATCCCATGAACATGTTCAAAGTCATCCGCAAAGTCCGTGACGAAGAAGAAGGCGCCGTGACCGTAGACTGGGTCGTGCTGACCGCAGCGGTCGTTGGCCTGGGCGCAGCGGCGCTTGGCTTCATCCGCTCCAGCACCGGCGATCTGACCACCAAAGTTGCAAACTATGTCGGCAGCGCAGAAGTCAAAACGACATTTAGCGAATAAGATATCTGGTAGGGCTGACAGCGCAATCGGCGCGCCACCCCGCCAAATTGGAATATAACAAAAGCCCGCCATGTGCGGGCTTTTGCTATTGTGCACCCACGATGAACTGCACCAATATGCAAACGCTGGATGTTACATCCACCATGATAAGCCCAACCGGGTAGAATCTATTTTTCACGCACCCCAATAAATCTTAAATAAAATTTAACACGTCGCGCAAACGTACGAATGCCGCCCAATTTGCGACACGATCTGACGCCAAATTACCCTCAGACCGTGACACATTAAGGGATCGAAGCGATGATGACCCCGACACCCCACGCTACGGTTTCCTGTTAATGCATTCCAATGGAGCAAGTCCTATGAATATGTTTAAAATTATCCGCAAAGTCCGTGACGAAGAAGAAGGCGCCGTGACCGTAGATTGGGTTGTGCTGACCGCAGCCGTTGTTGGCCTAAGCGCCGCGGCCCTTGGCTTCATCCGTTCCAGCACCGGTGACCTGACCACGAAAATCGCGAACTATGTTGGCAGCGCAGAAGTCAAAACGACCTTCAGCGAATAAGCCATCACAGCTGCCGCCATCTGGCCATCGTGATCATCACAAGCCGCGCCTCTCCGGGCGCGGCTTGTTCGATTTTTACCCAACGCGCCAAGCCTGGCCACATCTTTAAAAATGAATATTTGTTCTTGCCTGAATGTTAAATTGCGCCCCTGCCCCGGAAAAGTGCAATTGCCGTATTTGCGCCCCAAAACCGCCCTAACCTCAACCATAAGCCTGCGTTATTTAAGCCCATGTAAAAACGAAGGGATACGCCACTATGCTCGCCCCACACCTCGCGCCGGCGAAAATATATGCCGATGAAACGGGCGCCGTTACTGTCGACTGGGTCGCGCTGACGGCCGCCATCGTCGCAATGGGCATGATTGTCGGTGGCATCATATGGGGCCCTTCGAACAATGCATCTGAAAAGGTGCGGGATTTCATTTCAACGCAAGAGGTCAAAACAACCTTTTGACACCGCGTTGACCACAGCTTCGCCGCCGCACCGTCACGGTTTCGCCTAATTTTTAGTGAAGAGTTGGCGACACAACCGCCACGCAATCAATTCCAAAGATCATAGGATCTTATTCGGAAGGAGCTTCCCATGCGCGCCATTTTTGCACTTGTTCTTGTTCTGGGTGTCGCATTGGCCGGCGCAGCCGTTTATCTGGCACAAGGCGAAATTTCCAATATTCAGGCCCAGCGTGACGCCTTGGCACAGATGAAAGACAGCGCGCCAAAGCTGGTCGACGTTGTCGTTTCAAAAACAACAATGAAATACGGCCAACGGTTCACCCAAAACGATTTAGAAGTGATCAAAGTTCAGGCTGACAAAGTGCCCGAACATGTGTTTCACCTGATCAGCGCGCCGATGGGATCGCCGCAGGCCCCCTATGCCGTCTTTTTGGATGGCGAAACCAGGCCACGCGCTGCATTGCGCTCCATGGAAGTCTACGAGCCGCTGCTGTCGTCCAAAATCACCGAACCAGGTGTGGATGCAGGTATTTCGGCCAGCCTGGGCGCAGGGATGCGCGCCTTTACCATTCAGGTGAACGCCATCTCCAGCGTCTCTGGCTTCTTGCGGCCGGGGCACCATGTCGATGTTTATTGGTCGGGCACGATCGACGGACGCTCTGTCACACGGCTGATTCAGCCAAGCCTGAAGCTGATCGCAATTGACCAGAATTCGGATGCAGATCGCAGCGCCGAGACGCAGCTGGCGCGGACCGTCACTGCCGAAGTTACCCCCCAGCAGGTCGCGGCTTTGACTCTGGCACAATCGACCGGACAGCTGACCTTGGCGCTGGTAGGGGATGAGATCGAAGGCGACATGCCGCAGATTGAAATCGACCGGAACGCACTGCTTGGGATCGAAGTCGCAGAGCAGGTCAAGGTGGAAGCCCCGCGTGTCTGCACAATCCGCACCCGCAAAGGCGGCGACGTGATTGAAACGCCGATCCCCTGCACAAATTAATCTTTTGCGCATCGGTTCTAAGCAAACACAGGGGCTTAACGGCCCCTGTCGTCATTTCAAGACCAAATTTAAAAGTTCAAATAAGCCCGCCTTGTGGCTAAAAACACACATGAAGTTATTCAACTAAGGCATTGTTTGTTGCAAAAAATAAAGCTCTCGGTCATTGTAAAAGCAATTATGGGGCAAAAGATCCCAAAACGGGCATCAGATCCGTATCAAAGAGGCGTGGTCGGAGAGGCAGGATCACCATGAAAATGAAGCGTATTATTGCGGCGGGTATCGTCGGACTGGCGTTATGCCTGTCACTGATTACACCTGTAGCGGCTGAAACATTGCGGATTATGTCGGGGGCGTCATCGTCACCACTCTCCGTTCCCATGAACCGCGCGGTGGTCGTTGAAAGCGACACGCCGTTTGCAGAGCTATCCATCGCGAATCCCGGTATCGCGGATATCACGACATTGTCTGATCGCACGATCTATGTGCTGGGCAAGGTGCCCGGGCGCACAACTATGACGATCCTGGGTGTCGATGGGAAATTGATCACCAATGTGGAGGTTCAGGTCACTCCCGATTTGGGTGAATTCAAAGAACGTCTGCGGCAGATCTTACCGGGCGAAACAATTGAGGTCCGCACCGCCAATGACGGCATCGTAATGTCGGGCACTGTATCTTCGGCAGCCAAGCTGGACCGGGCGCTGGAACTGGCCAACCGCTATGCCCCGGACCGTGTGTCGAATTTGATGTCGGTCGGCGGCACGCAGCAGGTGATGTTGAAAGTGCGCTTTGCCGAAATGCAGCGCTCAGTGTCCAAAAATCTTTCGGCCTCTTTAGGCGTTCGTGGTATCACGGGCAGCGGCGATAGCGCGGTTGGCACCGCCGCAGGCACCGGTTCATTCACCGGCACCGATGCGCTGTCGAACGCGTTTGACGGCGGCACATTCCCGGTTTCAAACTCTGCGCAAGGGGCCTTGGGCCTTGGCTTTACTGCGGGCAATCTTGAATTTGCGGTCTTGCTCGAAGCGTTGGAACAAAAAGGCGTTGTCCGCACTTTGGCTGAACCCAACCTGACAGCGTTGTCGGGACAAGAGGCGACCTTCCTCGCCGGTGGCGAATACCCGATCCCGGTGGTCGAAGACAATTCCGTCACCGTGCAATACAAACCATTCGGCGTCGAAATGGCCTTCACCCCTCGTGTGGTGGATGGCGACATCATCAATCTGGAAATCGCCGCGGCGGTTTCGGGCATTGATACATCTGTTTCAGTCACCGCCTCGGGCTTTTCCGTGAACGCGTTCAAACGCCGCGAGACCCGCACCACCGTGGAGATGCGCGACGGTGAAAGCTTCGCGATTGCTGGGCTGCTGCAAGACGATTTCACCGATCTGAACGGTCAGGTTCCGTGGTTGGGCGACATCCCGATCCTGGGCGCCCTGTTCCGTTCGGCCGAATATGAACGCAACCAGTCAGAGCTGGTGATCATCGTCACACCACATCTGGTCACACCGACCCGTGGTGAGGCCTTGGCACTGCCGACCGATCGTGTGCGCCTGCCCTCAGAATCAGACCTGTTCCTTTTCGGAAGAACAACCGGCGCCAAAACCGGCGCGGCTGCAGAAGTTGCCAAGCAAGACTTCTCCGGCTCCTATGGCTATGTGATGGAGTAACCGATGCAGGTTTATATGAAAAACATGCGCGGGGCTTTGATCACGCTCGGTCTGATCGCTTTGTCTGCTTGCACCTATCAAGACCGAATGGAATTCAATTCCGAAGCCGGGTCTGAACTGTCTGGCACCGGGTTTGGCAACGCCACGATGCAAAACACCATGGTCCAATCGGGTGCGCGCGACTATGCGATCAGCCTGACCAAGAAATTTGCCGCGGACGTGCCCAATACGGTCAACTTTGCCTTCAACTCTGCCGCGTTAACTCCACAGGCCCGCACGGCTCTGGATCGGCAGGCGGATTGGATCAAACAATTTCCAGAGGTGCGTTTCCGCGTCTTCGGCCATACCGATCTGGTCGGATCCAGCGGGTATAACAAGGCGCTTGGCTTAAAACGTGCGCGCGCTGTCGTAGGCTACCTAAGTAGCCGTGGCATTTCACGCGCCCGCCTGGAAGCAGTGGTCAGTTTCGGGGAAACACAACCCTTGGTGCCGGTAAATGCGCCGAATGCGGAAAACCGGCGCACCGTGACCGAAGTATCTGGCTTTGTGAAAAATCACCCCACCGTTATGAACGGCAAATACGCAATGGTCGTATTTCGCGATTACGTAACAAGCGCTTCATCAGCGCCCACTGTTGCGGCGGTATCTGCGCCCTAACCGGTTTTCACCATACTATCGTTAATTCAACAGCGCGGCTTGGAAACAAGCCGCGCTTTTTGCTGCGATCGTCGCCCGATATCCCACAATTGATTTTGTCTGGCCCCAATCTCGCCAAGATTCGAGACGATTTTAACTTCTAACAAGTAAATCCGACGAACGAGTCGGCACTGGGCCTATGGGAACCCCCGACAGATGATTTCGCTCTGTCGCCCGTGGTCGCCCCGAAGGAAAGGAATGAGGCAAATGAGTGCAGCTGCGATCATGACACCCGAACCCGCGCCCATCGTGGCCTGCACGGTGTCGCGTGACGTCTCTAACTTTGATCTTCTGATCGAGGACATGGAATCCGAACTGGGTGAAAGCTGGGGTGACCTTGGCTTTGATGAGGCAATTGCCTTTTTGGACCAACCCGATAGTGAGGCGCTGGAATTTATCGCGCTCGCTCTAGACCAAGATGATGAAACCAACCTTGATGTGATCACCAAAATCATCGCAGCCGCCAAAAAGAAGGGCCTGCGCGTTATCTTGATCGCGGAAGAAGTATCGCCAATCGCCTTGCACCAACTGCTGCGGATCGGTGCGGATGATTTTGTCCCCTATCCCCTGCCCGAGGGCGCTTTGCATGAGGCGATTGACCGCCTTGGACAATCCGACGCCCCGGCACAGATCTCGGCGCATATCGCCCCGCCCAGCTTTGGCTCTGCGACATCGGCCAACGGGTCGATCCTGGCGGTGCATGGCATGTCCGGCGGCGTGGGGGCCACGACATTCGCGACCAATCTGGCATGGGAGCTGGCCAATATGGGCGGCCAGAAAAAGAACCCGCAACCTGCGCCGCGTGTCTGCCTGATTGATCTAGATTTCCAATATGGGTCCGTCGCGACCTATCTGGACCTACCCCGCCGCGAAGTCGTATTTGAAACTCTGACCGATACCGCCAACATGGACGCCGAAAGCTTCCGCGCGGCCCTTCTGACATTCAATGACAAGCTGCATATTCTGACCGCGCCACCAGATATGCTGCCGTTGGACATCATTGGTCCGGAAGATATTGAACGATTGCTGACCGTTGCGCGGTCCAATTTCGACTTTGTGATTATCGACATGCCGTCCACCGTTGTGCAATGGACCGAAACCGTCCTGTCGAAATCGGATGTCTATTTCACCCTGCTAGAGCTGGACATGCGCACCGCACAAAACGCGCTGCGTATGATCCGCGCCCTTCAGGCAGAGGATTTGCCGGTCGAAAAGCTGCGCTTTGGTCTGAACCGTGCACCGAAATTTACCGATCTGAATGGAAAGTCACGGATCAAACGGCTGGCTGAAAGCCTGGATATATCAATCGATCTGCTGCTGCCCGATGGCGGGCGTCAGGTCACACAGGCCAATGACCACGGGCTGCCACTGTCGGAATCCGCCGCGAAATGCCCGCTGCGCAAAGAGCTTCAAAAGCTTGCACAATCCATCTTTGATGTTCATGTCGCGGCTGACGCTGCGGCACGCTGATCCTTTCGTTTGACCCTAAGAGGCTATCATGTTCTCGCGTTACAAAAAGCCTGCCAATGCCCCAAAGGTTGCCCCGATCGCAACCGCGAAGGCCGCGTCTGCGGCACCCGTGGTGGCGGCACATGCGCCAGAAATGACGCCACCTCCGGTCAAAAAAATTCAACGTAAGCAAGATGTTGCATCGACATCGGCAACCCCTGCCCCGTCTGACAAAGAACGTAAACGCAAAGAAAAAATTGCCGAGGTCAAGACCGAGCTTCACAAGCGGCTCTTGGAGGATCTGAACCTTGCTGCGTTGGAAAGCGCAAGCGAAACTGACCTGCGCCGTGAAATTGCGGCCATCTCGGCAGAGGCGGTGCAAGAGCTGTCCTTGTCGATCACTGGGGTCGAACGTCAGGCGCTGAATACCGAACTTTATGATGAGGTCATGGGCCTTGGCCCGCTGGAGCCATTGCTGAAAGACGAGACGATCTCAGATATTTTGGTCAACGGACCAAAGCAGATCTTTGTCGAACGTTCGGGCAAATTGCAGCTGTCGGATGTGACCTTCAAAGATGAACCGCATCTGATGCGCATCATCGATAAGATCGTCTCGGCTGTGGGGCGGCGGGTGGACGAATCTAACCCATATGTCGATGCGCGCTTGCAAGATGGATCGCGTTTCAACGCGATGGTTCCGCCAATTGCGGTGGACGGCTCGCTTGTGTCGATCCGTAAATTTAAGAAAGACAAGCTTGGCATTGATGATCTGGTCAATTTCGGTGCCTTCACCGAAGAAATGGCCGCTTATCTGCAGGCTGCCGTATCAACGCGGCTGAATGTGATTGTGTCGGGCGGGACCGGTTCAGGTAAAACCACAACCTTGAACGCGCTATCGTCTTTTATCGACAATTCAGAGCGGATTTTGACCATCGAAGACACTGCGGAACTTCAGCTGCAGCAGATCCATGTGGGCCGGATGGAAAGCCGCCCGCCCAACGTTGAGGGCAAGGGCGCCGTTTCCCCCCGTGACTGTCTGAAAAACGCCCTGCGGATGCGACCGGACCGAATTATCGTAGGCGAAACCCGCGGCGAAGAGGTCATCGACATGTTGCAGGCGATGAACACTGGCCATGACGGGTCGATGACCACAATCCACGCGAACAATGCACGCGATGGCATCTCTCGGTTAGAAAACATGATTGCGATGGCCGGGATTGACATGCCGCTCAAGGCGGTTCGCTCACAGATTTCTTCTGCTGTGAACCTGATCGTACAGGCGTCGCGTCTGCAGGACGGCTCACGACGGATGACCTCAATCACGGAAATCACTGGTATGGAAGGCGATGTCATCTCGATGCAGGAAATCTTCCGATATGAGCGGCTGGGCCTGACCCCGGACAATAAAATTATTGGTCGCTTCACCGCCACGGGTGTGCGGTCGCATTACTCGGATCGTTTCAAGCAGTGGGGATATGACCTGCCTGCTTCGATTTACGAACCGGTTCAGGATTAAGGGATACCGATATGATCATCTCCCCTACCCCGATTATCTACGGCTTAATTTTTGTAGCGGTTTTGCTGCTGGTGGAAGGCATCTATCTGTTGGTTTTTGGCAAGTCGATCTCGTTGAACCGCAAGGTCAACCGCCGCATTGACTTGCTGGACAAAGGCGGTCGCCGTGACGAGGTTCTGGAACAGCTGCGCAAAGAGGCTACGCAGCATATGGGGGCCACCGGCATCCCATTATACTCCATCCTGTCTAGCAAGGCGCAAAAGGCCAATATCGCCTTCTCCCCGTTGGCGCTGATCGGCGTGATGGGCCTGTTGTCCTTTGTTGCCTATATCGGGCTGACGATCGGCACGCAGGCCGGCGGCATTTTGCGTATCGTGATGGCCATCGGAATGGGCGTGGGCGCGGTGTATTTCTGGGTGAATGGCAAGGCCAAGAAACGTATGGATCTGGCTGAAGAGCAGCTACCTGACGCTGTAGAGCTGATGGTGCGCTCGCTGCGCGTGGGGCATCCGTTTTCCTCCGCCATTCAATCCGTTGCCAAGGAAATTCCCGATCCGATGGGATCGGAATTTGGAATCATCGCGGATGAGGCCGCCTATGGCCGCAACGTCGCGGACAGTTTGCGCGACCTGGCCGAGCGGATGGATATGCAAGATTTGCGCTTTTTGGCCGTTGCCGTGTCCATTCAGCAAACCTCTGGCGGTAACCTGGCCGAGATTCTGGACGGGCTGTGCAAGGTGATGCGGGCGCGTTTCCGTTTGTTCCGCCGTGTCCGCGCGATTACCGCCGAACCCAAATGGTCGGGCATGTTTCTGTCCGGCTTTCCATTGGTTATCTTGCTGATCATCCAGCTTGTATCGCCGCATTACTATGATGGTGTCAAAGAGACCCCGGCCTTTATTCCCGCCGCTATCATCGTCTTTGCCCTGCTGGCCTGCAACGTGATCTTTATGAAGATCATGACCAATATTCGCGTCTAAAGGAAGCTGATGATGCAAAACAATTCCATTTATCAGATGCTTGTAGAGACACTTGGACCAATGGGGCCGTTGCTTGCGCTGGCGGGCATGGGCCTTGTTCTGGTGTTGGCCACCTTGCCGGTCTTGTTAAAAAAACGGGCCGATCCGCTTGATAAGCTACATGCAAGCCGCCCGGGACGCACCAACGCAGGCGCCACGAAACCCCCTGCGAAAAAGCAAGAGCTTCGCCACGGAAGCGGGTCGGATAAGCTTGAAAAATATGCCAATTTTCTTGAGCCAAAGACCCAGGAAGAGATGTCTGAATCCAAGCAATGGCTGGGCCGCGCGGGCTATCGCAGCCCCACGGCCGTGCGCACATTCCACGCGATTCAGGCCGCATGCGGGATTGGCCTGCTGTTTGTCGGCGTGGTCTATACGCTGATCTACAACTCCTCCCATGAGGTGCCGCTGGACAGCACCTTGATGATTGCGGCAATTCTGCTGCCCGGTCTTGCTGGCTATTACGCGCCCAAACGCTATGTCGCCAAGCGGATCGAAGCCCGGACCAATGAAATTCAAGACGGGTTCCCGGATGCGTTGGATATGCTGTTGGTCTGTGTGGAGGCGGGGCAATCCCTTGATCAGGGCATCATCCGCGTCGCACGCGAGCTGGAAGCGTCTTACCCGGCCATGTCCGAAGAATTTTCTATGGTCGCATTTGAGGTCAAGGCCGGTAAAGATCGCGCCACGGTTCTGCGCAACTTCGGTGAACGCACCGGGGTGGCAGATGTGCAAAGTTTCGTGACCGTCATGATCCAATCGCAGCAATTCGGCACATCAATCGCGGATGCGCTGCGCCTGTATTCCGCCGATATGCGTGACAAACGGATCATGCGCGCCGAAGAAGCGGCAAATAAAATCCCAACCAAGATGACACTGGGCACAATGATGTTCACGCTGCCGCCGCTTTTGATCATCCTTGTAGGACCCTCTGTGCATGGTATGATGGAAAACTTCAAATCCATCGGCATGTAGCACAGGGCAAAATTTATATGATCTCTCCCCTGACACGCGTTTGTCTGGTGACGGTTTTGGCACTTGGTCTGTCCGCCTGCTCTTCGGGCGGCTTTTCCGCAGCCAATGACAGCCCCTATGCCCCCGGTGCCGCCGAAGGCGAAAGCGTCGACGGGCTTTTGGTCGGCCATCGCTTGATGGCCGCGGGGGAGTATGAACTGGCCTTGCGCGCCTATTACCGCGCGATGGTGGATCAAGGCGCCACGGTCGACACGCTGTCAGCGATTGGGTCGGCCAATTTGAAATTGGGACGGTTAGGACAGGCTGAACAAATTCTGCGCCGCGCCACCGAAGCAGATCAGACTTTCGTGCCTGCGTGGAACAATCTGGGCGTGGTTTTGATGGAACGTGGCAAGACAGCCGAGGCCGCACGCGTATTCCGAACCGCTTACGCATTGGACAGTGGCCAATCAGACGCGATCCGGGAAAACCTGCGTAGCGCGCTCGCCAAAACCCAAGACCGCGCGTATGATCAGCCGCAGAAGCAAGAATACAAGCTGGTTCGGCGTGGCAAAGGCGAATTTCTGTTGCTGACCCAGCACTGAGGCACGAACAAAAGGACGCACAAATGCGCCACCCGATTTTCTGTGCTGCCCTTCTGGGTGGTGCCGCCGCGCTGTCTGGCTGTATGGGCAACGACGATGCCGAAGTGGCCCGCGCGATGAAAAGCGTCAACGCGATTGACGAAACCAACCTGTCCGACATTATGCTGACGGTGGGTGACCCGCGCGAAGCCGTGACGTATTTCCAACGCTCCTCCGCCGACAATCCTGACCGTATCGACCTAAAGCGCGGTTTGGCGAAATCGCTGGTCCGTGCAGGCCGTGCCACCGAAGCGGTAACCGCATGGCGCGCGGTGACGAAAATGCCCACCGCAGAAGACGCGGACCGTGTGGCATTGGCCGATGCGCAGATCCGCGCGAATGATTGGGATGCGGCGAAAGACACGCTCTCTATGATCCCGCCAACTTATGAAAGCTTCAACCGATATAAGCTGGAGGCCATGGTGGCTGACAGCCGGAAGGAATGGAAAAAAGCTGATAGTTTCTACGAAACCTCTATTGGTTTGACGACCCAACCCGGTGGCGTCTTGAACAATTGGGGTTTCTCCAAGCTGACCCGGGGCGATGCCAAGGGAGCAGAAAAGCTTTTCGCAGAAGCCCTGACCTATGACAGCACCAAATTCACCACGAAGAACAACCTGGTTCTGGCGCGTGCCGCACAGCGAAAATATGATATGCCGGTCATCGACATGACCCAAACCGAGCGCGCACAGCTTTTGTATACGGCCGCGCTATCTGCGATCAAACAAGGCGATGTGACCATCGGAAAATCCCTGCTGCAAGATGCGGTCGACACCCATCCGCAGCATTTTGAAGAGGCTGCGCGGGCCCTCGCCGCGCTCGATGCGAATAAAGTAAACGGGTAACGGTATGCTGGGATTGTCCTTCACCACCTCAACTTTCATCTTTTTTATCCTAACATTGCCGGTCTGCATCTGGGTGATTTTCACCGATTTGCGCGATATGAAAATCTATAACAAAGCGGTTTTGACACTGATCGCAATCTTTGCTGTCGCCGGGCCGTTTCTGCTGCCAATTGATGTCTATCTGTGGCGCTGGGTGAACCTTGTGGTCGTATTCGTCGTGATGCTTTTGTATATGATGATCCGCGATTACGGCGCGGGGGATCTGAAATTCTTCTCGGCCACAGCGCTGTTTTATTCGCCCAGCAACGCCAGCTTTTTGATTTTCCTGCTGGTAGCAGCGATGATTGCCACGGTGGTGCAAATCAAAATCTGCCGTGCGCTGCCCTCTGTCCAGCGTAAATTCGGCCATTGGAAGACCTTCGAAAAGGGTAAGAAAACCTATCCAATGGGTTTGGGATTTGCGATGACATTGATCTTGTATCAAGCCTATCTGACCTATCAGGCCTATCTGCAACACGGTTGGTAATCGCGACCCAAAGCATCGTAAAAAGGGGCCATCCGGCCCCTTTTTTAGTGCGCTATGGATCTGTGGCCCTCGCCGTCATCTGCGACAGATCTGGGCGAAGCAGCACCCAAAGCGATGTGCGCGCCACCTCTGTCAGCGCAACATTGTGATCTTCCAATGTTTGCAAGATCAGCTTGCGCCGCCCCTCGCCCGTTGGACAAATCGGCACCAAAACATACTCTGCATGTGCCAACCCGGGCAGCCCGGAATAATACCAAGGTGCGGCGCCATTCAGCGGTGGAAAATCCCCATAGAGCCAAAGCGCCGAGAACAAATCGGCGACAAAGATCCGCGCGGTGCCAAACCCTTGATCTTGCAATTGCTGCGCGGCGGATTCGAACCATGCATTATAGCCGGTCACCAATTCACATTTCGGCAGCGGCGCACCATTCAACAACGCCGGGGTCAAACGGTCTTGCGCGGCCTGGGTTGCACTGGCAAGCGCCTGCCCCGTCAGCCCGTCAGCTACGACCGGTTCCAACTGCGCTGAGAAATCATCGTAACCGTCACGACTGCTGTCGATTGTGATGCCGTGCACCACCTCATAAACCCGCTTTGGCACCACGAAAACATCTTGATCCCCGCCGCGATAGCGCGTCAAAAATGGCGCCATACTTGCCTCAACCGCCGCGAAATGCCGAAACGGGCTCCAGGCCATATTGATGACCGAAGGCGTGGCAAAGACCAGCGCTGCTACGGCTGTGATCGTCACCGCCTGACGCATATCCCAGCCAAAGCCGTTGCGCGTTCCTTCGGCAGGACGCAGCACCAGCAACAGCAGGCCCAACAACACCAGCCATTGCGGATCATTCCCATAGTTTTGATAGGTCACATAGACAAAGCCCGGCATCAAGAACAGCAACACCATGCCTTCGGTCATCCGTTCGCCCTGGCGCAGCAATACAACCCCGGCCAGGACACAAAAGGTCACACCCAGATAAGCCGGAGCCGTCAAAACACCCACAAGGCTTTCGCCGGGTGCCGCGCGGGTTTTCGACCCTGCAACCGTCAGTAGATCATGGATATAGGCCAGCCAGAATTCCACCCCCAACAGCGCGGTCAAAATGGCTGCCACTAATACTCCGGCCGCCAGTGCAATCCCCAGCGTGGCAAATGCACGCCGCGCCACAAGCGCCACGATAATCGCGGGAAGAAACGCGACGAAATAGGTCACTTTGATCAGCGCCATTCCCGCCAGCATCACGCCGATCACCACACCATCCAACACGGCACTGTGGCGCCCGGCCGATGGCATCATTGCCAACGGAACGGCAATATAAACCAAAGCCCAGGCCCAGCGATTGTAATGCATGGAAATAGACACCGCAGATTCGGCATTTCCAAACACGATAGCCAGACATAGGACAATGATATAAAATGCCAGCGCCCACCCAAGGCCGCCTGGGAACCGCGTCCGCGCCACCCAAAGGATCGGCAAAAATAGCACGGCAAATAGGGTGGCCTGCGCGGCAAAAACAGCCAGTCCAAAGCTCAGCCCATGCTCGACGAAGACGGCAATCGGCCATGTCGCGCCAATGCCAATCGGCGTGGTGAAATCGAAATGCGGCATCTGCCCTGCCTGTGCCATGCGCAGCACGACATCCATCAGGTGCAGCGTGTCCCCTTCATGCTTGCCCAAATACAAGCCGCCCTTGAGGAATGGCAAAACCGCCAAAAGCCCGCCAAACAGAAACATCCCCAAGGCAAGCGCGACAGGGTTTCGCGCTAAATTCTTGCCTGTCATCCCAGCCTCTCCGCTGTTTTTCCAATTTTTGGCCACAATACGCCTGCATCGTGCCAGTTGAAACCTTGATCAGCGACAATTGCGCCCAGCATATGGCCACGCCGCGGCAAGGACATGAAGAGGCCCGAAGGAACCGCTCAGATGAATATGATGGCCAATCCCGTGATTGCCCCTGCCGCGCCCAAGACCCTCCAGGACACCGGAATTTCTGTGGTCATGATGCGCGACATTTTGTTGAAAACGATGTTCCGCACGAACCAAGACACCATTAGCGCCTTATCGGCCTTGGTCTGTCTGCCAAAGACCCTGACGCAAGAGCTGGTGGACCTGTGCCGAAGCCAAAAACTGGTAGAGGCAACAGGGACGTTACATGCCAATTCGGGCGGCGAAATGGGCTATCAGCTGGCAGATGCCGGTAAGGCGCGCGCGCTGGATGCGCTGGCGCAATCGGAATATTATGGCGCGATGCCAGTGCCACTGGACATGTATCAACAGCAGGTCAAGAAGCAATCTGTGCGCAACCTGCAACTGACGCGTACGCAGCTGACGGGGGCGATGGGCCATTTGATTTTGCCCCCAACTTTGATTGATCAGCTGGGGCCGGCCGTTTCATCCGGCCGTTCTATCTTGATGTATGGCCCGCCTGGAAACGGGAAATCCTCAATCTCGAACGGGATCCGCGATGCGCTTGGCGACCGGATCTATATTCCGCGCGCAATCGAATATGCGGGTCAGGTTATCACCGTCTATGATCCGATCGTGCATACCGCCGCCACGCCAGAGGCCGAAGACCCCACCGCCCTGCGCAAAACCGGCACCCGTTTTGACACGCGCTATGTTCTGTGCGACCGCCCCACAGTGATCACCGGGGGTGAGCTGTCACTGGATATGCTGGACCTGAAATACAACGCCACAGCGCGCACCTATACTGCACCGCTGCAGTTAAAATCCTCGGGCGGGGTATTCATCGTGGATGACCTTGGCCGTCAGGCCGATCCGCCGCAAAAGCTGGTCAACCGCTGGATTGTTCCCTTGGAAGAAAGCCGCGATATTCTGGCGCTGCAATCGGGCGAGAAATTCGAAGTTCCTTTTGATACATTGGTGATCTTTTCAACCAACTTCCACCCGAATGAGATCTTCGACAAAGCGGCCCTGCGCCGGATCTTCTTCAAGATCAAAATTGACGGGCCTGATCAGAAGGACTTTTTGAAAATCTTTCAGCTGGTGGCAAAGAAAAAAGGGATGCCGCTGAACGAGAAAGCGTTGATCCATCTGTTAAAGGTGAAATACCCGACCATCGACAACGTCTATGCCAATTATCAACCGATCTTTTTGATCGATCAGATGATGGCAATCTGCGATTTTGAGGGGATTCCCTATCAAATGTCGCCCGATCTGATCGACCGCGCATGGGCCAATATGTTCGTCAAGGATGAGACGATCATCCACTGACCTGACAAACCCTCAACGTGCGGGGGTTTGAAAGCTTCCGCCGGGCAAGCGCTCTCCAATAAGGCCGCGTTCCATGGCGTCGCGTAGATAGGTGCGTGAGACAGGCACCTGCGCGCCATCCGTGGTGACGATCACGCCCTTGGCACCCATGTTTTGCCCCTCGACAACGGCCTCTTCGGCCACCCAATGGGAGCGATGCACCCGCAGCCCCGGCAGGCCTTCCACCTCGACCAGCGCATCGGCAAACCGCATAAGGACGCTGGAGGTGCCGCTTTGGGTCACAACGTCGACATAATGATCGCGCACCTGCATCCGCAAAATCGTGCCGCGCATGTCAGGATCCAGCCGTTCGACCAATCTGGGTTCTGCTGGCGTGACGGGGGGCACATCCTCTGAGTCATTGCGCGTTTCTTGTCTTGGCTCAGACGCGGCCTGCACAGGGGTAGCCGCCGCGCGCTGTGCCGCAACAGGTGTAGCCTCCGCTGCGCTGCTTGTCGGACGATCCAAGGACAAACCATGGCGCAATGTCGAATTGATCATCGCAACCAAGAAGATATACAGCGTGATTTCAAACAAATCCGGCTGCAGCCCCTCATCATTTTCGGCCAACCAGTGAAAGAACAAATCATAGGGCGGGGCTAGGATCAACGCCGCCAAAATCGACAAAAGCGGCGCTTCGATAATATAGCGCTTGATCCCAAGCACATCGCGCAGCACCGCCCGCAACAAAGACCCAACCAAAAATGCGACCAAGATGATGATGGGCCAGTAGATCAGACGTTGACCAATGGTTAGCAGATCGCTTGTGCCGAATGGGCCGCCGATAACGCCCAGCAGTGACATCAGTGGCCACATCAATGCGACCATGGGGTTGAACAAAGCCCGTCTATAGAACGTCCAAAATTCCACCATCCGCCTTTCATCAACAGCTGTCAGATCGATTAGTTAATGAAATTACACACAGAAGGCAATTATCCCTTAGTTCAAGTCACTGATCTTCTTAGTTATTTGACCAATCAATAAAAACACACCGCCAAGCAAATGCATGGCGGTGTAAATTTTTCAAAATCAATGCACTAGCCGTGAATTACGCGGTCAGGCCTTCGGGTTCCGGCAAGCCATTTGCCCGTGCGCAGGCCGTCACAGTATTGGCCAACAAACACGCGATTGTCATTGGCCCAACGCCGCCCGGCACCGGGGTGATTGCGCCCGCAACCCTACAAGCCGATGCAAATTCAACATCGCCGACCAATTTCATTTTCTCCGGCCCGCGCTCTGGTGCCGCGATCCGGTTGATACCGACATCAATCACCGTGGCACCGGGCTTGATCCAATCCCCCGTTACCATCTCTGGCCGGCCCACTGCGGCAACAACGATATCTGCGGTGCGGCACAGCTCTTCGATATTCTTCGTACGCGAATGTGCAATTGTCACCGTGCAGCTATCGCGCAGCAGCAATTGCGCCATCGGCTTGCCCACGATGTTCGACCGGCCCACAACCACCGCTGTCAGCCCCGACAATGATCCATGCTGTTGGCGCAGCATCATCAGGCAACCAAGCGGTGTGCAAGGCACCATCGCCTTTTGCCCCGTGCTCAGCAATCCTACGTTTGAGATATGAAACCCGTCTACATCCTTGGCCGGATCAATGGCGTTGATCACCAAATCACTATCCAGATGATCTGGGAGCGGCAATTGCACCAAGATACCATGCACCGTCGGATCGGCATTCAGCTGTTGCACCAGCGCCAGAAGATCAGCCTCCGACGTGTCATCGGGCAGCTTATGCTCATAGGAATTCATCCCACATTCCAGCGTCTGCTTGCCTTTGTTGCGGACATAGACCTCGGATGCAGGATCATCCCCGACCAACACAACCGCCAACCCCGGTGTGATGCCATGCACCTCTTTCAGGCGGCTGACATGGCTGGCCACCTTTTCACGGACTGTTGCTGCAAATGCTTTGCCGTCAATGATCTGAGCGCTCATAGCGGATCTCCTTTTCCAAGAACAACTTCTTCGCGCAGGATCGAGGTCTCTATCATATCCCGATACATCCGCTCCGTCAGCGCAATATCGGCCCCGGCCTTCTGGGCATGGGCAAGAACCTTGGCAACTACATCTTCCACCCGTGCGTTGATCCGGGCCGGCAGCCCTTCGGCAGGTTTCAACTGCGCTGCGCGGTCAATGTGACGCATCCGAAACGCAAGCAGGTCAACGATCTGGCGATCCAACCTGTCAATCTGTGACCGCAGGTCGGTCATACTGTGAATATCGTTCGGATCTGTCATGGTCTGCTCCACAAGTCGCGAATGCGCTTCATATCGCAGGCCCGCCCCCGAAGGACAAGTCCAACGGCGACCTGCGGCACTGCAAACCGGACATGCAGCGCCGCTTTTCAGTCAGATCAATTGCGCTGGCCCACCATCGGGTGGAATGCAGGGACCATGGCCAGGGTGTCGTTATGGTTCGCTTGCCACCGCCGCCGGCCCTGATATGCCAGCGCAATAATTTGAACGATCAAGATCGCAAAAAGCATTTCGCAGAGCTCTTCAATACGTGCAGCACGGCTTTCAAACAGTGGTGAAAACTCTACCCCAAACGGTGCAAGCTTTCGGCCGATCCCGTCAATCGCCTTGGCAAAGACCAACAGCCCAAAGGCCGCAACCATCAACCATGCCTGTAACCGGCCTGCCCGCAGCCCGAATAACCACGGCGCCACATCACGGCGGATTAACCGCCAAACCGCCGCCAAAATAACCGCAATCACAATCAGGCCGATGATCTTTTCGATCAGTGGGCCATCAGCGGTATACAGGCGCAGTTGCAAAACACCGTTTGAGGTGAAGCGCTTGTCAAAATCCATCTCCCGCATCGCCATCAGCGCAAGAATAGTGGCGATATGCCAGCCTTGCACCCGATCCGGGCTGGTACGTGCCCAAACGACCAACGCAAAGCCGAACAGAACGACGGTCACAAGTTCAACCCCCTGCCCCTCTGCAAAAAGTTCATGCAAGTCATGCGCCGCAATCAACGATGACGACAGCGCCGCCAGCGACAAGATCAACGATACAATCAAACAGTCTTTTGGATGGCTCATGGCCGACCTCCCGATATCTAGGGGGCCGTTATAGCGTTTCTTACAGAATTGTCACGAAACTGTCTTATCTGTAAGAATCACGCTTTCGCGTTGGGCTTAAGTTAGCGCCTCATCCGCTTTATTCCACCGCCGCTGATCCGGGACGTGCAAGCGCAGCACATCGCCCAGCTTCAACCGCCCGGGCCGTTCCACCCAGCCCGTCACACCGCGCCGCCCCCCCGCAGCTGGCTTATAGCGCGCACCTTTGCCGGGGTGTTCCATCTCAATTTGCTTGCCCGGCAGCACACAGGGACGGTTTTCCATATCGACGATCAACGTGGTGCCATCAGGGGCCTGCAGCCGCGACGACGGCGGAATATGGCTGAAATCCGGAATGCCGCGTAAGATGATCGACGCCCCGACCCATTCGGGTTTCAGCTCTGGCAGGCCCATCGCGAATGCGGTCTCGGCCATTTCTTCGGCTGATAAAATCGTCACCTGGCGCGTGTTACTGATCTCGGTTCCGCGCGGATGCTGCGCAAGAACGCGCGAGCATGAGGGGCGCGTATGGCCGCGATGCGCTTCCAAGATCGGACCTTCAAAATCCAGCTCCATCTCGGTCATTGGTGCCGCTGCAAATCCGCCTTGCGGCACGGCACCAAGCCATACGATTTCGCCGGAAAATTCAGTCGGTTTCAAGGCAGCAGACATGTAAAGAACCCTAAGATTTGGCAGCGCGATATGCGCCTACATCGTCCCTTCACAATCGGGCAACGTCAAGCCATGTTCGCCCCCGATCCCTGTGGTCCAACGCAAACGGGCGGCCCATGACAGGCCGCCCGTAAATTACTTGCGTCAAAATCGCTTATGACGTGGGCTCTGGCGCCTCACCATCAGATTTCGGGCTATCTGATTTCGGCGCCGGTGTTGTTTTCGGCATGGATGTGACAGAGGGCAGATTGCCCGTTGGTCCGTCATCATCATTGCCGGTCAGCGGCTCGCCTGCCATGACCTTTTTGATCTCATCACCGGTCAGCGTCTCATATTCCAAAAGGCCCTGCGCCAAACGTTCCCATTCGGCTTCATGCTCGGCAATCAGACGGACGGCATGGCGATAGCCCTCGTCGATCAGATCACGCACTTCGCTCTCAATCAGCTCTTTGGTGTTGGCCGAGACCGAGAAACCACCGGTATTGCCCTGATAGCCTTCATGCGCTTCGGCATAGTCGATATTACCGACCTTCTCTGACATGCCCCAACGCATCACCATTGCACGGGCAATGGCCGAGGCTTGCTGAATATCACCCGCAGGGCCGTTCGAGACATGCTCGGGTCCCCATTTGTGAATTTCAGCCGCTTTCCCCGCCATAGTCATGGCGATTTTTTGCTTCGCCTCATCCTTGTGGTAATTCAGCTTATCCATCTCCGGCAAGCTGACAACCATACCCAGGGCCTGACCGCGCGGAATGATCGTGGCCTTATAGACCGGATCACATTTGGGCAGCAAAAGACCAACCAGCGCGTGACCGGCTTCGTGATAGGCCGTCATTTCCTTCTGCTCTGGGGTCAGCACCATTGAGCGGCGCTCCACACCCAGCATGACCTTATCTTTGGCGCTTTCAAAATCTTCCATCGTGACATGGCGACGACCAACACGCGCCGCCATCAAGGCTGCTTCGTTCACAAGGTTCATCAGATCCGCGCCCGAGAACCCCGGCGTGCCGCGCGCAATGGTGCGCAGATCCACATCAGGCGCTGTCGGCACTTTGCTTGCGTGTACAGACAGAATCTTTTCGCGGCCCTTGATATCAGGATTTGGAACGTGGATCGTGCGGTCAAACCGACCCGGACGCAGCAAGGCAGGATCCAGCACATCTTTGCGGTTGGTTGCGGCGATAATGATGATGCCCTCATTGGCCTCAAAACCGTCCATCTCAACCAACAGCTGGTTCAGCGTCTGCTCACGCTCATCATTGCCGCCGCCGATGCCAACGCCACGGGCCCGGCCCACGGCGTCAATTTCATCGATGAACAAGATACATGGCGCATTCTTCTTTGCCTGTTCGAACATGTCGCGCACACGGCTTGCACCAACGCCGACGAACATCTCTACGAAATCCGACCCGGAAATCGTGAAGAAGGGCACGCCGGCCTCCCCTGCGATTGCGCGGGCCAGAAGCGTTTTACCGGTGCCGGGTGGGCCGACCAACAAGCCACCTTTGGGGATCTTGCCGCCAAGACGTGAGAATTTCTGCGGGTTACGCAGGAATTCAACGATCTCTTCCAGCTCTTCCTTGGCTTCGTCGATACCGGCCACATCGTCAAAGGTCACGCGACCTTGTTTTTCGGTCAGCAGCTTGGCTTTGGATTTGCCGAAGCCCATCGCGCCGCCTTTCCCGCCGCCTTGCATCCGGTTCATAAAGAAGATCCAGATCCCAATAAGCACAAGGAATGGCAACCAGACACCCAGCAATGACATAAAGCCAGATTGCGCCTGTTTCACGACATTCACCTGAACGCCCTTGGCAATCAGCGTTTCCGCAATCGGATCGCTCAGCGGCTTGACCGTGGAATAGGTCGTGTTGTCGGCGGCCTGATAGCGAACGTCCTCGCCATCAATCTGAACGCTTTGCACCTCGCCATTATCGACTGCGGTGATAAAATCTGAATAGGCGACCTGCTTCGAGCTGGATGAACCCTGTCCGTTTTCGAACAGGTTGAACAACGCCAGGATCAGCAGGAACAGCACAGCCCAGAAGGCGAAGTTGCGCGCGTTACCCAAGGAAAGACCTCCAAATCAATTTGGCTGCCTGCAGTGGCAAACAGCCTGTCGCAAGGAAAATAGGGATTCCCGCCCAAGGTTCAACGCCTGAATAGCGAAGAAAGCAAAGACACTTGCACAAGTGTTGTATTCCACCCTGTGTTAACGCCCGCCAAAGGGGCGAAAATCAACTGTGCGCCGCACCACACAGACGGGCTTGCAAGCAAGCTGACACGGGGGATTTGCGCCTGTCGCCACTCAGGACATTGTAACAAACCATCGGCCCCAAGCGCACGAATGGTGGCGTGGGGTAAAGCTGGACCGTCCACCTGCCAACGATCCCATACAGCGCCGGGTTCGTAGGCTGTTTGCATCTGTGCGACCGGTCGCAACTCTCGGGTGATTCGGATTTCTGTGTCATTGCTGGCAATATGACAGCCATGCACGGTGCGCACCCCCGGCTGTGTCAGCACAGACAGCAGGCCTTCGACCTTGGCAGCGCGGGGCACATATTCCGCGCCTGATACCCAGCAAAGCGCGGCATTCATCATGCGGCGGCGCAATTCATGGTCCAGCCGCGAAAACCCGGACTGGGCAATGACCACATCCCCCAAAGGCGTTTCAACATGGTCCGTCACAAACTGGGCCAAAATGCCATTCAACGCGGCCTCAGACTGTTTTATGTGCCCAATGACATGCGAAATCGCAGCAGCATCCAATCCCATCGGTCCCAAGGCCTGCATCGCGTGGCGTGCCTTGACCCGATCATAGGCGCGATTGTCATTTGAGGGATCATCCACCCAAACCTGCCCCTGTGCCGCAAGGTAAGCGCGCAGATCACTGCGGGCATGGGCCAAAACCGGGCGATGAAACATCACGGCGTCAAATTCAAAACGCTGTCGCATACCAGACAGCCCCTCTGGCCCCGCACGCCGAGCCAGACGCATCAGGAAAGTCTCGGCCTGATCATCCAGCGTATGCCCCAACGCGACATGACCAATCCCGTTTTGCTTGGCCCAGCCTGCGATCAGCCGCAGCCTCGCGCGCCGGGCCTGATCCATCAGGTTACCGGTCGGCGCGGGGCCGTCCCATTGTAAAACCTCATGTGGGATGGCGTGGCGGGCGCAAAGCGCGCTGACAAAAGAGGCTTCTTGTGCAGCTTCTGGTCGCAGACCGTGATCAACCGTTACAGCGGCCACCTGCCGAGATTGCGCCAGCAATAACAAGGTCGCAAGTGAATCCGACCCGCCCGACACGGCGACCCCCACCCGCCCGGTATCACAGGCAGGGGGCAGCGCCGCATCAACCGTTTTGCATAATGCAGCAGCCTCTACGGGGCCCTGTGCCCCGTATGTGTCGCCGCCAAGCTGCATTCAATAGCAGCCAAGCGATGTCATCTGAGTGCGCGCCGATGTCGCGGCAGAGGCATCACCATATCGGGTTGTCACCTGCGCAAGCGTCGCGCAGGCCTCATTTTTTTGTCCCAGCTTCCCGAGTGCGGCCCCTAAGGCCGTTAGGCTGTCTGGCGCGCGATCACTTTCAGGATAGGTCGAAAATGCCGCCAGCCAAGCCCGCGCCGCAGCAGAGGTCTGACCCAGTTTATCAAGCGCCGCCCCCTTCAAGAACAGCGCATCATCCGACAGTGGCCCACCCGGATAAGCATTGGCGAAACTGTCCAGTTGGTCGGCCGCCGCTTGCCAGTTGCCATTGTCAAATTCGGCCTTTGCACGGTCGTAATCGGATTGCTCATTCATCGCCAAATCCGCCCCCGGGGACGCGGTTGTATTCGGCGCAGGCGCCGTCACAACCGCTGCGGGCGTCCCGCCCAACGGTGCTGTCTGCCCGATGCTGGACAGGTCGCAGCCCGGTTCAATCTCACACAGGCGGAATTCCAGATCGCCCACCCGATTGGTGCCATCGGCCACAACCTGGTTCACCCGATTTTGCAATTCCTCTGTCTGCGAAGTCAGCCGCGACAGCGATGCTTCCATCGTGTCCATCCGCTCCAAGGCGGAGGATCCGCCCGCCGCTTGCAGCCCCGCCGCGCCCGAGGATTGCAGCTCGGAGCGCAGGCTTTGCACCTGCGCCGACAATTGCCCCAGCTGTGATCGGATATCGGCCAGCGTTTGGGCGTCCTGCGCAGCGGCAGGCAGACCCATTAGGCAGGTGATGCCAAAAATTGCCCCTTTCAAGACGCCCCGCATGCTTATGCCCCCGCGCCCTGAGCGATCACGGTGACCGCACGACGGTTTTTGGAATAGCAGCTTTCGGTCGAGCAAACCGCCAACGGCCGCTCTTTGCCATAGGACACGGTGCGCAAACGGTTCGCACTGACCCCTTGCGAGATCAGGAATTGCTCAACTGAATTGGCGCGGCGCGCACCCAGTGCAAGGTTATATTCGCGCGTGCCTTGCTCATCAGCATGGCCTTCGATGATCGCGGTATAGCCTGGGTGGGCGACAAGCCAGCTTGCCTGCTGCATCAAGATCGTGCGGGCATCTGGAGAGATCGTGGATTGATCGACCAAGAACAAAATCTTATCGCCGATGGTCTGCTGGAAATACGCAGGCGAATTTGGATCGCTGATCCCCGCCTGATCAATCGTCCCATCGCCATACATACCACCGGGATCGTTGACCCCCATACCACCGGCACCGCCGAATTTATCTGGGTTGTTACAGGCCGCCAACGCCAAAACGCTGAGCACCATTGCCGCCTTGATTGCGAATTTCATTTTAGTCCGCCTTTAATAGTTCCGCCCGTTTGCAGGGACGATAACAGGTTAGCCTTGTCTTGGGAATCCACCATGCTTAGGGCAGCAGCGGCGACCACGCGGGATCCGATGCCTGACCTGGTGTGCTCACCTGTTTCAGGTTCCGGCCCGAAATGTCCACCGACCACAATTGCGCCCCACCTTGGGCACCAGGCGATTCGCGGGTGAACATGATCACCCGCCCATTGGGCGACCATGTCGGCCCTTCATCCAAGAAACTGGCGGTCAGCAAGCGTTCTTCGGACCCATCGGTCCGCATCACACCGATATGGAACCGGCCGGCATGTTGTTTTGTAAAGGCGATCATATCGCCGCGCGGTGACCATACCGGGGTGGAATAGCGCCCTTCCCCAAAGGACACTCGTGTTGGCTCGCCACCGTTTGCATTCATGATATAGATCTGCTGCGTGCCAGACCGATCGCTTTCGAACACGATCCGCGACCCATCGGGGCTGTAGCTGGGCGCGGTCTCGATCGCAGGACTATTGGTCAAGCGCTGTGGATTGCCACCGTTCACGCTCATTTTATACAGGTCGGTATTACCGCCTTCTTCCATCGAATAAACGATGGATTGCCCATCAGGAGAGAACCGCGGCGCAAATGTCATGGTGCCTGGTGTTTCAGGCAAAAGCTGACTGGAGACCGTGCCAACATTTAGCATTTTGATCCGCGGGAAGCCGGTTTCAAACGTCGTATACAAAATCCGCTGCCCATCGGCAGAGAACCGCGGCGCCAAAACGATGGTGCTGCTATCGGTCAGGTAATTCACGTTTGCGCCATCATAATCCATGATCGCAAGACGTTTTTGACGATTGTCTTTCGGCCCGGACTCCGAGACCAGCGCGACGCGGCTATCGAAATACCCACCTTCGCCGGTGATCCGGGAATAGATCGTATCGGCAACCTTATGTGCCAAACGACGCCAGCTTTGCGGGCTGGCTGCCAGCTGCTGACCTTCGCCCAGCTCTTGTCCCGAGAAAACGTCATACAGGCGGAATTTTACCACCAATTTCCCGCCAGAGTTCGACACAGCCCCCACAATCAACGCCTGCGCATTGATGGCTTGCCAATCTTGATAGCTGACCGATGTGCCAAAGCTGGAAAATCGTTGGATATGGGCGCTTTCGGGAATTTCGCGGAACAGGCCGGTGCCCGACAGATCGGACCGGATCACCGACGCGATATCGGCCGCCGCCTGCGTTGCATCACCGGTTTCGGCAATCAACGAGGGCATCGCATAGGGTAATGGCTCGATTACGCCATCGGTAATTTCAATCCGCAGCGGGCCATCTTGTGCCAAAGCTGGGGCGGTCATTGCGGCGCAAAGGCCGCTTGCGGCCACAAGGGCCATTAAAAAACGCGTCATAGTGAACCTCCCTGAATTGGGTCTGCCCGTGTTGTAGACGATGCCGGCTCCCCCACGCATCACAAGCGTAAGAGATAGTGCGAACTTTTGCCAATTCAGGCGCAAACTCATTATCGCATCCTCATTTGGTCAGGATTGAAGACGATTTCGATCGTCTTCCATTGCTCATATTTCTCGCTGGGAAGTGGGAACCCATCGGACCCGCAACGCACGATCGCACGGCGTCCGGCCTCATAGGCCTGACGGGCCGCCGCATCCGATCCGCCAGAGCTGCCAATCATGCGGATCGAACCGATGATCGGCTTGGCATCAGGCGTCATATCGACTGCCACAGTGACAACGGTCCGCAAAGCCTCAGAGGACAACGCACCCACGTTCCAACAGCGTTTCACATCGACGATCAGCGCCTCTTTTTCACCCGCGGTGATCGGGGGGCCGGATACAGCCTGACCAGACCCGCCAGATCCTGCCCCACCCAACGCCTGTGCCAGCGCGTCATCGACCGCGCTGTCAATCGCCCGATCCGAAGTCGCGCTTTGCGTTTGCTGCGGAGTTGGTGTTGCAGGCTTGGAAGGTTGCGGTTTGCTTGGCTCAGGCTTGGGCGGCTCTGGTTTGGGTGCAGGGGGTGTTGGTTTGGCGCGCGGACGCGGGCTGGACGCCGGAGCAGAGGTCTGCGGCGGCTCAACCGCTGTATTGGCCTCTGTCGCGATTTCCGTTCCTGCCTCTTCGGGGGCTGTCGGTTCAACTGCGTCTTCAACAATTTCGGGTTCAGCCGCATCATCGGGCTGGGTTTCCGCCTGCACCGCCTCGCTGGGCTGTGCATCGGGTTCGGGCGCAGGCGCCGGTTCCGGCGCCACACGGCGCGCAGGTTTCGGCACCGGCCGGGGCGAAAAATCAGGCGCCGTGGTTTGCTGCGGTTCCTCAACCGGAGGCATCATCTCGGGCGGCACCTCGACCACCTCTGCCGGTTCGGGCGGGGTCGTCAGGTCGGTCATATCAGGCTGGGCTTCGGGTTGTGCATCGGGCTGTGCCATCGGCTCGGGCACTGGTTCGGGAACCGTTTCGGCGGGTGGCTGTTCAACCTGCGGTGTGTCTTCCGCCTGCGGCTGCGCCATCGCATCGGGCGCTGCCTGCGACGGTGCGGGGGCCGCCGCCATCATCGCAGAAAACTCCGATTCCGATATGACCGAAACCTGCGACATCGTCACGGTCTCTTTGGGTTCTGGCTGAAACCATTCGGTGCCGACGATCGCCCAAACGATCACCCCAAGGTGAAGCGTCGCAGACACCCCAAACCCGATCTTTTCCGACCTATCCATGTCCGCCCAAGCGATCATCGCGCACCGTGCCGATCAATTTGCCGAGGCGCCGGTCAGGCCCGGGCCTCCGGTTTCGGTGACAAGTGTGATGTTGGAAAACCCGCCCGCGTTCAGCGCACCCATGACCTGCACAACACGGCCATATTCAATGCCGCCATCTGCGCGCAAAAAGACCTTATCCGAAGACCGTTCTTCCGCCACGCCGCGCAAACGCGTTACCAGATCATTCTCTGGAACCGCTTCATTCATCAAAGACACAGTGCCATCCAACTGCAAAGACACCGTCAGCGGCTCTTCTTGTTCTGTCGGCACCGCCTTGGCAGCCGTCTTTGGCAGCTCCAACGGGACGCCAACCGTCATCATCGGTGCCGCAACCATGAAAATGATCAACAACACCAACATGACATCCACCATAGGTGTCACGTTAATTTCGGCCATCGCAGCGTGTTTACCGCCCCGGCGACGACGGCGCGACCCGCCACCGCCCTTTTTCATAACACCACCACCCATGTATCAGGCGTCCAGCTGGCGCGAAAGAATGGTGGAAAATTCGTCGGCAAATGCCTCATACCCACCGCCAAGCTTATCTGCATCGGTGGAAAGCTTATTGTAAAAGATGACCGCAGGAATGGCCGCCAACAGGCCCAAAGCGGTGGCAACCAGCGCCTCTGAGATCCCAGGAGCGACAACCGCCAAAGAGGTGTTTTGGGAAATCGCGATTTCTTCAAACGCCACCTTGATCCCCCAGACCGTGCCGAACAGGCCGATGAACGGCGTGGTTGATCCCACCGTGGCCAGAAAGGACAGGCCGTTGTTCAGCTTGTCGATCTCTTTGGTGATCGCAACATCCATAGAGCGTTCGATCCGTGATTGCGCACCCGCGATCAAATTGCCATCTTGCCGATGGCTGCGACGCCACTCCGTCATACCGGCCGCAAAGATCTTTTGGCTGGCACCATCCGGGGTCGGCCCGATTTGGTCATAAAGCTCATCCAGCGGTTCACCCGACCAAAAGGCGCGATCAAACTGATCCGCCTCCGCACGCGCCGCGCGATAAGAAATGACTTTACGAATGGTAATTGCCCATGACCAAAAACTGGACATGATCAGGATTAACACCACGAGTTTCACTGTAATTGAGGCACGGGCAAAAAGAGCCAGCAGCGAGAAATCCATCTGCTGCGCCGCACCAAGCACTTCTGTTTCCATAGTCCACTGCTCGCCAAATAAGGGGCCGCTATCTTGCGGTTCTGATTGCCAGTGAAGATAGCGCAGGGAAAGACCTCACGCTATAACAACTCCGTCAATTTTATGTCGACACCGCGCGTCAATGCACCTTAGGCGCAAGTTTGCGGCGTATTTCGGCAGAAAGGCGCTGAGCGCCACCGGACTCATTCACGCAGACCAAAATGATCTGTGCGGCAAACAGCTTTTCACCACCTCGAAGCACCTCTTGATCCAACACGATACGTGCCCCCGTTTCGGCCACAAGCGCGGTGCGCACGACCAGCTCATCATCAAATTTCGCGGGTTTAAGATAATCGGCCTCAACCCGGCGCACTGCAAATACCACGCCCTCTTCGGCCTTCATCCGCAGCTGATCAATGCCCAGTGCACGCACCCATTCGCTGCGGCCCCGTTCGATAAATTTCAGATAATTCGCATAATAGACAATGCCGGCCAAATCAGTGTCTTCGTAATACACACGCAGCGCAAATTCATGGGCCATTGTCACTGCTCCCGATCTTGTGGTGCGGCCTCATGTTTGGGCATTTCGGGCAAAGGCGGGTCGGCGACCTCTGCCACATCGCGCGTCATTTGCGCCGCGGCCGCCTCTGCATTTTCTCGCAGCACCGCTGCCCGCGCCGCCAACCGCAACGCGTGGCTCGCATCCGTGGCAGCCACTGGCATGACCGGGTCATAGCCCGCCGCGATCAGCGCAGCAACTTCAGGGCGCAATACCGCCGCACCTTGCACCAGCCCCAACGCAGAACGATCCGCCCACGCCCCGTCACCCCAGGCAAAGATCATCCCAACCGCCTGCCCCAGTGCGATCGTCTCTGCCGGAATATCCGCCATCTCTGGTGACATGCGTACAAAAGAAAAACAGGCCCGAACCGCGCCAGCCTCGTCAAAACGGAACACCCGATACTGATGCGCCCCGGCATCGTCCAAACGCACAACCAAATCTTGCAGACCCTCAATCATCTGGTCCAGATTGGGCACTTCCAACAGCTCTTGCCAATCCCGGAAGAAAAAGATCATCAAGTTCGCGCCAAGCTCCGGGTCCGTTTCTGCCATTTTATGGCCAGACAGTGCAACAACTGCCTCTACCGCCCCCTTGACCACCTGCAACGTATCCGCCTCAACACCGAACACGATAGGCACAATGGGTCGCCCCCAACGCGCAAACGCATAGCCCCCATCAGGGCGGGAAAATAACGCGGTGATCTGCTCATGGCTCAGGCTGGGGATCTCGGTCATGGGTTCTCCTTTGGCTTGGACATAGCCTACACTGCGCAGCGCGGGGTTTGAACTCCCCCAAGCTCACTACATCAGCTTCAAAATCCGGAATAGGTCTTCAAAAATTCGATCTCCTCGGCCGTACTGGATCGGCCAATCACCGCATTGCGATGCGGAAAACGTCCAAAGCGCTCAATGATGTCTTGATGCGCTAAAGCAAAGCGCAAACTTTGCGCATCCCCTAAGGCACGGTACAATTCAACTGATTGTGCCTGAACGGTCCGGTCCTCTGCATGCATGTAGGGAAGGTAGAAAAACGGCGCAAGATCACGATCAACCCGATGATCATAGCCCAGATCAACCGCACGCCGTGCATGCGATAACGCCAAAGGATCATTCGCCCAAGAACGCGCTACCCCACGGAACATATTACGTGGGAATTGGTCCAGCGTGATACACAGCGCCAAGGCAGAGGACGACGCCTCCATCCAATCCTCCAAATGCCCATCAACCGCTGCCGTATATGTCGCGAAGAATTTGTCGCGAATGTCTGCATCGAACTCCGGGTCTTTGGAAAACCACAATGCTCGGGCGCGATCTGTGCACCAAAATTCCAAAACCTCTCGTGAAGAACATACGCTCATGTCACCCTCCCAAACGGCATATGGACCACTCCATAATGCCTCTGTTTGGAAATCTAGGGCGATATCACACCAGCGCCAGCGCTCTGGCATTTCATCTTGCCAAAAATATCCAAAAGAACGCCGCAGGCGTTATCTTACGTAACAGCCTCGCAGCGCACCCTTAGAACAGCGCATCACCGCTCAATCGTTATAATATCCGTAAAGACGTTCCAGCGCGTCTGCGGATGCTGTCAGCTGCGGTGCAGGCTGCGCGGTTTCGACTGCCGGCGCTGGGGTGTAATAGGTCAGGGCGTCTTCTTGCGTCTCTATGCGCGTCGCTGGGCTGGGGAATTGGACAATCTGGTTCATGGCACTCTCCATAGATCTCAAACCCCTCCCTTCAGCGCATATAACGCTTCATTAACGATGGCGGGAGCCACGCTGACGCAAAACCGACATGCGTCCTGTGCAACCTTGCGCCAAACCCTGACGACCAGCCAGCGCCGCTTCATATAAAACGACAGCCGCCGGAACACCGGCGGCTGTCGTAAAAACTCTTTTCCCCGCGCGCCAATAATGCGCGCCGGAAATCACACCACGCGGTTGACCATCATCTTTTTGATCGCTGCGATGGATTTCGCCGGATTCAAACCCTTCGGGCAGGTCTTGGTGCAGTTCATGATCGTGTGGCAGCGATACAGTTTGAAAGGGTCTTCCAACTGATCCAAACGCTCACCCGTGGCCTCATCACGGCTGTCAATGATCCAGCGATAGGCATGCAACAACGCCGCCGGACCAAGATAGCGGTCCGAATTCCACCAGTAGCTTGGGCACGAGGTCGAGCAGGACGCACACATTACACATTCATACAGGCCGTCCAGCTTCTTGCGATCCTCGATTGACTGACGCCATTCCTTTTCGGGACGGTTGGTCTTGGTTTCCAACCACGGCATAATCGACGCGTGCTGCGCATAGAAATGTGTCAGATCGGGGATCAGATCTTTCACCACCGGCATATGCGGCAATGGATTGATCTTGACCGTATCGCCCTTGATCTCATCCAGACCATAGATACAGGCAAGCGTGTTGATCCCGTCGATATTCATCGCACAAGACCCGCAAATGCCCTCGCGGCACGACCGGCGGAACGTCAGTGTCGCGTCAACCTCGTTCTTGATCTTGATCAGCGCGTCCAGAACCATCGGACCGCATTTGTCCATATCAAGGAAATAGGTATCCACCCGAGGGTTTTCACCGTCTTCTGGGCTCCAGCGATAGATCTGGAATTTACGGGTGTTCTTGGCACCCTCTGGCTTTGGCCAAGTCTTCCCGACGCGGATTTTGGAATTCTTCGGAAGCGAGAACTGAACCATGGGCTAAACCTTTCAGTTTTGGCGAGAATAAAGCGGCTGTGTCGGAAATTCGCCAGACCGGTCGTAAACACAGCGGGTGTAAAGCGCATTTGAGTCGTAACCCATCCGCGTCGAAAGACTGACATTCATATCAATGTCGTGGATCACTTTTCCATCCTGATTGATCCCCATCAGGGCTTCGCCACGAATGGGCGAGGTATTGACCATGCGCTGGGCGCAAATACGTTCGGCCTGTGCGACAGTGACCGGACCACAGGCGGATAAGGACAGCGCCGCAAGGCCAGACATCAACACGCCAGAACGTGCCGGCGAAGATTGAGGCCGGTCCGCTTGCAATTTTTGCAAAATTTGCCCGGCGCGATTGTGGAAACTGTGGTGCTCGCGCACATATGCGGCCACGTCGCAGTCCGGTTTCGGCGCTGCCAAGGCGTGTTGCACCGCATCAGGGGCCTGCTGCACCCCGTCATAGCTGAACACAACATCGCGCAGATCGGCTGGAATACCCGCCATGCAATCGGTCACAAGCCGCGCGCCAGATGCCAGAACATCGTAAACTCGGTTCGAGGCAAAGCACCCCCGCTCCATCTGCGACTGATGATCGTTCAAAACCACCGCAGCCGATGCGTAATAGGCGCCCAGCTGATCATTAGGGATATGATTGCCCACATGCGCACCATGCGACAGATCTGCGTCCCAACCAGTGCCCCAGATTGCCATCGGTACGCCAGAGGCCGCAGTGGCCACAGCTGCATCCCGCGCAAAGCCGCCACGGCGATTGCCTACAAACAGCACCTGTTGCGCAAGATCGTCACGCGCATGTTCGGGGCTGAAGACATCCCGGTCCGTGCATTGTGGCAAGAAAGACGCTGATAAACCGCGCGCGCGCAGATCCTGTGCATGCGGTTCCGAAGCGGTAAAGACATGTTTAGCCCGACGCAATTCGGCGTCGCTAACATGTTCGTAATTTGAAATAATCCAAAGATAGTGCGGCCGCCACAGACTGCGATGTCCGCGTTTCCCGCGTATCACCAGATCAATTCCCTGCCCCAGATGCGGCAAAGCAACCGATTTTTGGCGATATTTCACCCGAACGGTCGCACCAAGTTGACGCAGCGCACGCGCCAGGGACTGTCCGAAATAGTGGTCACCCCAAATCTTATCCCGCTCTGGCTTTGAGCAGGGCAACAGCAGATTGATCGTCGGTAGGCCCATCCGTTGCGTCATCATATCCCCCCGCAGGCGATAAGAAAACGAAGCGGGCAAAGACGCCGCCCCCGTAGGCCCACGGGAACTGCATCCCCGATCAGGGATGCAGACAAACCACAGGTCATGGTAGGGACGGCGCAGATCATTAGAACGTCCGCGCTTTAGGGGCGATACGTTTCAAGCTGATGCCACCTTCCTCTTCGGTGGTGAGCGGGTCATGAATGATCGGACGATAGGTAAGATCGACATTTGCCCCGTCAACACGCGAAATGGTATGGATGCGCCAGTTTTCGTCGTCACGCGTCGGATAATCCTCATGCGCATGAGCGCCGCGCGATTCCTTGCGCGCCTCTGCTCCGTGGATCGTTGCCAAGGCGTTGGGCATCAGGTTCGTCAGTTCCAGCGTTTCCATCAGATCCGAATTCCAGACCAACGTGCGGTCGGTAACATGGATGTCCGACATTTTATTCGCAACTGCGTCCATCTTCTCGACACCCTCTTTAAGGGTTTTGTCGGTCCGGAATACAGCCGCATCCGCCTGCATCGTGCGCTGCATTTCAAGGCGCAGCTCGGCAGTTGGGGTGCCGCCATTGGCATTACGGATCGCATCGAAACGATCAAAGGCTTTGTCGATCGACGCCTGGTTCAGCACCGGATTGGCCGATTCAGGATCCACGACCTTGCCTGCCTGAATTGCCGCCGCCCGACCAAACACCACAAGGTCAATCAACGAATTGGACCCAAGGCGGTTTGCCCCGTGAACCGATGCACATCCCGCCTCGCCCACAGCCATCAGGCCGGGAACAACTGCGGTCGGGTTTTCGGCAGTCGGGTTAAGCACCTCACCCCAATAGTTGGTTGGAATGCCGCCCATATTGTAATGCACGGTGGGCAGAACCGGGATCGGCTCTTTGGTTACATCTACACCGGCGAAGATTTTTGCCGATTCCGAGATCCCGGGCAAACGCTCTGCCAAAGCTTCGGCAGGCAGGTGCGACAGGTTCAAGAAGATGTGGTCTTTATGCTCGCCCACACCGCGCCCTTCACGGATTTCCATAGTCATGGAACGCGATACATAATCGCGTGGCGCAAGGTCTTTATACTGCGGCGCGTAGCGTTCCATGAAACGCTCACCCTCGGAGTTGGTCAGATATCCGCCTTCGCCGCGTGCACCTTCGGTGATCAAGCAGCCAGACCCATAGATGCCGGTCGGGTGGAACTGAACAAATTCCATATCCTGTAGTGCCAGACCCGCACGGGCCACCATACCGCCGCCATCGCCGGTGCAGGTATGCGCCGATGTCGCTGAGAAGAACGCACGGCCATACCCGCCCGTCGCCAGCACAACCATCTTGGCGTTGAACACATGCATCGTGCCGTCATCAAGCTTCCAGCAGACCACACCCTGACACTGCCCATCTTCGGACATGATCAGATCAATCGCGAAATACTCAATGTAGAACTCGGCGTTGTTTTTCAGCGACTGACCATAAAGCGTATGCAAGATCGCGTGGCCAGTCCGGTCTGCAGCCGCACAGGTCCGCTGCACAGCAGGGCCTTCGCCAAATTCTGTGGTATGACCGCCGAAGGGACGCTGATAGATTTTGCCCTCTTCGGTGCGCGAGAATGGCACACCGTAATGCTCCAGCTCATACACCGCTTTGGGTGCTTCCCGTGCAAGGTATTCCATCGCATCGGTGTCACCCAACCAGTCAGAGCCTTTGACCGTGTCATACATATGCCACTGCCAATTGTCTGGACCCATATTCGACAGCGACGCGGCAATGCCGCCCTGTGCCGCAACCGTGTGGGAGCGGGTCGGGAAAACCTTGGTCACGCAAGCGGTGCGCAGGCCCTGTTCAGCCATCCCCAAGGTCGCGCGCAGACCGGCGCCACCGGCACCGACCACCACGACGTCATAATTATGCGTCTCGTATTCGTATGCAGCCATTTATCTTGTCCCGTTTTGTCTTATGCCGAAGCCATCAGGCCCATGAGCACCATCTTGCCCAATGCGAACAGCGTGGCCGCGGACAGGACGTAGGAAAGCGAATAAACAAAGATCACAAGGATCTTACGCGTGGTGCCTGCAGCATAATCTTCGATCATGCTTTGCGCACCTTTGGCGAAGTGGCGCATCCCAACCAAGAAGGTCAGCGCGATCACGATCGCCGCGAAAGGATGGGACAGCCGCTCGATCACCTCAGCTTGCGGACGGCCAAGGGCACTGCCAAAGATATAGACGAAGCACGGCACCAAGAAGGCAAGGCCAACGCCCGATATCGTCATGAACCAATGATGTTCGGTCCCGGTGCCCGAGGCGCCTTTGCCAACAGCGCGTTGACGATCAGTCATATACCGCATGGGTTAGCCTCCTCAGACAATAATGATGGTCAAAAGCGTCAACACGACCGAACCGATCATGCAGGCCCAGCCCAGCTTTTCAGCTGTTTCGATCTCAAGCCCCTTGCCCGCATCAAAATACAGGTGACGCAAACCGGCAAGGTAATGATACCAAAGCCCTAACGCCGAGAGGGTAAAGATCAGATCGCCAATGAACGAGGTCATCAGCCAATTGATCGAGTTGAAATAATCTTCATCGGATGCCGCAGCCAAAAGCCACCATACCGCCAAAATCGCACTGACCGCGAGCGCGTTGCCAGTGATCCGTGTCAGGATCGACGACATCGAGGTCATCTGCGGGCGATAATATTGTCCGATCATGAAAGGGGAAAGGGGCCGTTCAACCCGTTTCGTTTCTGCCATTTTGGGTCCCTCTGTCGCTGGGCCCCTCGGGCGTCCGGCGTGGGTGCGGGCGCGTATGGGGCTGGCCGAAGTGCTCTTATGCTTTAGTCCCATCCGTCAGGGAAGTCACGGCCTCTGTCGGCGTTAAAGTCGCTTTTTCATACCCAATTTTCGCTTTTTTACAATGTTGTGATCACAAAAATAACGCCGTGATCACAAAAGCAAAAACGTCAGGAATAAATGTGAGCGGTAACACATTCCCCCGGCGCCAAGCCAAAACTGGGCATCTTTGCGCCGGGATGTTTGCCGCTAAAAAGTAAATTTTCTATGCGTCTTGGGGATCACAAAGGAATCAACGCCCAGTAATCCAGATCCAACAGCACCTCTGGCAGGTATTTGCCATCCTCGCCCTTCAGTGCGAATTCCGCAGCACCTTGTTTCACAGCAACCAGACGCAAACGAATGGCCCCGACGCCAGGCGCACCGGTTTCAGCCCGGTCCAGAACCTCGGACCATGCCTTGACTGTATCGCCAGCGAAACAGGGATTGGCATGCGCCCCGCCATTCAACGCGACAATCATCTGTGCATTGGCTAGGCCATTAAACGACAGCGCACGTGCCATCGAAATGATATGGCCACCATAGATCAGGCGCTGACCGTCGGGGCGGAAGGTCGCATCAAAATGCACTTTGGCCGTGTTCTGCCATAGACGCGTGGCCAGCATATGCTCAGCCTCTTCGATGGTCACACCGTCGACATGGTCGATTTTTTCGCCAATCTCATAATCGGACCAGCGATGCGGCTCTCCGGCAAGGTCGAAATCATAGTCTGTAAAATCGAGCCCCTCTGGAATGACCAGATCCTGTGGCGCAACCGTCTGTGACAGTTCTGGGATATGTGTTTCAGGCGCGGGCGCATCCAGGTTGCCTTTGCGTACCATTACCCACCGCACATAGTCCAAGACCGGTTCATCGATCTGATTGAACCCGCGCGTACGCACATAGACAACGCCGGATTTTCCGTTGGAGTTTTGCTTGACGCCGATCACCTCGGACTCTGCGCGCAGCGTGTCGCCGGGATAGACAGGCTTTAGCCAACGCCCTTCGGCATAGCCCAAATTCGCAACCGCGTTTAATGAGACATCAGGCACAGTTTTGCCAAACACCACATGAAACGCGGCCAAATCGTCAATTGGCGCCCCTTCCAGCCCACAGCGCGCCGCGAATTCATCCGAGGAATATAGCGCCCCGCGTGCCGGATAAAGCGCGTGGTACAACGCGCGCTCCCCTTCCGCCACGGTGCGCGGCACCGCATGGCGGATCACATCACCGATCTTGTAATCTTCGAAAAATCGGCCTGGATTGGTTTTGGCCATGCGGCGCTCCTTTTTCAGCTTTTGAACGATGGGCGCTTAAAGTTGCCCCAGCTTGATATCGGGGGCATAAGACCCCTCCGCCTGCTTGATCACGGCCTGACCGCAGCGCATCACACCTTTGTCCGTATCAAACGCGTATTGCGGCGGGCCATACAGCTCCCAGCCTTTGGACAGCGCTTCTGTGACCTTATGGCAAAAGGCGCTGGTGTCATCTTCGGTCAAGAAACGATAAGCTTGCATGTCTGTACTCCTTTTACGCGGACAGGGGCATCATCCAAACGTCGGATAGCCAAGCGCGTAATGCACCCCGACGATGGCACCGTAAACAATCACTGTGCCAAGGATCGCAAAGATCTCCATTTTCGGACCTTTGCCAATGGGTGGCACCCAGACAGAACGGTTGATCAAGACAATCTCGACAATCGCCCAGATGCCAACCCCGCCGAACAGTACGAAGCTGGGCGTATCACCATTCACCAGCAGATGCGCGCAAGCCCATAGGATCACACCCAACAGCATCGGGTGGCGGAATTTCTGTGCAAGCTTGGTCTTCATGCCCGATGCCGCAAACAGATAGACCGACAGCAGCATCAGCAGGTTATTGATACCAACCATCGCCGGCGAACGGCCCCAAAACACCGTGCCATCTGCACCGCGATAGCCGATGATCATTAATGCGATGGACAGGAACAAAAGCCCCGATACCATCGCCCGCCCCTGCGCCCCCATTTTCGCACGCGCATGCGGCGCGAGCCGTTTAAACAAATGTGCCGCCGCCCAAATTAGGACGCCAAGGATCAACAGGGTCATGGCTCGCCTTTCGCTTGCTTTATGTCAGCGCGGCAATTGCATCCGCTTTCGCAAGGATCTGCCGCGCCGTCACGATATGCAGATTTTCAACAATCTTACCATCCACAACGGCAACGCCCTGCCCTGCGGCCTCGGCTGCGGTAAAAGCATCAATCTGGCGACGTGCAAGGTCAATTTCGGCCTCGGACGGGGCGAAGGCGGCGTTGCACACCGCAAGCTGCGCCGGGTGGATCAAGGTTTTGCCATCAAACCCCATATCACGCCCCTGATCACATTCAACTTCCAATCCATCATCGTCTTTAAACGCATTATACACGCCGTCGATAATCACCTTGCCATAGGCTTTGGCCGCCATCAGGCACAGGCCCAGACCGGCCATCATCGGCAGGCGATCGGCACGGAACCGCGTGCCCAGCTCTTTCGCCAGATCATTGGTGCCCATCACCATCCCCGCCAAACGCGGATGCGCCGCAATCGACTGCGCGTTAAACATGCCGATCGCCGTCTCCATCATCGCCCAAAGCGGAACATCTGGGATAAGGTCAGCAACAGCATCCAAATCTTGTGTCGTGTTCACCTTGGGAATCAAGATCGCATCCACCTGTGCGCCGTCGCGAATCGCGCGTGCAAAGGCCAAAATATCATCCCGGCCCCATTCGGTGTCTAAAGCGTTGACCCGGACAATCCGTGCACGATTGCCGAAATTTCCCTCTTTCAAGGTGGTGGCCAGCAGCTCCCGCGCGCGGGGCTTTTCGTCAATTGCAACAGCGTCTTCCAGGTCAAAGATGATCGCGTCACAGGTCAGGCCCTTGGCCTTTTCCAAAGCGCGCTCTTTTGAGCCGGGAATATACAATACAGATCTATAGGGGCGTGCGGACATGATTCCCTCCCTCGCAACATTCTTTCGCCAAAGACCACATTAGGGACACATTCAGCAAGGATTAATCTGCCGCATTGCAGCGAAAACACTCCGCGCGTAGCGAAATATCGCGCTAAAGTTGTGCAATGTCCGCAATATTAACGTTATCTTCGTCACCTGCTCTCAGCCTAGCTGGATCAACCTTCCACCATGGAGGACGCTATGCAGAAGACATTCTTTGCGCTTTCATTCGGACTTTTGGCCGTTCTTTTGGCAGCGCAACAACTTCACGCCGCGGAAGATGCCTGTGGGGTACGGCAGAAAATCATCGGTCAACTGAACGACAAATATCAAGAAACCCGCCGCGGAATCGGTCTGGCGGCCAATAATTCGGTCCTTGAGATTTTTGTGGCCGACACCGGCAGCTGGACCATCCTGGTCACAAAACCGAGCGGGATGAGCTGCCTGATCGCCTCGGGCCAGAATTACGAAACTTTGTCGGAAAAGCTGCCCGCCGGTGGCAAAGATATCTAGGTGCGCTCAGCCGATCACCGCATCCCAAAGCAATTTGATCGACAGCACCAAAAGCACCCAAATCAGCAGTTGATAAAACAACTTTTGCGGGATAACTCGGACCAATCGCACGCCGACAAACACCGAGAGTGATGCGGGAATCGCCAAAAGCACCGCAAGAGAAAGCGAATCAAAATTGATTTCCCCTAAGGCGATATAGGGGATCAATTTGATCGCATTGACATATGAAAACAAGATTGTCGCAGTCCCGGCGAATATTGTCGAAGGCATATTCAACGGCACGGCATAAGCCTGAAAGGGCGGACCGCCTGAATGGCTCACGAAACTTGTGAACCCGGCAATTGTCCCCCAGACAAGCCCCGGCACTGTGCGCGCCTCGCGCCGCGCCCCCAGCGAGGGGCGAAAAATCGCGTTAAGGGCAAAAACAAGCCCGATCATCCCTACCAATCCCAGCACAAATCGCTCTGGCACGACATCGGCCATCAGCCAACCGACACCGACGCCAAGCGTGGTGGCGGGGATCATGATTTTCAGCACACGTGGGTCGAAATGCTTGCGATAAGCCCATAGACCAAAGAAATCAGCGATCACGTAAACGGGCAGCAAAAGCCCCGCCGCCGCAACCGGATCCATGACCGTAGCAAGGATGGGAACGGACAACGCACCGGCCATGGGGATACCGCCCTTTGACAAACCGACCGTCACCGCGGATGCGATGGCCACCAAAATCCAAATGTAGTCCATTCTTCCCCCTTTGGCGCGTGCCGCTGCAGTGCAACATGACAAACATTGGCCGCGCAGCATGACAAAAACACCACGCGCCCCTACGTCACCTTTAGCGCAAACATCAGGTTAATTACAGTGCACAACGGTATGCAAATCACAGGATGCTGCGGATGCATCCCCGCCTGCTCTTGCCAGAATGCTACAAAAGGACTACCCATCCCCTCGTCACATATCCATCCCGATACCGGAGGACTTCATGGCCCGTACTAAAATCGCCCTTATCGGCGCAGGCCAGATCGGCGGCACACTCGCCCATCTTGCAGCTCTTAAAGAACTTGGCGACGTCGTATTGTTCGACATTGCTGATGGCACGCCACAGGGCAAGGCGCTCGACATTGCTGAATCAGGCCCGTCCGAGGGCTTCGATGCGGCGCTGAAAGGCACCACAGACTATGCCGATATCGCAGGCGCAGACGTTTGCATCGTCACCGCAGGTGTTCCACGCAAGCCCGGCATGAGCCGCGACGACTTGCTTGGCATCAACCTGAAAGTGATGAAATCGGTTGGCGAAGGCATTGGCAAATACGCGCCGAACGCATTCGTGATCTGCATCACCAACCCGCTGGACGCAATGGTTTGGGCACTGCAGCAATTCTCCGGCCTTCCGGCAGAGAAAGTCTGCGGCATGGCTGGCGTTTTGGATTCGGCACGTTTCCGTCACTTCTTGTCGACAGAATTCAACGTATCGATGAAAGACGTCACCGCCTTCGTTCTGGGCGGCCACGGCGATACAATGGTTCCGCTGGCGCGCTACTCAACCGTTGCGGGCATTCCATTGCCTGATCTGGTCAGCATGGGCTGGACCACGCAGGACAAGCTGGATGCAATCATCCAGCGCACCCGTGACGGTGGCGCGGAAATCGTTGGCCTGTTGAAAACCGGCTCTGCATTCTATGCACCGGCGACATCGGCGATCGAGATGGCAGAAGCCTATTTGAAAGATCAAAAACGCGTTCTGCCTTGTGCAGCCTATGTCAAAGGCGCGCTTGGGCTTGACGGCATGTATGTCGGCGTTCCGACCGTGATCGGCGCCGGCGGCGTTGAAAAGGTTATCGACATTCAGATGACCAAAGACGAGCAAGCGATGTTCGACAAATCCGTCGACGCCGTGAAAGGCTTGGTTGAGGCGTGCAAGGGCATCGACCCTTCGCTGGCCTGATCGCTGCCGCAATCGCATAATTTAAAGGGCGCACCATTGGTTGCGCCCTTTTTCTTTTGCCCCTTTTACCTTAGCCGCCTACATGCCGTGTCAGCGTATTGCCAAGGCCTGCGCATCAAAGCCAAACCTGTCATATGCTTTCGCGATCAGTGCCGCTTCATGGTCCAAAAGCGCGGCGTCAAAAGCGGCCGCTGAAAAATCCAGTTCAGGGAACAGCGCCTGCGCATTTGCCAGCACTGGCGACCCCTGCCCCGCCCAAGCGCCTTGCGCCAACAGCGCAGCAACGGCAGCGGCATCCATCCCCTGAACCAACCACCACAGATCCATCAGCGCCGACGGCAAATCCGCAATTTTGACGGCATGGGCAAATTGGGTCTGGCGCGGTGTGGACATCGGGATCGGATCCCCTTTAACGACGGTCATCGCACGGCGCATCATTTTCAGCAGATAATGGAGTGGCGTCAGCCCGTCGAAATGCAAAATTCGGGCATTCGTTGCCCGCCGATAGGGCAAAGTAAGCTTGCGCGTATTCCAATCCTTCAGCGGATAATGAACACCGATGGCATAGCCTTGCCCGGCACGGGTAATCGATTTTCCAGCAGTATGGCCGCAACAGCCTTGGTTCAGATAACGCTGACGCGGGCCGTATACCCGCGCGCCCTGAGTGTCAAAACCCGGCCAATGCTGCCGGAACCCCCCCGCAAAAATATCGTTTCCCCGCCCGACAGTATCACGCGACAGGTAGCAGCGTTCATCCACCGCCAGACGCAGCCATGCCTTTTCCGTCACACTGGCCAATTCGCGATCTACCGGGCCGAAGATGTGGATGAATTCATCTGCATCGCAATGCGCCACCCAGTCCAACCCCGAGTCGGACAGCACCCGCGTCGCATTATATTTCTGCCGGGTTTCTACGCGATCAGGTCGTTTTCCCCGCCAATGCCGCCGCCAGCCATCATCGCCGCTGAAATATTGAAAACAGCCCGCAACCCCCGCCAACAGCGTTTGGGCCTGCGGATTGGGCCGATCATGAAACACATGCACCTCGCTGGCCCCGACAGCCAAGTGATGCGCCACCCATGCAGCCAGTAAAATCGCGGGCTCATCTACGGTTCCAACCACACCCCAACGGGGTAATCCCGGTTCCGTTTTGCTATAATTGCGCAAAACCGGCCTCCTTCATTCCAAATCAGCCACAATTTACATCAAACTGCCCCATCTGCACCAGTTGAGTCGTTTAGGTTAATACCGCGGCGAAAATGTGATCACACGATCATAAGCTGTGATCACAAAAGTCATTTTTATGCTCACAATGGCTTGCGTCAACGATTTATCAGTTTTTTGCTAGGCAGGGATGTGCGATCACCCCAAGGAAATCGCACCAGCATGGGACGGAAGCCATGAACATTCATGAATATCAGGCGAAGCAGCTCCTTAAGAGCTACGGCTGCCCGGTGTCAGACGGCCGCGCGGTTCTTAAAGCCGACGAAGCCAAAACCGCAGCAGGCGAGCTTGACGGCCCGCTCTGGGTTGTCAAAGCACAGATCCACGCGGGCGGCCGCGGCAAGGGTCACTTCAAAGAAGCCGAAGCTGGCGAAAAGGGCGGTGTTCGTCTGGCCAAGTCGGTTGAAGAAGCCGAAGAAATGGCCAAGCAAATGCTTGGCAAGACGCTTGTGACGCACCAGACAGGTCCGGCCGGCAAACAAGTCAACCGCATCTACATCGAAGACGGTTCGGACATCGACCGCGAGCTGTATCTTGCGCTGTTGGTCGACCGCCAGTCGAGCCAGGTCTCCATCGTGTGCTCCACCGAAGGCGGTATGGACATTGAAGAGGTCGCAGAATCGACCCCTGAGAAAATCCTGTCCTTCTCGATCGACCCGGCTGCAGGCTATCAGGCCTATCATGGTCGCCGCGTCGCGTTCTCGCTTGGCCTTGAAGGTGGTCAGGTAAAACAAATGGTCAAGCTGCTGGGTCAGCTGTACCAGGCGTTCATCGAAAAAGACATGGAGCAGCTGGAAATCAACCCGCTGATCGTCATGCCCGATGGCAACCTGAAAGTTCTGGACGCCAAAGTCGGCTTTGACGGCAACGCGCTGTATCGTCATTCGGACATCATCTCGCTACGCGATGAGACCGAAGAAGATAGCAAAGAGCTGGAAGCGTCGAAATACGACCTTAACTACATCGCACTTGACGGTGAAATCGGCTGCATGGTGAACGGTGCCGGTCTGGCTATGGCCACGATGGACATCATCAAACTTTATGGCGCAGAGCCTGCGAACTTCCTTGATGTTGGCGGCGGCGCCACCAAAGAGAAAGTAACCGAAGCATTCAAAATCATTACCTCGGACAAAAACGTCAAAGGTATTTTGGTCAACATCTTTGGCGGCATCATGCGCTGCGACGTCATCGCAGAAGGCGTTATCGCCGCGGTGAAAGAAGTTGGCCTGCAGGTTCCATTGGTTGTCCGTCTTGAGGGCACGAATGTGGAGCTGGGCAAGGACATCATCAAAAGCTCCGGCCTGAACGTTATCGCCGCCGACAACCTGTCGGATGGTGCAGAAAAAATCGTCAAAGCGGTGAAGGGCTAAGATCATGGCAGTTCTCGTCAACGAAAACACCAAAGTCATCTGTCAGGGCCTGACCGGCTCGCAGGGGACGTTCCACACCGAACAGGCAATCGCATACGGCACCAAAATGGTTGGCGGCGTGACCCCGGGCAAAGGTGGCCAGACCCATCTGGACCTGCCGGTGTTCAATTCGGTCCACGAAGCCAAGCATGTGACGGACGCAAATGCGACCGTGATTTATGTGCCCCCGCCCTTCGCAGCCGATTCGATCCTTGAGGCGATTGACGCCGAAATGGAGCTGATCGTGTGCATCACCGAGGGCATCCCGGTTCTGGACATGATGAAAGTCAAGCGCGCGCTGATCGACAGTAAATCGCGCCTGATCGGTCCGAACTGCCCCGGCGTCATCACGCCTGATGCGTGCAAAATCGGCATTATGCCGGGCCACATCCACCGTCGTGGTTCGGTTGGTGTTGTGTCGCGTTCGGGCACCCTGACCTATGAGGCGGTCAAGCAGACCACCGATATGGGCCTGGGCCAGTCTTCGGCGGTTGGCATCGGCGGCGACCCGATCAAGGGCACCGAGCATATCGACGTGCTGGACATGTTCCTGGACGATCCGGAAACGCAATCGATCATCATGATCGGTGAAATCGGTGGTTCGGCGGAAGAAGAAGCTGCGGAATTCCTGGCAGAGCAGCGCAAAAAAGGTCGTTGGAAACCCACGGCTGGCTTTATCGCAGGCCGTACGGCACCTCCGGGTCGCCGCATGGGCCACGCCGGCGCAATCGTCGCAGGCGGCAAAGGTGATGCGGAATCGAAGATCGAAGCCATGAAATCGGCAGGTATCGTCGTTGCTGACAGCCCCGCAACGCTGGGCGAAGCCGTGATGAAAGCCATCAAGGCCTAATGGAATTTGCCCGCGCGGTATGCACCGCGCGGGCACCCACGGTGTGCAAAGACCGGCTCGAAAGAGCTGAGCAGAGTATCGTAACACTCTGTTTTGCCCTTTCGAGATAGGAATAAGACCCGTGACAGTGGCGGCGCGGTCGATAAGGTGCAAGGATTGCCCAATATCGGATCGAAAGGATTTAACGTTGAAGACCTTGTTTCAGACCACAGCGGCCCTTTTGGGAGTGTTGGTATTGTCTGCGTGCAATAACAGCTATAACGCGCCCGCCGCACTGACTTTTGATGACACGGTGCATGGTGACCATGGCCCGATCACCACGCCACCGATCATTGGCCGATACAAGGTGCCTGCGGGCACAACCCCGACAGGCGACACCGGTTATGCCGTTGCGAACACCACGCGCACCAATGGCTCCATCGTGAACGGAACCGCAGCGCAATGCGGCCCGGCTAACGATTACTCGAAATATTCAGATGCCTGTGCACATGCGGCGGGTTTGCCCGCTGCCAGCCAGCCCTATATCTCGCCCTATACCCGATAGGGTCGGGCTTCACACATGTTCGGGGCAAATGCTTTGCCCCGACGTACGTCCCTCGCCACCTACCATCAGGTGAACACCATGACCGAACACTCCAGTAACGACCAGTTCCACGCATCCAGCTTCCTTCAGGGCGGCAATGCAGATTATGTGGAACAGCTTTATGCCAATTACGCCAACGACCCTACATCGGTCGACGCGGCCTGGGCAGAGTTTTTCAAGCAGCTCGCGGATGACGAAGCCAGCGTTAAGAAATCTGCAAGCGGTGCAAGCTGGGAGCGTAGCGACTGGCCGCCGATCATGCCCGATGAAATTCTGGGCGCACTGACCGGCGAGTGGCCGGCAGCCGAGGTCAAAGGCGCGGGCAAGAAAATCGCCCAAAAAGCGCAGGAAAAAGGCGTTGAAGTCTCGGATGAGGCGATCAAACGCGCCGTTTTGGATTCCGTTCGTGCGTTGATGATCATCCGCGCCTACCGGATCCGCGGTCATTTGGTTGCGGACCTGGATCCGTTGAATATGCGTGGCAATGAACCCCACCCCGAGCTGGAGCCAAGTTCCTACGGCTTTAACGAAGCAGATATGGATCGCCCGATCTTTATCGACAATGTTCTGGGGATGCAGGTTGCGACGATGCGCCAGATCATCGCCATCGTGAAACGGACTTATTGCGGCACTTTTGCGCTGCAATATATGCATATTTCCAACCCCGAAGAAGCCGCCTGGCTGAAAGAACGTATTGAAGGGTTCGACAAGGAGATCAAGTTTACTCAGGAAGGCCGCAAGGCGATCTTGAACAAACTGGTCGAGGCCGAAGGCTTTGAGAAATTCCTGCATGTGAAATACATGGGCACCAAGCGCTTTGGTCTGGACGGCGGCGAAGCCCTGATCCCGGCGATGGAGCAGGTGATCAAACGCGGCGGAAATCTGGGCCTGAAAGATGTCGTATTCGGGATGCCGCACCGGGGTCGTCTGTCGGTTCTGGCGAATGTGATGCAAAAGCCCTATCGCGCGATTTTCCACGAATTCCAAGGCGGCTCTTATAAGCCTGAGGATGTTGATGGGTCGGGCGATGTGAAATATCATCTGGGTGCCTCGGCGGATCGGACATTTGACGATCACACAGTTCACCTGTCGTTGACGGCGAACCCATCGCACCTTGAAGCAGTGAACCCGGTTGCGTTGGGTAAGGTGCGTGCCAAACAAGATCAGCTGAACGACACCGAGCGCAATCAAGTATTGACCGTGTTGTTGCACGGTGATGCGGCCTTTGCAGGTCAGGGTGTTGTTGCGGAATGCTTCCAGCTTTCGGGCATTCGTGGCCACCGCACCGGCGGCACGCTGCACTTTGTCGTCAACAACCAGATCGGCTTTACAACGGCGCCGCATTTCTCACGTTCGTCGCCCTACCCGACCGATATCGCCTTGATGGTTGAGGCCCCGATCTTCCACGTCAACGGCGATGATCCAGAGGCCGTGGTTCACGCCGCCAAGGTTGCAATCGAATTCCGCCAGAAATTCCACAAAGACGTGGTGATCGATCTGATCTGCTACCGTCGCTTTGGTCACAACGAGGGCGACGAGCCCATGTTCACCAACCCGGCGATGTATAAGCGGATCAAAACGCATAAAACAACGTTGCAGCTTTATACCGAACGTCTGGTGAAAGATGGCCTGATCCCCGAAGGCGAGATCGAGGACATGAAAGCCGCGTTCCAATCCATGCTTAATGATGAATTTGAGCAGGGTAAAAATTTTAAACCCAATAAAGCCGACTGGCTGGACGGGCGTTGGAAACATCTGGATCGCCAGAGCCCCGATTACGACGCAGGCGTCACTGCGATCAGCGCAGAAATGTTGCAAGAGGTCGGCACCGCGCTGACCACCGCGCCGGAAGGGATGGAAATCCACAAGACCGTCAAACGTCTTTTGGACAATAAATCCAAAATGTTTGAAACCGGCCAGGGTTTTGACTGGGCAACCGGCGAAGCATTGGCTTACGGTTCGCTTGTGTCCGAGGGCTTCCCGGTTCGTCTGGCTGGCCAAGACAGTACGCGCGGCACATTCTCGCAGCGTCATTCGGCCATTATCGACCAGAATACTGAAGAACGTTACTACCCATTGAACAACATCAAACCGGGTCAGGCAAAATACGATGTCATCGATTCGATGCTGTCGGAATATGCGGTGCTTGGGTTTGAATACGGCTACTCTTTGGCAGAGCCAAATACGCTGACCCTATGGGAAGCGCAATTTGGTGACTTTGCCAACGGCGCACAGATCATGTTCGACCAGTTCATCAACTCGGGTGAGCGTAAATGGCTGCGGATGTCGGGTCTGGTGATGTTGTTGCCGCATGGCTACGAAGGTCAGGGACCGGAGCACTCTTCCGCGCGTCTGGAGCGGTTCTTGCAGAACTCTGCTGAAGACAACTGGATTGTGGCCAACTGTTCGACACCGGCAAACTATTTCCACATCTTGCGCCGTCAGATCCACCGGAATTTCCGGAAGCCGCTGGTGTTGATGACACCGAAGTCGCTGCTTCGCCATCCCATGTGTGTCTCGAAGGCAGAAGATTTCACCACAGGCTCTTTCTTCCGCCGCGTGATGTGGGATGACGCCCAATCGGGCAATACCGAGATGACGCTGAAGCCGGATGCGGAAATCAAGCGCGTCGTGCTATGCTCGGGGAAGGTCTACTATGACCTGCTGGCCGAGCGCGACAAACGCGGTCTTGAAAACGTGTATTTGCTGCGCGTCGAACAGTTCTATCCGTTCCCGGCGCATTCGCTGGTCAATGAGCTGTCGCGCTTTAAAGATGCAGAGATCGTCTGGTGCCAGGAAGAGCCCAAAAACCAGGGTGCCTGGACCTTTATCGAACCCAATCTTGAATGGGTTCTGTCGAAAATCGACGCCAAACATGCCCGCGCTCGCTATGCTGGCCGTAATGCTTCTGCCTCGCCCGCGACGGGTCTGGCCAAGTCGCATAAGGCCGAGCAGGACGCGCTCGTAAATGATGCACTGGAGGGTTAATCCATGAGTACCGAAGTTCGCGTTCCCACCTTGGGCGAAAGCGTGACGGAAGCGACCGTCGCGACTTGGTTCAAAAAATCCGGTGACACAGTGGCCGCAGATGAGATGCTGTGCGAATTGGAAACCGATAAGGTAACTGTCGAAGTGCCCGCCCCTGCGGCTGGCACTTTGGGCGAGATCGTGGCCAATGAAGGTGACACGGTCGGCGTTGATGCCCTGCTGGCAATGATCGAAGAAGCCGGTGCTGGGGCAACTTCGCCCGCGCCGAAGAAAAGCGAACCCGCAGCCCCGGCGGCTGCCCCCTCAGGTGAGGCAAAAATGACCGATGTGATGGTTCCCGCCCTTGGCGAATCCGTTAGCGAAGCCACGGTTTCGACCTGGTTCAAAAAGGTTGGTGACACAGTCGCGCAAGACGAAATGTTGTGCGAACTTGAAACCGACAAAGTCTCTGTTGAAGTGCCCGCACCGGCGGCCGGCGTTTTGACCGAGATTGTGGCGGCCGAAGGCACCACCGTTGATGCTACGGCAAAATTGGCCGTAATCTCGGCCGGTGAGGGCGCGGCAACCGCAGCCCCTGCCGCAACTGCGGCACAGGCACCTGCGCAAGCCGCCAGCGGCGCGGGTGTTAAAAATGCCCCTTCCGCCGATAAGGCCATGGCCGAAAAAGGCATCGACCCGGCATCGGTATCGGGCTCGGGCCGCGATGGTCGCATCATGAAAGAAGACGTTGCGAAAGCGGCATCTGCCCCTAAACCCGCGTCGGTTTCGGTTGCAACCGCACCTGCTGCGGCCCCACGCGGTCCGGTCAATGCCGACGACGCATCGCGCGAAGAGCGCGTTAAAATGACCCGCCTGCGTGCGACCATCGCCAAGCGTCTGAAAGACAGCCAGAACACCGCTGCGATGCTGACGACCTATAACGAGGTCGACATGACCGAGGTCATGGCACTGCGCAAAGAATACAAAGACATGTTTGAAAAGAAACATGGCGCGCGTCTTGGCTTTATGTCCTTCTTCACCAAGGCATGCTGCCATGCGCTGAAAGAGGTCCCGGAAGTCAACGCCGAAATCGATGGCAATGAGATCGTTTATAAAAACTACGTCCATATGGGCGTGGCTGCGGGCACGCCGCAGGGTCTGGTTGTTCCGGTCATCCGCGATGCCGATAGCATGTCTTTCGCGGATATCGAAAAAGCGATCGCTGAAAAAGGCAAGCGCGCCCGTGACGGCAAGCTATCTATGGCAGAAATGCAAGGCGGCACATTCACCATCTCGAACGGTGGTGTTTATGGGTCCTTGATGTCCTCACCCATCTTGAACCCGCCGCAATCGGGTATCTTGGGAATGCATAAGATCCAAGATCGCCCCATGGTCATCAATGGCGAAATCAAGATCCGTCCGATGATGTATCTGGCGCTGTCCTATGATCACCGCATCGTTGATGGCAAAGGCGCCGTAACCTTCCTTGTGCGCGTTAAAGAAGCCCTGGAAGATCCGCGCCGCATGCTGATGGATCTGTAATCCTCGCAAACGCTTGGGCCCGGGGGCGCGCGACGCGTCCGGGCCCCCTACCCGGCTTGTGTAAGCCCCAGTTGGAAGAAACGGCCTGCCGATGACCCAACCACACCCCAATCTGGAAACTGATCAGACCGCTGCGGCCTCTGTGGCGACGCTGAAGACTGCGGCTGTTAAACCGCTGCGTGACGTGCTTGTAACCTGGGCCGCCCGCACGGTTGTTTTGGCCGCAATGGTCTGGGGGCTGAACAAATGGGCCGGCCCTGTGCCCGACTGGGCATGGATGGCCTTTGGCGGTTGGGTGATCTTTGATCTGTGCACCACTGTATCGCTGCGCGCAATGCGCGGGCGCAGGGTTGAACAGGTCACGAAGGAGGTCGAGACCTGGGCCGCAGAAGACGAACGGAACTCTGACGCATGACGCCTGAACTCGCTGCCCTTGCCGCAACCGCTTTGATCCATGTCGTAGCCGTTATGTGGTCGCAAAGCTCACTGGAAGCAGATGTGGGGCGCAAAGCCAATGTCGGCACGCGGCACAATCTGGACCAACGGCTGAGCGAGCGCACGTTGCGCCTGCGCCGCGCCTTGCACAACCATGTTGAGAATACCGGACTGTTCATCATTGCGGTGATTTTGGTGCAATTCACTGCGTCCAGCGGGTGGTTTACTGGGCTCTGCGCGTGGGTATTCGTAGTCGCACGCGCAATCTATTTGCCCGCCTATGCGTTTGGCTGGGTGCCTTGGCGCAGCTACATCTTCATGGCCGGGTTTATGGCCTGTGCGGCGATGATCGTCGCCTCGTTCTTCTAAGGGGAGCTCATTATGCCACCTGTCGTCACTGCCGAGCTGCTTGCGCTGGGGGTTGCGTTGATCTTGCATATCGCGCTGATGTGCCTGTTCGCGCTACGCGCCAATTTGGAAATTGGGCCCGGATATACGCTTGGCCCCCGCGATGGCGCGCCCAAACACCCGCTTTCGGTCGTAACGGCACGGTTGCAGCGCGCAGTGAACAATTCCTTTGAGAGTTTGATCTTGTTCGCACCTGCGGTGTTGATGAATGTCGTGTCGGGCCAGTCAGGGCCGATCACCACGGCCCTGTGCGGCATCTTTTTGGTCGCCCGCATCGCCTATATCCCCGCCTACGCTTTTGGGCTGACGCCCTGGCGGTCGCTTGTTTGGGCGATCGGTCTTTTCGCAACGCTGGCAATCGTGATCGCCAGCCTGATCTGAAACACTTATGGCGGGGATATGCCCTGCCAAGCACCTGACATTTAGGAGCAAACCAATGGCAGAATTTGATGTAATCGTGATCGGTGGTGGCCCGGGTGGCTATGTCTGTGCCATCCGCTGCGCGCAGCTGGGTCTAAAAACCGCCTGTGTCGAAGGGCGCGAGTCGCTTGGCGGCACCTGCTTGAATGTGGGCTGCATCCCGTCCAAAGCCCTGCTGCATGCCACGCATGAACTGCATGAAGCAGAGCATAACTTCGCCAAAATGGGCCTGAAGGGCAAATCGCCTTCGGTCGATTGGAAGCAAATGCAGGCCTATAAACAAGAGGTCATCGACGGCAACACCAAAGGTATCGAATTCCTGTTCAAAAAGAACAAAGTCACCTGGCTGAAAGGCTGGGGCTCGATCCCCGCGGCCGGTCAGGTCAAGGTCGGTGACGACGTCCACACCGCGAAGAATATCATCATCGCGTCAGGGTCCGAGCCATCGTCGCTGCCCGGCATCGAAATCGATGAGAAAACAGTTGTGACCTCCACCGGTGCGCTGTCGCTTGGAAAAATCCCGAAAACCATGGTCGTGATCGGCGCGGGCGTAATCGGGCTGGAAATGGGCTCGGTCTATGCGCGCTTGGGCACCGAAGTGACTGTTGTGGAATATCTGGACGCGATCACCCCAGGAATGGATTCCGAAGTTGCGAAAAACTTCCAGAAAATCCTGACCAAGCAAGGGCTGAAATTCGTGCTGGGCGCAGCGGTTCAGGGCGTCGACACATCGGGCGGCAAGGCCAAGGTCAACTATAAACTGAACAAAGACGACAGCGAAGCGACGATTGAGGCGGAAACCGTCTTGGTTGCCACCGGTCGCAAACCCTTCACCGATGGTCTGGGCCTAGAGGCCTTGGGCGTTGAATTGATGCCGCGCGGGCAGATCAAGACCGACGGCCATTGGCAGACCTCGGTCAAAGGCGTTTATGCGATTGGCGATGCGATTCAGGGTCCGATGCTGGCGCATAAGGCCGAAGACGAAGGTATGGCCGTGGCAGAGGTTGTCGCGGGCAAACATGGTCATGTCAATTACGACGTCATCCCCGGCGTGATTTACACCACGCCAGAGGTATCCTCGGTCGGGAAAACCGAAGACGCGCTGAAGCAAGAAGGCGTGAAATATAAGGTCGGAAAATTCTCCTTTATGGGCAATGGCCGCGCAAAGGCCGTGTTCCAATCGGATGGTTTTGTGAAGCTGATCGTGGATGAAAACGACCGTATCCTTGGGTGCCACATCATCGGCCCAGGCGCGGGCGACCTGATCCATGAGGTCTGCGTGGCCATGGAATTTGGTGCATCCGCCGAGGATCTGGCGCTGACCTGCCATGCGCATCCAACCTTCTCAGAAGCCGTGCGCGAAGCTGCGCTGGCCTGTGGCGATGGCGCCATTCACGCCTGATTGTATCACATGCACGACACAACAAAGGGCGGCCAATCTGGCCGCCCTTTTGCATAAAAACATTTAGGTTTCAGCTTAAAGCTTGGACTTACTGGCCACGGCAGCCATGCGGGCGGCATGTTCCTTACGCAATTCTTTGCGCAGGCTTGCAGCCTCCCAGCGGCGCTTTTCGGCCTCGGTTTCGGCCTTAAGAGGCGGCACTTCCATCGGCTTTCCGATCTCATTCACCGCGACCATCGTGAAATAACAACTGTTGGTGTGACGGCGCCAGCCTGCGGTAATGTTCTCTGCCTCAACCCGGATGCCAATTTCCATTGACGAGCGCCCGGTATGATTGATCGCCGCACGAAACCGGACCAATTCCCCGACCAAAATCGGCTCTTTGAATGTCACCTGATCGACCGACAGCGTCACCGCATAGCTGCCCGAATAGCGCGACGCCAAGGTAAATGCCACGCGGTCCAGCTCGGCGAGCAGCGCACCACCATGCACCTTGCCCGAAAAATTCGCCATATCCGGCGTCATCAAGACATTCATCTCAAGCGTCTTGCGTTCGTCTTCGGTCAATCTATTGGTCATTTTGGGGGCCGCCTCCGGTTGTCTACTGCTATAAGACACGCGACCCGGGGATTGAGAACCCCCGGACCGCATGTCAGCGGAACACCACCCTGACCGTGTGACGAAAATTCACCAATTTTCAGGCAGGGCTGCGCGATTACCACGCATTATATTGCAAATACTTGCCAGACATCTCGACCTTGACGCGGTCGCCTTTGGGCGATGCAACGCGGGTCACTGACATATCGAAATCGATCGCAGACATGATCCCGTCGCCGAATTTTTCATGGATCAGGGCCTTAAGCGTGGGACCATAGACACCGACGATTTCATAGAACCGATAGATGCAAGGATCGGTGGGCACGGTATAGGCGAATTCTTTGGTCGGGCTTTCGGTCAACACATCCACCGCCTGAGCGGGCAATTGCAGCAAATCAGCCAGTGCTTGGGCCTTTTCTTGCGGAAAGGCGTTCATACCAGCACAGGCGGAATGGGTGAACACCGGCGACATACCAATCGCCACCGCGATATCCTCCCATTTCAGGCCCAGCTTTTTCTTCGCTGCCAAAATCATCAGGCTTACGTCGTCTTTGTCCAGCATGTCGGGGATAGCAATCGTCGTCATCATCATCTCTCCTGTTGAAAGTCCTGTGTTGATCGTCATCGTCCAAGCTGGGCAGCCAGAATGACCACCACCAGCGCCAGTACCCCCGACACGGTTTTCCAAAATCGCACCGGATCGCGCTCGGCAAAGGGGATATGGCGGCTGAAATCGGCCCTAGGTTGGCGCAGCGCCCCAATAAATTCGCTAAGCGCATCAAAGCGGCGCAGCGGATCGGGGTGGGTGGCCTGGCGCAGTGCATCATCCACCCATAGCGGCACGGCGCGGCTGTCATCATCATGTGCCGCCCGATAGCGCAGCCGGTCGCGGTCCCTGCGCGAGCCGATCCGCGCCACCTGTGCCCCATAGGGCAGATTGCCTGTCAGCATTTCATAAATAATCACGCCAAGGCTGTATTGATCGCTGCGCCAGCTGATCTGATCGCCCGACATATATTCCGGCGCGGTATATTGGAACGTGCCAGGCAATGCGCCCGACAGCCCCGGCGCTGCCTCTTCCAACCCAGCCACAGCGGTGGATCCCAGATCAATGATCTTCACCGTGCCGTCGCGATCAATCAAAATATTTTCGGGCCGCAGATCCTGATGGATCATTTCACGCCGATGAAAAGCCCGCAATCCACGCGCAAGCTGTTCGGCCAGATCGCGGATCTGACCCAAATCTGGGCGCGGCGTATCCGTCATCCACTGGCGCAGGGTCTGGCCCTCGATATATTCGCTAAGCACATATAGGCCGGTGCTGGGCTGCACCCCCTTGCCGGCGCGGATCACATGGGGTGAATGGATGCGCCGGGCGATCCAATCCTCTAATACGAAACGGCGCATCTGCAGGGGATCATCACGCAAATCACTGGCTGGGATTTTTAACGCCATACGCGTGCCATCCGGCGCCTCAACCAGAAAGACATGACTGCGCGAGGTCGTGTGGATATTGCGAATAACCCGCAGCCCGTCGATCACTTGCCCCGCCTGAGGCAGCGCCGGTATTGGTCGCGCCAACGCATCCGCCAGCAGCGCGGCCCCCGTTGCATCCGGCAGGGTTTCGACCCTCAGCAATTGCACGGTGACATTGTCACGCGCGCCCAAATCCAATGCCGTCTGCACCAATGCGTTGGCCGCGCCTTGCAATGTGGCGCATTGCGCAATCGCATTGGCCACCAGCGGCGCCGACAAAACGTCATGCGCCCCATCGGTCGATAAAACGAACACATCGCCAACGGCAACCGGCACGACGCGGCGTTCCACCTGCACCGGTTCACCAATTCCCATAGCGCGGTCCAGATAGCTATGCGCTGTGCCCAATCCCGCGCGGTGATCATCGGTCATCGGCTCAAATGACCGGCCCGACAATCGCGCGATACGGGTGTCGCCAATGTGGAAAATATGCGCCTCGCGCCCCTTCAAGATCAGCGTCGAAAGCGTGCAGACATAGCCCTGATTGGCATCAAAGATCCCGTGGTGGGTGTTTTGTGCCGCAAGCCACGCATTCGTGGCTTCGATCACGCGCATCGCGGCTGTATCAACCGGCCACAGTTCAGAGGCATCGTAGTAATCGCTAAGCACCGCATTGACCGCTGTCTGGGCGGCCAGATGAGACACCGGGCTTGTGGAAATCCCGTCGGCAATCGCCACCACAATCCCTTTGGTTAGCAAATCCACAGCCGTTTTCGGAATAGACGCGCCACAAAAATCTTGGTTTTCGGGTTTACACCCCGCGACAGAGCATTGCCCAAAGGCAATCGTCAATCCCGGTTGCTCCACGCCGTCATTTCCCATGCGCCCCCCAAATAAAAACGGCCCCCGCAGGTTAGCAGGGGCCGCCGGTATCATGCCTTATTCTGCAGGCATACGGTCTGTCATGTCGCCATTGGCACCAAGTACGGGCTTGCGTGAGGGCGATTGTTTGAAATGCGTGGCATAGATCATGCCGCCGACAAAGGTCAGGCCACCAACAAGATTGCCAATAACCACCGGGATTTCATTATAGGCCAGATAATCGAACCAGGTGAATTCACCGCCCAGCATGATGCCCGATGGGAACAAGAACATGTTCACGATGGAATGTTCAAACCCAAGGTAGAAGAACACGATGATCGGCATCCACATCGCCATAATTTTCCCTGACACGGACGAGGACATCATTGCCGCGACAACCCCTGTCGACACCATCCAGTTGCACAGCACAGCGCGGGTGAACACGGTCAGCATCCCTGCCGCACCAGCCGACGCATAGCCCAGCGTGCGGGCCTCGCCGATTTGGCCGATTTTTTGGCCAACAGCATTGGGTTCCGCCGAAAAGCCGGTTGTGAACACAATGGCCATCATGACAGCAGTGGTGAGCGCACCGGCGAAATTACCACAAAATACCAGACCCCAATTGCGGAACACGCCGCGCCAGGTGCAGCCCGGCCGCTTGGCAACTACCGCAAGCGGCGCCAGGGTGAACACCCCGGTCAACAGGTCAAACCCCAGAAGATAAAGCGTGCAGAACCCAACCGGGAACAGCAGCGATGCCACAAGGAAATTCCCTGTATTCACCGCAATCGTCACCGCGAATGCGGCGGCAAGTGCCAAAATGGCACCGGCCATAAAGGATCGGATCAACGTGTCCTTGGTGGACATGAAAATTTTGGATTCACCGGCGTCAACCATCTTGGTCGAAAACTCGGCTGGCGTGATATATGACATGGTTTTGTGTCCCTAATTGGAAGGTTGGTTTAAAGGCCAAGAAAGACGGTGCCGTCCTCGATCTTGATCGGGAAGGTCGCTGTCTGCCCTTCGTCGGCCCCCTGTGCTGCCCCACTTTCAAGTGAGATGACCCAGTTGTGCAGGGGACAGGTGACACAGCCGTCATGCACGATCCCTTGGCTTAGTGGCCCGTTCTTATGCGGACATTTATCTTCGAGCGCGAACACCCGGTCGTCGCTGGTGCGAAACACCGCGATGGTCATGTCCCCATTTTTGACGCAGCGCGCGCCCTTGCGGGGAATGTCGGAAACCTGACCGATGGCGGACCAACGTAGGGTGGTTGAGGTGGCGTTCATTCTGCTGCCTCCAGTTTGATATCTGCCATAGGGGTGAATTCATGCGCGTCTTTGCCGGAAACAAATTCGGCCCAAGGATCGATCTGCGCGAATTTTTGCGAATAGAGGAACCGCTCATAGAAGCCCTTGCGGGCCTCGGCGTCATTGATGATCAGGTCATTGATCGCGTCATAGCCAAGCCGGTCTGCCCATTTATAGATCCGCTCCAGGTAGAACCCTGTCTCGCGATAATACTGGGTCAGCGCGCCAACATATTCAAACACGTCCTCTTCGGTCGGGACCGTGCACATTTTGGTGGTGCCTTGAATATGCAGACCCGCCGCCCCGCCATAAAGAATTTCATAGCCGCTATCGACACAGACAATCCCGATGTCTTTGCAGGTGGATTCCGCACAATTGCGCGGGCAGCCAGACACCGCCAGTTTCAGCTTCGCCGGGCTCCACGAGCCCCACAGCAGCTTCTCAAGGCGCACACCCAAACCAGTGCTGTCTTGTGTGCCAAAGCGGCACCAATCCGTGCCCACACAGGTTTTCACCGTGCGCAAACCCTTGGAATATGCCGCGCCAGAGATCATGCCGGCCTTGTTCAAATCGTCCCATACCGGGATCAGAGCTTCTTTCTTTACCCCCAAAAGGTCGATCCTCTGACCACCGGTGACCTTCACCGTAGGAATGTCGAATTTATCGGCCACATCGGCAATTGCGCGCAGCTCATCAGGGGTGGTCAGGCCGCCAAACATCCGGGGCACAACCGAATAGGTGCCATCTTTTTGGATATTGGCATGCACGCGTTCATTGATGAAGCGCGATTGCTGGTCGTCTTGATATTCACCTGGCCATTCGGACACGAGGTAATAATTGATCGCGGGGCGGCATTTTGCGCAGCCCTCAGAGGAGCGCCACTCCAGCGTTTGATACACATCCTGGATGGATTTCAAACCGGCGCGTTTGATCGTCTCACGCACGACCCCATGGCCATGATCGGTGCAGCCACAGACCGGGGTGACCGACTTTTGCTCAAATGCGTCACCCAGCGTCGCGGCCATGACACAGGCCACAAGATTGGTGCACGTGCCACAAGACGCCGATGCTTTGGTATGCGCACGCACCTGATCCAATGTGGTCAGGCCCTGATCATTGATCGCCGTGACAATTTGCCCTTTTGAGATCCCGTTACAGCCACAGATCTCCGCGTCATCCGACATTGCGGCCGCTGCTGCGACCTCATCAAAGGCACCACCGCCCTGATGGCGCTGGCCAAAGATGATCGTCTCTCGCATGTCCGAGATATCGGTGCCGGCTTTCAGCATTTCGTTGAACCAGCCGCCATCGACGACATCGCCATACAAAACGGCGCCGATGATCTTGTTGCCATCCAGGATCAGGCGTTTGTAGCTGCCACGTGTCGCATCGCGCAGCACGATTTCTTCGTGGCCTTCACCGAATTGGCCCACGGAATACAGATCGCATCCGGTCACTTTCAGCTTGGTCGGCGTATCGACGTGTTTAAAGCCTGCTACCTCGTGTCCCGCCAGATCTGCGGCGACGATTTTCGCCATATCATAGAGCGGTGCAACCAACCCGTAGACCATGCCGCCCACTTCGGCGCATTCGCCCAACGTATAGATCGACGGATCCGAGGTGCGCAGGTGATCATCGGTTACGATCCCGCGATTGACCTCCAGCCCTGCATCTTTGGCAAGCTGCACATTGGGGCGAATCCCTACCGCCATAACAACCAGTGACGCATCAATCACGGTGCCATCGTCCAGCTCCACGCCGGTGACCTCGGTGTCGCCCAGAATTTGCTTTGTGTTGGATTGGCAGCGAACGTCGATACCGCGGTCTTCCAATGCCTTTTGCAGCAGGTGACCTGCCGCCGGATCCAGCTGACGCTCCATCAAGGTCGGCATCAGGTGCAACACGGTGACATCCATGCCCTGATTTTTCAGCCCGGCCGCAGCCTCCAGGCCCAGCAGGCCCCCACCGATCACAACCGCGCGCCCGCCACGATTGGCTGCGGCGATCATGTTTTGCGTGTCATCCAGATCACGATAGGCCAATACGCCTTCCAGCTGATGGCCCGGGCATGGGATGATAAACGGGTTCGACCCGGTAGCAATCACCAGCTTGTCGTAATGCACAACCCGGTCACGTTCTGACGTAACGGTCTTTGCAGCACGGTCGATGCCGATGACCTTTTCGCCCATGTGCAATGTGATGCCATGGCTGGAATACCAGTCTTCGGTGTGAATGATAATGTCTTCATAGGTTTTGTCACCCGCCAGAACCGGCGACAACATGATGCGGTCGTAATTCACCCGCGGTTCGGCGTTAAAGACTGTGACGTCATATTCCGCGCTTGCGTCGAAAAGATGTTCGAGCATCCGACCCGGCGCCATGCCGTTGCCTACGATAACCAATTTTTGCTTGAGCGAACTCATGGCTGTCTCCATGTCATCTGGGGGCGCAAACGCCGATCCAACTGTGGCGTTAGTGAAAACGCTGGGGCTGAAAAAAGGACACGGATCAATAAGACGGATGCCGCATCCTCGCGAACTGCCAATGTCAGTGCGGTTGCGCAGCCCCGTTGCTGCTGCCCATATTCGGGCCTTGATCTTGGAAAATGCCACGCCTTTGTGGCCATCAAAGGTCAGTCAACGACCTTGTTGTTCTTGTGATAACCGTGTCGCGCAGGCTGCGGCAACAGGTTTCTGTCAAAACTGCGGCAATGCAGCAAATGGGACGGCTGCGCGCGCAAACCACGCTCAGCGCACAACCAAAGCCCCAAAAACGATGATTAAATTTTCCGCTCTGTGAAAACTTGTCCACCAAGACCGAATACGCCCGGCGGCGAATCCCTGCGCCTTTATTGTGCCAGATGCCGCAGTCCGTTGCTGACATCGGTACGGATGGCCAGACGCAGTCCGGGTTCATCGCCATGGCGCAGTGCCGATAAGATCATCCGGTGGTGGCGCGGCGGCTCGGCCCGCATCGTGCGGCCATACAGGGCACGCATCGTCGGACCCAATTGCAGCCAGACCGTTTCAATCACCGCCAGTATCGCCGGGGCTTGCGCGCGCAGATACAGCGTGCGGTGAAATTCCAGGTTGGTGCGAATATAAGCGACGGCGTCTTGTTTCGCCACAGCTTCGGCATTGGCCGTGTTGATCGCCGACAGCCGATCAATCAACGCCAAATGCGCACGCGGCAGGGCGCGCGACGCCAGCTCTGGCTCGATCAGGGCGCGCAGGGCTGCCAATTCCTCTATCCGTTCATTCGACAGTTCCGGCGTCATCACACGTCCAGATGATGACAAGAACAACGCCCCTTCCGCCACCAACCGGCGCAGGGCCTCGCGCACAGGTGTCATAGACAGATCATGGTCTTTGGCCAAACCGCGCAGGGTCAGGGCCGTGCCCGGTGCAATTTCCCCATGCATGATCTGCTGGCGCAATTTGCGATACAGTCGGTCATGCGCAGCGGTTTCGATTTGGCGTGTGGTGATCGTGGTCATAGCCGTTATGTGATCACAAACTGTGATCAAGTCAATCTGTCGCGCAGATCAATCCGCCGTGTCAAAGCGGATCGCATGCAGCGCCGATCCCTCGCGGCGCAGCCAGGCCCGATGCGTTGCGTAATCAGGACAAATTGCCCCCACCACCGCCCAAAATGCCGGTGAATGATTCATCTGTGCCAGATGTGCGACCTCATGCGCGGCCACATACTCCAACACCACCGGCGGTGCCATCACCAGCCGCCAGCTGTAGCTAAGCGATCCGTCCGCACTGCATGACCCCCAACGCGACCGCGTGTCACGCAACGTGATTTTGCGAAAGCTGCGGCCAATCTGGGCGGCATACTGCTCGCTTGCGGTCTGTAACCGTTGCCGCGCAATATGGCGAAACAAGGTCTGCACTCGCAGGGCCAGCCGCGCAGGATCCTCGGGCACAAGGATCTGACCGGCTTCGATACGTGGCGCGCGCAATTTAGCGGGAACGATCAGATGCTCAACCCCGTCGAATGGGATCATCTGCCCAAATGCGACCTGCCGCACCGGCGCGATTTGTCCCAGCGCTTTAATCAACCAATCGGTTTGCGACACCGCAAAAGCAATTGCATCCCGTTCCTTGGCACGCACAGGCAAGGTCAATGTGACCCGCCCATCGGCACGCGACACACGCAACCCATAGCGGCGCGCCCGCGCGGAAGGGCGCAACGTGATTTCAACCCCCGGCAAGCCCGGCAATTCAATGTTTTTCACGCGATCCCGGGTCACAATGGCCCCTTTATGCAATGTTGACAGCGAACCCACGCAATCCTTTGCGAAAAGGCTTTGACAGGGGGCATTCCTTGTGGCAGTTGGCTGCGACTCTCATTTTACTGAGTGCAGCCAGGAGAATTCCATGCCCAAAGAGGAATGGGGCGTCAAGCGCCTCTGCCCGCATTGCGCCAGCCGGTTCTATGACCTGTGCCGCGACCCAATGATCTGCCCGGTCTGTCAGAACAGCTTTACGCTGGAAAGCATGGCAGGCGGACGCGGTCAGGTGCTTGTGGCCGACAAGAGCGGCACCAAGAAAGACGATCTGGAAGTTGAAGAACTGCCAGATGACGATCTGGACGACGATGCAGCCGATGTTGATCTCGATGATGATCTGCTCGACGATGACGATGATGACGACAATGTCTCGCTGGACGAGATTGCGGATGTCAGCACAGATGACGACGACAATTGATCGCAATGATCTGGTCTTGAATAAGGCGCGAGGGGTTCTTCGCGCCTTTTCTTTTTGTCTATGGCGGCGCGCGTGCTAAGCGCATATGCTTGGATTATTCCGCCCAAGCGACAATATAATACGCATGACCGGACCTGCCCCCGACACCCGCCGCATTTTACATATCGACATGGACGCGTTTTTCGCGTCGGTCGAACAGCGCGACGATCCGCGCCTGCGGGGCAAACCGGTGGCGGTCGGTGGCAATCGCGCGCGTGGCGTGGTGGCCGCCGCCAGCTACGAAGCGCGGCGCTTTGGCGTGAAATCAGCCATGCCATCAGTGACCGCCGCGCGCCGGTGCCCCGAATTGATCTTTGTGCCGCCCAAATTTGATACCTATCGCAGCGTCTCTGACCAGATCCGAGCGATCTTTCTGGAATATACCGATCTGGTCGAACCGCTTAGCCTTGATGAGGCCTATCTGGATGTCAGCGCGGCCTGCGCACAGGGCACAACCGCCACCGCAATCGCCCAAGACATCCGCCGGCGAATCTTTCAGGACGTGCAACTGACCGCGAGCGCTGGCGTCAGCGTCAACAAATTCCTTGCCAAGCTTGCCTCTGATCAGGACAAGCCGGACGGGCTGACCGTCATCCGTCCGCATCAGGTGGCGGATTTTGTTGCCGGCCTGTCTGTCAGCCGCTTTCACGGCGTAGGCCCTGTGACCGAAGCCAAGATGAAGGCGCTTGGCATTGTCACCGGTGCGGATCTGCGGACATGGGCGCTGGCAGATCTGGCACGCAATTTTGGCTCTTCTGCCGAACATTATTGGCGCATTGCGCGCGGTATCGACACACGCCCCGTCCAACCGAACCGAGAACGCAAATCCATCGGTGCTGAACAGACGTTTGAAACAGATATCACTGCCCTGCCCGACGCCTGTGCGGCATTACAGCAAATCAGCGACAAGGTCGCACAACGTGCAGCCCAAAAGCACATGCGCGGCCATACAATCACGGTAAAGGTGAAGTTTAACGACTTTCAGCAAATCACCCGGCAAGTCACGCTGCGTACACCCACACGGGAAAGTGCCGAAATCATGCAGATTGCGGGCAAGCTGATGGCGGACATCTTCCCCTGCCGCCCCATGCGTCTGCTGGGCATCAGCCTTTCCTCACTGCTTGACGATGCGCAAATGGCCGCGCCGGTGCAACCCAGCCTGTTTGATTTGCCCCCCGGCGATTGGGCGTAGGGGCGATTGGGTGTAAGGTAGGCAGCCCGATCATTCTGCCGCCAATCGTTGATCGGCGCGACGACCCACATCCACAATTTGCGCAACGGCCTGATCCATCAGTGCCGCGAAACTGTCGAAATTCGGCCCCGGCGCGACGACGCCTTCTGTCAGATAAAGGGCGCGGTTGATTTCTACCTGCACGACATGATGCCCTGCCATAGGACGCCCATAATGCTGTGCGATATAAGCCCCGGCAAAGGGTGAATTCAGCCGCACAGACAGCCCGGCTTGCGTAAAAATCTGTTCCAACTGCTGTGTGATCCGGGCGCTTGCAGCCCCGCCATGGCGATCCCCCAGAACGATATCGGGCTTATGCGCCCCGAAGGCTTCTAACGCTTCACTGGGCATCGAATGCATATCAACCAAAATCGCCTGACCAAAGCGCCGGTGCAGGCGTTCCATTTGCCGCCTGACCTCATGATGGTAAGGTCGCCAGATATTGACCAGACGGTCCTCGGCCTCTGCGCGGGTGATTTTGCCACTATAAATCGCCCGCCCTCCTGAAACGACACGTGGAATCACCCCAAGCCCGGCGGCGATTCGTCCAGAAATTGCCCGCGGCACCACATCATCAATAACGGCTGGGTCCAGCTCGGTTTCATCGCGGTTCAAATCCACATAGGCACGCGGATAACGCGCGGTGATCGCCATTGCGCCATGATCCGGCGCGCTTTGCACGAATCGATCCACATAGGCATCTTCCGACGATCGAAGCCGCGGCAGATCCAAAACCGACCGCGCCTGAAAAGAATCGGGATAGTCACGACCGCTATGCGGTGATGCAAACAGGACCGCTGTGCTGTGATCATGTGGTGCATGCAGCGTGTAACTTGGGGCGAATGGCGATAAACGGGTCATGCAGGCTCCTATTCAGGACATTTATTGTAGGCTTATTGAAATTCGTTTCAAAACCCTCTTGAAAGCCGCGCAAAGTCCTTTTATAGACCGCCCACACCGATGAAGAACGGCAGATCGGACCGAGCAAATGCATGGTAACGAGGTCGAGACGCAGAGGAAAGTGGGCGGTTAGCTCAGCGGTAGAGCACTACGTTGACATCGTAGTGGCCACTGGTTCGATCCCAGTACCGCCCACCATTAAATTCATCGCCCCCATCCTTCGGGGGTTTTCGTATTCAAGGCGCACGCGCGCCGCGACAAGGAGACCGGACCATGAAAGTTCGCAACTCACTCCGCTCGCTCAAGCAGCGTCACCGCGATTGCCAGGTCGTGCGCCGCAAGGGCCGCGTCTATGTGATCAACAAGACGCAGCGTCGTTTCAAAGCCCGTCAGGGCTAAGATCGACCGAGCTAGTTATATTAAAAAACCGCGCTGTTCATTCAGCGCGGTTTTTTAATATTTGCACCGATGATATTGGCTGCGGTCCGCAGCAGGTCTGCTTATACACGCAGCGCTATCCAAGCCCGCCGTTTATAAGCCCCGCCGCGACAGGGTGTAATTTAGGCTAAGCCAAGAACACATACCGACCACCCCACCTATCGCCGCAAGCAATAAGTTCAACGCCAGCCGATCGCTGTTGACGTCCAGCGACGCATGACGCGCGAGCCACACAAATACCAATGCAGCCCCCCAACCTGTCACAAATAAAATCGAACATAATTTCATTCTTAAAGCCTCCCGTCTTTGCACGACTGTCCCGTGTCTTTGACTATCTATATGCTGCCGATCCCATGCGAACGCGGCCAGGCGGGCTGCGCAGACAGGGATCACACCGCGCCGGACCTCCCCTTCCGTTACGGCATATTCAAAGCCTGCCTTAGGTTTTCCCATCCTTCAAGACTATTCCCACCGTATAATATGCATTTTTCGGTGGCGCGATGCCTGCGCTTCTGATTCTGTCGAACGGAAATGAACAACCGGAAGGCGCTGCCATGCTGACCATGATTTTACACCGGGGCGCCGCGCGTCGGTTTTATCGTGTTGAAGTCACCTATAACCTGTTTGGGGAATATACCGTTTTGCGCGAATGGGGGCAGTCGGGGCGGTCAACAGGGATGCGCAAGGTATGGTTTGGCAACCTGCGCGACGCCGTGCAAGCCGCAGATAACTGGAACCGCCGCGCCCAGCGGCGCGGATATGATCTAACCGAAACCGCGGCCTTTGGCGGATGATCCTCCTGCCCGGCTGAATGCGCTTGCGCCCACCATCCCCCGGCCCTAGCCTGTGGCGCAAATACCGCAGATTTCCCCCAATACAGGACCATACCAATGTCAAAAATCGACGCCCGTCTGGCAGAGCTGTCGCTTACATTGCCCGCCGCCCCCGCCCCTGCGGCCAATTATGTGCCCTATGTGCAAAGCGGCGCACAGCTTTTTGTCTCGGGTCAGATTTCGGCGGATGCCAATGGGCTGGTCACCGGGAAACTGGGCGCCGACCTAGATGTCACCGAAGGTGCCGCCGCAGCCCAGCTGTGCGCGTTGTCACTGATCGCGCAGGCCAAAGCGGCCCTGGGGGATCTGGACCGTGTTGCGCGGGTCGTAAAATTGGTTGGCTTTGTGAATTCCACCGCCGATTTCACTGATCAGCCCAAGGTGATCAACGGCGCCTCTGACCTGATGGTTCAAGTTTTTGGCGAGGCTGGTCGCCACGCACGTTCTGCCGTTTCTGCGGCGTCTTTGCCAATGGGTGTAGCGGTCGAAATCGAAGCGATCTTTGAGATCGCCTGATGCCTTTGCATCCCGATTTTCTGCGCCTGCCCTTGGCCCATCGTGCCTTACATGATCGCGCCAAGGGCAGGCCCGAGAACAGCCGCGCAGCCATCTGCGCCGCGGTTGAGGCAGGCTATGGGATTGAAATTGATCTGCAGCTCTCCTGTGATGGCGTGCCAATGGTTTTTCACGACTACACGCTGGACCGATTGACAGGGCACTCTGGCGCGGTGCATGCGAAGACAGCAGCACAGTTAGGCGCGACAGGGCTGCGCGACGCGCAAGACGGCATCCCCACATTGTCACAAGTCTTGTCCCTTGTGGACGGCAAAGTCCCCTTGCTGGTTGAGCTGAAAGACCAAGATGATCCGCAAGGCGCGGGCGGCGGGCCCTTGGAACAGGCGGCGGCACAGGTATTGACGCAATATGGCGGGCCGCTTGCCGTGATGTCTTTCAGCCCGCTGGCGATGGCCCGGTTTCACGCAGCCGCCCCGCAGATTGCTACCGGGCTGACCACCTGCGCCTATAGCGCCGAACATTTCCCCGATATGCCTGCGGTCCTGCGCAGCCGCCTTTCACAGATTTCCGATTATAACGCGATCGGCGGCAGTTTCATCTCACATCAGTGGCAGGATCTGGATATGGCACGGGTACATGATCTAAAGGCGCGCGGGGCGGCCATCCTGTGTTGGACCATTCGGACATCAGAACACGCGGCACAGGCCCGGCAGATTGCGGATAATATCACCTTTGAGGGCTTTCTTGCCTAACCCGTCGATCACTTTCGTCTGTGCTCCCTTGACCCAGGGCGCGGACAATCCAAGATATGCACAATGACTGGCCCTGACCCCCTTTTGGACCCCACCGATGCCGTCGATATTCGGCTGGCCGACGGTGTCACGTCGATTCCGGCACAGACATGGGACAGTTGCGCCTGCCCCGAGGCCAACACAGGCCGCCCCCTGGACCCGTTCACCACCCATCGGTTCTTATCGGCGCTGGAGCGTTCAGGCTCGGTCGGGCGCGGCACAGGCTGGGACAGCCGCCCAATGATCGCCATGCGCGGCGATACGCTGCTGGGCGTTGCTCCGTGCTATGTCAAATCCCACAGCCAAGGCGAATATGTGTTCGATCATGGCTGGGCGGATGCATTTGAGCGCGCAGGCGGCGACTATTATCCGAAACTGCAACTGGCCGTACCGTTCACCCCATGCACCGGCCGACGCCTGCTGACCGCGCCGGATCACGCGGTAAAGGGCCGCGCCGCCCTTTTAGCCGGCTTGTCGCAGATTGTCGAAAGCGCGGGCCTATCATCGGCGCATATTACCTTTTGTCAGCCAGATGAGGCCAAGTTAGCGGCTGCCGCAGGCTATCTGCACCGCATCGGCCAACAATTCCATTTTGAAAACCGCAACTACTCCAGCTACGATGATTTCCTGGCCGAGCTGTCGTCACGCAAGCGAAAGGCTCTGCGCAAAGAGCGGCAAAAGGCGCAGGCCTTTGGTGGCACTATCGTGCAGCTGACCGGCGATCAGATTCTGCCCAGCCATTGGGACGCGTTCTGGACATTTTACCAAGACACCGGGGCGCGCAAATGGGGCACACCCTATCTGACCCGCGCGTTTTTCGACGAATTGCACCAAATGCGCGACGATGTGCTGCTGATCCTGGCGCTGCGCGACGGCGAACCGATTGCAGGCGCGTTGAATATGATCGGGCGGGAAACGCTGTTTGGCCGCTATTGGGGTTGCACCGAAGATCACCCATTTTTGCATTTTGAACTATGCTATCACCAAGCCGTGGATTTCGCGATTGCCCATGGCATGGCGCGGGTCGAAGCCGGGGCGCAGGGCGATCACAAGTTGGCGCGCGGCTACCTGCCAGTTACCACACATTCGGCCCATTGGATCGCCCATCCCGGTCTACGCGCCGCTGTTGCACAGTTTGTAGAGGCCGAGCAGGCCGCCATCGACGAAGATATTGAGGTTTTGACCGATCTGGGGCCATTCCGCACCACAATATAGGGAACCTGACGGGAACTGGCGACGTTTGTCACATGACATATGGGCAAATGAGGATCAGTATGAATTTAGACGAACTTAGTCAGGTCAGCACATGGTTGACCGAAGATCGGATTACCGCCGCTATCGCCGGGGCGCTGAACGTGCTTATGGCCTTGGCAATTTTGATCGTTGCTTTGATCGTAGCCGGTTGGGCACGTGCGCGGATCAACAATCTTGCCTTACGTCATGCGAAGCTGGATGCCACCCTGTTCGGGTTCTTGGGCAATTTGGTAAAATATTTGATTTTGGCGATTGGGTTTATCTTTATTCTCAACCGATTTGGGATTCAGACAACGTCGTTGGCGGCATTGATCGGTGCGGCTGGTCTGGCGATTGGTCTGGCACTGCAAGGCACGTTATCTTCACTGGCGTCAGGGGTGATGATCATCATGTTTCGCCCCTTCCGCGTCGGCGATTACATTGATGCGGGTAGTCAGGGCGGAACTGTCACCGAAATCTCATTATTCTATGTAAACCTCAAGACCTATGACGGGATCCATATCGTGGTTCCAAACTCCGACATCTGGTCTTCGGCCATCACCAACTATTCAGAAAACCCGACCCGGATGATGGATCTGACGGTGGGGATTGCCTATGACGCCGATATCAAGACCGCCCGCGACATCTTACAGCGGATTGCCAATGACGACACGCGTGTTTTGGCAGATCCCGCGCCACAGGTAGGCGTGCGCGAGCTGGGCGACAGCTCGGTCAATTTAATGTTTCGCGCCTGGTGCAACACATCCGACTATTGGTCGTTCCGCTGGGAAGTGTTTGAAATGGTGAAGACTGAATTTGATGCCAATGGGATCGGCATTCCCTTCCCCACACGCACCCTAGTGCTGGAAGGTGGAAAAGAAGTGCAAGAAACCGTCAAGCCACGTTTAAGCTAAGGGAAAATGCCCCTGCCACGCGCCCATCCAAAGGAGCCCACCATGGTCAGCCGCCTCAGTGACGACGAACGCAATGCCTTCCTGCCCGCCTTGCAAGACAGTGGCTGGCGCGTGCTATCTGAACCGGACCGGTTACAAAAAATCTGGAAGTTCAGCGGATTTGCGGATGCGTGGTCCTTCATGTCTCACGCCGCGCTTTGCGCCGAGAAGATGGATCATCACCCCGATTGGAGCAATTGCTACAACACAGTCGATGTGACGCTTTCAACGCATAGCTGTGAGGGGCTGTCGATCTTGGATATCGAACTGGCGCGCGCATTCGATGCCACGCCTATCCCCGGCAAGGTAATCCGTCCCGCAGGTCAGGCCGCCGCACCCGACACGCAACCCGGCAACAGTGATGCCCCGGATCTATCGGATGATTTTCTGGACTGATCGTGGTTGGCGCAGGGCCTGGCATAAAAAATGACATAAAAAACGCGGCACCCCTTCCAGGAATGCCGCGTTTTTTGTGGTACCATCTGGCGTTGTGGCTCAGATGGCGTCCAAAAGGCCTTCGCCGGCGGAAATCTCACATGTGCCGGGGCTTTCTTCTTGGTGCAGAACCTTGACCACGCCATCTTCCATCAGCATCGCATAGCGTTTAGAACGTGAAATCAACCCGGCGGGCGGCGCCGTGAACTCCATGCCAATCGCGGTGGTAAACGCCGCTTCGGGATCCGCCAACATGGAAATTCCCGCCTCGGTCGCGCCGGTGGATGCACCCCAAGCCGCCATGACAAACGGGTCATTGACGGAAACGCAGATGATCTCATCCACGCCCTTGGCTGCGAATTGATCCTTGGTACGGATAAAGCTGGGCACATGCGCGGTCGTGCATACGCCGGTATACGCGCCGGGCACAGCAAAAATCACGACCTTACGGCCCTTCATCTTGTCGCCAAGGCTTACCGCCGTCGGGCCTTCATCGCCCAGCACCAGCAAAGTCGCGCCGGGCAAAACATCGCCTTGTTGAATGGTCATCTAGATCTCCCTGTCGTGTTGCACTTACAGACCTGAAAGATATAGGGTCAGCCCGACCAAGGACCAGAGGAAAAGCCAATGTCAGGGATCGTGATCGTTGGGGCCGGACAGGCGGCGGCCTCTATGGCAGCGAAATTGCGCAGCGAAGGGTATACGGGCGCAGTGACCGTGATCGGGGACGAGCCCTGCCCCCCCTATCAACGCCCCCCTCTGTCCAAAGCCTATCTTTTGGGCGAAATGCCACTGGAGCGCCTGACCCTGCGCGCCGATGAATTCTGGACCGACCAAAAGATTACCATGCGCACCGCAACCAATGTGCAGGCGATTGACCCAGCCGCCAGAGCCGTCACCTTTGGCGGCGAAACGCTGGGGTATGACCAATTGGCACTGTGCACGGGCGCCCCTGCGCGCCGCTTGCCAGCAGCAATGGGCGGGGATCTGCCTGGTGTGTTCACCGTCCGCGAACTGGCCGATACCGATGCGATGGCCCCACATTTCCAGCCCGGCAAACGGCTGGTGGTGATCGGCGGCGGTTATATCGGGCTGGAGGCGGCAGCCGTGGCACGCAAGCTGGGGCTGTCAGTGACCGTGGTCGAGGCCGCGCCACGGATCTTGGGCCGGGTGGCCTGCGCCCAGACCGCAGATACGATCCGCGCGCTGCATATCGCCAATGGCGTGATATTGCATGAAGGCACCGGGGTCGAAATGCTGCTGGGACAGGACCATGTCACCGGCGTTGAACTGTCCACCGGAGAGGTGCTTCCAGCCGATCTGGTCATTACCGGCATTGGTGTTACCCCCGCTACGGCGCTGGCGCAGGCGGCGGGTCTGGCTGTGGGCAATGGCATCGTTACCGATTCCTTAGGCCGAACATCGGACCCGCAGATCTGGGCGGCGGGCGATTGTGCTGAGATCGCGCTGGACGGGGGACGGGCCCGCCTTGAATCTGTTGGTAATGCCATCGATATGGGGGAGCTGGTCGCGCAGAACATGCTGGGCGCCAATATCGCCTATACGCCCAAGCCTTGGTTTTGGTCTGATCAGTTTGGTTCCAAATTACAAATCGCCGGGTGGAATGCCGGGGCGACGCAGATCATCACCCGCGCAGGCGATGGTCAAAGCTTTTGGTATTTCCGCGATGGCCGCCTGATAGCCGTCGACGCGCTGGATGATCCGCGCGCCTATATGGTCGGCAAACGACTGATCGAGGCGGCATCCTCCGTCACCCCTGAGGACATCGCGGACCCGAAAGTCGACCTGAAATCATTGATGCGGCGGTAAATCATGAGAATCATTGGCGGCAATAAACGCGGGCTGAAACTGACCGATGTGGGAGAGGGCGATGCCCGTGGCCATCTGCGCCCCACAACCGACCGCATCCGCGAGAGCATCTTCAACCTTCTGATAAACGGCACCCATGGCAATCCAATCCCGCAGGCCCGCGTCCTGGATCTGTTCGCAGGCACCGGCGCGCTGGGGTTAGAGGCACTGTCGCGCGGTGCCACCCGCGCCGCCTTTGTCGATGAGGGCACGCCAGCCCGCATTTTACTGCGCAAGAACATCGAATTGATGCAGGCGATGGGCACCACCGATCTGTGGCGCCGAGATGCCACCCGGATGGGGCCATGCCGGGGTGCGGGCTATGATCTGATTTTTCTTGATCCGCCCTATGGCATGGGTCTGGGCGAACGCGCCATGGCGTCATGTCTGGGAAACGGCTGGATCGCGCCTGGGGCGATGATCGTATGGGAAGAGAACACGCCGCCGCTTGTGCCTGCGCCGCTAGAGCAGATCGACCAGCGCAGCTACGGCGACACAATCGTAACCTTGGCACGCATGCCAATGTGATCGGCCACCGCAAGGCGGGCCGATACCATAAGGAATGGAGACAGCTATGACCGTCAAAGCGGTGTTATTTGACTGTGATGGGGTGCTTGTCGACAGCGAGCCACCCACTTTTGCGCTTTTGCATGAAGATTTTACCCGCTACGGGCTATCTCTCGACCCCCAGGACATGGAGCCATTGTTCATCGGTGGCACTATCGAAGGCTGCGCTGCGAAGGCGCGCGACATGGGCGCAACCCTGCCCGACAATTGGGCGGAGGATTTTTATCAACGGCTTTATGTACGGTTACGTACCAATACGCCCCTGATCCCCGGCATTCCTGCCCTGCTTGATCGGCTGGACGCGGCCAACATAGGCTATGCAGTGGGCTCTAACGGGCGGCTGGCAAAGATGGATGCGACGCTGGGCCAGCATCCCGCGATCAAAGCCAAGCTGGAAGGGCGCTTATTTTCAGGCCAGGAAACTGTGTCCAATCCAAAACCTGCGCCAGACCTGTATTTACATTGCGCCAAAGTGTTGGGCGTTGATCCCAGCGATTGCGTGGTCATTGAAGACAGCGCCACCGGCGCGCAAGCAGCCGCCAATGCCGGCATCCCCTGCTGGGGCTATGCCCCGCATGGCGACAACCCGGCGCTGGCAGCAACCGGTGCGCGGCTGTTCCACGATATGGCGCAATTGCCCGCGCTGATCGGCCTGCGCGATTAACTGAAATATTGCACAGGGCCGTCCTTGGGTGTGCCCTGTTCCAACACCATCGCAATAGCCTGTGCCAAATCCTGCAATGCGAAGGGTTTGGCCAGGACCTTGCGCGCCCCCAGCGATTTTACGATATCAAAGAAATGTGACGAGGCTTCGCCACCCACCGCGCCAGAAATCACAATCAGTGGCAGCGCGCCGCGCGGGTCAGACCCATCCATCGCGCGAATATTGCTCAGCCGTCCTGCAAGGGTGATCCCACCGTCACTGGTCAGCGCATCCCCACGACGAATGAAAATATCCGCGACGACGACATCAAACTGACCTTCGCGCAATGCGTCAAGCGCCACGGCGGCGCCTGAAACAACCGTGACCTGATGCCCAAAAATGGCAAGACCAGATTTAAGCGCCTCACTAAAGGCGACATCGTCTTCTAACAGCAAAACGTTGGCCATGCGGTCCTCATCGCTAAACACCACCATCAAACCTTGGGCGATTGCACCTTTACCCGAAGATCACCCCCAGGTGGGATAGAATTTCCCGGTCGGGCTTGTGGTGAAAATTTCGCACCCGCTCGCTGTTACACCAACGCAATGTTCAAACTGCGCCGACAACGATTTGTCGCGCGTCACAGCCGTCCAGTCATCTGCCAGAACCTTAGTATCAGCACGGCCCAGATTGACCATCGGCTCAATGGTGAAAATCATGCCTTCTTCCAGCACGGCACCCGATCCGGCACGCCCGTAATGCAAAACATTCGGCGGCGCATGAAACACCCGGCCCACACCGTGGCCGCAAAAATCACGCACCACGCTCATTCGGTTGCCTTCAACAAATTTCTGGATCGCATGGCCGATATCGCCAAAGGTATTGCCCGGCTTGACCGTCTCAATCCCGATCATCAGCGCATCATGGGTCACTTCGATCAGACGCTCGGCTTTACGCGGCAGGCTGCCGGCGACATACATCCGGGAACTATCGCCGAACCAGCCGTCGACAATCACCGTCACGTCAATATTCAGCACATCGCCATCTTTAAGCTTTTTATCGCCCGGAATGCCGTGACAGACCACATGATTGACCGAGATACACGAGGCATGCGAATAACCGCGATAGCCAATCGTCGCCGAGGTCGCGCCCAGCTCTTCCACCCGCTTGGCGATGAAATATTCCAGCTCTAGCGTGGTTTTCCCCGGAGCGACATGTTCTGCCACCTCATCCAAAATCTGCGCCGTCACCTGACAAGATTTACGGATGCCGTCAAAATCACTGGTCGTATTGTAGATACGGATCCCATCCTTGGTCACCGTTGCTTTGGGATCGTCCACGAGCATTCTCCTAAGTGTCTGTGCCCTAGATAATCACAAATGCGCAGCTTGGCCAGTGGTCGGGCTTTCCCATGCGGCACAGCCGTCCTATAGATTCGAAGCAAAGGAGAGCCCCATGTCAAACCCCACAGCCGCCATCCTCATCATCGGTGATGAAATCCTGTCCGGTCGCACCCGCGAAGGCAACGCGTATTTCCTGTCACAAGAGCTGACCAAGGCAGGCATCGACCTGCGCGAAATCCGCGTGGTGTCCGATGATCAGGCGCAGATCATCGACGCTGTGCGCGCGCTATCAGAACAATATGATACGGTGTTCACCTCTGGTGGGATTGGCCCAACCCATGATGACATCACCGCCGATGCCGTGGGTGCAGCCTTTGGCGCAAAGGTCGATATCCGCGATGATGCCCGCGCCTTGTTAGAGGCCCATTATGCCTCTCGCGGGACAACGGCGACGCCTGCGCGCCTGCGCATGGCGCGGATCCCGGATGGGGCACGACTGATTGACAATCCGGTATCGGTCGCGCCGGGTTTTAACATCGGTAATGTCTATGTGATGGCCGGTGTGCCAAATGTATTTCAGGCCATGGTGGCCTCGGTTCTGCCGACACTGACCGGGGGGGCTCCCGTTTTATCACGCAGCCTGCGCGTGCCACGCCCGGAATCAGAAATTTCAGAGCCGCTGCGCGATGCAGCACAGGAATATTCCGATCTGTCTTTTGGCTCTTACCCCTTTGTCGCAGATGGCGCCTATGGGGTGAACCTTGTGGTGCGCGGCCAGGATGAACCCCGGTTGGAGGCTGGCTTCGCCAAGCTGAAATCCCTGTTCCCGGAGGGCGAATGACCTCCCCTTTTGCCACCATCGACGCGACCTGGCCTGCCGCCCGGATGGTGCAGGCGGGCGGGTTCACAATCCGCGAAGGGCTGGGCGGCGGTAGCCGCGTCAGCTGCGCCAGTGTCACAGATGATCCGGGCACGACCGATATCGATGCCGCTGTTACCGCCCATCATGCGATGGGGCAAACGGCCTGTTTTCAAATCCGTCCGGGCCAGGACGCGCTGGATGCGGATCTGGCCCAGCGCGGCTTCCTCTTCTATGATCGCTCCAGCGTGTTTGACATCGCACTTGCAGATATGCCGACACAGGCGCCACATCTGTCGGGGTTTGCGCATTGGCCGCCCTTGGCCATCACCTGCGATTTGCTGGCCGAAGGTGATATAGGCCCACAACGACAGGCAGTCATGCACCGCGCCATTGGTCCCAAAGCCGTGGTATTGGGCCGCCATGACAACCGCGCCGCCGGAGCCTGCTTCATCGCAGCCCATCACCGCGACGATGGCATCACCGTCGCGATGGTGCACGGTTTGACGGTCAGCGTGTCGATGCGTCGTAAGGGGCTGGCACGGTCAATCCTGATAGAAGCCGCGCGGTGGGCCCGCGACATCGGCGCGACGCGTTTGATGCTGGTGGTTCGGGCCGAAAACCAGCCCGCCGTAGCGCTGTATCACAAGCTGCAGATGCAACAGGTGGGCCAATATCATTATCGCAAGGAACCTCACGCATGATCCGCCCCCGCTGTGTCTTCGTGTCCAAATGCCTGTCGCTTTATGCGCTGATGCTATGGCCAGGCACGATCTGGGCCCAAAGCTTTGCGCTGACCTTGCCGCAAGAGGCGACCATATCCGCCCAAGACAGCGATCCTGCTGCAAGCTACCGCCTGCTGATCGGGCCTTTCGCGCCGGAAGGCGGTCTGGCAGTGGACCTGGAAGGCGCGCGCAGCGACACCGCTTGGCGTTTGCCATCCAACCAACAGACGATCTTGCAGATCACCGCCCCGCTGCGGGCGCAATTGGCGGATGCCGGGTTTCAAACGCTTTATGAATGCGATGGGATGCATTGTGGCGGGTTTGATTTCCGATATGAGCTGGACCTGCTGCCCGAGCCGCAAATGCATGTGGATCTGGGCGATTACCACTATCTTGCAGCACGGCGCGGCGATGAATTCGCCGCATTGACGGTAAGTCGCTCGTCCAATTCGGGGTTTGTGCATCTGACAACCCTGTTCAGCCACCCGATTGATACGCCCGACACGTCCAGCCCGTTGGCGCAGCCTGTGGCCTCTGACCCCTTTGCGCAGACTTCGCAGATTGGCCAGACGTTAGAGCAGGACGGCTCTGCTGCGCTGGATGATCTGGTATTTGACAGTGGCAAAGCCACCCTAGAGGCCAAAACCTACGACAGCCTTAGCGGGTTGGCCGATTATATGGCTGCAAACCCCGCCGCGCGTGTGGCGTTGGTGGGACATACCGATACGGTCGGCGGGCTGCAGGTGAATATCACCCTGTCTCGGGCCCGCGCGCAGGCCGTGCGACAAGCATTGATCGCGCAATTTGCCATTGCCCCGGACCGGATCACCGCCGAAGGGGCCGGTTGGCTGGCCCCGCGCGATACCAACCTGACAGAGGCCGGGCGGCAAAATAACAGACGGGTCGAAGTGGTGCTCACTTCGACCCAAAGTTAGGGGAACAATAGGAGATGAGCACGCGGGGGGGGAGGTATCAGTGACCCGGCCTGCGCAAACGGTTTGATGGCTTACCAGCTCTCGGGACCGCGGGTTGCGAATGTCTGCGCAAGAAAATCAATAAAGGCGCGCACTTTGGGCTGGGTAAACCGGCCCGGAGGATACACGGCATATATGCCCAGTGTTTCCATCGGCAGATCCGGGATTGCCTCTTGCACCAGACCTTGCTGCATCGCCTCGGCATAAAGATAGCTGGGCAGATACGCGATCCCCAGACCCGAGATCGCAGCATGTAACAGCGATTGCCCATCATTCACGGTCAACCACCCAGCAGAGCGGACCTGACGCCGCTCCCCTGAGGGGGCCGTGATTTTCCACACATTGCCCGCCGATTGGTTGGAGTAATGTAGCAGCTTATGCTCGTTCAAATCATCGATCTTTTGCGGCCGGCCGTATTTCTCAAAATAGGCAGGCGAAGCGATCATGCGTTGTGACGTCTCGGTCAGTTTGCGTGCCCGGAGGGAACTGTCTTCCAGCTCTCCGACGCGGATGGCCATATCGAACCCTTCCGAGATCAGTTCAACATAGCGGTTATTCAGCACCATATTTACAGTGATATCAGGGTATTCACCAAGGAAGTCGCCCAGAACCGGTGACAACAGGTTCACCCCGAAATCGGTCGCAACCGAGATCCGCAACATCCCGGAGGGTGCGATCTGCATAGATGTGACAAGCGCATCTGCCTCGCCAGCATCGTTAAGAACCCGGCGCGCCCGGTCATAATAGGCCAGACCAATCTCGGTCGGGCTGACGCGGCGTGTCGTGCGGTTCAAAAGACGCGCACCCAGGCGGGCCTCCAACGAGGAGACATGTTTGGAAACGGCGGATTTTGAAATCCCCATTTTCTTGGCGGCGTCTGTAAATCCCCCTTGGTCCACAACAGTGGCGAAGGCTTCCATTTCGGTCAGGCGGTCCATGCAGGTTACCCTTCGGATCGTTTCTTGTTGTCCCTTTGATCGCGGTCAATAAGGGCCGAAATGGGGCCAAGCGTGGACAATATAGGGGAAAATTAAGTCTTTTGCCGGGCTGATGAAACGATTGTCGCGCAGATAAGAACGGCGACGCGCCAAGGAAACGCAGGGTCAACCCGCTGAAATATATATAAAATGACCCCCTCCATCGCGCGGCAGTGGGGCATAGAACGCCCCCGCCCCCGCGATACAAAACGGCGCAGCACGGGCAGGGAGGGAAATACCACCCCAATCACATTAACCGAAGTTAGGGCACGATGCGCCTTACAGTGCCGCGCCCAAACGCGTGCCTTGATCAATCGCGCGCTTTGCATCCAGCTCGGCTGCGACATCGGCACCGCCAATCAAGTGAAAAGGTTTATGCGCAGCCGTCAGTGCCTTAGCCAAGCCGGTCTCACTCAGCTGTCCGGCGCATAGGACAACGGTGTCCACGGGCAGAATTTGCCCCGCACCCTGTTCGGGGCCAAAGTTGATATGCAACCCCTGATCGCTGATCTGATCATAGTTGACGCCGGACAGCATTTTCACCCCTTTGGCCTTTAGCGCGGCGCGGTGAATCCAGCCGGTTGTGCGACCAAGGTTTTTTCCCGGCCGTTCTGCCTTGCGTTGCAGCAACCAGACTTGACGCGCCGCAGCCTCGGGTGCGGCCGTGACCAATCCGCCGCGCGATTGCGCCGGATCGCCCACCCCCCATTCCCGCCGCCAGGCCGCCAAATCCAAGGTCGGGCTGTGCACCGTTGTCAAGAATTCCGCGACATCAAAGCCGATCCCCCCTGCCCCGATGACCGCAACCCGTGCCCCGGCGGAGACGCGCCCCGACAAGAGATCGGGATAGGTCACAACATGGCCCCCATACACCGGGATCTGCGGATCACGCGGGCGCACACCGGTGGCTACGATCACCTCATCATACCCGACCAAATCGTCAGGTCGCACATCACAGCGCAACCGCAGATCAACACCCGACACCACGAGCATGGTCGCAAACCAATCGGTCAGCCCGTGGAATTCTTCTTTGCCAGGGATGGCACGTGCGTAGATCAGCTGACCACCGATCTGATCGGCGCGGTCAAACAACGTCACCTGATGGCCCCGCCCCGCAGCCGTGATCGCTGCCGACAGGCCCGCAGGCCCGGCCCCTACAACCGCAATCCGGCGCGGCACCTGTGTCGGTGTAATTGTCAGCTGCGTTTCATGCCCGGCACGTGGGTTCACCAGACAGCTAGAGGTCTTGCCGGCAAATGTATGATCCAGACAGGCCTGATTGCAGGCGATACAAGGGGCGATCTGTTTTGCCCGCCCTGTCTGCGCCTTGACCACGAAATCAGGATCCGCAAGCAAAGGCCGCGCCATTGAGACCATATCGGCCTCCCCTGTCGCCAGGATTGCCTCTGCCACCTCGGGCGTATTGATACGGTTTGAGGCAATAACCGGGATTGTGACCTCTGGACGCAGCCGTCCGGTCAACCATGAAAATGCCTGCCGTGGCACAGAGGTTGCAATGGTCGGCACCCGCGCTTCATGCCAGCCAATCCCGGTATTCAGCACATTGGCCCCCGCCGCCTGAACCGCGCGCGCCAGCTGCACCACCTCTGCCCAACTGGAGCCATCTGGCACAAGGTCCATCAAAGATAGTCGGAAAATCACCAAAAAATCCGCGCCAAGCATGGCACGCACCCGTCGCATCACCTCTACGGGCAGTCGCATACGGTTTTCATAGCTACCGCCCCATTCATCATCGCGGTGATTGCTGTGGCGCACAAGGAACTGATTCAAAAAATAGCCTTCTGATCCCATCAGCTCTACGCCGTCATAGCCTGCGTCGCGCGCCCGTGCGGCTGCCGTCGCGATATCGGCAATCTGCTTTTCGATTCCCATGCCGTCCAACGCTGTCGGCCGAAAGGGCGAAATCGGTGATCGTATCGCTGATGGTGCGACACAATCCTTGCCATAGGCATAGCGCCCAGCATGCAAAATTTGCATCGCGATCTTCCCGCCTGCGGCATGGACACGCGATGTCACCATACGGTGGTGGACGATATCTTCGGCGGTAAACAAGCCTGACGCCCCCGGAAAAACACCGCCTTCAGCATTCGGCGCCATCCCCCCTGTCACCATCAACCCCACACCGCCACGCGCACGTTCTGCATAGAATTCCGCGACCCGGTTCCAATCGCCTCGCTCTTCCAGATTGGTATGCATTGACCCCATCAACACCCGGTTGGGCAGCTGCAATGGCCCCAAATCAATCGGCTGCATAAGATGCGGATAATGGCTCATGGGTGTTCCTCCCCCTTGGCATGCAAACCGCCCGACCCGGCCTGCCTAACGTAAGCTATCATGGCAATATGCCCCACCGAAGTCATGTGAAACGCCGCGTTACAGCCAATTGCGCGTAATAGACCCCCGTTCGACGTGGTCAAAGCGTCAGATCCGCTTGCCCAAGGGCGCACGCCCGCCTATAACGCGCCAATGATCAACGCGGCTCACATCCTACGAATTATCAGCCCGGCGCTCTGACGCGTCAGGGTAGCCGGGAGCTATGAGCCAAGCGACAGGTCGCCACCTGCGCGACCCTTCCCCGTTCCAAGGATTTTCCACATATGTGCGCCGACACAACCGACAAGACCGTCGATTACCGCGATACCGTCTTTCTGCCCGAAACCGATTTTCCGATGCGCGCAGGCCTGCCACAGCGCGAACCCGAATGGCTGGCCCGTTGGGAACAGATCGGGATCTATGATCGTTTGCGTGACAAGGCGGAAGGCCGCGCGCCGTTTACGCTGCATGATGGTCCCCCCTATGCGAATGGCCATCTGCACATCGGTCACGCCCTGAACAAAACGATCAAGGATATCATCGTGCGCAGCCATCAGATGATGGGCCATGACGCGCGCTATGTTCCGGGCTGGGATTGCCACGGCCTGCCGATCGAATGGAAAATCGAAGAGCAGTATCGCAAAGCCGGCAAAGACAAAGATGACGTTCCGGTCATCGATTTCCGGCAAGAATGCCGCAAATTTGCCGAAGGTTGGGTGGATATCCAACGCGAGGAATTCAAACGTCTGGGCGTATATGGCAATTGGGCAGACCCCTATCTGACGATGAACTTCCACGCAGAACGCGTAATCGCAGAAGAGTTCATGGCGTTTTTGATGAATGGCAGCCTGTATCAAGGGTCCAAACCCGTGATGTGGTCGCCGGTTGAAAAGACCGCCCTGGCCGAGGCCGAGGTCGAATACCACGACCATACCAGCCACATGATCTGGGTTCGGTTCAAACCAAAATCCGACGTGTTGGACGGGGCAAGCGTTGTGATCTGGACAACCACGCCTTGGACCATTCCGCAAAACCGCGCCGTGGCTTTCGGTCCGGGCATCGCCTATGGCCTGTACCGTGTCGACACGGTCGAAGACAAATCGACCGCCGTCGCAAGCGAGCTTCTGGTGCTGGCCGATGTGCTGGCCGAGGGCGTTCTGAAATCGGCGAAGGTCGAGGGCTTTACCCGCGTCCGTGACGTGGCAGCGTCCGAATTCGAAGGCATCTTGCTGAACCACCCTTATGCCGGTGTCGATGACGCGAATGGTGAATGGGATTACGATGTTCCGATGTTGCCCGGCGACCATGTCACCGATGACGCGGGCACCGGGTTTGTGCATACTGCGCCCAGCCACGGCGATGACGACTATCAGCTTGGTCTGCAATACAAACTGCAAATGACCTATAACGTTGAAGCCGATGGATCCTATCGCGCGGATCTGCCGATCTTTGCCGGTCTGAAGATCGTCAATGACGATGGGAAAGACGGCCCGGCCAATGTCGAGAATATCAAACAGCTGGCCTATGCGGGCGCGCTGTTGGCCAAAGGCAAATTGAAACACTCTTACCCGCATTCGTGGCGCTCGAAGGCGCCGCTGATCTATCGCAACACGCCGCAATGGTTTGCCGCAATTGATGAAACCCTCAGCGATGGGATGGGCGAGAACGGCGACACGATCCGCAAGCGCGCGCTGAAATCCATCGAAGATTTGGTCGAATTCACGCCGAAATCCGGTGAAAATCGTCTGCATTCGATGATTGAAACGCGCCCCGATTGGGTTTTGTCACGCCAGCGTGCTTGGGGCGTGCCACTGACCTGCTTTACCAAGGTTGGCGCGAAACCCACCGATGCAGATTTCTTGTTACGCGATGCCACAGTCAACGCCCGGATTTGCGACGCGTTTGAACAGGGCGGCGCAGACGTGTGGTATGAAGAGGGCTTCAAGGCGCGCGTGCTCGATGGTATCGTGAACCCTGATGACTACGCGCAGGTCTTTGACGTGCTTGATGTGTGGTTCGACAGCGGCTCCACCCATGCGTTCGTGCTGCGCGACCGTGCGGATGGCACACCCGATGGTATTGCCGATGTCTATCTGGAGGGCACCGATCAGCACCGCGGTTGGTTCCACTCGTCGCTATTGCAGGCCTGTGGCACCAAGGGCCGCGCGCCCTATCGCAATGTCGTCACCCACGGGTTCACGCTGGATGAAAAAGGCATGAAAATGTCCAAATCCATCGGCAACACCGTCGCACCTGAACAGGTGATCGAACAATATGGCGCCGATATCTTGCGCCTATGGGTGGCGCAGGCCGATTACACATTGGATCAGCGTATCGGTCCAAAAATTTTGAAAGGCACGGCAGACAGCTATCGCCGCCTGCGCAATACGCTGCGGTTCATGCTGGGGGCACTGGACGGGTTCGACGCATCCGAGCGCCTGGATGTCGCCCAAATGCCAGAGTTGGAACGCTATATCCTGCATCGTCTGGCCAAGCTGGACGCACAGGTGCAAGAAAGCTATCGCGCTTTCGACTTCCAAAACGTCTTCCAGATCCTGTTCAATTTCTGCACTGTGGAATTATCAACGCTGGAATTTGATATCCGCAAGGATGCGCTTTACTGCGACGGCAAGGACAGCACCGATCGCCGGGCAGCACGCACCGTTCTGGATTTGCTGTTCCACCGCCTGACAACCTGGTTGGCGCCGATCTTGCCGTTCACGATGGAAGATGTGTGGTTGTCGCGCTTCCCCGGAGACGATAGCTCGGTCCATCTTATCGACTTCCCGGCCACCCCCGCCGATTGGGCGGACGAGGCTTTGGCCGCGAAATGGGACGGTATCCGTCGCGCCCGTCGCGCAGTGACCGCAGCTCTGGAAATGCAGCGCAAAGACAAGGTCATCGGCTCCTCACTTGAGGCCGCGCCGGTGGTCCATGTCGAAGATCCAGCCTTGCTGGATGCGCTGCAATCGGTGCCATTTGCCGATCTGTGCATCACATCTGCGCTGGCGCTGACCGCCGATGCGGCCCCCGCCGAGGCCTTCCGCCTGCCCGACATTCCCGGCATTGCCGTGGTGTTTGAAATGGCCCCGGGTGAAAAATGCGAACGCTGCTGGAAAATCCTGCCCGACGTTGGCACCCATGCACATGCGGCCACATGTGCCCGCTGTGACAGCGTGCTCAGCTAAGCACTGGGCTGATAGCGGATCAGATATAAAAGCCCCGCCGGATCGCATCCGGCGGGGCTTTTTCATGCGCCATTGGCGGAGTCAGCTTTTGTCAAAACTGTCCAACTCTGGCCGCGTGCCGATTGAGATATGATCAATATCTTCTTGCGCAAAACCTTTGATCAAAGACGGGATCATCATACAGACCAGAATGAAGATCGGCAGGCCAACAACGGTGATCACCTGCTGCAACGCGTTCAACCCCGCATCGCCCGCCAAAATGATCAAAACCATGGCCACCATTCCTTCGGCCACGCCCCAAAATACACGCTGATGCACCGGTCCCGGTGCAGCCGTGCCAGTGCAAAGCATATCCACAACCAGCGACGCCGAATCCGATGAGGTCGCAAAAAAGATCGCAACAATCACAACCGCGATCCCTTGGATGAACGTGGTAAAAGGGAAATGTTCAAAGAAAGCGAACATGGCCAGCGGCACACTATCGGCCACGGCGGCGGAAATTTGCCCGGCTTGATCGCCCAATGCCGCACGCGCGGCCAAGCCAAGCCCGTCAAATTCCATCGCCTGCCAGCCAAAGATCGAAAACCAGATCAACGTGAACAAAGACGGCGCCAACAGCACCCCCAGAACGAATTCACGCACTGTGCGTCCGCGCGAAATCCGCGCCACGAACAGGCCGATGAAGGGCGACCATGTCACGGTCCATGCCCAATAGAACACGGTCCACGATCCCTGCCAGCCCCAGCTGGCAGTGCTGGGGTCCTCATCTGCCAACATATCGTTCCAAAAGGCCAGCCGCGGCAGGTTCTCAAAATACAGTCCAAAAGTTTCCACGATTCCGCGCAGCAAAAACAGCGTAGAGCCAGTCACAAGCACAAAGACCATCAAGGCCACTGCCATGCCGATATTCAGGTTCGACAGCAGCTTCACGCCCTTATCCAGCCCCGCCACAATAGAGATCACCGCAACAACCGTCAAAACAGCTAGAATGCCAACCTTCATCACCGTGCCATCCGCCCAGCCGAACAACGCGTTCAACCCCGCAGCAATCTGCAATGACCCAAGCCCGAGCGACACGGCCACGCCAAACAACGTCCCAAGGATCGACGCGATATCAATTGCCTTGCCAATCGGGCCGTGGATCCCCTCGCGCAGCAGGGGATAAAACACCGAAGACACGCGGACCGGCAGATCATAGCGATTGATGAAATACGCAAAGGCCAAGCCCGGAAGCGCGAAAATCGTCCATGTATGAAGGCCAAGATGGTAGATCGCGATGGAGATCCCGTCTTGCGCCGCCTCTTTGGTGAATGGCTCTACGCCGGGCAGTGGCGGGTTGGCAAAATGGCTGATCGGCTCTGCCACGCCCCAAAACATCAGCACCGTGCCGATACCACCGGCGAAAAGCATCGTGAACCAGCTAAGGTTTGTATATTCGGGCCGCGATCCTTTCGGCCCAAGTCGGATATGACCATGCCGCGAGGTTGCCGCCCAAATCAAGAAACCCAGCCAGACATTTACGCCAAGGATAAAAAACCAACCAAGATTGGTGACAATCCATGAGCGGCCTGAAGCAAAGCCATCCCCGATCGCATTCGGGAACAGGGTCAATAAAATTACGAAGGCGACGGTGCACCCTGCAGAGACGAAGAAAATTGTGGGATCTGTGCGGAGGCCAAGGCGGCGCGCAAGTTCTTGCAAGACGGGCTCCTTCTATATCGCTTGAGCGGATCGCTCGGAAAAATCTGATGAAACGCGTCATCTTGGCGCGATCGACACAGCCGTGCCCGCACCCATGTTCCGTTTAGCCTGGCGCGCAAATGTGGTTTTTCAACCCCGGGCACGAAAAAACCGGGCGAATACCGCCCGGTTTTATTTAAATGCTGCACCTCTGCCCATTCACAGGCTGGTGACGCAGGCAATCTGTCGTGTCAGGGCGCCGATGAGCCGCATGCAGCGGCAGGGGCAGCCCCTTTGCCTTACTTCAGCTTGGCTTTTTCCGATTGCAGGCCTTTGACGATGCTCCAGCACATCAGCAACAGCACCAAGGTGAACGGCAACCCGGTCGAGATAACCATTGACTGCAGCGCCGACAGACCGCCGCCAATCAACAGCACAATCGCCACGCCACCTTCAAAGGTCGCCCAGAACACACGCTGCGGAACCGGCGCATCGACCTTACCACCGGCCGTGATCGTATCGATCACCAAGGAACCGGAATCCGATGAAGTGACGAAAAACACGATGACAAGAACGACCGCCAAGATCGACGTGATAGAAGACAGCGGCAGCGCATCCAACATACGGAACAATTGCAACGGCAGTTCCGCATCTTGCGCAGCGGTATAGCCATCCATGATCACCTGTTGCAGCGCAGCGCCGCCAAAGATCGACATCCAGATCACACAGGCCAGCGACGGGATAATCAACACACAGGTGATGAATTCCCGCACTGTGCGGCCCCGCGACACGCGGGCGATAAACATACCCACGAACGGCGACCAGCTGATCCACCACGCCCAGTAATACGAGGTCCAGCCCTGCACAAAATTGGTATCCGTCCGTCCGAAGGGGTTGGACAATGCCGGAAGCTCGGTCAGGTAGGACCCCAGCCCCATGCCAATATCACCCAGCAGGATCAATGTTGGCCCAGTGAACAGCACGAATAGCAGCAACGCCAGTGCCAGCACCATGTTAATTTCGGACAGTTTCTGAACGCCGCCTTCCAGCCCGCGCAAAACCGAAATCAACGCCACAGCTGTGATACAGGCAATCAAAATCACCTGTGTGGTGATACCGATCGGAATGCCGAACACCGCATTCAAGCCTGCATTCGCCTGTGTCGCGCCCAAACCCAGAGATGTTGCCAAGCCAAACAAAGTTGCGAATACCGCAAGGATATCAATGATATGTCCCGGCCAGCCCCAGATCTTCTCTCCAAACAGTGGATAAAAGGCCGAACGGATCGTCAGCGGCAAACCCTTGTTATAGGAAAATAACGCCAGCGCCAGCGCAAGAACCGCATAGATCGCCCAAGGGTGCAGACCCCAGTGAAAGATCGTGGCCGCCATACCAAGGCGCAACGCGGCCTCTTGGTCGCCTTGCGCGCCACCCAATGGCGCCCAATCGGACCCCGACATGGAGCTAGAGTAATGCGACATGGGCTCTGACACGCCATAGAACATCAGGCCAATGCCCATCCCGGCCGCAAACAGCATTGCAAACCAACCCGGATAACCAAAATCAGGCGTCGCATCCGAACCACCAAGGCGGATCTTTCCCCATGGGGACACGATCAAAAACAGGCAAAACAACACAAAGATGTTCGCCGCGCCCAGGAAGAACCAATCAAACCCTTTGGTCACGGAAGAAAACAACCACCCGAACAGGCTGTCCGCCGCATCATGGAACACCAAAGTGAAAATGATAAAAGCAACAATCGAAATGCCTGAAATCATGAACACTGGATTGTGGATGTCAAAGCCGAACTTACCGACTTTGCCTTCGACGTTATCTTGGCCGATCTCATATTCTGTATCAATCGGCGCCGCGATACCTTCGGGCGCGGGAACCCCTAAATCTGTGTCTTCCTCTGCCATGCAGTAACTCCTGTCCTATTCCATTTTTATCGTTTCACGGTGCCCTTGGGGCACTGTCTATATTCACGCTTGCGACATAGCGCGTGATCGCATTGTGCCAAGTCGACGGCGCGTCAACTGCCTCGCCCTACTGTTTAAGGGCAATCGTGCCCCAGGGCATAGTCACGCAGATGTGACATCAGGTTTGGCCTGCACTTGCGTCTGGGTCATGGTGACACCACCCCACCGTAAGGTTACGGCAAAGCCGACACTTTGGCAGCGTATTGCGTCAGTTCTTGTGTCTTACCTGAATCAGCTGCTGTGCGATACCGACGAACAGCAAGTAGATTGAGCTAACAACCAACAGCCCATGTGCCACCGATCCGGTGTTGAAATCCGTCCACGCCGCCCATGCCGCGCAGATTGTCCACAATAGCGCGATTGGCAGCGACAGCTTGCGCCACCGCTGCGTGCGTGTGGGATGAATGAATTTCAACGGTAGGAACATCGCAACCGCCAAAACAAGCACGGTGATCAACACCACCCATGTCTCGGGCCGCAATGCAAATAACACCAAGACCAGCATATTCCAGCATGCGGGGAACCCAGCAAAGGAATTATCCTTCGTTTTCATCCGTGTATCCGAAAAATACATGACGCTGGCATAGGTGATTGCCACCACGGCCAGCCATCCCGTCCAATCTGGCAACATGCCGGATTTGAACAGCGCATAAGCAGGTATGAAAACATATGTCAGGTAATCGACGATCAGATCCATCAACACGCCGTCATAGACAGGGAAGTTGGTCTTTACGTCATATCGCCGTGCCAATGGGCCATCGATCCCATCCACAAACAGCGCCACCACAAGCCATAGGAACATCAGGCTCCATTCACGCTCCACTGCGGCATCCAACGCCAAAAGCGAGAACACTGCACCCGTTGCAGTAAGAAGATGAACCAGAAGGGCCTTGATGCGAATATCCATAGGATCACCTGATGCCGCAAACCAGTCCGCAACGCAAGCAACAGCCCAATGATGCATGGCCTTCGTGCAGGGGCGGTTCGCACGACATGGCCAGAACAGGACGTTGGGGGCAGCACAAGGCCGCCCCCAACGAAGATCCGTTCAGGATCAAACAGGCGCCGTCTCGCCGGAAATCTGACTCAAGAGCTCCGTGAATTGCTCGTTACGCTGTTGATTGATGACCGCTTCGTCACTTTCGCTTTGGGCAGTTTCCGAAACCGTCATCACTTCAAACAAGGACTCATACATGGATTGCGATGCGCTTACGCTGCCATTCGGGCCATCAGGCCCACCACCTGGGGGTGGCCCGCCCGGTGGTGGCCCACCGGCGGATGGCTCATTCGCGAGCGAGGCTTCTGCCTCCTCTAGCTCCGCGATTCGGGTCGAGACGTCATAAGCGGCCTGTTCTACCGCTGAAAGCACACCGTCATCATCCAGATCAAATGCGGCTTCTTCCGTGCTTAGGGTTGATTGCGTGCTGGCAGAGCTACTCTCTGCGGCCGCAGTTGGCGGGGCCCCACCCGCCGGAGGTGCCGCTGTTTCGGCGGCCCCCACTTCTGTACTGCTTAATGCACCATTGTTATTTGCGTCATATTCACTGATCGCATCTGCCAATAGCGCGGCGGCGGACGTGTCTTCAACCTCGGCCAGCGAGAGTTCTCCATCCCCGTTCACATCATCATTGGTTACAAGAGCCTGAAATAAGGATTGCGCCTGTGCCCCAGAGCCGGAGCTTTGGGCATTGGTCGCATTCTCACCCAGGCTCGCCTCCGCCGCGGGCGGGGGCGCCACGGGCAAAGTGATGCCCGTAGTATCATTGGTCTGTTCGGCCTGAGTGGTCGAACCTGCCGCCATCGTCTGATAGGCGGCCTGCAAGCTAGAGTAGCCTGCTGTGGCGTAGACATTCATGGCAAGTTCCTTTCTGAATGTGGAACACCACTCTGGTCTGCGCCTGCTTTATGAAAGAAACCTTGCCAGAATGTGGTTAATGGATCGGGTTCTCTGATAGTTGATCTGGAAGTGAGAACAATTCTATCAGTCGATCACTATTTCCTTGCGCAATTATAAGCTGGCATCAGGATCGTGGATGTGCCGCCTTATAGACATCCATTAACCGGGCCTGATCAACAGCTGTATAGACCTGCGTTGTGGCCAAACTGGCGTGGCCCAGCAATTCCTGGATGGTGCGTAAATCGCCCCCGGCTGATAATAAATGCGTTGCAAAACTATGGCGCATCGCATGCGGGGTCGCCGTTGAGGGCAGGCCCAGCGCCATCCGCGCCCGTTCCATTGCTTTGGCAATCAGCCGCCCGCTAAGAACGCCGCCGCGCTTGCCGCGAAAGATTGGATCACTGGGTCCAAGGTCAAACGGGCACAACTGCAAATAGGCATCCACTGCACGACGCGCGGCCGGCAGCACTGGCACCATACGTTCCTTGCCACCCTTACCGCGAATGCACAGCACTTCAGGCAGCGGGATTTCTTCGGCGGTGATCGACAGCGCCTCGGAAATTCGCAAACCACAGCCGTAAAGCACGGTGATCACCGCAGCATCGCGCGCGGCGATCCATGGCTCATTGGCCTGAAAATCCACTTGCTCAATCACCGCACGCGCCGCATCCTCGGCCAAAGGCCTTGGCAATTTGCGCTGAAATTTTGGCGCCCGGATCGACAGTACCGCTGTGGCATCAAACCCCTGACGATCCGACAACCACCGCGTGAAGCTTTTGACACAGCTAAGGCTGCGCGCCAGCGACCGCGCTGACAATCCCCTGCCGCGTTCATGCGCCATCCATGCCCGCATATCCGCAGCCGTCAACGCCGCAATACGCGCAACGCCAAAGCCCTCACCATGATGAAACTGCATAAAGGTCAAAAAGCCGCGCATATCGGCGCTATAGGCCTCAATCGTTTTCTCGGATGCGCCGTCTAAACCACGCAGATGCGACAGCCATTGCGCCATCGCATCGCGTAAGCCCGGTGTCAGCCCCAGCGTCATTTATCCCAACCAACGCCGCATAGCACGTTCAAACACGCCAGCGAAAAACGCCAGCAAATCGGTGCCCTGCGACGGTTTGAACTGATGCGGATCTTCGGCCCCCATTACCAGCATGCCTGGCAAACGGTTCTTTCCCAAATCCAAAAGCATCAACGCCTCTGACCGGACCCAAGACGCGGTTTCACCATAGATCGCCGCCGATTGCGGCTGTGTCTGGCGCAGCACCACCGGGCGCGGCTGTGCGGAATAGCCTGCCGACATATATTCGGCCACAAAGCCCGGCTCTGCGACGCAAAGCACATCGCCCAGCTTGCGCAGCGCCGGGTCATCCTCGGTCTGCTGCGTTTCCAGCACAAGGCGCACACAATCCACCCGCAGCGTTTGCGCCACATCTGTGTTCAGCGCCTTGAGGAAATCGGCAAATTCATGCGGATCAAGCATACGCAAAACAGCCCGGTGAATTTGGTTCGTGCCGGCCAGATTGTCATAGGCTGCTGCAATCACCGACCGGTGCGTATCTTCCAATCGGTCCAGCCGCGTTTCCAAACGCTGCATTGCAACACCGCGCAGATCGACGATATTCGTGCCCATCGCCGCCTCATTGGCCGCAATCAACGCGTTCATCAGATCGCGATCATCAAGAATCATCTCCGGGTCGGAAATGATCTTTTCACGTAATTGATTAGCCAGTGCCGGGTCGCTCATGCCTGTGCCTTGCTTCAGATTATTTTCCGTCACCATAGCGGCATTCTTTCACAAGTTCAGCAGGATTTTACCATGATCTGCAAAAGCGGCAAAGCCGTGACGCTCAGATATGGTCTGACGCCACGCGATTTGAATATGCGCCTGCTTGGGTGGGGATACAAAACGCCCTGCCAGCGGGTCACCGGCAGGGCGTATTTATATGCGTGTTAGGGCGCGCCAAATGCCTGCCCCAACATTGCCAGATGTCTTAAATATCAGACGATTTTCTGACCGGTTTTTGCCCAGTCGGCCATGAATTGCGCAAGGCCCTGATCGGTCAGCGGATGTTTGACCATCGATTTGATAACCGCGGGTGGTGCCGTGATCACATCCGCGCCGATACGGCCACATTCGGCGATATGGTTGGTGCTACGGATCGACGCTGCAAGAATTTCTGTCTTGTAATCATAATTGTCATAGACAGTGCGAATATCATCGATCAGCTGCATACCATCCAGGTTGATATCATCCAGACGACCAATGAACGGCGAGATAAACGTCGCGCCCGCTTTGGCCGCCAAGATCGCTTGGCTGACAGAGAAGCACAGCGTGACATTGACCATATGGCCTTCGGATGCGAAAGCCTTACAGGCGGTCAGGCCATCCCAGGTCAACGGCACCTTAATCGCGATATTGGGGGCAATTTTGGCAAGTTTCAGACCTTCTTCGATCATGTCTTTGGCGTCGGTCGCCACAACCTCGGCGGAAACCGGGCCAGACACGATGTCGCAAATCTCTTTCGTGACTTCGAGAATGTCGCGCCCCGACTTCATAATCAGCGACGGGTTGGTGGTTACACCATCCACCATGCCAAGATCGTTCAGTTCCTTGATGGCGGCCACATCGGCCGTATCGACGAAGAATTTCATGGGGATCCTCCTGAATGTCCGGGTGTGTGATAGCGCAAAACCTACAGGCGCGAAAGGGAGGATTGCATCCGCCCTTTCCCAAGGCGTCACCCAAAGGAATGCCGCATGACTCAGCACAGCGACTGGTTCGCCCCCGGCACCCGCTGCGCCGTATTGACCGCAGAGCCGATCGGCAGGCCCTTGGACTATTTAGCGCCTGATGAGGGCTGCTTCTTGGGCGCCTTTGTTGAGGTGCCCTTAGGCCCACGCAAGGCTCTGGGTGTTGTCTGGGGCGCGGGTGATGGTCAGTTTGACAGCGCCAAACTGCGCCGCATCACCCGCGTGCTAGAGGCCGAGCCGATGCGCGAAGAACTGCGGCATTTCTTGCTCCGAATGGCCGATTATACGATGACGCCATTGCCACAAATCCTGCGCTTGGCCACGCGGGCACCGGGCCTTGCAGATCCGCCCGGCATGCGCAAAGTCTATCGGTTGGGCGCAACACTTCCCACGCGGATGACAGACCCAAGAGAGCGGGTGATCGCAGTCTTACGCGACCATGGGGGTGCGGGGTTCCAGCTGGGCGAATTGGCGGCGCTGGCAGGCGTTACAACACAGGTGGTCAAAGGTTTGGCCAAAGCCGGGGCGGTCATCGAATCGGATGTGCCCCGCGATGCACCGTTTGTGCGGCTGGACCCGTCGCGGCCCGGCAAGCATTTATCCCCCGCCCAAGATGCGGCCGCGACCACCCTGCGTGACAAGGCCGGGGCTTTTGGCACGGTATTGCTGAAAGGGGTCACCGGATCGGGCAAGACAGAAGTCTATCTGGAAGCGGTGGCCGAATGCCTGCGGCAGGGGCGGCAGGCCTTGGTCATGCTGCCTGAAATCGCGCTATCGGCAGAATTTTTGTCCCGGGTGCAGGCACGGTTTGGCGCGCTGCCGGGTGAATGGCACTCTGGCGTGACGCAAACGGAGCGGCGGCGACTGTGGAAAGCCTGCGGCACAGGAGAGGCGCAAATGGTTGTTGGCGCACGCTCATCGCTGTTCTTGCCGTTTCGCGATCTGGGTTTGATCGTTGTCGATGAAGAACATGACACGTCGTATAAACAAGAGGAAGGCGTGTTATATAACGCCCGTGACATGGCGGTTTTGCGCGGTTCATTATGCGGGGCGCAGGTGGTGCTGGCATCGGCCACGCCATCATTGGAAACTTGGGCGAATGCCGATAGCGGCAAATATGACCGTGTCGATCTTGCGGCCCGATTTGGCGCTGCTGAGCTGCCCGCGATGGGGGCCATCGATATGCGCGACGAGCAGATCCAGAGCAACCAATGGATCGGTTCAACTTTGATGCGCGAGATCACAGCACGGATCGCACGGGGCGAACAATCCATGCTGTTCTTGAACCGCCGGGGCTATGCGCCCGTGACAATCTGTCGGGCCTGCGGCCACCAGATCGGCTGTGATCATTGCGATGCCCGCATGGTGGAACATCGGTTCCAAAACCGGCTGGTGTGCCACCAATGCGGCGAAGAAAAGCCAATCCTGCAAACCTGCCCCAGCTGCAAGGTGGAAGGGAAACTCGCGCCGGTTGGCCCCGGCGTGGAGCGTCTGGCAGAAGAGGTTGCGCAGCGTTTCCCTGATGCCCGTCTAGCGGTACTTAGCTCTGATCTATTTGCCTCGGCCCGCGCGCTAAAAGCGGCAATCGCAACCATCGCAGACGGGGAAGCCGACATCATTATCGGCACACAAATTGTCGCCAAAGGGCATAATTTCCCCAAGCTGACCTTGGTAGGTGTGGTGGATGCAGATCTGGGGCTGCAGGGCTCTGATCTGCGCGCGGCGGAACGCACGTTCCAATTGCTGCGCCAGGTTGCCGGCCGCGCAGGGCGTGCCGAAACCAAGGGCATCGCCCTGTTGCAAAGCTATCAGCCCGAGCATCCCGTGCTGCGCGCCATCTTGGCCGGTGATGAGGAAGAATTCTGGCGCGCCGAAGCCGCACAGCGCAAATCCCAAGCCGTGCCACCCTATGGGCGCATGGCCGGGATCATCCTGTCTGGCCCGGACCTGAAACCACTGTTCGACATTGGCGAGACATTGGCCCGACAATCGCGCCCTTTACAGCAGATTGGCGCGATGATCTTTGGCCCCGCTCCGGCCCCGATTGCGCGCGTGCGCGGTCGTCACAGGGTCCGCATGTTGATCAAGGCCGAAAAGGCGGCACCGCTGCAAAAAGCGTTGGCGGTCTGGGTCGCGCAGGTCAAACTGCCCAGCAACGTGCGGCTGGCCATCGACATCGACCCGCAAAGCTTTTTCTAAGCACGGGGCCTTTTAAATACCGGGCCTTCTTACCCCCCGTCGATTAACTGTCGTTATTTTCGGTATCGGCACAATGGCGCCGGAACGCCCGCTTTAGCAGATCCAACTCGGCACGCAGAAAATCGACTTCGGATTGCAGATCACCCGCCAGTGGCGCGCCGGCCACCAGGGTCATCTGCGCCAATGTGTCATCGCGGTCGTGACGGCGCAGCAGCAAAGTATGCACACCATCGGACAAGATATCTGCCGGCACCGGAACGCTGACTTTCCACCTGTCTGAGGATTTTTGTTCAACCGTCAGCCCATCCAGAGCCTGCCCCAGATATGAGGCGATCACATTCGGCTCTCCCTCACAGCCGATCAGGATATCCCATACCCCGCCCCGCAGATATGTTTTTTCGACGTTCATGGCCGCTCCTTACAATTCCGCGCGGGGGTGCCGCAAAAACGTGAGGTCGCGCATATTAATCGCATTCATCCGCGCGCCTTCAAAAATAATGTCCACCCATGCCCGTTCCAGACGTTTCTCATTCATCCGGGTATAGGCCAGATCAAATTCCACGAACCCGCCGCTGCCATCCATCGGCAATTCACGCACCAATTGCTCTGTGTTCGGGCCGTGCATGACGTTCAAACGGCAAAACACATCCAGCGGCCGCTCTGCCACCAGATCGATGCCCAACCGGACCAGATGATTGACCCGCAGCCCCGCAAGCGCGGCGTCGGGCAAGTCCACCACCAAAGACAGAAACGATCCGCTAAAGCTGAACACGTCCAGTTGCAGACCGAATGGCGCAGCCCCTTGGGCATTACGCTGTTGCTGTAAAACCAGCTCTGCGCTCTCACCGTCATGAAAAATCGTCAGTTCAGATCCCAGCTTATCGCGGGTGTTGGCAGGGGCCAGACCACGCGGGCGCAGCGGGGCCGTCCATGCCTGCGGTCGCCATGTCCAATCACATCCCAAGGGCCGTTCGATGCCGACATCATCGGCCTCTGGTGCCATAAGGCGGCGATCTGTTTCTAATAAGAACCGTTCTATTTCGGCTTTGACACTGCGGGCTTCTTTGCTGACCGATTGCAGATCGGTAACCGCCAAGTCATCCACCAGTGCTGTCGCATGGCGCCACCGCTTTAGGGCGCGTCCCTGCGCCACACGATCCAGAAAACCGCTTGGCAATCGACTCATTTAGCCCTCCTGAAACGCAAATTGGTCACAGCGCTGTGCAAAATTCCAAACATATAATAGGTTCGGACCTTGTCGCAGCGCCGCCGACGCTGCAAGTGCTAACACACGATTTTGGCAGATTTTATTGCCACCTTTGCCAGACATCATCCGCTTAATTCGCCGCCTGCGTCGATGCCACAAATTCACGCAAAAGTTGCTTTTGCCGCGCATCCGACAGTGACGTATCGGCCAGTGGCATCACCGAAAACGCGACAAGGTGGCCGTTCACGCCTGCGATTGCGCGCCAATAATCCTTCGCAACCGGCACTTTGTCGAATTTTGACGCATCCGAAAGCTTAAGCATCAGCACATCACCAGAGACTTCTGCGGCAAGGATCTGAACATCATCCGCCACCCCCGATCGCGCCAAAGCCGCCCGCCCCGCCTGAGAGCGGAAAAATGCCTCAACTGCGGGGAATTTCTCGGGGATGGAGCCTGTCATAACCGGCCCTACCGTCGTGCCAAGAACCGCCTTATATGGTGCGGCGGGCTGCGAAGGATCATTGGAAATCGCGGCACAGCCACCGAACAGGACAAATGTTGTCTCACCGCGGGCGCGCAATGTACCCTCATCCACACAATAGCCGCGCGGCGCGACCAGAACTGTGCCATCGGCCACGTTGATCGCATTGCTGGCAGGAACCGCAGAGGAGGTGCCTGACAACTCCTCTGGCATTACACAGCCAGACAGACCCATCCCGATGATTGTTAATGTCACCAAGGGCCGTATCGCACGTGCAAACATCTTGGGCATGTCCACTCTCATTCCATCCACAATTACCGTGTGATAGCGTCTTTTGTCAGGCGTGGGCAAGGTGATCACCCCTGACACCCAGGCACAATCGGCTGCGTAAAATCTGCGGCGGCGGCATCTTGCGCATCATGGCTGACGATCAGCGCAGGGATATGGCTTGCGCGGATATGATCAAAGGTAAAGTTGCGGATGTCATCGCGCAGCTCTGGGTCGAGGGCGGAGAACGGCTCATCAAGTAGCAGCGCTTTGGGTTGCGCCAATAGCGCGCGCATCAGCGCCACCCGGGCACGCTGGCCACCAGACAGGCTGGCGGGGTCGCGATCCGCCATTCCTTCCAGCCCAGCCTGCTGCAAGCTGTGGGCAATACGGGCGCGGCGATCTCGGATGTGGGCCGGCAAACCAAAGGCCAGATTTTGCCCGACTGACAAATGTGGGAACAATTGTGCCTGTTGGAACAAAACGCCGATGTCGCGGTATTCGGCAGCGCGGTGTAACATATTGACCCCATTTAACGAAACCATCCCGCCCACCTGACAGCGCGGCGGAAGATGCCCGCCGATCAGCGCAAGCAACGTTGACTTTCCAACACCTGATGGCCCGGTCACGCAGGCGATTTGCCCCGCCGAGACCTGCAAATCCACCGGGGCAAAAACCGGATGCGTGGCACTATGAAATATCACGTATGCCTGTGTTGCTACCAAGCTCATGCCAGCCCTCCGCGCAATCCGCGCCTGTTATGTGATGTGACCCACGCCAGACCAAGGGCCCAACCAAAGCCGATTAAGGGCAGAGCCGCCTGTAATACGCCTTGTACGCCCGCCTGCGATCGGCTGGCCCCTGACGCCAGTGCAATCCCTTCGGTTGTGACGGTCACAACCCGCCCCGCCCCGGGCAGCAAGACCGCCAAATATTGCGCTACGGACACTGCAAAGCCAATCGCTGCCGCCAGCGCAATCGGGCCTAGTAAGATGGGCAGCTTCACCGCCCATAGCCTGCGCCACGGGCCCGCGCCCAATGCTGCCGCCTGTCGCAACATCTGAGGATCCAACCTGCGCCAAGGCCCCGACAGTGAAATCATCACATATGGCAAAACAAACACCAACTGCGCCCAAAGCACCGCCATAGTCCCCGGCGGAACCTTCAACAAAAGCTGCAAAGTCACAAAACCCGGCACAAAACCCATCTGCGGCAAAACCAAGGGCAAGATGATGACCGGCCATAGCCCAGCGCGCCGCGCCAGACGGTCTTCGGTTTCCAGCCACGCGATGCAGATACCCACCGATATCAGTGTCACCACGGCGCCAAGCCAGACTGTCGAAAGCGCAGGCCGATGCCAGCCATCGTGGCCCAACCAATGCTGCACAGTCCAGGCCTGCGGCCAGATCAATGGCCACGACCATCCCCGAAGCAAGGACCATATTGGCAGCGCCATAAGCGCCAGTACGGCCAAAATGGCCAGCCCGATATAAAGCCCATAGATCGGGGCAACCAACCCGTTCAGCACAGAACGGCGGACCCCGCGCTCAAGCCCCCATCGGTTCACCACCCCGCACAGGCGCACCATCCACATCCCGGCGATTACCACCCCCGCCATCACCACAACCAGAATAACGGCCATGGCCGACGCTGGGGCAATCATCGCCGGATCTGGCGCGGTGAACAGGCGCAAACTTTGCACCGCCAATACCGGCGGGTGGGACGGCCCCAACAAAAGCGCCATATCCACATTTGAAAGGCCATAGGCCAGCACGATAAACATCGGCAAACGCAGCGCTGGCAAAATCTGTGGCCAAATCACCCGGGCCCATAGATAGGCGCGACTGTATCCAAGGCTACGCCCGGCGGCCACCTGTGCGGCAACCGGCACCTGCCCCGCGGCCGACAAGGTCATCAACAGCATGAATGGCAGCTCTTTTAAGACCAGCCCGACAATCAGCGACAGCCCCCAGGGATCACCCGGCGTCAGCCACAGGGGCGGCAAAGCCCACTGCGCGGCAGGGGCGATCAGCCGCGCCACCCAACCCGATGGCGCGATGATAAATGCCAGCCCGATGGCCAACGCCGCATGGGGAACCGCAAGCAATGGCGCAATCGCCGCCCGCGCCCATGCCCGCGTCAACATCCATCCTGACAAGGGGATCGACAGCACCACGGTCAAAGCGGCACTGCCTGCGCCCGTGGCAACCGTCAGCCACAGCCCGTGGCCCATGCCCGGCTGTGCCACTGCGTGCACAAACCCCGCGCCGAAGGGCTGCGCCTGTGCGCCCAGTGGCCCGAAACAGGCCATCCAAAGCGTCAGCCCCGCCCCCGCCACAACCGGACCGCCCACCAGCATAAGCAAGAGCAAACGCAGCCAGATCATTGCGTGTAACGCGCGCTCCAGGTCTGGGTCAGTGCGGTCATCCAGCTGGGATGAGGTTCAGGCAATGTCCTGCCCAAATCGGCGAGGGTCGGCAGCGCTGGCGCGGTGGGAAGTGCCTGAAATGCCGCCTGTGCATGCCCGTCCAGACGGGTCGGATCCAGCACAGAATAACTGCCCAAAACCGTGATATCTTGCATATGCGCCTGTGTCGTCGGTGCCAGCAAGAAATTTGCCACCACCTGCGCGCCAGCCTGATGCTGCGCATTATAAGGGATCGCAACAAAGCTGATATTGCCGATCGTGCCACCGTTGGGGGTGAACACCCGCGTTTCTTCAGGCAACACACCTTGTTCGATCAGCGACGCGGGGGCTGCAGGATCAAAGAACATGGCGATATCCACCTGTGCATCCGCCAAAAGCTGCGCCTGTGCGCTTTCATTTTCAGGATAGGACCGACCGCCCCGCCATAAATTGGGGCGCAGCGCATCATACCACGCCCAAAGCGGCGCCGTCTGTGTGGCGAAGGCTGCGTCGGTCACAGGCTGCGACAGCGCCTCTTGATCGGGGGCCAGCTCCACCAGTGCTTGCTTCAAGAAAGTCGCACCGATGAAATTTTGCACGTTCGGATGGGTCATCCGCCCTGGGTGGGCCTGTGCCCATTCCACAAATCCTGCCATTGTCTGCGGCGGATTGGGCGCCCGCGTGCCATGATGGGCAAAGACAAATTTCGCCAACCGCCACGGCGATTCATACCCCCGTGTTGGCACCGTAAAATCAGTGGTCGCGGCAGAGCCGTCCGTCAGGTCCAATAACTGCGCGTTGGGTAGGTTTTGCAAAAACGGACCAAACAGCAGGCCCGCATCTTGCATGGCGACAAAGTTCGGCCCGTTGATCCAGATCAGATCAATCGCGCCATTATCGTCTTCGCCTGCGGCTTTTTCCGCACCAACGCGTGCCACCGCCTCTGCCGTATCTGTCAATTTGACATGATCTACCGTCACGCCAAACCTGTCTTGTGTCTGTTGTGAAACCCAGTCCAAAAAGGCATTCGTACGCGGATCCCCGCCCCAGGCATTGAAATAGACTGTCTGTCCCTTTGCTTCTTCCAGGGTCTGATCCCAATCGGCAAAGGCCGGGCTGGCCAGTGCGGACAAAAGAAAAGCAGTTAAATAGCGCATCATCTCCCCCTTTTCATGCGAAGACCCGCCAGCCCATATGCCAGCGGGTTAATGTGGTCACGGCACAGCCCGCCGCAAAGATATAGGCTAGGATGGCAAAGCCCGAAGGCCAAACACAGCAGGCCAGCAAAAATGCGATCGTCTCGGCGCCCTCGGTCAAGCCCCCAAGGTAATAAATCCCCTTGGTGGGATAGGCATCGGCGTGCAAGCCGCGCCGTTGTGCGATCACGGAAAAGGCCAGAAAGCTGGAACCGGTTCCGATGAAGCTGGCCATCAATACCGCCGCCGCAAGGGCATTTTGCGCCGGATCTACCAAGGCAAACCCCAAAGGCACCAAAGCGTAAAACATGAAATCCAGCGCAATATCCAAGAACGCGCCGCGATCGGTGGGTTGGGTCAGCCGCGCGACAGCCCCATCCAGTCCATCAGCCAACCGGTTCGCGACAATGGCCGCAAATGCCAATCCATAAAGCCCGGCAGCCAGGGCCGGCAGCGCCAGCAAACCAATGACGAACCCCACGACGGTGATATGATCGGCGCGAACACCGCGCGCGGCCAAAACCCGTGCAGGCCCGTCCAGAACCCGCGATTGAAGCGGCAAAATCAATGCATCGATCATCCACGCCTCCATGCCATAAACCGCGCAGCCAGGGCCAACAGGCGCGGACTGGTTTGCGCCTGCCGCCAGCGTCCGGCGGCGTTCTTGGCCCCCTCTGACCAGCTGGGATATATATGCGGGGTCGACAATATCTTACCCAGCCCCAAACCATGACGCATCGCCAAGGTGAATTCGGGCAAGATCTCGGCGGCATGTGGACCAACCACCGTGACACCAAGAATTTTATCGCGGCCCTTTTGGGTCAGGATTTTCACCAGCCCCTCCGCCTCCCCCTCGGTTACGGCACGGTCGATCTCGCCCAAAGGCAAGGTGGTAACGTCATAGCTGCCCTTGTTCGCCTGCGCCTGCGTCAGACCAACCCGCGCGATCTCTGGCGCGGTGAAAACCGCTGCGGGGATCGGCGCGGCATCCGCCCGAAAGCGCCAAAACGGGCGGGCCAAAGCATTGGCCGCTGCAATCCAGCCCTGATGACCGGCGGCATTGGTCAATTGCGCCCCGCCCGACACATCGCCAGCAAACAAAATATGGGGCATGGCGGATTGCAATTGGCTGTTCACCAAGGATGATCCGTCACGGATAAGGCCCAGTGCCTCTAGCCCAAAACCCGTCAGCCGCGGCGCACGCCCGGCCGCAACCAACAAAGCATCAAAACGCAGCTTCGTGCCATCCTCTAGCGCGACCCAGCCGGTACCGTCTTCATCCTTGCCAAACTGCGCAGCTTTGGCGCCTGTCTTAACGGTGACACCATCTGCTAGCAGCGCTTTTTGCAACGCCTGTGAGGCCTCGGGCTCCTCGCGCGCGATCAGCCGCGGCGCGGCCTCGATCACGGTAACGCCCGCCCCAAGCCGTGCCAAGGCCTGTGCCAGTTCACATCCGATCGGGCCACCACCCAGAATCAGCAGATTCTGCGGCGGCTGGTCTTGCGCGATCAACCACGGCCAAAAGGTTTCCGATGTCATTGGCGCCACCAGATTGATGCCCGAAATCGGTGGGATCACCGGGGCCGCCCCTGTCGCGACGATGATACTGCGCGTGGTCAACCGTGCGCCATGCACCTCTACAGTCCACGGATCAATGATCTGGCCGTAGCCTTGGATCACCTCCACCCCTAAGCCACTGTAGCGTTCGACAGAATCATTGGGCGCGATTTGATCAATGACATCGCGCAGGCGCGCTGTAACGGCCGGAAAATCCACGCATGGGGCAGCATGCACACCCAGTCGCGCTGCGCGCGTAGCATCTGCAGTAGCCCGCGCCGACGAGATCAGCGCCTTGGACGGCACACAGCCTGTGTTCAGGCAGTCACCGCCCATCGGGCCGGCCTCAATCAAGGTTACTTTGGCCTGCGCTGCCGCCGCGACATATGAGGCCACAAGACCCCCAGCCCCGGCCCCGATCACGATCAGGTTTCGGTCAAAAACCTTGGGTTTCGTGTAGCCCGACAAAGCCTTGCGACGCCGTATCACCGCAACCACAGCCCGCGCGGCCCAAGGCAGCACCCCCAGCGCGACAAACGCTGCAAGCATTCCGGGCTGCACAATATCTGACAGGCTGGAGATCTGCGCAAGCTGAGTCCCCGCAAAGACAAAAACCGCCGTAGCCGGCAACATCGCGATCTGGCTAATTGCATAAAACCGCCATGCGGGCATGGGCACCAACCCAAAGATCAAGTTGACCACAAAGAACGGCACCACCGGGATCAGCCGCAAGGAGAACAGAACGAACGGCCCCTCGGTCTCCAGCTTTTGATGATATTGCGCCAATTTTTCGCCGTAGCGTGCGCGCACCCAATCGCCCATCAAATAGCGCGACACAAGGAAAGCCGCCGTCGCCCCGATTGTCGAGGCAAAGGACACCAGCGCCAGCCCCCCCCACAGCCCAAATAACGCACCACCGATCACCGTCAGCCATGTGGCAAAGGGTAGCGAAAGGGCTGTAACCGCAACATAAATCGCAAAGAACCCACCTGCAAAGGCCATCGGATGGCTGGCTTTCGCACCGTTGAACTGCGCGAATAGGTCGCGCAGCCCGTCAATACTGGGATCAGCAACCGTCCAGCTGGCCGCAACCGCCACCAAAATAACTGCAATAAAAACCATCGGCTTGCGCATGACATATCCTCCGTGACGCGCGGGGCATCATGCCATAGGCGTCTTGCGTAATCGTCCATACGCGGGGCTTCACCGCCACATTACATACGATCACGCGGACGTGATCGAAGCTTAGGCGAATTCGTCACGCCCATAGCCCTGCACGAACAGCAGCGCAGTTAGATCGCCATGATTGATACGGATGTCACATTGCGCCGCAACTGCGGGCTTGGCATGCAAGGCAACACCGGCGCCGGCCAGTTTCAACATTCCAAGATCATTGGCGCCATCGCCCACGGCCATCACCTGTGCCGCTGTCAGCCCAAGACGGGCCGAGATATCATGAAATGCCTGAACCTTGGCTTCGCGGCCCAAAATCGGCAGCCCCGGCTTGCCCGTCAGCTTGCCATCCTCGATCAAGAGCGTATTCGCACGGTTTTCATCAAAGCCAAGCGCCTGCGCCACATATCCCGTAAAGGCGGTGAACCCGCCCGAAACAAGCGCACAATAAGCCCCGTCGCGTTTCATCGTCGCCAACAGCGCCTGCGCGCCGGGCATAAAGGTGATGCGTTCATCAATCACTTGCTGGATCACGCCATCGTCCAGCCCCGCCAACAGGCCTACACGTTCCGTCAGCGCACCGTCGAAATCCAGCTCTCCGTTCATCGCCTTCGCGGTGATTTCCTTGACCCGATCGCCAACCCCGGCCACATCAGCCAGCTCATCAATACATTCTTGTTGGATCATCGTACTATCCATATCGGCCAGCAGCATCTGTTTGCGCCGCCCCTGTGTGGGCACAACAACCAGATCAATGCCGATCATCTGCATATCGTCCCACACCTGCCAGCGATTCGATGGTACGGTTTCAACCTGGAACTCTGCCGCGACACCAAAGGCCAACCAGCGAATTTGCCCCCCACCCCAAGCGGAGCGCAGCGCGTCCATCGTCGTCGCATCCAGCGCAGGCTGGTTCGGGTTGGTCATAAGAATGACGGTATACATTGGGTAGCCTCCGGACAATCAGACGCAGGTGTCATAGCCCATTCGCCTGCGCAAAGACCAGCACCGAACCTGACCACGCTGTCGCGAAAACGTGATGATCGTGGAATACGAACAAATTATCCGATTATCTTGGGCAAAAGCGATAGATCACGCCCGGAATGTCGGATTTGAAAACCATTTGTTCGCTCTAAGACGTTTTTCCTGTTGCGCGACAGATCGGGCGGGCCTATGTCCGTCCACGGGACACCCTTCCCCAACGAAGGGCGATTATCTGAGAGGATACCAGAAATGGCTATTCAAGCTCCGGCCACGCTGCCGGCAAATCCGCGTTTTTCTTCGGGCCCCTGCACGAAGATTCCAGGCTTCTCCCTCAATATGCTCGACGATGCGCCTCTGGGTCGCTCGCACCGCGCCAGCGTTGGCAAAGCCAAGCTGAAAGAGGCGATTGAAACAACCCGTGACATTCTTGGCATCCCGGCTGACTATAAAATCGGTATCGTTCCTGCCTCTGACACAGGTGCTGTGGAAATGGCACTGTGGTCGCTGTTGGGCGAACGCAAAGCCACCATGTGCGCATGGGAAAGCTTTGGCGCAGGCTGGGTCACCGATGTTGTGAAACAGCTGAAAATCGATGCCGATGTTAAAACCGCCGAATATGGCGACATCGTCGATTTCAACACAGTCGATTTCGACACAGATGTCGTGTTCACATGGAACGGCACCACCTCGGGCGTGCGTATGGCCAATGGCGACGTGATCCCGGCGGACCGCGAAGGCCTGACCATTTGCGACGCAACCTCGGCTGCATTCGCAATGGACCTGCCGTGGGACAAGCTGGATGTAACCACCTTCTCGTGGCAAAAGGTCCTGGGCGGTGAAGGCGGTCACGGCGTGATCGTCTTGTCCCCGCGTGCCGTTGCCCGTTTGGAAAGCTACACACCTGCATGGCCGTTGCCAAAAATCTTCCGCATGACCAAAGGCGGCAAGCTGATCGACGGCATCTTCACCGGTGCAACAATCAATACGCCGTCAATGCTATGCGTTGAAGATTACTTGGTTGCGCTGAACTGGGCGAAATCTATCGGCGGTCTGAAAGGTCTGATCGCACGCGCGGATGCCAATGCGCAGGTTGTCTGGGATTTCTGCGCCGCGAAACCGTGGATCGCAAACCTGGCCGCGGATGCGGCCACGGCCTCGACCACCTCGGTTTGTGTAAAATTCACCGACGCGCGGATTAAAGACGGCGCCGCATTTGCCAAAGCCGTTGCAAAGCGTCTGGAAGCAGCTGGTGCCGCATTGGATGCAGGTGCTTATCGTGATGCCCCTGCCGGTCTGCGTATCTGGTGTGGTTCCACCGTTGAGACCGCCGATGTAAAGGCCCTGATGCCTTGGATCGAATATGCCTTTGAAGCAGAGATCGAAGCGCAAGCTTGATCTGACGTGAAAGCGTTATGGGCGGCCCGAATTTGGCCCCGGGCTGCCCATACTTTCCAAATTCCTGAAAATTCAAGGAGCCCAGAAAATGGCACCTAAAGTTCTCGTCTCGGACAGCTTGTCGGAAACCGCCGTTCAGATCTTCCGCGATCGCGGCATCGAAGTCGATTTTGAGCCCAAGCTGGGCAAAGACAAAGACAAGCTGGCCGAAGTTATTGGCAAATATGATGGCTTGGCGATCCGTTCGGCGACAAAAGTCACCGCGAAGCTGCTGGAAAGCGCGACAAATCTGAAAGTTGTCGGCCGCGCCGGTATCGGCACCGATAACGTGGACAAAGAAGCGTCGTCGAAAAAAGGCGTGATCGTAATGAACACGCCGTTTGGCAACATGATCACAACCGCAGAACATGCGATTGCGATGATGTTCGCAGTGGCACGCCAAATCCCAGAAGCATCTGCATCAACACATGCTGGAAAATGGGAAAAATCGAAATTCATGGGTGTGGAGCTGACCGCCAAGACGCTGGGCGTGATTGGTGCCGGCAACATCGGTGGTATTGTTTGCGACCGTGCCCGTGGTTTGAAAATGAAAGTGGTCGCATATGACCCCTTCTTGTCCCCCGAAAAGGCCGAGAAGATGGGTGTTGAGAAAGTGGAACTGGACGAGCTGCTTAAGCGCGCCGATTTCATTACCTTGCATGTGCCGCTGACGGATCAGACCCGCAACATCCTGTCGGCTGAGAACCTTGCGAAAACCAAAAAAGGTGTGCGGATCATCAACTGTGCCCGTGGTGGCCTGATCGACGAACCCGCTTTGGCTGAATTGCTGAAATCGGGTCATGTGGCCGGTGCCGCGTTGGACGTTTTCGCAGAAGAACCCGCGACCGAGAATGTCTTGTTCAACCTGCCCAACGTTGTGTGCACCCCGCATCTGGGCGCATCCACCACCGAAGCACAGGAAAACGTGGCCCTTCAGGTCGCAGAGCAGATGTCCAACTACCTTCTGGACGGTGCCGTTGAGAACGCGCTTAACATGCCGTCGATGACCGCCGAAGAAGCCAAGGTCATGGGCCCATGGGTCGATCTGGCGAAACATCTGGGTGGTTTCATCGGTCAGATGACCGAAGACGCGATCAAAGCGATCAACATCACCTATGATGGCGAAGCGGCTGGCATGAACCTGAAGGCGCTGGATGCAGCGACCATCTCTGGCATCATGAAGGCATCGCAGCCTGATGTGAACATGGTATCGGCGCCCGCTTTGGCGAAAGAACGTGGCATCCAGATTTCGACCACGTCGCAGGACCAATCCGGCGCATTTGAGGGCTATATCAAAGTCACGGTTGTGTCCGAATCAAAAGAGCGTTCGATCGCAGGCACCGTATTCTCGGATGGGAAACCGCGCTTCATTCAGATCAAAGGCATCAATATCGATGCCGAAGTGGGCGAGCACATGCTCTACACCACCAATGATGACAAGCCGGGCACCATCGGCAAGCTGGGCACTTTGCTGGGCGAGCATAACGTAAATCTTGCGAACTTTACGTTGGGCCGTGCAGCATCGGGTGGCGAAGCAATCGCGATCTCTTACCTGGACGAAGCGATCAAACCAGAGGTGATTGAGGCGCTGAAAGCCACAGGTTTGTTCAAGCAGGTCAAGCCGCTGGAATTCTCTGTAGCCTGAGCCGGTTAAATCAGTAAGCTGAAGGCCCCTGCCATTGGTGGGGGCCTTTGCCATTTGTAACGACGCTTTCACAAGGACAGACCATGCGCGCATATGCGATCGGAGACATTCACGGCCATACCGACAAGCTGAAACAGGCACATGCGTTGATCGCGGCAGATCAGGCCGCATATGATGGTGCGAACGTGCCTGTGGTTCATGTTGGGGACATGGTGGACCGCGGACCAGACAGCAGCGGCACAATCGAATATTTGATGCAAGGCATGGCCAGTGGCAAAAACTGGATTGTGCTGAAGGGCAATCATGACCGCATGTTCTCTATGTTCATGGACGACCCCTATGACCATGACATGCGGCTGCGCACCGACCTGAACTGGATCCACCCACGTTTGGGCGGGAACACTACGTTGGCCTCTTACGGTGTCGAAAACGCAGAAGAGCGTGAGCACGGCGAGGTCCATGTTGAAGCGATGCAAAAGATCCCTGCATCACATCGCGCCTGGCTGGCCGCGCGCCCCAGTTATTTCCTGCATGGCGATTTGCTGTTTGTGCATGCGGGCATCAAACCCGGGGTAAAATTGGGCGAGCAAATCGAAGACGATCTACTTTGGATTCGCAAAGGCTGGCTGGAGCATCCCGGCCCACATCAGTGGCTGATCGTGCACGGTCATACCGCGCTAGACGATGTAACTCATTACGGCCACCGCCTGAACCTTGATTCCAGCGCAGGCTATGGCGGCCCGGTGTCAGCCGTTGTCATCGAAGGCCGCGATGTATTTTTGTTGACCGCGCAAGGCCGCGTGCCCCTGCAACCAACAGAAGAAACCTAACCGCATTCAGACATCCGCAACGGGTTTCGCGTAATGTGTTGGCTACAACATATAAGGACAGCGCGATGACCCGACCAACAGTGACCCTGACATGGGTCAAAGCGCCAGCGGTTGATACACTGCTGGCGCATTTGCTTCCGCCATCACAGACGCTACAGCCGATCTGGTGCCGCCCGCCGGCGCCGGCGCCCCGCGGTCACGGCCCATACGCAAAACCACCACCACAGCCGCAAGGATGATCTTTCATCCATAACCTGTTGGTCGAGAATCAACCTAAGGTTGATCTGCAAGTCGCGGATTTATTTAAAGAACATCTACAACAAAGGTCGCAGAGGCGCGGCGATTTTAAGTATAAATTCACGCGATCGCGTCAGAACTTGAATATCCACGATGAAGGAATCAAGACTCATGCCGACCCGCACCAGCTCCATTGCTGATAAGCTGGCCCAAGAACGGCGTGCACGGCTGGCCGCAGAGCGCTTGCTTGACCAGAAGAAACGGGAATTGTTTTCCGCGAACCAGAAACTGTCATTGCATGCGCGCTCCCTGTCCAATCAGATCTTAGAGCAACGCGATGGTTTGCAGCGCGCCCTGACAGAGGCCGCGTCCCTGAAAGGGGAGAATAGCCGCGTGCGCGTCGATCTGGAGCGCGCGCATTCCGTCGCCTTGATTGCGCAGCGCCGGCTATGGGATGCGTTGGAAACGCTGCCGGATGGGTTTGCGGTTTATGACAGTGATCTGCGGCTGGTCGCGGCGAATGAATCCTATATGGAGTTCTTTCGTGGCGAAATTGCTGTGACAACCGGTGTCACTTATGATGCGGTTTTAAAAATCGTGGCGAAACATCAAATGATCGATCTGGAAGGCCGCGACCCGCTGGATTGGCATCAAGAGATGCTGGAAATGATCCGCCGCGATAAAATTGACCCAGTGACGATGAAAACCGCCAAGGGCCGCTATATCCGGATTTTAAATCGTTGGGGGGACAGCGGCGATTTGGTGACAGTGGTGCGTGATGTCACTGATATCGTGGAGCATGAGGCCGAATTGCAAGAAGCCCGCAGCCGTGCAGAGGCTGCAAACCGTGCGAAATCGGCCTTCCTTGCCAACATGAGCCATGAAATCCGCACACCTATGAACGGTGTTGTCGGCATGTCAGAGCTGTTGGCCGAGACGGATCTGACAGAAGAACAACGGCTTTACGCGGAAACCATTCGTTCCTCTGGTGAGGCTTTGCTGACAATCATCAACGACGTCCTAGATTACTCCAAAATCGAAGCCGAACGATTGAAGCTATATCCAGAAATCTTTGATCTGGAACGCTGTTTGCATGAAATTATGGTTCTATTGCAGCCCTCGGCCCGCGATAGGGGCCTGAAATTGATCGTGGATTATGATCTGTTCTTGCCCACACGGTTTATCGCGGACCCCGGTCGTGTGCGGCAGATCCTGACCAACCTGATCGGCAATGCGGTGAAATTCACCAAAAAAGGCCATGTTCTGGCACGCGTTGTTGGCTTTGAACGCGACGGCGAAACCTATGAGCTGCATGTCACGGTCGAGGACACTGGCATCGGCATCGCGCCCGAGAATATAGAAAAAGTATTTGGCGAATTTGATCAGGTTGAAAGTGCCGAAAACCGCGCCTTTGAAGGCACTGGTCTGGGGCTTGCGATCACCAAACAGCTTGTGGAAATGATGGATGGGCGCGTCTGGGTCGATAGTGATCTTGGCAAAGGCTCTTCCTTTGGTTTTGCCATCACCGTTCCGCGTGCCGAAACCGGCGACCCGATGGCGCAGAAAACCTCCCCCCCTATCACGCTGAAGGCAGCATTGGTGGTCGATGACCTTTTGGTCAATCGGGTAATTTTGGAGCGTCAGCTAGAAACATTCGGCCTTGAAGTCACCCTGTGTCGCAGCGCCGCCGATGCCCTACAACAGATCGAAAAATCAAACAAATTCGATGTTATCCTGACCGATTTTAAGATGCCGGATATGGATGGCCTGGCGCTGTGCCAACAGCTGCGTACGCAGGGGTTGTCGACCCCGGTTGTCTTGCTGAACGGTGACACCGATATCATCAGCGACGAAGATGCACAGGCGGCGCAAATCGAATGTCTGCAAAAACCGGTACTTCGGTCGGAATTGTTCCAAACCTTGCAAAAACTGTCGGGCCCTAAGCCCAAGGTCGCCGCACGCCCAGCGCGGCCTACGGCGCCCGTGGCCAATCGGCAGATGATCGTTTTGGCGGCCGAAGACAATCGCACCAATCAGCTTGTGTTTGGCAAAATGGTGAAGGATTTGGATATCGCTTTGCATTTCGCAAACAACGGTCGCGAGGCGTTGGAGCTGTGGCGCAAGCTAAAGCCGGATTTGATTTTCATGGATATTTCCATGCCGGAAATGGATGGAAAAGAAGCCACCCGCGCCATTCGCGCGGAAGAGCCCAAAGACGCGCACGTTGCGATCTGTGCCCTCACGGCCCATGCGATGTCAGGTGATAGCGAGGAAATTTTCGCCTGTGGTATCGACCACTACCTGACAAAACCATTGAAGAAAGCGGCCATCACCGAGCGTATTCAAGCCCATCAACCGAAAGAAGCCCGACCGGTGAAGCCGTAATCAGCCGGTGAAGTCTGTCACGATCTGCAAGAACCTCGGGCCAAAGCGATCGAGCTTCGGCTCCCCCATGCCGCTAATCTGTGACATTTGATCCAATGTCTGCGGTTTGCGTTCCGCGATTTTACGCAAAATGGTATTTGGGCAGTTCAGATACCGATCGACACCGCTATCCCCATGCGCCAATTCCAACTGTGCGGCCTGGAGCGCGTCAAATAACGCGCCCTCATCACGGCCTGCCAACGCGCGCCGCGCCGGATGGATTTTCACACCACCCGCCCCCGTGACAACCCCCAAAAAATCTTCGCCATAGCTTTCCAGTTTCTTCGCGCCGACGCCGTTGATATGGGCCATCTGGTCCAAGCTTTGCGGGCGGGCTTCGGCCATCTCGGCCAGGGTGCGATCTGGAAAAATCATATATGCGGGCAGGCCCGCAGCCTTTGCCAAAGCGGAACGTTTTGCCTTGAGCGCGGACATCAGGGGGGCGTCCTCTTCTGACACCAATGCCTTCACCACAGGGCCGGATTTGGCGTTGCGAACTGGATCACGGCGGAAAGTCACGGGTTCTTCACCCCGCAAGACCGGACGGGCGCGTTCGGTCATGAATAATGCACCATGGCGCTCGGCATCTGGGCGCAACAAATCATGCCCCATCATCTGCCGGAAAATCGCTTGCCATTGCGGTCGCGGCGTCGCGCGTCCGACACCAAAGGTCGGCAGTTGATCATGGCCACGTGCCTTGATCCGATCATTGCTATTGCCCACCAAAATCTCAATAAGGTGCTGCGCACCATAGCTTTGATCCGTGCGCAAACAGGCCGAAAGCGCCATGCGCACGACCTCTGTTGCATCGAACAGATCCGGTGGATTGTCGCAAATATCGCAGTTTTGGCACGGCTGCGCCTCTTCTCCGAAGTAGGACAACAATCGCTGACGTCGACATCCCGTCGCCTCGGCCAGGCCCAACAGTGCGTTGAGGCGACCATGATCTGCCGCTTTGCGCTCTGACGGGGCTTGCCCCTCGTCCACTTGGGTGCGGCGCAGGCGAATGTCTTCTGGCCCATAAAGGGTCATCGTCTCAGCCGGGGCGCCATCGCGGCCTGCACGGCCGATTTCCTGATAATAAGCTTCGATGCTTTTGGGCAGGTCCGCATGTGCGACCCAGCGGATATCAGGCTTATCAACGCCCATTCCGAAGGCCACAGTGGCACACACAATCAGACCGTCTTCTTGTTGAAATCGCGCTTCGACATGGCGGCGATCATCGGCCTCCATCCCGCCATGATAATGGCACGCCAGATGCCCGGCATCATTCAATGCCTTGGACAGGCTCTCGGTTTTCGCCCGCGACGCACAATAGACAATGCCCGATTGCCCCTTGCGTGCGGCAGCGAAATTCAACACCTGCGCGCGGGGGCTATTTTTCGGCGCGAAAGCGAGATGAATATTGGGGCGGTCGAACCCATGCAAAAAGGTGGACGGCTGCACGCCTGCGAACAAGCGGGTGACCATTTCGGCCTGCGTTTCTTCATCCGCCGTTGCGGTGAAGGCTGCCAATGGCACGCCCAGTGTCTGCCGCAATTCTCCGATGCGCAGATAATCGGGACGGAAATCATGCCCCCACTGGCTGACGCAATGTGCCTCATCTACCGCAATCAGATTGACGCCCGCACGGCGCAGTAAATGGACCGCCGCCCCCGAGGCAAGCCGCTCTGGCGCCATATACAACAGCTTCAGGCGCCCCGCATCAATCGCCGCAAAGACCTCTTCGGTTTCCTCATCGGTATTGCCGGAGGTCAACGCCCCCGCCTCAACCCCGGCTTGTTTCAGCGCCCGCACCTGATCACGCATCAGCGCGATCAAGGGCGAGATAACCACCGTCAGCCCGGGCCGGCACAATGCTGGCAGCTGATAGCAAAGTGATTTTCCGCCACCCGTAGGCATGATCGCCAGCGTATTACGCCCATCAATGACGGACTGCACGATCGTCTCTTGTCCCGGGCGAAAGGCATGAAAACCAAAGACCCGCGCCAGAACCTCCTGAGGATCATGCACCGGTGGCTCATCTGTGGGGGCAGCGGCGGTCATGGATCAATATCCGTAGAAGAAGCCTGCATTATTGATCAAAGCACGTTGCAAGATCATCAAGATGATAAAGGCGACCAATGGCGCCAGATCCAACCCGCCAGTTTGTGGCAAGATACGGCGGATCGGCTGATAAATCGGCTCTAACAAGTTGTTCAAACCATACCAGATCTGGCCAACAATAGGCTGACGCAGGTTCAGAACGTTGAAGTTGATCAACCAACTCATGATAATATGAGCAATCATAACGAACCAGACCACATCCAAAATGATGTTAAGCGCCTGAAAAAGCGTGACCATGCGTGTTTTCCTATCCGTTAGCTTCAGCCAGATCGGCGCAAAGCGCCTGTTATAAAACTTGCATCACTAGGTAAGTCAGCGCCGCGGGCCATGCAACCTTTCACACAGGCGTTAACCGTGCAAACCCTGCGGATGTGAACGCCACGTTTGGGTTGACGGCTTAGGCAGACAGGTTAACTGACGCAAAGGTCAACAAATCGGCACGGCTTTCGGAGAATACGATGTATCCCTATATCCGGCTGTTAAAGGCAGCTTTGCGCGCGAAATCCCAACCTTCATTGAAGGTCCTGGACACACATATAAGCCACCATATCTGCTGGCCCTGGGATATCGATCCATGGCAAGAGCTGAACAACGGCCGCATCTTGACCCTGTTTGATCTGGGCCGCGTGCCTTTGGCACTGCGCACCGGATTACAATCTGTGCTGGCCAGACGCGGGTGGGGCATTGTCGTCGCCGGAAACACCACCCGCTACCGTAAACGTGTTACGATGTTTCAACGCTTTGCCATGCGCAGCCGCTGTATCGGCTGGGATGATCGTTGGATCTATATGGAACAGTCCATGTGGCGCAATGACGTCTGCACCTCGCATATTTTGATCCGTGGTGCGGTGACCTCCAAGGCGGGCATCGTCGCACCCGCTAATGTGATGGCGGAAATGGGGCTTGAACGCCCTTCCCCCGCGCTGCCAGATTGGGTTCAGGCTTGGGTGGCCGCAGATGCGCTGCGCCCTTGGCCGCCAGAAATGTAACGCCCTTCAGAACTGCTTGCCTCAGCGCGTGTTTTCAGGCCTTATCCCCCTGCGATTAAGGGGCAAATTAATGACAAATTCACGCAAGAAAATTTGGGGCTGGTTCTTTTTCGATTGGGCAAGCCAACCCTACAATACATTGCTTTTGACATTTATTTTTGCGCCTTTCATGACGGACCTTCTGGGCGATGGATCCAGCGCGCAGGCCGTTTGGGGATATGGCGTTGGCATTGCCGGGATAATCATCGCCCTTGCCTCCCCGTTCCTGGGCGCAATCGCTGATCGATCCGGGCGGCGCATCCCCTTTGTTGCTCTGTTTTCTGTGCTGTATATAGTCGGGGCCGCAGGGCTATGGTTCGCCAACCCTGAAGGCTATTCGCTGCTGCTGATCATGGGTAGCTTTGCCGTCGGCCTGATCGGCATGGAATTTGCGACGACATTCACCAATGCGATGTTGCCCGACCTTGCCCCAAGGAATGAGCTGGGACGAATTTCCGGCTCTGGATGGGCGTTCGGATATGTCGGCGGGCTGATCTTGTTGTTAATCATGTTGACGCTGTTTCAGGTGAACCCGGACAACGGGCGCACATTGATCGGACTGCCGGTGCAGTTTGGTTTGGATGTGGCCACCCGCGAAGACACGCGGATTGTTGGCCCGCTGACAGCCCTGTGGTTTGCCGTCTTCATGATCCCATTCTTCGCTTGGGTTAAAGAAACGCGCCGCCCCGACGCGATCCCGGTGCGTGCCGCCGCCCGATTGGCCTGGCCCGAGCTGCGCGCGACGCTGAAAACCCTGCCTGCGCAGCGCAGCCTCAGCGCGTTTTTGCTGTCATCTATGTGCTACCGCGATGCGCTCAATGGGATTTACACCTTTGGCGGGCTGTATGCGGCGGGCGTGTTGGGCTGGTCGATTACGCAAATCGGAGTATTCGGCCTGCTGACGATCATCGCCGGGGCCGTCTTTGCATGGCTTGGGGGGCGTGCTGATGACCGGTTTGGCTCCAAATCTGTGGTCACGATCAGCGTTGTTATTTTAATCGCTGTGGTCTTGGGCATCATCACGATCAATCGCACACATGTTCTGGGGATCACAGTCGCGCCGGGATCTTCGCTGCCTGACATCGCCTTTTTTGTCTTTGGCGCCTTTATCGGGGCGTGTGGTGGTACCTTACAATCGGCCAGCCGCGTGATGATGGTGTCTCAGGCGGAGCCGGCGAAAATGACCGAACATTTCGGCCTTTACGCCCTGTCTGGTAAAGCGACTGCCTTTATCGCCCCCTTATCCATTGCGGTGGTGACAGATATCACAGGTGTGCAATCATTAGGGATGATTCCTGTAATCGTGCTATTCATGCTCAGCCTAGGCCTTCTGGGCTTTGTGAAAACCGCCCCCAAAGGCGTGAAGGATATTTTATGACGTTTCGTTCCCACCTTATTGCCCTGTCATTGATTGCACTGACGGCCCTGCCCGCCGGGGCAGAGCCCCTGGCACGGCAGCTTTTTGGCGCCAAATCTCAGCCCTCCGCCCACGCGCCACAGCCAATTGGCTTTTATTCCCGCGGATGTGCCGCCGGTCTGCTGCAAATGCCTGAAACCGGAGCGACATGGCAGGCGATGCGCCTGTCACGCAACCGCAACTGGGGCCAGCCCGAAATGCTAGGCTTTCTACAAGATCTGTCGCGTTTCGCCGCCCGTCAGCCCGGCTGGAAAGGGCTGTATGTGGGGGATATTGCGCAACCACGCGGGGGGCCGATGACAGGGGGGCATGCCAGCCATCAAACCGGTTTGGACGCCGATATCTGGATGCTGCCGCCGAAATCATTGACGCTAAGTCGCCAGCAACGTGAGGCTATCTCCTCTATCTCTGTGCGCAGTGGTGATCAACGCCGCACCAACAGCAATTGGACCGAGGCCCATAAACAGATTTTGCGCGCCGCCGCGATGGATGATCGGGTTGATCGGATTTTCGTCGCAGCCGCTGTGAAGATTGATATGTGCAACTCGACCCCGCGCAACGACAGGAAATGGCTGCAAAAGATTCGTCCCTATTGGGGGCATAACACGCATTTTCACGTGCGTTTGAACTGCCCGAAGGGCGCGCGCTATTGCGAAACCCAGAAACCCACTGTTAGGGAACTTTCTAAAGGGGGCGATGGTTGTGATGCGACGCTGAACTGGTGGGTGACCGATGCGTTGAACCCACCAAAAACTGCCCCAAAACCGGCTCAACCCAAGGGTCCGCCAAAACGTAACGCCAAGACCTATGTAATGTCGGACCTGCCCACACAATGCCGTTCAGTTCTCTCTGCAAATTCGCCCTGATATGTTTGACCGCTGCGGCCCCCCTTTCGGCCGCAGCTCAAACGGCAGAGTTTTTGCAATCCTATAAATGGACCCACCCCGATCCTGCCTTTGGCGGGTTTTCTGGCTTTGACTTTGAAGACGGCAGCCCGGGGCAAGATTTTGTAACAATTTCAGACCGCACGACACTGTGGACTGGCACAATTCAACGCGACGAAGCTGGTGCGATTTCAGACATTACGCTGCGCGATGGTCCAATGCGCCTGCGTGACAGCAAAGACGCGCCGATGACAAACGCCGTTGGTGACAGCGAGGGATTGGCTCTTGGTCCTGACGGGCGGCGCTATATCTCGTTTGAGGGCAGTATCGCGCGCGTGTCTTTTTACGATCCAGGCAGCTCAACTGCACATTTGTTGCCCCGCCCGCGCGAGTTTAACGGGCTGCAAAACAACTCCTCGCTAGAGGCGCTGGCGATTGATGACCAAGGGCGACTATATACGATGCCCGAACGTTCTGGCCGCAAAAATCGCCCCTTTCCGGTCTATCGCTATGATGGCACGGATTGGAGCGTGCCGTTTTCAATCCCCCGCGATGGTGATTGGCTGCCGGTGGGGGCAGATTTCGGCCCGGATGGCCGCCTATATGTGCTTGAGCGCGATTTTTGGGGTCTGCTTGGGTTTTTGACCCGCGTGCGTGTATTTGATGTCAGCGGCGATCGAATCAACAGCCAAAGCGTCTTGTTTCAAACCCGCGCGGCACGCCATGACAACCTTGAAGGGATTGCCGTGTGGCGCGATACGGCAGGCGCGATACGGTTGACCATGATTTCTGATGACAATTTTCGGTTTTTTCAGCAGACCGAAATCGTAGAATACCGCCTGCCCCCGTAAATTGCACGATTTTCCTTGACCGTTTTTGCGCACAGGCTTATCGGGCGGACTTGCCCGACTGCTTTGGGCCATGTCCCCGCGACCATGTAAAAACGGTGAAACCTGATGAAACGCTTCCTACCTGGCATTCTTGCCATGGCCCTTATTGTAGTGGCCTCAAATATTCTTGTGCAGTTCCTACTGGGCGATTGGCTCACTTGGGGTGCCGTAACCTATCCTTTTGCCTTTTTGGTCACCGACCTGATGAACCGCCTATATGGCGCACAGGCCGCACGGCGCATCGTGTTGGCGGGATTTTGTGTGGGTGTGATCTGCTCGCTGATCGGCAGCCAGATCATACTGGAGTATGGCCCTGCGGTAACATTACGTGTGGCCTTGGGCTCGGGTACGGCCTTCTTGATCGCGCAACTGCTGGATGTGTCGATTTTCGACAAACTGCGCGGCAATGCATGGTGGACAGCACCTTTGGTATCCTCGTTGATCGGATCTGTTCTTGATACGACAATCTTTTTCACCATCGCATTTTCCGCCGCGCTGACGCCGATATTCCCCTCTCACGATGTCGCCTGGGCGAATGAGGTCTTGCCATTGCTTGGCATCGGCCCGCAGGCGCCGCTTTGGGTATCGCTCGCAGTGGCCGATAGCGGGTTAAAATTTGGACTTTCACTGGTTGCGCTGCTGCCTTTCAAGGCAGTCGTCGCAAAGATGTCGCCAAAGATCGCGTGAATTTACTTGCCATATACCAAATATGTGGCACGCTACCTGTAACGGCAACGCAGTGAAAGGAGGTGATCCAGTGTCTAGAGGGATATTGGAGAGAGGTATCGGGACAGTCGGAGGGGCCGTGGCCTGAGGGCAATCCCTGGGGCAAAGAACTTTGACTGGGAACCGGATGGATCTTTGACCAGACCCTAACCGGACCATCTCCTTAGAACTCGGGGGCCGTCTGACCTATCTACCCAGACGGCCCTTTAAATTGATCGAACCCCGTCGCGGCCAAGTCCCGGCGGGGTTCGATTTTTGGCCTATGCTGTGCGCCAGAAACCGTAGGCAGACTGCATTTTTATGCTCAAACCCTATGCGCATGCGGCGTGGGGCTGGACCCTGCGTCGATTTGGTGGCATCCCATTACAAGATGAAGGAGTGGGCAGATGGCTGAGCAAAACAACATCGCAGAAATGACCTTTGAAGAGGCGATGAAGGCGTTTGAGCAGGTGGTGAACCAGCTTGATCGCGGCGATGTGCCGCTGGATCAGCTGATCGCACTGGGTGAACGCGGTGCCGTGCTGAAAAAACGCTGCTCTGACCTGTTGAAAGAAGCCGAAGAGCGGGTCGAAAAAATCACGCTTGGCATGGATGGTCAGCCCACGGGCACGACCCCGGTTGAAGGACTGTGATGTTTCAAGATCGGCTGGCAGAGGTTCAAGCGGCAGTTCAAGATGCGCTGAACACCCAAATCGCACGCTATCCCGATAGTCAGCTGCGCGATGCAATGGGATATGCCGCGCAGGGCGGCAAACGTTTGCGCGCATTGCTGGTGCTGGAAACAGCCGCACTGTTCGACATCGATCCAAAGGCCGCCTTGACCGTTGCAGCCGCCGTCGAGGCCCTGCACGCCTATAGCCTTGTGCATGACGACATGCCGTGCATGGATGATGATGATATGCGCCGCGGCCTGCCGACAGTGCATATTCAATGGGACGAGGCCACAGCGACCTTGGCGGGCGATGCGCTGCAAACGATGGCCTTTGAATTGCTGACCGCCGATGCGATTGGCCCGGCGACGCGGCCCCTGGTGCGCGCCCTTGCACAAGCCTCTGGCGCAGCCGGCATGGTCTATGGTCAAGCACTCGATATCGCAGCTGAAACCGCAGCACAGCCGCTGTCTTTGGATGACATCACCGCGCTGCAAAACGGCAAAACAGGTGCGTTGATTACTTTTGCCGCCACCGCAGGCGCCATCCTTGCAGACGAAGACACTGCCCCGCTTGAAACCTATGCACATGCTATCGGGCTGGCGTTCCAGATTGCCGATGACATTTTGGATGTTGAAGGCAGCGAAGAAGCGACCGGAAAGCGGTTGAACAAAGACGCCGATGCCGGCAAAGCGACCTTTGTCTCCCATCTGGGGATTGACGGTGCCAAAGCGCGCGCAGAGCAGCTTGTCGCGGACGCATTAGAGGCCCTGCTCCCCTATGGAGATCGTGCCGACAGGCTCCGCGATGTGGCCCGTTTCATCATCGCGCGCAAAAGCTAAGAAAGACCGAAGCCATGACTGACCAGCTGTCCCGCACACCGCTTTTGGATCGCGTGCATCTGCCTTCTGACATGAAAGGGCTTAGTGACCGCGAGCTGGTGCAGCTGTCACATGAATTGCGCCAGGAAACGATTGCGGCCGTGTCGGAAACTGGCGGGCATCTTGGCGCGGGCTTAGGCGTTGTAGAGCTGACCGTGGCCCTGCACGCGGTGTTTGATACCCCGCGCGATAAGATCATCTGGGATGTCGGCCATCAGTGCTATCCGCATAAAATCCTTACAGGGCGGCGCGACCGCATCCGTACCTTGCGCATGGAAAACGGCTTGTCCGGTTTCACCAAACGTTCGGAAAGCGCTTATGACCCATTTGGCGCAGGCCACAGTTCGACCTCGATTTCTGCCGCCGTCGGGTTTTCTGCCGCGCATGAATTGGGCGCAGATACCGGCGATGCAATCGCGATCATCGGGGATGGCGCAATGTCCGGCGGCATGGCATTTGAGGCACTCAATCACGGCGGCCACCTGAAGAACCGTATGTTTGTCGTGCTAAATGACAATGAAATGTCGATCGCCCCCCCCGTTGGCGCATTATCGACCTATCTGACACGGCTGTATTCCGAAGCTCCGCTGCAAGACCTGAAAGAGGTCGCCAAGGGCGCCGCCAAAACCTTCCTGCCAGAGCCATTTAAAGAGGGGGCTCGTCGTGCAAAAGAAATGCTCAAAGGTATGGCGATGGGCGGCACCCTATTTGAACAATTGGGTTTCACCTATGTCGGCCCGGTCGACGGCCATGATCTGGACAGCCTGCTGCCGCTTCTGCGCACGCTCAAGGCCCGTGCCACCGGCCCTGTCCTGATCCATGCGTTGACCCGAAAAGGCAAAGGCTACTCCCACGCCGAAAGCCGCCCTGACGGAGGCCACGCCACGGCAAAATTCAATGTGGCGACAGGGGAGCAGAAAAAATCCCCCTCCAACGCCCCGCAATATACCAAAGTCTTCGCAGAAAGCCTGATCCGGGAAGCAGAAAAAGACGAAAAAATTGTTGGCGTCACGGCCGCCATGCCCGATGGCACCGGGCTTAAACTGTTTGGTGAACGGTTCCCGCGCCGTACCTTTGACGTTGGTATCGCAGAACAACACGCCGTGACCTTCTCGGCCGGGCTTGCCGGTGCAGGGCTTAAACCATTTTGCGCGATCTATTCGACATTTCTCCAGCGCGGCTACGATCAAATCGTGCATGATGTGGCGATTCAGAAACTGCCGGTCCGCTTTGCTATTGATCGCGCCGGGCTTGTCGGCGCAGACGGCGCCACTCATGCAGGCAGCTTTGATGTCTGCTTCCTTGCTAACCTGCCCGATATGGTGGTGATGGCCGCCGCCGATGAGGCAGAACTGGTCCATATGGTCGCCACCGCTGCCGCCATCAACGACCGTCCGTCCGCTTTCCGCTATCCAAGAGGCGAAGGCATGGGGGTCGACATGCCCTCCGAGGGAACCCCGTTGGAAATTGGCCGTGGCCGCATCATCGAAGAAGGCGCGAAAGTTGCCATCCTCAGCTATGGCACGCGCCTGAGCGAAGTGCTTAAAGCCAGCGAAGCACTGCGCGTGCGTGGAATCGTTCCGACTGTGGCCGACGCCCGCTTTTGCAAGCCACTCGACAAAGATCTGATTTTACAATTGGTGGCCAACCATGAGGCGCTCATCACCATTGAAGAAGGCGCAATCGGCGGGTTTGGCAGCCATGTGGCGCAGTTCCTTGCGGAAAAAGGTGTTTTCGACCACGGCTTCAGCTATCGTTCAATGGTTTTACCAGATGATTTCATCAATCACGCCTCTGCCGAATCCATGTATCGTGCAGCCGGGTTAAACGCCGAAAAAATTGCGGCCAAAGTCCTCGAACTGCTGAACATCCCGGTTGCCAAACGCGCCTAAATCCTTACTTTAGCTTGCCGAAAAATATCCTGGGGGGCCGGTTTTGCTGGGGCGTCGAGCCCCAGCAAAACCGGTCGGGGCAAAGCCCCTCCAGCGCCAGACACCATCACGCCCCAATCAGTCAAATCGCTTAAAAATCAACTGCAATACCTTTGCGTTCCCAATCGCCGAAGCGCGTGGCTTCTGGGCCGTCGCGCCCGCCCAGCTCGACCGGCAAGGCAGCATCTGCTGCGGCCTCTCGGCGTGCCTTTGCTTCAGCCAACGCACGCTGAGCGGCAGGCGGTAAATCAACCGCGGCTTGGGGTGTTTCATCAGAATCTGACATGGGGCACTCCTTGTCTTGGGGTCCATCATGATATAGGCGCCTAAAGCAATCGTCACAAGCAGGAGGCCGACATGGCCAGACCCGACCCCGCACGCCGTGCGGCCCTTGCTCTCATTGTGGGAACGTTGGAGGACCGCGAAAGCCTGGCGGAGCAGATCGCGCAAGAGGCTCTAGATGGGCTTAGCCCGCCGGAGCGCGCCCGCGCCCAGCGTCTTGCCACCTCCGTCTTGCGCCATTTGCAAGACGCCGATGCGATGCTCAAGCCCTTTCTTAAACGCAAGCCGCCCACAGATGTCATAGCCCTTCTGCGCCTGACCACTGTTGAAATCTGCGTGGAGGGCGTCGCTCCATATGGCGCTGTCGATGCGGCGGTGACACTGTGCCGATCTGCGGGGCAAAAGCTCTCGGCTTATTCAGGTTTGGTGAATGCCGTCTCGCGCAAAGTGGCGGAGGACCGGGCGCGCTGGGACACCCTTCCCGCCCCACAGCTGCCCAGCTGGCTGCGCGGGCGACTAAATTCCGCATATGGCAAGGTCGACACGCAAAAGATCGAAGTCGCACATCACGCAGGCGCACCCGTCGACCTGACGGTGAAATCAGATGCGGCCGATTGGGCGGAGCGGCTGGAAGGCGAGGTCCTGCCCACCGGCTCAGTGCGGTTGGCGCATGTGGGGCAATTGTCCAAACTGCCCGGCTTCGACAGTGGTGACTGGTGGGTACAAGACGCCGGTGCCGCAATGGCGGCTCGCGCACTTCATGCGCAACCGGACGAGCATGTACTGGATCTCTGCGCAGCCCCGGGCGGCAAGACATTACAATTGGCGCAGACCGGCGCACAGGTTACAGCCTTGGATATTTCAAAACCCCGCCTGGAAAGGCTGCATGAGAACCTGTCGCGATGTGGGCTATCAGCGCAGGTGGTCGCCGCCGATGCGATGCATTGGACCCCAGATACGCAATTTGACGCGATTTTGCTGGATGCCCCTTGTTCGGCCACCGGCACTATCCGCCGTCATCCCGAACTGCCTTTGATCAAGGATTCGGCCTCGATCAAGCCATTATTCGCGCTGCAAGCCCAGATGTTTGATCGAGCGCTGACCTGGCTGAAACCAGGCGGGCGCTTGGTCTATTGCACCTGTTCCTTACTGCCCGAAGAAGGTGAACTGCAGCTGCATGCCGCCTTGGAACGCAATCCTGATCTGACGGTCCTGCCAATCGACCTTCCCGGCGTGGAGCCGCACTGGCAAACCCCGCAAGGCGGATTGCGCCTGCGGCCCGATTATTGGGCGGATCGTGGCGGAATGGACGGGTTCTTTATCGCAACCGTGCAACGCTCATCCATTTAAGCCTGCGGTCAGGTGACTCCATTGCGCCTTGGCGCTAGGTTGCACCAAGATTGGTGGTAGGCGGAATATTCCTTCCGTAACGGGCAACATGGCAGGCATGACACAAGGCGTAAAAACAGGGCAAAATCAAGCCCGTATCAGCTATATCCTGAACCGTTTTGCAGCGCGTCGCGCAGCACGCGGTCAGGCCGCATCCGGATTCGTCTCCCAGCCAGAACCCCGCACCATAGGATCCTTCGCCAAGGGCCGGCAACTGATGGCCGGAAACTTTCTGTTCGCGGGTTTCCTGATCGAGGCACCCGATCAATCCATATGGAATTTGCCGGTGCCCGATCCCGCCTTTGATGAGGCCCTGCATGGTTTCACCTGGCTTGATGATCTGGCCGCCGTCGGTGACCGCCAAAGCCGCGTTTTATCACAAGACTGGGTCGGTGACTGGATCACGCGATTCGGCGATGGTTCTGGCATGGGATGGCAGCCTGACCTTACAGGGCGGCGGGTGATCCGTTGGATCAACCACGCATTGATGCTGCTGAACGGGCAAGAGCGCAGTTTTGCCAATCAGTTTTTCGCAAGCCTTGGCGCACAAACCCAGTATCTGTCCAGACGGTGGAAATCTGCCCCGCCAGGCCTGCCCCGGTTCGAGGCCCTGACCGGGTTGATTTATGCCAGCTTGTCGCTGACAGGCATGGAAGCGCTTGCCGATCCCGCCATTCAGGCGTTGTCACGCGAATGCGATGCACAGATTGATGCGCAAGGCGGAATCCCCACCCGCAACCCGGAAGAACTGCTTGAGGTGTTCACGCTGCTGGGCTGGGCGCGGATTGCCCTGCGCGAAGCCGGGCGGAACATTTCGGTTGAACATCTCTCTGCGATTGACCGCATTGCGCCAACACTTCGCACATTGCGCCACGCCGATGGCACATTGGCGCGGTTCCACGGTGGCGGGCGCGGTGCCGAAGGCCGGCTGGATCAGGTGTTATCGGGGTCGCAGACCAAAGGCGCGGCACAGCCAGGCCCGGCAATGGGATTTGCACGGATGCAAGCCGGGCGTTGCACCGTGATCGTTGATGCGGCCACCCCGCCCAAAGGCGCGGCATCGGCTGATGCGCATGCGTCCACCTTGGCGTTTGAACTAAGCTCCGGCCGCCGTCAGGTTATCGTATCTTGTGGGTCGGGCGAACAGTTTGGCCGCGAATGGCACCGCGCAGGGCGGGCCACGCCCAGCCATTCTACCTTGTCGATTGAAGGATTTTCTTCGTCCCGGTTAGGGCCCGAACGCGGGCTTGGGCGCTCTCCGGCGATCTGGTTGGACGAAACGCCCAGCCAGACATGGGCCAAGACCGAACATGACCCGTTCCATCACCGCATTTTCGGCCATGATGGCTACGTGCCCACCCATGGTATGACCCATATGCGGGAATTGCTTTTGTCGCCCGATGGTAGGCTGCTGAAGGGCTGCGACACTTTGGGTGCAATGACAGCGCAAGACCGCCGAAGGTTTGAAACCATCTTTGAACGGGAAAAATTGCGCGGCATCCCATTTGACATTCGTTTCCATATTCACCCCGATGCCGATGCCACATTGGACATGGGCGGGCATGCGGTGTCTATCGCGCTGAAATCCGGTGAGATCTGGGTCTTTCGCCATGATGAGGTCGCCCAGCTGGCGCTGGAACCTTCCGTTTATCTGGAAAAAGGCCGCATTCGCCCGCGTCCAGCGCTGCAAATCGTGCTTTCCAGCAAGGTTCTTGACTATGCGTGCCAGATTAACTGGACCTTCGCGAAAGCACAGGATACCCCCGCAGCCATCCGCGATCTGGAAGACGACTCGGATCGCGTCTGATTTGTAAACTGATGCTAGGATGCTGCCCGTGACCCAAGCCGCCACCCGTCCCGTTCCGCTGACCCGCGCCCTGATCTCTGTCTCTGACAAGACCGGGCTGATCGATTTCGCCCAAAGCTTGGCCGCGCGCGGCGTTGAGCTGCTGTCGACAGGCGGCACAGCAAAAGCCTTGCGCGAAGCCGGTCTTTCGGTGCGCGATGTTGCCGATGTAACCGGCTTCCCCGAAATGATGGATGGTCGCGTGAAGACCCTGCACCCCAAAGTGCATGGTGGCCTGCTGGCCCTGCGCGACAATGACGAACATCTGGCCGCCATGAAGGCGCATGATATCTTGGAAATCGACCTGCTGGTTGTGAACCTGTATCCGTTTGAGGCCACGGTGGCCAAGGGCGCCGCCTATGACGACTGTATCGAAAATATTGACATCGGCGGTCCTGCCATGATCCGCGCCGCCGCCAAGAACCACGGCTTCGTGGGTACCGTTGTCGATGTCGAAGATTACAGCGCCGTGCTGGCGGAATTGGATGCGAATGACGGCAAGACCACATTGCCCTTCCGCCAAAAGCTGGCGCAGACCGCCTATGCCCGCACCGCCGCCTATGATGCCGCGGTCAGCACATGGATGGCCGGCGCCATTGGCGAACCCACGCCGCGCCGCCGCGCCTTTGCCGGTGAGATCGCGCAGACTCTGCGTTACGGCGAAAACCCGCATCAGCAGGCGGCCTTCTATCTGGACGGCACCAATCGCCCCGGCGTCGCCACCGCGACACAGCTGCAAGGCAAAGAGCTGTCATATAACAATATCAATGACACTGACGCGGCGTTTGAGCTGGTGTCCGAATTTGGTACAAACACACCTGCCGTCGCCATCATCAAACATGCCAACCCATGCGGCGTGGCCACAGGAAGCACCGTAATTGAGGCCTATAAGCGGGCATTCGATTGCGATCGGACTTCGGCATTTGGGGGGATCATCGCGTTGAACAAAACGCTGGATGCGCCCACGGCAGAAGAAATCACTCAGATCTTCTCTGAGGTGATTATCGCGCCCAAAGTCGATGAAGATGCGAAGGCGATCATCGCCAAGAAGAAGAACGTGCGCCTGTTGGAAACCGGCGCCTTGCCTGATCCGTTGTCGACCATCACCACCTATCGTCAGGTCGCTGGCGGCTTCTTGGTGCAAGGTAAAGACAATGGTGTGATCACACTGGATGATCTGAAAGTCGTGACCGAGCGTCAGCCCACCGAACAAGAGCTGAAAGATATGCTTTTCGCGTGGAAAGTCGCAAAACACGTCAAATCTAATGCGATTATCTATGTCAAAGACGGTGCCACCGTTGGTGTGGGCGCAGGCCAAATGAGCCGGATCGATTCCACCCGGATCGCCGCGCGCAAGGCCGAAGATATGATGGAAGCCTGCGGTTTCGAGCAAACGCCCACCAAAGGATCAGTCGTGGCGTCGGATGCGTTCTTCCCCTTCGCTGACGGCCTGATTGCGGCAGCCGAAGCAGGCGCCACCGCGATCATCCAGCCCGGCGGCTCGATGCGCGACCAGGAAGTGATCGATGCCGCCAATGAGCGCGGACTGGCGATGGTGTTCACAGGAATGCGCCACTTCCGCCATTAAGCGGGCATGATCTACGCTATTGGGGCGGGTTGGCGACAACCCGCCCCTTTTTTATGGTTTTTCGACTTTTCCCCAAGGGTTCAGCCACGGATGGCTTGCCCCGGCGTCGCGCGGTCGCTAGATCATTTTGACGTCAAAAGCGGAGAACGGCTACATGCGTATTGCAGCACGATGGGCGGCTGGGATCTTGGTCTTGGATCAGATCACAAAATTTGCAGTGGTGCAGGTATTGGGGCTGAAAGATCAGCTGGCAATTGATGTCATCCCCCCGTGGCTGAATTTTCGCATGGCGTGGAACCAAGGGGTGAATTTCGGACTGTTTTCCGGGGAAACGGAATTGACCCGCTGGGTGCTGATTGCGCTGGCGTTAGCGATTTCGCTGTGGGTGTGGCGTTGGATTTCGCGCGAACCCGTCTCTTTCAAAGTGCAGGTCTCCGCCGGGTTCTTGATCGGTGGCGCGCTCGGGAATGTGATCGACCGTGTGGCTTATGGTGCGGTTGCGGATTTCATCAACATGTCCCTGCCTGGATGGCAAAATCCGTTTTCTTTCAACGTTGCAGACATTGCGATCTTTGCCGGTGCGGCGGGGCTTGCCCTGTTTACGACCGGCACAGATCGTGCCACGACAGAATAAGCGACCGACGCAATCGGGTGGTGACGCCGCGCGGGTGATCGGTTATGAGGAACAAAGACGTTTGAAGGAGATGACCATGCAGACAGGCAGAATGCTGGGGATCGCAGTTGCGGCTGTGCTTTCGCTGTCCGCATGTGGATCGGACCGCGCGCCCAAACTTATGTTTTTGAAAACGGCAACCGGGCCGGATGAATTTGCCATCTTACCGACCAAGCCGTTGGAGATGCCAACCGATCTGGCCAGCCTGCCCGCACCAACACCCGGTGGCGGCAATATCACGGATCCTACACCGGAACGCGACGCAGTTGCGGCGCTTGGCGGAAATCCCAACACGTTCAACGTTACCGGCAATGTGCCCGATAACGGCATCGTCGCCTATGCCAGCCGGAATGGCACAGATCCGGGCATTCGCCAGACCTTGGCCGCCGAGGACCTGGCCTATCGCAAGGCCAATGATGGCCGCTTACTGCAGCGCCTGTTCCAAAACACCATCTATTACCGCGCCTATGCGCCGATGGCTCTGGATCAGGAAGCCGAACTGGAGTTCTGGCGCAAAGCCGGGGCCAAAACGCCCAGCGCACCGCCCTCCGCTGCGGCCCAGCAGTCGGTTCAGTAAAATTTGATATTCCCATCGAATGGTTCATTGCCATGCCCCTTGGCTGTGTGGCGATGGAACTGGCATGGATTTAGGGAATATTTACCAAGCTCGCGCTCTGATCAACTCCGCGTCAAGCGGGTTCCCGATCGGCAAGATCTCGCGTAGCGTGGCGCAAAATTAACAAGAGGTGCCCATGTTACGCGCATTTTTCGCCACTGCCCTGTCCGTTGGCGCGATGTCCCTGGCCCCAGCGGTTCATGCGGCAGACGTCAGTTCGTTTACATTGGACAATGGCTTACAGGCGGTTGTAATCGAAGATCACCGTGCCCCGGTTGTTGTGCAGATGGTTTGGTACAAGGCAGGCTCCGCTGATGAGGTGCGGGGAAAATCTGGCATCGCGCATTATCTGGAACATCTGATGTTCAAGGGCACAGATGACCTTGCCGCGGGTGAATTTTCCAAGACAGTTTCGGCCAATGGTGGGTCGGACAATGCGTTTACCAGCTATGATTATACCGCTTATTTCCAACGGATCGCCGCGGATCGTCTGGAAATGGTGATGAAAATGGAAGCTGACCGGATGCGCGATCTGCAAATCTCGCCCGATGATTGGCAAACCGAACGCGAGGTGATCTTGGAAGAACGCGCCCAACGCACCGATAGCGACCCGCGCGCCCTTTTTGCTGAACAACGCAATGCCGCGCAATATCTGAACAGCCCCTACGGCACGCCCATCATCGGCTGGCGCCAAGAGATGGAGCAACTGACCCGCGATGATGCCATCGCGTGGTATCAACGCTATTACGCGCCCAATAACGCGGTTCTGGTTGTCGCCGGCGATGTCACGCCAGAGCAGGTCAAAACCTTGGCCGAGCAATATTACGGCCCCCTTGCCCCATCCGACAATCTGCCCCCGCGTGCGCGGCCACAAGAGCCACCACAATTGTCCGAGCGCCGGATGACATTGGAAGATGATCGCGTGGCGCAGCCGGCTGTGACACGCAGCTATCTGGCGCCGGAACGAGATCCTGGCGATCAGTCTCAGGCTGCGGCATTGACGGTCTTGGCAGAGCTGTTGGGCGGCAATGCCCAAACCTCAGTTCTGGGGCAAAAGCTGCTGTTTGGCACCGGAGAGGCGATTTACGTGGGCGCGTGGTATAATGGCATGTCCATTGACGACACGACCTTTGGCCTGTCGGTTATCCCTGCCGCAGATGTCACCCCAGCCGAGGCCGAAGCGGCGCTGGACCGCGCTTTGGCTGAATTCCTGCAAGAGGGCATCGACCCTGATCAATTTGCCCGGATCAAAACCCAGATCCATGCCGCGCAGATTTATGCCGAAGATGATGTAAACGGGCTGGCGCGCCGCTATGGCGAAGCCCTGGCATCGGGGTTCACCATTGCAGATGTGCAGGCCTGGCCGGATGTGCTGACCGCCGTTACGGAAGAGGATGTTATGGCCGCCGCGAAATCGGTCTTTGATCGCCGCCATGCCGTTACAGGCATCTTGATCCAACCTGCTGCCGCACCGGAGGTCTCGCAATGATCCGCGCCCTGATCGCACTTATGTTTGTCACGCTGACAACATTGCCCGCCCGCGCGGTGGATATCCAAGAAGTCACCTCCCCCGGTGGGATCACCGCATGGTTGGTCGAGGCGCATGATATCCCCTTTACGGCACTGGAAATCCGTTTCAAAGGCGGCGCCAGCCTGGATGCGGAGGGAAAACGCGGTGAAATCAACCTGATGACCGCCACGCTGGAAGAAGGCGCTGGCCAGATGAACAGCCAGGATTTCGCGGCCGCCCAAGAGGCACTGGCGGCGCAATTCCGTTTCAATGTCGGGGATGACAGCCTGTCTGTGTCCGCCCGAATGCTTAGTGAAAATCGCGATCAGGCCGTCACCTTGCTGCGCGAGGCTTTGGTGAACCCACGGTTCGATCAAACAGCGGTGGACCGGGTGCGCGGTCAGGTCCAATCCATTATCGCCTCGGAACAGCGCGACCCCAATGATATGGCTGGCACCGCGTTCAACGCGCAGGCCTATGGCGACCATCCCTATGCCACCTCATTGAACGGCACGGCACAAAGCGTGAAGGCCCTGACCCGGGAGGACATGTTTGACGCCAAGGCCCGCGTAATGGCTCGAGATCGCATGGTGGTTTCGGCGGTGGGGGATATCACCCCACAAGAGCTGGGGCCGATGCTGGACCGCCTGCTGGGCGATCTGCCAGAAGCCGGTGCACCCATGCCGCCCGCGGCCACGATTGGCCTGACCGGTGGCGTTACCCAGATCGATTATGACAGCCCGCAATCCGTTGTTGTCTTTGGGCAAGCAGCCATCGGCATGAATGATCCCGATTTCTTTCCGGCCTTTGTGTTAAACCAGATCATTGGCGCGGGTGGGTTTTCGTCAAGGTTGATGACAGAAGTGCGCGAAAAACGCGGTTTGACCTATGGCATCTACACCTATCTGGTCGACAAGGATCTGGCGCAGACATGGCAAGGCGGGTTCTCGTCTGCAAATGAAAAGACGGCAGAGGCGATTGATGTCGTAAAGGCAGAATGGGCCCGCGCGGCCACTGGCGAGGTCACCGATGCCGAGCTGGAAAACGCCAAAACCTATCTGACCGGCGCCTATCCGCTGCGCTTTGACGGCAATGGTCAGATTGCCTCGATCCTGGCCGGAATGCAGCTTTCGGATATGCCTATCGACTATATCAACAGCCGCAATGACAAGGTGATGGCGGTCACGCGTGAAGATATTTCACGGGTTGCGAAACGCTTGCTGGCCGCCGATGCGCTGAGATTTGTTGTGGTGGGGCGCCCTGTCGGGCTGAATTAACACCGACAAGATATCCATTTGAAACCGGCGCCGAATCCGTTTCAGCGCCGGTTTATTTATGCTAGGGCTGGTGGCATGAGCATATCCACCCCCCATATCAGCCAAAAACGCCCTATTATTCGTCAGCTGGACGATCAGGCGGCGAACCGGATCGCCGCCGGCGAGGTCGTGGAACGGCCTGCAAGCGCGGTAAAAGAGCTGGTAGAAAACGCACTGGACGCGGGCGCAAAACGCATTGATGTCGCCTATGCCGATGGTGGGAAAACCCTTATCCGTGTGACCGACAATGGCTGCGGTATGACGGCGCAGGATTTGCCTTTGGCCTTGTCACGCCATGCCACGTCAAAGATCGACGGCTCTGACCTGCTGAACATCCATACCTTTGGCTTCCGCGGTGAGGCCTTACCAAGCCTTGGCGCCGTGGGCCGGCTGACCATTCAGTCCCGCGTCGTGGGCGAAGATGGCGCCACGATTACCATCAGCGGCGGCGCCGCCAGCCCCGTCAAACCCGCAGCCCTGAATTCCGGCACGGTGGTGGAGCTGCGCGACTTGTTCTTCGCCACCCCTGCCCGTCTGAAATTCATGCGTACCGACCGCGCCGAGGCACAGGCGATTGCCGATGTCATCAAACGGCTGGCCATGGCCGAACCCAAGGTCAGCTTTACGCTGCGCGATGTGTCGGATGGAAAACGTGAACGCGAGATTTTTCGCGCCGATGCCGAACAGGGCGAAATGTTTAACGCGCTACAGATGCGGCTGGCCCGTGTGATCGGGCGGCAATTCGCGGATAACGCCATCCAGATCGATGCCGAACGCGACGGGGTCCGCCTGACCGGCTATGCGGCGTTGCCGACCTATTCGCGCGGCGCTGCAGTCGAGCAATTTCTATTCGTCAATGGTCGTCCCGTGCGCGACAAAATGCTGATCGGGGCCTTGCGCGCCGCCTATATGGATTTTCTGTCGCGTGACCGCCATCCCGCCGCCGCGCTGTTTGTGACCTGCGACCCAGAGCGCGTGGATGTAAACGTGCACCCCGCCAAAGCAGAGGTCCGGTTCCGCGATGCTGCGATGGTGCGCGGATTGATCGTGACTGGGCTGCGCCATGCATTGGGCAGTGTGGGCCACCGTGCGTCGACCACCGTGGCAGAGGCCACATTGGGCGCGATGCGCCCCGAGCCGGTGCGCGAGCCGATGGCGAATCACGCCGCCGCAGGCATGCGGCCGCGGATCTATCAGATGGACCGCCCGTCCGTCGGGGCCACCCGTGCCAGCTACGCAGCACAGGCACCAATGATGCAGCCCGGGTTTCAGCCCGCGCCCAGTTATGCCCAGACCCGCCCTGCCAGTTTTGACGAAGGGGCGATGGCCTTTGACGCCCCGCTGACCTCGGCCAGGATGGAAGACGGCGACAGCGCCCAAACCGATGCGCCATTGGGTGCCGCCCGCGCGCAGGTGCATGAAAACTATATCATCGCGCAGACGGCCACGGGCATGGTCATTGTCGATCAACATGCGGCGCATGAGCGGCTGGTCTATGAAAAGCTGAAACGTCAGATGGCCGAAAACCGCGTGCCTGCGCAGGCCTTATTGATACCAGAGGTGGTGGACCTGTCCGCCGGTGATGCGCAGCTGCTGCTTGATCATGCCGAGGCGCTGACCGCACTGGGGCTGACGCTGGAGCCCTTTGGCGGCACAGCGGTTGCGGTGCGTGAAACCCCGGCCTGTCTGGGCGAAATCAACGCCGAGGCGCTGGTGATGGATGTGCTGGATGAACTGTCCGATTTGGGCGACAGCCAGCTGGTGCAGGCCAAGATCGAGGCAGTCTTGTCGCGCATGGCCTGTCATGGCTCTATCCGTTCGGGTCGACGGATGCGTGCAGAAGAAATGAACGCTTTGCTGCGCGAAATGGAGGCGACACCACATTCAGGTCAGTGTAACCACGGCCGCCCCACCTATGTGGAACTGAAGTTGGCCGATATTGAACGATTGTTCGGCCGCACATGATTCAAATTGGCACATTCGTCCTGGATCTGAAGGATCCGTTGGCACAGGCTGTGATCGCCTTGCTGTTGCTGGCGGTTTTTTTGCTGATCTTGTGGCAATCCACCCGTCGCCGCCTGTCGCAGGCCCGGCAGGATTTGGCACAGGCCGCCCCCTATCGCGCGGAGGCCACCGCCCTGCGCGAAGCCCTATTGATGGAAGAGGTGCAGGCCCAGCGTGTTCCCGACCTGGAACGCGATCTGGCCACCACCCGCGAACAGCTGAAAGGCGAATTTCAGCACCGTGTCCAGGTTGAGCAGGCGCTGCACAGTCTTCGCCGGGAACATGAAGCACGGCTGGAAGAGCTGCGCGGAATGAAGCAAGAGATCACCGATAAATTCTCTAGCGTGGCCACTGGCATTCTGACCCAAAATTCTGAGGCCTTTTTGAACCTTGTCTCAGAGCGGTTCAAAACCCACGAGCAAGTGGCCCGCGATGATCTGGACCGCCGTAGGATCGCGATTGAAACCTTGGTCAAACCGCTGAACGAACGGCTTGGGCAATTTGGGCAGCAAATCTCGGACATCGAAAAATCGCGCGGCGAAGCCTATGGCGCGATCCATCAACAGGTGCAGATTTTGGCGCAGGGGCAGGCGCACTTGGGGCAGGAGACTCGCAAATTGGTGCAGGCCCTGCGCGCACCCAAAACCCGGGGCCGCTGGGGCGAGATGCAATTGCGCCAGGTGTTTGAAATGGCCGGCATGTCAGAGAATGTCGATTTCCATCTGGAACATCATATCGCGACAGAAACCGGCGCATTGCGCCCGGACGCCGTGGTGCATATTCCCGGTGGCCGCTCTATTGTGGTCGATGCCAAGACCCCGCTAGAGGCGTATCTGGACGCGCTGGAGGCAGAGACGCCTGACCAGCAATCTGCCGCCATCGCACGCCATGCTGGCCATGTGCGCGCCCATGTGAAGGCGTTGTCGTCAAAATCCTATCAGGCCAATATTGATGGAACGCCCGATTTCGTTGTCATGTTCATCCCCGGCGAAACCTTTGTGGCCGCCGCCGCCGAGGCTGATCCAGGCCTGATAGAATATGCGTTCCAAAACAAAGTGCTGATCGCCAGTCCCACCACATTGATGGCCCTGATCAAAGCCATCGCATATGGCTGGCAACAAGACAAAATGGCCAAGAACGCACAAGAAGTCCAGAAGACTGCTAAAGACCTGTATGATAGGCTGAAACTCTTCGGCAGCCATGTCGATGGGATCGGGCGTGCCTTACAACAGTCGGTTGAACGCTATAATCGCGCCGTAGGCTCGCTTGAGACCCGCGTACTGCCCGCAGCACGGAAATTTGAAGCCATGGGCGTGGTAGGCGAAGATCAGGTGTTTGAAGCGCCAAATTCAGTAGATATCAGCCCACGCGCGCTGTCCTCGCCGCTGCTGACCGGGCAAGAGTGACGCATTCGCGCTTGCGTGGCACGCTAAGCCGCGCAACAGTGAACTCCCATCGGAGGTGTTTAAAATGCTCACGCTTAGCCCCGCGAAAATCGCACATGTCATCCACCGCGCACGCAAGTTCGATTCTGGCATGCCTGGTTCAGGAAAATCAAATGAAATCAGGGCTTTCATTGCAGGGCTGAATGACGATGAAAAGGCAGAGCTGACCGCCGTGATGTGGATCGGCCGCGAGACATATGACGTCGACGATTTTGCGGATGCCAAACTGCAGGCGCAGTCCGAAGCCACCATCCCCACCGAGGATTATCTGCTGGATAATCCGCTGCTATCCGATCAGTTGGAAGACGGTTTAAATGCGTTGGGGATTACCCTTGAAGACGCCGAAGATGGCATCTATCCGACCGTATAACTGTGCAGCTTTGATAGGGTTGCACCTGCCGCGAATGTGCCGATGATGGCGGCATTCACTCTCCCTATGGATTATTCATGCGTGTTCTTCTTGCAGCTGCGGCGATTGCCTTTGCCCTACCCGCAATGGGCTTGGCGCAAACCGCACCCACCACATTGCCCGACGGCGCCTACGCGCTGGTGGACCCTATTTTCAATTCGGCAGAGGTGTCTGACCGATATGTGCATTTGCAGGTGAATGGTGCAACTTTGACAGTTGGATTTGCGTCAATGGCGCTGCCTGATGCCGCCTCCTGCGAAGATGCGAAATATTGCGATCCAATGTGGGATGGGCTGGTTCTGGATTATCGGGTGACGAAAGACACACTGCGAATCACCAGCCGCCATTTGACACGCGAAGATCGCCCCAGCGCCGAAAATACCCGCCGCTCTGATCCGGCGGCCGATCAACGGCTGTTATTTTCACCGATCAATGCCGTGCTGAATGGTTCCAAAATCACGCTGGACAAAGGTGGTTTTATCGCCGCAGGTCCTGATACGCAGGTAGAATTTGTCCCGATGAGCCACGCGGATCTGGGTCGCCTGATGGTCTGGACACGTAGCTTGGGCGAAACCGTCAAGGATCTGAACGGCTGCGAGGTCACGCAATATGCCGCGCTGATCACAGACCCACGTGCCAAGCCGTTCGAAAATGTCATCGATGTCTTTGCCTTTGGCGCCCAATCCGAAGCCACAATCGCCCAGATCCCTGATCCCAAAGCCATGCTTGACCTACCCAAAGAACAATTTGACCGTGTGGCGTTTAACGATGCGATTCGGGCGCGTCGCGCCACCACCCGCCCGCAGAATTTCGTCAATATGATGTTGCATGCGCTGCAAGATGATCCTGACCAAGATCGCGCCACCTTGCGTGATACTGTCGCCAAAACCCTTCGGATCAGCGCTGCTGACGGGCCGGAAACCGAGCTGGTGCTCAGCGATGAGTTTATCGCCAAGATTGCGGATGCGGCATTGTATATGACCGCATATCGCCAGTTGATCGACAGCGATCAGGACACTGTGCCAACCCTATGCGCTGATATGACCTTGGGGCTACGCCTGCCATCATAAACACAACCCCCGGACAATGCCGGGGGTCATATTTAGCTTACAGCTTATGCCACCAGACGGTAGCCGCCGCTTTCGGTCACAAGCAACCGTGCGTTTGAGGGATCGGGCTCAATTTTCTGGCGCAGGCGGTAAATGTGGGTTTCAAGCGTGTGGGTGGTGACCCCTGCGTTATATCCCCAGACCTCATGCAGCAAAATATCGCGCGGCACGACGCCATCGGTGGCGCGGTAAAGGAACTTCAAAATATTCGTCTCTTTCTCGGTCAGACGAACTTTTTTGTCCTTATCATCGACCAGCACTTTCAGCGCGGGTTTGAACGTATACGGGCCAAGCTGAAAAACAGCGTCTTCGGACTGTTCATGCGTGCGCAACTGGGCACGCAGACGCGCCAAAAGCACCGGGAATTTGAACGGTTTGGTGATATAATCATTGGCACCTGAATCCAGCCCCAAGATCGTATCCGCATCGGTGTCATGCCCGGTCAGCATAATGATAGGGCATTTAACCCCTTGTTTGCGAAGCTTTTTACACAGCTCACGCCCGTCGGTATCAGGCAGGCCAACGTCCAAAATCACCAGATCATACAGCCCAGCCTTGGCCTTCTCTACGCCGGCCGCGCCGCAATCTGCCTCGAATACATCGAAATCTTCCGTCGCAACCAGCTGTTCAGCAAGCGCTTCGCGCAGATCGTCATCATCATCTACCAAAAGAATTTTCTTAAGTCCTGGCATGTCAGCCTCCTGAGCCTCACGGCGCGTTTCTTGTCGTTCTCGTGACAGAACTTGTGCCTTTCGTGCACAACAGCAAGGGGGGTGAAATCTTCCTCACGCGGACGTGTCAAATCCACGGCCTATGTTTCAATTTGTTTCATCCCCGGCTATCTGGTGTATATGACATCGCGATTTTCCCTTGGGCCAACGCCCACCGAACGTCTGAACCGCGCGCGCGCCGATCTGCGGATTGGGGTGCCGGTGCAGCTTGGTGCCGATACGATTGCCGCCGCCGTTGAAACTCTGTCGCCAGAGCGGCTTGATGCAATGCGCGCGTTGGGGCCGCTGACGCTGACGCTAACATCATGGCGTGCGCAGACATTAAAAGCGCGGGCCTATGATGGCGATCTGGCGCGGATTGTGGTACCTGAAGGGGCCGATCTAGCGTGGTTGCGTGCCTTGGCTGACCCGGCGGATGACCTTCGCATCCCGATGAAAGGGCCGCTACAATCCCAGCGCGGCGGGGCGGCGGATATGGCCCGTGCTGCGCTGACATTGGCGAAATCAGCCCATCTTTTGCCAGCCGCGCTGTTGGTGCACACCTCTGCGCCACATCCGGGCCTAACCTGTATCACCACCGCCGAGGCACTAAGCCCGCAAAATGTTGGCTTTGCGCCGATCTCCGCCGCCCGGGTGCCGATGCGCGCCGCAGAGGCAGGTCGGTTGCATATTTTCCGCCCCGACAACGGCGCAGAGGAACATTATGCCGTTGAAATCGGCACGCCAGATCGGTCACAACCCGTGCTTGCACGATTACATTCGGCCTGTTTTACCGGCGATGTTCTGGGCTCGTTGAAATGTGATTGCGGGCCGCAATTGGATGCGGCTTTGACACAGATGGGGCAGCAGGGCGCCGGGATCTTGCTGTATCTGAACCAAGAAGGCCGCGGGATCGGGCTGGCCAATAAGATGCGGGCGTATTCCCTACAAGATCAGGGGTTTGATACTGTTGAGGCCAATCACCGCCTTGGGTTTGAAGATGACGAACGTGATTTTCGGATTGGTGCCGCATTGCTGCGCAAGCTTGGGTTCAGTGCAACGCGACTGCTGACCAATAACCCCGCCAAGGTGAAAATGCTTCAGGCCAATCAAATCGAGGTGGTGGAACGCGTGCCGCTGAAGGTCGGGCTAAGTCGTCATAACGCGCAATATCTGGCAACCAAAGCGGCCAAATCGGGCCATATATTATGATCCGTCTGACAGCGAGCGGCCTGCTGTATCGTGGCACAAACTACCCTGCGCAAATCGGGCGCGCAGGACTACGCCATGACAAATGCGAAGGCGATGGGGCGACACCCATCGCGACACTGGCAATCATCGATATGCTGTATCGCGCCGATAGACTGGCTGCGCCGCAACAATGGGCACGCCCGATTGGGCCGCGTGACCTGTGGTGTGATGATGTGGCCCACACCGCCTATAATCACCGCGTCACCGCGCCCTTTGCGGCCAGCCATGAAAGGCTGCGCCGTCCCGATCCGCTGTATGATATCGTCTTGATCACCAGCTGGAATTACCCCGATGCCGTGCCGGGATTGGGATCAGCCATCTTCATCCACCAACGCCGCAGAGCGGGCTATCCAACGGCGGGTTGCATTGCACTGCGCCGCGATCACCTGATGTATTTGGCCCAAACCATATCACGCGCGGAAACGATAATCGTGCCACCGATCGCGGCCTTTGCGGGTGCAGGCCGCGGGCCGCGCGCCGCCCTGGCCCATGACAAGGCCTAGGCGCGCAATCCGATCATCGTGCAGCATACTCCCGTGCGCCAAAAATGGCCGAGCCCACCCGGATATGGGTCGCACCCGCAGCAATTGCTGCCTCAAAATCCGAAGACATGCCCATCGACAGAGCCGGCACCCCTTCCTGGGCGGCCATTGCTGCAAGTTGGGTGAAATGTGGGCCGGCGTCCTCGCCTTCAGGCGGGATACACATCAAGCCTATGACAGGCAGATCCATCTGACGGACATCTGCCATAAAACCCGTTAGATCACCGGGAAGAACGCCCGCCTTTTGCGGCTCTTGCCCGGTATTAACCTGCACGAACAGCTTCGGGCAATCCCCGCGCGCCTGCGCTAAATTCGCCAGTTTGCGGGCCAAAGACGGGCGGTCCAATGTATGGATCGCATCGAACAGCTCTACGGCCAATTTCGCTTTGTTGGTTTGCAATGGTCCTATCATATGAACGCGGGCCTGTGGGAAACGTTCACGCCAGGCGGGCCATTTGCCCTGAGTTTCCTGGACGTAATTTTCACCAAACAGCGCGTGGCCGGCTGTCAGCACCGTCTCGACACGCTCATTCGGCTGCACTTTGGACACGGCAATCAGTTGCACATCATCAAGGGCACGGCCTGCTGCCGCCACTGCCTGCGCAACGCGTGCCTGAATATCTGATAGTCCCATAAACCGCCCCTTCTGATTTTGGGACAATTCATCACGGTCTGCACAAAAAGAAAAGAGCGGGCACAAGGCCCGCTCTTCGCTTCGAAATAATCCGGTTGGATTAGAACGAGAACTTCACGCCGAAGTCTGCAACGGTGTCGTCCATGACTTTACCAACGCCGCCTTTAACGGTCGCGCCGCCAAGGTCGTATGCTGCGTCGATGCCGTAGCCTTCGTCGTCAGCGTCGTTTTTCGCGTAAGCAGCTGCCAAGGTCAGTGCACCGGTGGTGTACGAACCGTAGACGCCGTAGGACGTGTCGCCCGCGTCGGAGTCAGCAACATACAGCTCTGCGCCGAATGCGTCGAACGAACCACCAACGGTCAACTGAACCGAGTTGTTGTCCATGGTCGCTGTGTAGTCTTCGTCATGCGAGTAAACCAATGCGCCCCAGAACATGCCTGCGTCGTATTTCGCGCCCAGGTCATAGTCTTCGGAAACGGTGTCAGCCGAAACGCCCAAGGTCACTGCGCCAACAGCGTAGTCCCAACGGATGTCTGCCGAAGTGGTGTAGCCCGAAGAATCTTCTGCAACATCGTCAACACCGATGCCGTCCAGACCGATGTCCGACAGACCGTAGTCGTCGCCGATCGGGTCCAGCTCACCGATGGTGAACGTACCGAACGAACCCGACATGAACACTTCGCCGTCTTGCGATTTGTTGTCCGAGTCGGAGTCGGAGTCGAGGTCAACCGACGCACCGAAGGTCAGGCCTGCATCGGATTCGATGGTGCCGACAACGTCCATGTCGATTTCGTACCAAGCAGCTGCTTTTTTGCTCGGTGCATAGCCCAGGCCGCCTTCATCGTATTTGAAGCCAGCGTTAGCCGAACCAGAGATGGTCACGTCTGCAGCAGCGTAGCCAGCGGACATCACAAGTGCGGTCGTCGCGAAGAGAACTTTTTTCATCGTTCGTTTTCCCTCATTGTCTCTAAGGTAAACCCCAATCCGGGGAAGTCCGGTCTGGGTATGACGCTGTTTTCACCCCACAGCCCCCGCAATGCAATCAAAAGCAAACCCGCGTGATGATTGCCCGATTTCATGGTGCAGTCTTGCCACAGTTGCCGCGATCGCCCGCCCCGGCCTGCACGGCTGTGACCGCCCCGCCGGGGACATTTCCGTGGCTCCGATTATACCGCCTTATATACAATGTGTTGCGCAGCACCCCTTCGCGCGCGGGAAAAACCTTGTCCGCTTTGGGGCCATGGGCTAGAGACGGGGCAACCCCCCGTTTGACCGGGGTGCAAAGATGCGAAGGGGCTGTGTTGCAATGACGATTCTAAATAGCATCCGTGCCGGAGCCATGCTGGGTCTGATTCTTGTGATCTCTGGCTGCGGCATCTCCAGCGGGAATATGTTTTCTTTTGGAAACCGCGCGTCGCAGGGCGATACTCAGGCGGATGCCTATTTGGCGCAGCGCGAAGAACGTTTGCGCGCACGCACGAACAGTCGCAATGATCGCACCATCTGGGATGCGTTTTCCCAAGACGATCCCAATGTCACGGTTGAGGTCAACAAATACCTTTGGCAGGCTTCTTTGGATGTGCTGGACTTCCTGCCTATCCAATCGGTCGATCCGTTCTCGGGCGTGATCGTCACCGGATATGGCACCCCGCCCGGCGGTGGCCGCGCCTATCGCGCGACCATCCTTGTGTCCGACCCGGCACTGGATGCGCGGTCATTGAAAGTGTCACTGCAATCACGCGGCGGCACGGTCAGTGGCGACACAGTGCGCGCAGTCGAAGACGCGATCTTGACCCGTGCGCGGCAATTGCGTGTGACCGATTCCAATCTGTAATCAGACCCAAATGTTATCGCTGCGCCCGGCCATCGTGCCGGGCGATTTCATATCTTCCTCAATTTTTGGGCGAAAATTCACTGCTATGCCCGCCCTCTCTGGACCTTGGCCCCTTGCACAGTGTAGCAAGCTGGCAAGCATCAGACGCATGAGAGGCCAAGGCATATGGCGCGCTACGCACCCGGCGAGACCGAAAAAAAATGGCAATCCGCATGGAATGAGGCGGGCACGTTCCTTGCCTCTGCCGATCCAGCCAAAGAAAAATACTATGTGTTAGAGATGTTCCCCTATCCATCGGGGCGCATCCACATGGGCCATGTCCGCAATTATACGCTGGGCGATGTTGTCGCGCGCACGAAGAAAGCACGCGGTTTTTCCGTGCTGCACCCGATTGGATGGGATGCGTTCGGCATGCCGGCGGAAAATGCCGCAATGGCGTCGGGCGGTCATCCCAAGGACTGGACCTATAAAAACATCGAAGACATGAAGCGTCAGCTAAAACCGCTGGGCTTTAGCTGGGACTGGACACGCGAATTCGCCACATGCGACCCGGACTATTACGGCCAACAACAGGCGATGTTCATCGACATGTTGGATAAGGGCCTGATTTACCGCAAAAATGCTGTGGTAAACTGGGACCCGGTCGATATGACCGTTCTGGCAAACGAACAGGTGATTGATGGCAAAGGCTGGCGTTCAGGTGCCGCCGTCGAACGCAAAGAGCTGACACAATGGTTCTTCAAAATCTCAGAGATGGCCGGCGATCTACTGGACAGTCTGGATGACCTGGAGGGTTGGCCCGAGAAAGTGCGCCTGATGCAGGCCAATTGGATCGGTAAGTCTCAGGGGCTGGAATTTGGCTTTGAAACGCTCAACGCTCCAAAAGGGTTTGAACGGATCGACTGCTACACCACCCGCCCCGATACGCTGATGGGCGCGGGCTTTGTCGGGATTTCCCCCGACCACCCGCTGGCCAAAGCGCTGGAAGCACAAGACCCCGACATGGCGGCCTTCTTGGCGCAATGCCGCAAGGGCGGCACCACCGAAGAGGCCATTGAAACCGCCGAAAAGCTGGGCCGTGACACCGGCATTCGCGTCAAACACCCGCTGAACCCAGATTGGGAACTACCCGTCTGGGTCGCCAATTTCATCCTGATGGATTATGGCACCGGGGCGATCTTTGGCTGTTCTGCCCATGATCAGCGCGATTTTGAATTTGCGACAAAATACGACCTCCCGATCATTCCGGTGTTTGAACCCATTGAGGGCAGCGAAGGCTTAAGCGCCGCCTATTCGCCCCTGAAGTCAGAGACCGTGCGCTATATCCGCGGCTTTGCCGGTGCGCAGGTCCAGACGGGCGAAGATGGGGTCGCCGCTGCGATTGCCGCCTGTGAAGACAAAGGCTTTGGCACAGGTGTGACGAAATTCCGCCTGCGCGATTGGGGCCTGTCGCGCCAACGCTACTGGGGGTGCCCGATCCCTGTCGTGCATTGCGCCGATTGCGGTGTGGTGCCCGAATCCAAGGACAACCTACCGATCCGCCTGCCCGATGATGTCAGCTTTGATGTGCCGGGCAACCCGTTGGATCGTCATCCGACATGGCGCAATTGCAGCTGTCCGAAATGTGGCGCGCAGGCGTTACGCGAAACAGACACGATGGACACATTCGTCGACAGCTCATGGTATTATTCTCGCTTCACTTGCGCAGGTGCGGACACGCCAACCACCGATGAAACGCGCTATTGGATGAATGTCGACCAATATATTGGCGGCATTGAACATGCGATTTTGCATTTGCTGTATTCGCGTTTCTTCGCTCGGGCGATGAATGACACCGGCCACTTGCCCGACACCGCGCGTGAACCGTTCAACGCGCTGTTCACCCAAGGCATGGTGACCCACGCGATTTACAAAACCACCGGGACCGATGGACGCGCCGTTTATCACTATCCCGAGGATGTGGATCAGCGCGAAGACGGGGCCTTTCTTAAATCAGATGGCTCCAAAGTCGACGTCATCCCGTCTGCAAAAATGTCGAAATCCAAGAATAACGTCGTCGACCCGATGAATATCATCCAAGAATTCGGCGCCGATACCGCGCGCTGGTTTGTTCTGTCGGACAGCCCGCCGGAACGGGATGTGGAATGGACAGCAGCCGGGGCGGAAGCCGCATCGAAGTTTCTTGCCCGTGTCTGGCGGATTGCCAATGACATCGCGGAAGGGGCCGATGGCGATGCCAAGGCCGATCAGGATTTGTTGAAAGCCACCCATAAGGCGATTGATGAAATCACCAAATCCATCGACAGTTTCGCGTTCAACAAAGCACTGGCGAAACTGTATGAACAGGCCAATACGCTGCAAAAAACCAAGGCCAGCAACGCCGCCCGCCGCGAGGCGATGAAGCTGACCGCACAGCTGATGGCCCCGATGGTGCCCCATATTGGCGAAGATATCTGGGCGCTGATGGGGGGGGATGGTTTTGTCGTTGATGCCCCCTGGCCCGTCGTCGATCCTGCGATGCTGGTCGAAGATGTCGTGACATTGCCGATCCAGATCAACGGCAAACGCCGCGCTGAAATCAGCGTGCCCAAGGACATGCCAAAAGAAGAGATTGAAAAGCTGGTGCTGGCGCAGGACAATGTTCTACGCGCGCTTGATGGCGGGCAACCCAAGAAACTTATTGTTGTGCCGGGGCGGATCGTCAATGTGGTCATCTAAGACCTTCTCACGGCGCGGCTTTATCGCCGCGCTGGCCTCCACCGGGGCGCTGGCCGCGTGTGGCTTCACCCCCGCATATGGGCCCAAGGGCGGCGCCAGCAAATTGCTGGGCCGCATCAGCATTGATGACCCGCGTGACCGCAACGATTTTCAGTTCCGCCGCCGGATTATCGAACGTTTCAGCCCTGTGCAGGCCGCACGCTATCGCCTGTCCTATAAAATCTCCAGCACGGTCGCGGAACAGGCCATCACCACAAGTGACATCACAACGCGCTACTCTTTGCGCGGCAGCGCCGAGTATCAGCTTCGCGATATCACCACGGATGCGGTGCTTTTGACGGGCAAGGTCAGCTCCTTTACCTCATGGTCCGCAACCGGGCCCGAAATCGCCACAAGTGCCGCGAAATTGGATGCCTATCGCCGGTTGATGTATATTTTGGCCGATCAAACCGTCACCCGATTGATCGCGCAATCGGGATCATTGCCGGAGTAACCAGCGATGAAACTGACCGGGATCGCCGCCACACGATATTTTGCTTCCCCCGATCCCGAACGCGCCGGGGTGCTGATCTTTGGTGCGGATGCAATGCGCGTAGCGCTGCGCCGGCAAGAGATCATCAAAGCGCTTATCGGTCCACAAGGCGAAGAAGAGATGCGCCTGACCCGGATGCAAGGCGGCGAATTGCGCCGTGACGCGGCGCGTTTGATGGATGCGGTCAAGGCGGTCGGATTTTTTCCCGGTCTACGCGTTGCTTTTGTAGAAGACGCGACCGAAGGGCTGACGGATGTGATCGCCGCAGCGCTGCGTGATTGGCGCAAAGGCGATGCGCAGATCATTGTCACGGCTGGGACACTGAATGCGAAATCCAAACTGCGCAAAGCGTTTGAAGGCCATAGCAATGCAGTGGCTATCGGCATTTACGATGATCCCCCCTCACGCGAAGAGATCGACGACATCTTGCAGAAATCGGGCCTGCGCGACATCTCACGCGAGGCGATGACCGATCTGCTGAATTTGGGTCGCGCGCTTGATCCCGGTGATTTCCGCCAAACCATTGAAAAGCTGGCGCTGTATAAACATGGGGATCATACGGCGCTGACGCCTGAGGATGTCGCCGCTTGCGCCCCTGCAACCATTGAGGCCGGCATTGACGATCTGCTGACCATCGTCGCAGAGGGGCAAATGAAGGCGCTTGGCCCAATGATGCAGCGGCTGGAGGGGCAAGGTGTGCAGCCCGTCGCATTGGCAATTCAAAGCCTGCGCCATTTCAAGGCATTGCATGCTGCGGCCTCCGACCCTGGTGGCCCGGGCGCAGGAATTGCCAAGATGCGGCCTCCGATTTTCGGGCCGCGCCGTGACCGGATGCAACGTCAGGCACAGGCCTGGGGCATGTTCCGGCTGGAAGCCGCGCTTGCCGACCTGATCCAGGCCGATCTGACACTGCGCTCCACCTCACGTGCCCCGCAAATGGCATTAATGGAACGCACATTGCTGCGGTTGGCCCATATGGCGTCGCGCCGATGACGGCGGTGGTGATCGGCGGTGGTCCCGCCGGGCTGATGGCCGCGCAAGAGCTGGCGCAGGCCGGATATCCCCCGATTGTTCTTGAGGCCAAACCGACCCTGGCCCGGAAATTTCTGATGGCCGGGAAATCCGGGCTGAACCTGACCAAGGCCGAAGATCCCGGCAAATTTCAAGGCGCCTATCCGCAAACATGGCTGCATCCGCTGATCGCCGGCTTCGGTCCGAAACAGATGCAGGATTTTGCCGCTGATTTGGAAATTGAAACCTATGTCGGCTCTACCGGCCGGGTGTTTCCCACAGGGATGAAGGCCTCGCCCTTTCTGCGTGCTTGGACGGCCCGGCTGCGCAACATGCAGGTCGATATCCGCACCCGCTGGCGCTGGACCGGGTTGGCGGCCAATGGGCAGTGGCGATTTGATACGCCCGATGGTGCGCAGTTCCTGACGCCCACCACCTGCGTGCTGGCCCTTGGGGGGGCGAGCTGGCCGCGACTGGGCAGCGACGGCAGTTGGGCCCAGGTTTTGGCCGAGCGCGGCGTGGCGTTATCCCCGTTTCGTCCCGCCAATATGGGCTTTTATATTGAATGGTCCGAACATATGCGTCCGCTTATGGGCCAGCCCGTCAAAGGCACGGCGCTACATACCAATCTTGGCATTTACCGTGGTGAATATATTATTTCAGACAAGGGGTTAGAGGGCGGCGGCATTTATGCCATTTCCGCACAGCTACGCGATGGCAGTCCACTATGGATCGACCTATGCCCAGATATCGCACTGCCCGATCTGACACAGCGGCTGGCGCAAAAACGCGCCAAGACGAGCCTGTCAAATCACCTTAAGCGCGCGGTGAAATTCAGTCCCGCGCGGCTGGCCTTGCTCAATGAATGGGGTCGGCCATTGCCAACGGATCCAGATGCGCTGGCGCTTAGGATCAAGCACCTGCCGGTGCCGCTTGGCGCGCCCCGCCCGCTGACCGAGGCGATTTCCACCGCTGGCGGCATCGCGCACAAAGCCGTGTCGCAAGATCTGGAACTGACCGCGTTGCCCGGCGTATTCGCTGCCGGTGAAATGCTGGATTGGGAGGCTCCGACAGGGGGATATCTGTTGACCGCCTGTTTCGCCACCGGCCGCCATGCAGGCCGCGCCGCCGCAGCGTATCTAGCCACGCACAGCCATAAATTGTGTCCCGAACAAAAACACGATTGACGAATGTCCAGCCTCCACCAATGCTAAGCCAGCTTACAGGAGGCGGCAATCCATGACCCGAGCACGCTTATTCACCCCGGTTTTGATCGGCGGGGCATTCATCTTGATGCTCAGCTTCGCCGTGCGGGCAAGCTTTGGCGTGTTTCAAATTCCAATTGCCACCGAGTTCAATTGGCCGCGCGCCGAATTCAGCCTGGCGATCGCCATCCAGAACCTGGCGTGGGGCCTGGGCCAGCCGATTTTCGGCGCAATGGCAGAACGGTTTGGCGACAGGCGCGCCATCATCGCGGGGGCATTTTTATACGCGATCGGGCTGGTGCTTTCTGCGGCTGCCGTCACGCCATTACAGCATCAATTGCTGGAAATATTGGTGGGGTTTGGCGTCGCAGGCACCGGGTTTGGTGTCATTTTGGCCGTCGTGGGACGTGCCAGCTCGGATGAGAACCGCTCGCTCGCGCTGGGTATTGCCACGGCAGCCGGCTCTGCCGGGCAGGTATTTGGGGCGCCCGCAGCCGAAATCCTGTTGGGGTTTATGTCCTGGCAAAGCGTGTTCTTGATCTTTGCTGTCGTGATCTTGTCCAGCCTGGCTTTTTTACCATTGCTGCGCAGCCCCGAACCGCCAGCAACCCGCGCCGAGCTGCAAGACAGCATGGGCACAGTCTTGGCGCGTGCATTGCGTGATCCCAGTTTTACGCTGATCTTTCTTGGCTTCTTTTCTTGCGGGTATCAACTGGGCTTTATCACTGCGCATTTCCCGGCCATGATTACCGAAATGTGCGGCGCCATTGCCCCAAATTCGCTTCTGGCCGGGCTGGGGATTGAAACAACTTCTGCGCTTGGTGCGGTGTCCATCGCCCTGATCGGCGTGGCAAATATCGTCGGCACGATCTATGCGGGATGGGCGGGTAAACGGTGGTCCAAGAAATACCTATTGGCGGGAATTTATGTGGCGCGAACCGTTGCCGCAGGGGCCTTTATCTTATTGCCGATCACACCGGCCAGTGTTGTGATCTTTTCGCTGGTGATGGGGGCGCTGTGGTTGGCGACTGTCCCGCTGACCTCTGGGCTGGTCGCGCATATCTACGGGCTACGTTATATGGGCACGCTGTATGGGATCGTATTTTTATCACACCAAATCGGTGCATTCCTGGGGGTTTGGCTGGGCGGTCGCCTGTATGACACCTATGGCGATTACACTATGGTCTGGTGGATAGGCGTGGCGGTTGGGGCGTTTTCGGCGATCATCCACCTACCCGTGCGCGAGCGCCGCGCACAGCTAAGCCCGGCCTGACGCACATCCGGGCCGCGCGCAGATCAGGCAAGGGACGCCCCCTGCCGTAATCAGGCCCAGCCGCAATCAGCTTTGCAAACGGATCATCGGGGCGTCCACGCTACCGCTCTTGCGTCATCAGTGCCTGCAACCCGGCACGGTAATCGGGATAGTGCAGGGTTACGCCCAGCTCTGATTTGATCCGATCATTGCGCACGCGTTTGGATTCCGAATAAAAGCTGCGCGCCATCGGGGACATATCGGCCGTGTCGAACTCCACAACCGGTGGGCGCGGAAGACCCAGCAATTGCGCTGCAAAACTTAGCACCTCACCGGGGTCAATCGGACAATCATCGCATAGGTTCCACACCCGCTGCGCGCCACAATAGCCCATCGCGGCAACAACCACCTGTGCAATATCCTCCACATGGATTCGGGAAAACACCTGCCCCGGCTTATTGATGATCCGCGCCTGCCCATTGCGCACCTTTTCAAATGGCCCGCGTCCGGGGCCATAGATCCCGGCCAGGCGGAACAGATGCGCGGGCACCCCCGCACGTTGGCCCAACGCCGCCCAGGCATCTTCAGCATGCAGCCGCGCAAGGCCACGCCGGGTCGCAGGCAAGCGCTGTGACATCTCATCGACCCAGCCGCCCTGTCGGTCGCCATACACACCCACCGTGGACAAATATCCCAACCATTGCAGCCCCGGGGCCGTGGCAATCGCATCGGCTGCACAGGCCAAGACCGGGTCTTGGTCGTGATCCCCACGTTCTGGCGCGACAGAAGACAACACATGCGTGACCTGATCCCAGGGCAATGCCTGCGCATCGCCCGGCGCTGTCCAAACCACCGGCTCAACGCCGCTGTCGCGCAGCGCACGCGCCCCGACATCGCTCCGCGTGGTGCCGATCACCCGCCACCCCTGCGCCAAAAGCGGCCGTGCAATCGCTTGCGCGGAAAAGCCGTGGCCGATGGACAAAAGCGTGTTCATGCGCTGTCTCCCGCGTGACGATCAATATGGCCCATATCACGCGATGGATCGATGACATCGCGTATCCGGCGCTTGATTTCTTTGGCGTCGGGGAAGCCGCCGTCACGCTTGCGCTCCCATATCAGGTCGCCATTCAGATGGATTTCATAGATGCCACCATATCCTGGGATCAGGGCCACTTCGCCCAAATCTTCGCCAAAGCTTTGCAGTAGCTCTTGCGCCATCCAACCGGCGCGCAAAAGCCAGTTGCAACCGGTGCAATAGGTGATTGTGATGCGGGGTGTTCTTGCCTGTGTCATACGGAAGATGTAGCGCGCGTTTGCAAGCTTCACAACGGATCTTGCGGAAGTTCACAGGCAAAGGCAAAGTGGGACATGGATATGAAAAAACTGAAATCTTGGCCCGAAGCTGCGCCGCAATTGATTGCCGTGGCTGCCGGGCGCGCCCCCGCCGATATGGTCGTTACCGGTGGGATTTGGGTGAATGTTCACACGCGTGAACTGCTGGAAGGCTATGACGTGGCCGTGGTCGATGGTCGGTTCGCCGCCGTCGCCCCCGACCTGTCGGCCTGTATCGGCCCCGACACGCAGGTGATCAAAGCCAATGGCCGCTATATGGTGCCCGGCCTATGCGATGCGCATATGCATATTGAATCGGGTATGCTGACACCTGCGGAATTTGCCGCAGCCGTCATCCCGCATGGCACGACATCAATGTTCACTGACCCGCATGAAATCGCAAATGTGCTGGGCCTTGAAGGCGTGCGGATGATGCATGATGAGGCGGCTTTGCAGCCTGTCAATATCTTCACTCAGATGCCCTCTTGCGCCCCATCCGCGCCGGGATTGGAAACCACCGGGTTTGAAATTACACCCGAAGATGTGGCGCAGGCTATGACATGGCCCGGTATTGTGGGCCTTGGCGAGATGATGAACTTTCCCGGTGTCACCCATGGCGACCCGAAAATGCTCGCAGAGATCGCCGCCACGCAAAATGCCGGAAAAACAGTTGGCGGCCATTATGCCAGCCCCGATCTGGGCGCCCCGTTCCGCGCCTATGTTGCTGGCGGCCCTGCCGATGATCATGAAGGCACCTGCGAGGCCGATGCAATCGCACGGATGCGTCTGGGGATGCGCGCGATGGTCCGGCTGGGTTCAGCGTGGTATGATGTGGAAAGCCAGATCACAGCAATCACCGAAAAGGGGCTGGACCCGCGTAATTTCATCCTGTGCACGGATGATTGCCACTCGGGCACATTGGTCGAAGACGGGCATATGAACCGGGTTTATCGCCATGCGGTGGACTGCGGCTGTGATCCGATTGTTGCGCTGCAAATGTGCACGATCAACACCGCCAGCCATTTTGGACTGGAACGAGAGCTGGGCTCGATCACTCCGGGACGGCGCGCGGATATGATTTTGACTTCGGATTTGAAAACCTTGCCGGTAGAGCAGGTGATTGCCCGCGGTGTCACTGTCGCGCAAGATGGAAAATTGCTGGCCGATTGCCCACATTACGATTGGCCAACGGCCGCGCGAAACACCGTGAAGCTGGGCAAAGCCCTATGTGCGGCGGATTTCGACATCGCCGCCCCTGCGGGCGCGACCCAGGTCAAGGCACGCGTCATCGGCGTGGTGGAAAATCAGGCACCGACGAAGGCGCTGACCGCGACGCTGGCTGTCACCGACGGACATGTCGGCCCAGATCTGGCGCAAGATGTGTGCCAGATCGCCTTGGTCGAACGTCACCGCGGGACGGGTGCCGTGACGAATGGTTTTGTCTCTGGCTTTGGCTACAAGGGCCGTATGGCAATGGGATCGACCGTCGCACATGACAGCCATCATATGATCGTCGTGGGCACAGATCGCGAGATGATGGCAAAATGTGCCAATCGTCTGGGCGAAATGGGCGGCGGTATCAGTGTCTGGCAAGACGGGGCTGAACTGGCAAATGTGCCCTTGCCCATCGCCGGGCTGATGTCTGACGATTCCGCCCAAGTGGTGGCCGAACGCGCCGGCAAAATGGTGCGCGCGATGGAGGCCTGCGGCTGCACGCTCAACAATGCTTATATGCAGCACAGCCTGCTGGCGCTGGTGGTCATCCCAGAAATCCGGATCTCGGATCTTGGGCTTGTGGATGTGACCAAATTCGAACTGACGGAGCTGTTTGAATGATTGACCTGACAACGACCGAAAGCCCGAAAAATACCGGGTTTGACAGCTTTACCGATGCCGCACAGGCCGTCGACCGGATCGAAGCGCTTTATACCCAAGCGACCGAGTTTCTATTGGAGAAATTCAACGATACGCTTGCACTGGGACAGCCAAGCGCGCGAGTGCGTGCGTTTTATCCGATGGTTCGGATCACGGTGCCATCCCATATCAAGGCCGACAGCCGGCTTAGTTTTGGTCATGTGCCGGTGCCGGGGGTCTATGCGGCCACGATCACCCGGCCAGATCTGTTTCGCAACTATCTGACACAACAATTGGGCCTGTTGATCCGTAATCATAATATCGCGGTAGATGTCGGCATGTCCGATACGCCCATGCCGGTGCATTTCGCTGTGGCCTCGCGCCCAGATGTCACAATCCCACAAGAAGGCGTGCTGGATTTCAGCCTTCGCGATGTGTTTGACGTGCCCGATTTGGCAAATATGAACGATGACATCGTCAATGGCACGGCCCCGCCTTCCGTGGATGGGTCGCGACCCTTGGCGCCGTTCACTGCGCAGCGGGTTGATTATTCCTTGGCCCGGCTGTCGCATTACACCGCAACCGCCGCCGAGCATTTCCAAAACCACGTCCTGTTCACCAATTACCAATTCTATGTCGATGAATTTGAACAGGTCGCGCGGAAAATGTTGGCCGACCCGAACTCTGGCTACACCAGCTTTGTTGCACCAGGTAATTTTGAGATCACCGATGCGCAGGCTGAAATCCCCGGCTTGGCAAAATTGCCGCAGATGCCAACATACCATATGAAAAAGCCCGATGGCGGCGGTATCACGTTGGTCAATATCGGCGTCGGCCCATCAAATGCGAAAACCGCGACCGACCATATCGCCGTTCTACGCCCGCATGCATGGCTGATGGTGGGCCATTGCGCCGGGCTACGCAATTCGCAGGCCTTGGGCGATTTCGTTCTGGCCCATGCCTATCTGCGCGAAGACCATGTGTTGGACGACGATCTGCCGACATGGATCCCGATCCCGACGCTGGCGGAAATTCAGGTCGCACTGCAAGAGGCCGTAGCCGAGGTCACAAATCTGGAAGGGTATGAGCTGAAAAAGATCATGCGCACCGGCACTGTGGCCACGATCGACAATCGCAATTGGGAACTGCGCGACCAATCTGGCCCGGTGCAACGGCTGTCGCAGTCACGCGCCATCGCGTTGGATATGGAAAGCGCGACGATCGCGGCCAATGGCTATCGTTTCCGCGTTCCATATGGCACTTTGCTATGCGTATCCGACAAACCATTGCACGGGGAGCTGAAATTACCCGGTATGGCAACCGAGTTTTATCGCACCCAAGTCGCCAATCATCTGTTGATTGGGATTCGCGCCATGGAAAAAATTTCTCAGATGCCGCTGGAGCGAATTCACTCCCGGAAACTGCGCAGCTTTGAAGAAACGGCGTTCTTGTAACCGATGCGCGAGATGCCGCGTATTTACGGCCTGAAATTCGCTTTTCCTTTGCGAAAAACCCTTGCCACCGCCTGAAAACTCGTGTGTTACAGGCGGCACACGCGCATTTTGCGCAAATAACGGACCCCGGAGAGCGGGGCGTATAAGAGGAAATGTTCATGAATAAACCCATGACCAAGACCCAGCTCGTGGCTGCTCTGGCCGAGACAATGGGTTCGGATAAGAAGACCGCGACCACGGCTCTGGACGCGATTGCAGATGTAATTACAAAAGAAGTTTCGGAGGGTGGCGCCGTCACGATCCCGGGCATTGCAAAATTTATGTGCAAAGACCGCCCCGAGCGTATGGTCCGCAACCCGGCAACCGGCGAAACCATGCCAAAGCCGGCGGACCGTCAGGTAAAGGCAACAATCGCCAAAGCCCTGAAAGACAGTGTCAACATCGACTAATCCGCATTTGCGGAATCAATCGGGGGTCGCGCTGATATGATGTCGGCGCGGCCCTTTCCTTTGGCACTGAACGCCACTGCCAAACCTACGGAGCAAATTATGGATCTGCGCGCCATTTTCATGGGCATCGTTTTTGCATTGATGTGGTCTTCGGCCTTCACATCAGCTCGCATGATTGTCGTGGATGCGCCGCCCCTGATGGCCCTGTCCGCGCGTTTTTTCCTGTCTGGCGCGATTGGTGTCGCGATCGCACTGGCCCTTGGCCAGACATGGCGCCTGACACGCGCACAATGGAAATCGACGGCCATTTTCGGCCTGTGTCAGAATGCGCTGTATTTGGGGCTGAATTTCGCAGCGATGCAATGGGTTGAGGCCTCTTTTGCTTCAATCATCGCGTCCACAATGCCGCTGATGGTGGCAGTGCTGGGGTGGGCCTTGTTCCGCGATAAATTACCAATGGTGGGCGTGGCTGGGCTTGTTCTGGGGGTGATCGGCGTTGGCGTTATTATGGGGGCGCGCCTGTCTGGCGGAGCCGATCTAATGGGCGTGGCCTTTTGCTTTGCCGGAGCGATGGCCTTGTCTATCGCCACATTATCAGTGCGCGGTGCCAGTTCTGGCGGCAATGTATTGATGATCGTCGGGCTGCAAATGCTGGTGGGCGGCGTGATACTTGCCGTGGTCTCAGCTTTGATTGAGGTCCATACGATCAACTGGAACACCCAATTGATTTTGGCATTCCTGTATACCACACTGGTGCCCGGACTGATCGCGACATGGCTATGGTTCAAACTGGTGGGCCGTATTGGCGCGACACGCGCCGCCACCTTTCACTTCCTCAACCCGTTCTTCGGTGTCTTGATCGCCTGGATTGTGCTGGGCGAACAGATGGGCTGGTCCGATCTTCTGGGGGTTGCGGTGATCTGTGCGGGGATCCTGGCGGTGCAGCTGTCAAAGCGCCCCACCCCGGTCCCCGCAAGCTGACTGGGTTTAGCGGAACGCCTCGGCAAAGGCCTCTGGCATGGTGAATTCTGTCAGGGCCTTTGCCCGCGCCTCGGGTGACATTTTCCGCGCGGTCTTTTGCACAATATCCAACAGATGCTCTGGCGTCTGCGTTTTGGCAAAATCCCCCAGATAGTGACGCACGAACGTAAAGCAGATCACATCTTCCAGGGCTTGCACCTGAGGGTCGCGCTTGATCCCTTCTTTGCGCAGCATCTTTTCAACCTGCGTCACGTCATCCGCGCTATAGCCAGCGTCGGTCATGATCTGCGCCACGCGTTCGGCATGGCGCCGCCCCTGTTCGCGCCGCCAGCTCAGATAGCCGGTCTTCCCTTCGGGATACTCACTGCGCGGTAAGGTCCATCGTTCAATATGCTGGCCCCGGGCGGCAATCTTCAAATGATCCGAGGCATCAGGGAACAACAATTCCTGCTCCACGGTCATTCGCTGGCCATACAGCAATTCGCTGGGCTGGCCATCTTCAAGGTTCGGGTCTTTCGCATTTGCGGCATCAATTGCGACAATCGCGGCGCTAAGGCTGGCAGTCATGGGCGGGCTCCTGTTCTTTGCGCCATCAAGACGCAAAGCCCGCCCATGTGCAAGTCACTGACCCTTAGCGAAGCGTCTGCAGCAGCTCTAATGTGGCATAGCCATCCGCTGGCAAGCCGGCCGATTTTTGATAGGCCACAATTGCCTTGGTTGTGTTTGCGCCAATTTTGCCATCGGTGCCATCCGTATCAAAGCCCCGCGCGGTCAGCCGTTCTTGCAGTTCGACTTTTTGCTTTTCGCTCAGCGGTTTGCCCGTGCGCGGCCAGTCATTGATGAAGGGCCCGGCCCCGCCGATGCGATCCGCCAGATGGCCCACACCCAAGACATAGCTATCTGCGTTATTATAGCGCGAAATCGCTTTGAAATTGCCAAAGATCATAAAGGCAGGTCCCTTTGCCCCGGCAGGCAGCAAGATAGACGCAGCGCCGTAATTGCCCACACGGCCACCGCCTGCGGCCTTCACACCCATTGCGGCCCATTGGGCCGGTGTGCGGGTCGTGCCTTTCCCCGACAGGTTATAATTAAACCCGCTGGGCAGCGTGACCTCAACACCCCAAGGCTGACCTTTGGTCCAGCCCGACCGCGCCAAATAGGCCGCCGTCGAGGCCAATGCATCCGTTGGGTCATTGGACCAGATGTCACGGCGACCATCGCCGGTGAAATCCACCGCATAGGTCAGATAAGAGGTCGGAATGAACTGGGTATGCCCCATCGCCCCTGCCCAAGAGCCTGTCATATGTGCAGCATCGACATCCCCCGATTGGATGATTTTCAGCGCCGCAATCAACTGCTTGGCAAAGAATTCTCCACGCCGCCCGTCATAGGCCAGCGTCGACAAAGAAGAGATGACACCCATCGACCCACGCGTCGTGCCGTAATTTGTCTCCATGCCCCAAACCGCCACAACGATTTCTTTGGGCACTCCGTATTTTGCTTCGATCCGTTCTAACACGCGGCGGTTCTTGGCCAACATGGCGCGGCCATTCGTGATCCGGCTTTCGGAAACGGCACCATCCAGATAATCCCAGATGGATTTGGTGAATTCCGACTGATACCGGTCACGCTCGATCACCTTGGGATTGTAATGCACCCCGGTCATGGCACGCCGCCATGTGGCCTCGGTGATGCCATTTGCCAAGGCGCGCGATTTAAATCCCGACACCCATGCGTTGAACCGCGCCTGTGTCGCGCTGTCCACGTCCGGCACAGCGTCGGCCACGGGTGCCGCGCCACGCGCCATCGGCCGCGGCGAGGTTTCCAATGGGCCAGCACAGGCCGAAAGCCCCGTGAAGGCCAAGAATGAGATAGAAAGAAGTCTGACTGCGCGTTTCATGATTGCCCGATTCATTTGCCCGTTTCCGGTTTTGAAACAGTGTATCAAGCCTATGCGCCAGTTCAATCAACCCATGACATAACCGACAAAATAAGCAGGCTTTCGCCGCCGCTATCAGTGTTTTTTTGTATCGAAGAAGGGCGTAAGCTGGGCGACCACGACAGAATTTTCATCCAAGGCGCGCTGCATCAATTCGCGTTCTTCCGCGTCGATCTCATGACCCATTTTCTCACGCTCGGCGATGGTGCCATAGCTATTGACGTCCAACGGCGCCAATTCGGCCTGTTTTAAGATCGCAACGGTTTCGCGCACTGCCTCTGCCTCATCCACGCCCGAAGAATAGCACATCAACGCGCCACCTGTTGCCCCTTTGGGAAGGCCATCACCCTGCGAGCGGCCAACTTCGACCACCAGCGTATAGACCTGCTGACGGCTTGTTTTTTTGACCTTGGCGGGTTTATCGCCCGTTGGCTTTGCGGGTTGGTCTGACATGATGCGCACTCCTTCGATCCTATGGGCAGTAGGCAAGCGTTGCGCCACCGTCAAACGAAAAAACCTGGCCGCAGGGGCCAGGCTCTTCCGAGACAATAAGGGCGGGGGTCTTTAGACGTGGGACCGACCACGGATCGCACGGGTCACGGCAATCAACAAGCAAGCGCCGATAACACCAACGATCAACTGACCGATCCAGCCACCCAAGGTAGAGCCGATGATCGCGACCAGCAAAAAGTTCAAGACGATCGCGCCAACAATACCCAGCACGATATTCATCAACAGACCCATATCGGATTTCATAATTTTTTCTGCAATCCAGCCTGCAAGTGCGCCGACGATAATTGCAGCCAACCAACCTAAACCAGCCATGCTACGTTCCTTTCAATATCCAGTTGAATAAAGAACGCAGGCAAACAAACATCGGTTCCGCAACTTTGTAAATTTAGCGCTAAGCATGTTTCGCAGCGCGTGGGCCCCCGCAAGGCCCCGGCGAGTGCGAGCAGCACCTCAGCCGGGGGGAAAGGGTGCGGCCTGGGTTCAGGCCATCACCCCTGTCACACAGGCAGCGGCCCAAAATGATGGCCGCGCCCAGTCTGTGCCGGCTTAGTCGCGCAGCAGCTCATTCACGCCGGTCTTGGACCGAGTCTTTTCGTCAACGCGCTTCACGATCACCGCGCAATACAGATGCACGCCGTTTTTCGATGGCATTGAGCCCGACACCACGACCGAGTAAGGCGGCACTTCGCCATACATTACTTCGCCGGTTTCACGATCAACGATCTTGGTCGATTGACCCAGATACACGCCCATACCCAAGACAGAGCCTTCACGGACGATCACGCCCTCAACAACTTCGGAACGCGCGCCGATAAAGCAGTTATCTTCAATGATGGTCGGCCCCGCCTGCATAGGTTCCAATACGCCACCAATGCCGACACCGCCCGACAGGTGCACGTTTTTGCCGATCTGCGCGCATGAACCAACGGTGGCCCATGTGTCAACCATCGTGCCCTCGTCCACAAAGGCGCCAAGGTTCACGAAAGACGGCATCAAAACGGTGCCTTTGGCGATATAGGCCGATTTGCGCACAACACAGTTTGGCACGGCGCGGAAGCCAGCCGCCTTCCAATCCGCCTCGGTCCAGCCTTTGAACTTGCTGTCGACCTTATCCCACCAGCCGCCGCCTTGTGGACCGCCTTCTTGCAGCTCCATGTCTTTCAGACGGAAGCCAAGCAGAACGGCCTTCTTGGCCCATTGATTGACATGCCAGCTGCCATCGGCCTGCTTTTCAGCCACACGCAGTTTCCCACTGTCGAGCATGTTCAGCGTGGTTTCGATGGCCTCACGGGTTTCGCCCGTGGTTGCCGGTGTGATCGCATCACGGGCGTCCCATGCGGATTCGATGGCGGTTTCAAGCGCGGAATACGGCATCTGTGCCTCCTAATCGGTTAGGTTTGCGCTTCTATGGACCAGCCTTGATCGTTTCTCAACGGTTATTCGGTCTTGTCCTTGGGGTTCACCGGAACATATAGCGCAAATCCTCCTTGCGCATCTCCCGTGTGGCGGAGCCGGTAAAAAACAGTCATACCAAGACGAAAGTAGAGAGGAGCCCCCGATATGGCCTCACATGAGACCACTGAAGAATTCGGCCAAGAGCCCCACCGCACGACCCTGCGTGACAGCGTCGAAGATGCCCGCAGCGCCGACCGCGTGCCCGATACCCCACAGACCAGGTCCCCCGCTTATCGGCTGGCATTTACCGATGATGATTTCATGATGCGCGAAGAATTGCGCCCCGTGCGGCTGCAATTGGAATTGCTGAAGCCGCAGATGATCATGGATGAACGCGGTATCGAATCCGTTGTGGTGATGTTTGGTGGCGCGCGCATTCCGTCACCCGAAAACAAAGGCACCGCCAAGACCCCCTATCTGGCAGAACTGTCGCATTACTATACCGAAGCAGAGATATTTGCGCGCAAAATGACCGAACGCTCTATGGCGGAATATGGTCGTCAGCATGTGGTTTGCACCGGCGGTGGCCCTGGCGTGATGGAGGCCGGAAATAAGGGCGCACATGAGGCGGGCGGCCAAACCATCGGCCTGAATATCGTGCTGCCACATGAGCAGGCGCCCAACCCCTATGTCACACCGTCGCTGTCGTTCAATTTCCATTATTTTGCGATCCGGAAAATGCATTTCTTAATGCGCGCCTCTGCAATCACGGTGTTTCCCGGCGGGTTCGGTACGCTTGACGAGATGTTCGAGGCCCTGACACTGATCCAAACCAAACGGATGCAGCGCGTGCCGTTCATTCTGTTTGGAAAGGCCTTCTGGGCTAAAATCATCAATTGGGACGCGTTGGCGGATGCCGGCACAATCTCGCGCGATGACCTGAAGCTGATCTCATTTGTCGAAACTGCAGATGAGGCCCTGGCGGTAATTGACGCCTTTAATCCAGAGGGCTGTTAACCCTGCCTTTAGCACGAATAGGAATGGGCCACCGCAGCGCCCATTCCTATGCTATACTGTGGTCTTATTCGGTGACAAAGCGAGGAGGCCATGACCACGATCCCTGCGCTGATAGAGCGCTACATTGATGCCTATAACGCGATGGATATCGGGGCCATGTTGGCAATGATGCCCGAAAACATCCATTTTCGCAGCATCGTGGATGGCGCAACCTACGCCCAAGCCCATGGCAAATTAGAATTCAGCCAAATGGCAACCTTTGCCATCAGCGCATTCAAATGGCGCAGACAGGTCATTACCCATGCGATCACCGTGGCGGATCATACATTGATTGAGGTCGATTATTTCGGTGAGCCAGCGATGGATCTTCCCAATGGTTGGAAAGCGGGACAAGAGATTGCCTTTAAAGGCCGATCCAGCTTTCGCATCAGCGGGCAACATATCACGCAAATTATTGACCAAAGCTAACCCGGTGAAAGCCAGGTCCCTCAGTGGCGTGCCACCGCACTGACTTCGGCCAATTGTGCGCGATCTTCTGACCGTGCACGAGAAGCCGCGACCAGGGCACGAAACAACGCCCGCTGACGCCGTGCATAGGTCAGATATTCAGGATGCCATTGCACGCCTAGGGCGAAAGGCTCTGATACGCGTTCAATGGCTTGAACCATGCCGCTGGGATCACGCGCCGCAACCTGCAGCCCATCGCCCAGCCTGTCCACCGCCTGCGAATGCAGCGCATTGACCCGCATCGGCTGAACCCCCGCCAGATCTGCCAGCCGGGTATCCGCGCATATCTGCACGTCTTTCTTTGGCAATATAGTTGAGAATTTTCGCTCCCCATAATGTTCATAAGCGTTCTGATGCAGGTTCCCGCCCAGCGCGATATTCAGCATCTGCGCGCCGCGGCAAATCCCAAGCACGGGCTTGCCATGTTTCATCGCCTCTTCAATTATGCAGGTTTCCAGCGCATCACGTTCCGGGTCCAGAACTGCAGTGGTGATCAGCTCTGCGCCATATAATTCGGGCGAGATATCATCCCCGCCGCCCACGATGACGCCGTCCACCCCGGCGACCTCGGCCCGGGTTCCGGCAGCCCAACGGATGGCACGTCCACCCGCCAAGGCAACCCCTAGCGCGATAAAGGGAAACACCCTCCACCCTGTTTTCAGCGATGTGGTGACGCCGATCAGCGGTCGCTGTGTCATACCAGCCCCGCGCCTTTTAACATCGCATGCGCCTTATCGGGCCAGCCAATGCCCAGAAACTGCATCCCGGAATGCTGGTCCGTCCATGCACGGCACAAACGGCGCAGAAGGGCCGTATTCCCGGCCACCTGTTCAACCAAATGCCAGCGCCGCCATTCAGTTTCAATAGACCAGTCCGGATCGGAAATCCGGCAATCCGGCAGGCGAAAGTGAAATGCAGGCCGGGGTTTAACAGTGCCGCCTTTGCCATCTTGTGCCGCGATGATTTCTGGATGCAGTTCCACAAAGACTGGCAGCATATCCAGCCCATGGTTGCGCGACAATGTGGCCTCGCGGTAGCAGCGGATCACATCGGGCAAGGGCGCATCCGGACCCAGCTCCACCAAGGCACGGATCAGCTTCTCGGGATAGCGGTCAGTGAATGGCAATGTGGCCCGCGTTGCTTCGATCGGCCATGTCTTGCGCATCCAATCTTCCAGCACAGCATAGGCCAAAAGTGGGCGCACGACCGCGTCCGGCCCCGCAATTTCAGGGTTCAGATGCAAGCCAAACCCATAAAACGCGCTTTGTTCTGTACCCTTTGCCCCGTGCGCGCGCAAAACGGCAATCAACCGATCCAGCTGTGTCATCTGGTCGCGCGTCAGTGGCTCTGTCACGATTTCTACCGGGACAACTTCACGCCCCAGCCGCATCCCCAGATCCTTTAGCGGGCCTTGGATATGCTTGCGTAGCGCAAGGTCCAGATAGATCTGTAAGGTGCCAATGCAGGACCCTTCAACCACCCAATCCTTATCATTGACCATCCGCGCTGTGCCCCCCAGCGCCTGAACGGCAAGCTGGGCTGTGCGGCCTTCGTCAATTCCGGCAAATTCGACCTCGACTCCGGTGCGCCGCGGTGCACCATCGGCATTTAGATCTTTGGGAAGCGCCGCGAAATCTGGCGAAGCATGCATATCTGTCGGCGTCTGATTTGTCATAGGTCTCTCCGTATCACAGATAGAACGCGGCTCATCACAATTGCGTTCCCACCTGTGTTCAGGATTTTCGGCCTGATACAGACCCCCGACCGGCACGCACCATAAAAAACTCCTCGCACAAGCATGAGCGAGGAGTTTTGAAAACCTACCTGGTCGTGATCAAATTACAGCCCGGCCTCAGCCGCAATATCTTTGCGCGATTTTCGGCCACGTTCGGTTTCGGATTTCAGCTGCCCACAGGCCGCCATGATATCTTCACCACGCGGTGTGCGGATCGGGCTGGCATAACCGGCCTTATAAATAATATCCGCAAAATTTTCGATCCGCTCCCAGTCAGAACGGGTATAGGGGGAGCCAGGCCATTCATTAAACGGGATCAGGTTGATCTTCGCCGGGATGCCACGGATCAGCTTCACCAGCCGACGCGCGTCCTCATCCGTGTCATTCACATCCTTCAACATCACATATTCAAAGGTAATCCGCTCCGAATTCGACAGGCGCGGATAGTCGCGCAGTGTATTCAGCAGGGTTTCAATATTCCACCGTTTGTTGATCGGCACCAGCTTATCACGGACCTCATCCGTAGTCGCATGGAATGATACAGCCAGCAAACAGCCGATCTCTTCTGCGGTTTTCGCGATCTCTGGCACAACACCAGATGTCGATAAGGTGATCCGGCGACGTGACAGCGAAATCCCCTCGCCATCCATGACGACCTGCATTGCGTCGCGCACATTGTCAAAATTATACAAAGGCTCGCCCATGCCCATCAAAACAACATTCGACACAAGCCGCGGCGCATTTTCATTTGGTGCGCCCTGCTCAGGCCATTCACCCAGATCATCGCGCGCCAGCATCACCTGACCGACGATTTCGCCGGGGGTCAGGTTGCGCACCAGCTTTTGCGTGCCTGTATGGCAAAATGAGCAAGTCAATGTGCAGCCAACCTGGGAAGAAATACACAACGTCCCACGGTTTTCTTCGGGAATATAGACCGCCTCCACCTCGTGGCCGCCTTTGATTCGCAGAAGATATTTGCGCGTCCCATCCATCGATACCTGTTTGGTAACGACCTCAGGCAAAGCAATTTCGAATTTTTCATCCAAAAGCGCACGGTAATCTTTTGACAGATTGGTCATCGCGTCAAAGTCGCGCACGCCCCAATGGTAGATCCACTGCCAGATCTGCCCCAGACGCATCTTTGCCTGCTTTTCCGGTGTGCCAGCCTCGATCAGCGTAGCACGTAGCTGGTCGCGGGTCAGGCCCACAAGATTGATCTTACCGCCCTCGGGCAGTTTACGCGGGATCGTCATCACGTCTTGCGTGATGGGTGCAGATGCATCGGTCATGGCGATTTCCTGAGAATGAGCGGCCCCTATACCGCATTTACATCCTAAAACAAAGGGCAAAACACGTTGGATATTTGCCAAAATACAACCATAGGATTTATTAGGATTATATAAATCACCCCATGGCAGATTTGATTCAACCTAAACGGGTGTATTATGGCCTTAGTGACCGTCACACCATATCAGGGCGCATTGCTAGCGCCGCATTTGCTCAGCTCAGCTCAGACGATCATATTGGGCAATTTCGGGACGCCGCTGACCAATCAGCTGATCACAGAAACGCAGCTACCATTAGGGGAACCAGTGGATGTCGGCGGCACAGATTATGTGACAATCGGGTCTGGCACCGCGCAGCCCGGCATCAGCATCTTGGGGGTGACGCTTCCGACCGGTTTTCCGGTGGATCTGGTTGTGGTGCAAGATGGCGCGGGTGACGTGTTTTTCCTTTATCCCGATGGGGAACCCTTTGCTACCGGGATGATCGCCCTGATCGTCGATATTGATGAGATCGGCTATAATTTATTGACCAACGGACCACTGTGTCTGGCACAGGGCACGATGGTATTGACCTGCGCCGGACGGGTGCCCGTAGAACATATCGCACCAGGCATGCATATTGCGACATCCCAATATGGCTTTCTGCCGGTGCTTTGGCGCAAACAAGAGATCTTGCCGCGACATGGCTTGGCGATGACTCTGCCGCCGGGCAGCGTCCCGGGCATGACCCACCATTTGACCACAACGCTGCAACATCGGGTGGTCTTGCTCACCGACTTGCCCGGGTTTGAACGCGCCCTTGTGGCGGCGCGCCACTTCAGCCAGCGCGATATTGCCGCAATTCACCGCCATGTAGGGTCCAAAGGTCATGCCGCGCCCGCTGCCACAGCCCACACGGTTTTATTCGTTCCTACTGCCACGTCACGCCAGCTTTATGGCCAATGGGGTCGAAGTGGAAAGCCTGCTGCTGGGCCCGATGGTGCTACTGCGTTTTCCCAAACTTGCCCAAAAGGCCCCAGACGCGATGCAACCGGCTCTGCCAATTTTAAAACCGGGCATCGCGCGCAAAGAATTACGCCGGGCGCAAATACAAAACGCGCCCCATTGGGACGCGTCAAATGCCTGATCCAGCAATCGCTTGTGGCAGCGCAAACTGCCAAAATACTAGTGCTTATTGGCAGCGCTTTTGCGCTTCTTCCATCGCGGCGGTAAAGCCCATCAATGAGAATGTGTCCTGTGTCTGCGTTCCACGTGCAGACCGCCCGGTCAGCGTCACGTCAGCCCCGGCCTTTAGTGCGGCGACGATTTTGCTGTCTTCGGAAGGGGAACCGGCCCAAGCGCCCTCCCCATCAGTGAACAAGGTGAATTCCGTGCCGCCGACGTTCATCCCAACCGTGGAATCGGGTGCGAAAGGATAGCCCCCCATAAACGAAATCTCGCCTTGGTTGCCCGGACGATAGGTCACAAACAATAAGATATCGCCGCGACGCACCTGTACCGGTTTGCCATCTTTGGAATTGACCGTATTTTTCGGCGCTGCAACGCCCCAGCATTCCTGCGGAGATGTCTCAACGAAAACGCTCCAATCGGTCTCTGCCGCGACGCGATTGGTGGTTTCCTGTGCAAACGCCGGCATGGTCACTGCCATGGTCGACGCAGTCAGGATCGCGGCTCCGCGCAGAAGGTATTTGATCATGATTACAGCCTCCAGCTGCCTTGTGCCTCTGTCCCGCCTGATTGGCTTTTGCCGTTTTTTACGATGGCGGACGTGAATTCAACTCGATAGGAGGATGATAACGCATTTGTGGCCCAATGCGAAAGCCCCCACGGCAAATTTCCGCCTAATTGTGTTGGGTTTTCCGGCGCCCTGGCGCGAGAAGGAAGGGAAAAGGCATGTCGACTGCAATACCGATGATCGAACTGTGGCGCGGTGGAATGTTGGAATCCGTGCATCATGGCCACGCGGTGATTTGGGGCCCCGGCGGAATTGAGGCGGCATGGGGCGACCCGGACGCGGTCATCTACCCGCGCTCCTCATGCAAGATGTTGCAAGCCCTGCCCCTGATTGAAAGCGGTGCCGCAGACGTCGCGGGCTTGGGGCAGGTACAACTGGCGTTGGCCTGTGCCAGCCATTCCGGCGGGGCGATACATACAGATGCAGTGCAAGACTGGATAGCGGGTCTGGGCCTATCGGAGGCAGATTTCCGTTGTGGGGTGCATATGCCATGGGACAGCGCTGCAAAGGCACGCTGCCAATGTGGGCAAGATCACCCAAACCAGTTTCACAATAATTGTTCTGGCAAACATGCGGGATTTTTAACGCTTAACCAGCATTTGAAAGGCGACAGCGACTATGTCGCGCTGGATCATCCGGTCCAGCAAGCGTGCCGGGCCGCCTTTGAAGACATGGTCGGACAGACCGCGCCGCATTGGGGTATTGATGGCTGTTCTGCGCCAAATTTTGCCTGCTCAATCGGCGGACTGGCGCAAGCGATGCAGCGATTTGCCTCGGCGCGGTCGGGTGGCTCGCGCAGGGATGCTGCGGCAGAGCGGCTGACCCAGGCGATGATGGCCCATCCAGAGCTGGTGGCCGCAGCCCCGCGCGCCTGCACCCGACTGATGCGCGCGGCCAAAGGACAAGCAGCGGTAAAAACCGGAGCAGAGGCAGTTTATGTCGCAATTTTACCGCAACAACGCAAAGGGATCGCGTTAAAAATCACCGACGGCGCCACCCGCGCATCAGAGGCTGCCATTTGCGCATTGTTGTTACGCTGCAAGGTGATTGATCCGGCCGATCCAGTTGTTGAAAGCCTGATCCCATCCGCCCAGACCAATTGGCGCGGCAAAGTATTTGGAGAAATGCGCTGCGCAGATGGGTTTGCCTGACGCCAACTCACGGCCAAGATCGCGCAAGCCGCGGCATTGAGCCCCGGCCCGCGCGGTCAGCGCCTATCAGCGCCTCCACTGCGCACTGCCTGACCCTCAGATCAGATCCCAGATCAGTTTCAACGCCAAAAGGCCCGAGGTTGCCACCAACAACGGCTTAATCAGCCGTGATCCAATACGCATTGCCAATTTTGACCCCAAACGCGCGCCCGCAATCTGAGCCATACCCATAGCCAAGCCTAACACCCACCACGGCGCGCCAACCGCCGCAAATGCAATCAGCCCGCCAAAATTAGACGCGAAATTTAACAGTTTCGTATGTGCAGTGGCCTTTAGCACGCCATAGCCACCTAGCGTGACAAAGCCAATCATATAGAAACTGCCCGCCCCCGGCCCCAACAAGCCATCGTAAAACCCGACAAGCGGCACCACGAAAGCTGTGAACATCGCAGGCGAGATCCGCTGCACCCGGTCATCATCATTCAACCCGCGCCGAAAAGCGAAAAACGCCGCGATCGCAATCAACACAACCGGCAAGACCCAACGCAGACCTTCGGTTGGGATCACCGACACCAATAACGCACCCGCAAGCCCCGCCACACCGGCCAATAACGCAGGGCCGATTTGCTTACGAAACTCCACCATTCCGGATTTCGTATAGGAATATGCCGAGGTGGCCGCGCCAAAGACCGCTTGCACCTTATTGGTTGACAGCGCCTCCAGCGGGGACGCCCCTGCCAGCATCAAGATCGGCACCGTAATCAGCCCGCCGCCGCCTGCTATCGCATCCACAAAGCCGGCCGCGAATGCGGCCCCGATCAGCATGAGCGCCAGCTCTAACGACGTTTCAAACATAACATGCCCCTTATGATGCAGGTTGTCTTCGGCCCTCCATCGGCAATTGTAAAGTCTGTCACCACGCCACGCGCAGGGGTCATCCCCCCTGTAGGCAGATGCTTTTTCGCGCAGCCGGTGAAAAGAAGCCCCATAACCTGTGCCGGGCCTGATTGCATTTCCTTGGCAGCGCGCGTATCTCAGGGACCAAAGGTGCAAAGGGGCCACTGGCATATGAACTGGATTTCGAACTACGTCCGACCGAAAATCAATTCGCTGTTCTCTCGTCGGGAAGTCCCCGAGAACCTGTGGACCAAATGCCCTGAATGCGGCTCAATGTTGTTCCATCGGGAACTGAGCGACAACCAAAATGTCTGCACCAATTGCGAACATCACATGGCGATCACGCCGCGTGAACGGTTCAACGCGCTGTTTGATGCGGGGATTTTCACCGAAGTCACCGTGCCAGAGCCGATCCATGATCCGCTGCATTTCAAAGACCAGAAAAAATATCCCGACCGGATGAAAGGCGCGCAGCGCAAGACCGGTGAGAAGGAAGCGATGCTTGTCGCGGAAGGCGAGATCGGTCGCACCCCGATTGTTGCTGCGGCGCAAGATTTCTCATTCATGGGCGGGTCTATGGGCATGTTCGTGGGCAATGCGATCATTGCCGCAGCCGAGCGGGCCGTGGCGCTGAAACGCCCGCTGGTGCTGTTTTCTGCCGCCGGTGGGGCACGCATGCAGGAAGGTATCTTGTCCTTGATGCAGATGCCGCGCACCACGGTTGCGGTGGAAATGCTGCGTGAAGCCAACCTGCCCTATATCGTTGTCTTAACCCATCCGACCACAGGTGGCGTCACCGCCTCTTATGCGATGTTGGGCGATGTGCATATTGCCGAACCCAATGCGTTGATCTGTTTTGCCGGGCCGCGCGTGATTGAACAGACAATCCGTGAAAAGCTGCCCGAAGGTTTCCAACGCGCCGAATATCTGTTGGATCACGGCATGTTGGATCGCGTGACCCATCGTACAAAGCTGCGCGATGAGCTGATTACAATTTTGCGCATGATGATGGGGCTGCCGCCTGCGGTGATGGGCGATCTGCCTGCGCCAGAGCAAAACCTTGCGATTGAAGCCACCCCAGAAGGCGAAGCTGCATCCCCGGCGGTCGACACTAAACCGGCCTGATCTATATTGGGGGTGGCCCCGGTGTTCACCCCTAACCGTTATCCGCCCGCCACATGAGGCGCTGACCATGTCCCAGACCTCCGATGTTATTTTGACACGGCTGATGCAACTGCATCCAAAGGTTATTGATCTGACCTTGGATCGGCTAGAACGGCTGTTAAGCGCGCTGGACCATCCCGAACAGACCATTGCGCCCGTGATCCATATTGCGGGTACGAATGGCAAAGGCTCGACGCAGGCAATGATCCGCGCCGGACTGGAGGCTGCGGGGGAACGTGTGCATGCCTACACTTCGCCGCATCTGGCCCGATTTCACGAACGTATTCGTCTGGCCGGAACCCTTATTTCCGAACCAGATCTGTCCGCGCTGCTGGATGAATGCGCCGAGAAGAACGCAGGCGAGCCGATCACATTCTTTGAGATCACAACCGCCGCCGCGTTTTTGGCATTTTCGCGCAGCCCCGCCGATCATACTTTACTAGAAGTCGGCCTGGGCGGCCGTTTGGACGCCACCAATGTGATCACGCCACAGCTGTCGATCATCACGCCTGTAGATTTGGACCACCAGCAATTCTTGGGTGACACGCTGGAAGCGATTGCGGGCGAGAAAGCCGGAATTATCAAACGCGGCATCCCTGTAATCGTCGGGCCACAGCAAGATTCGGCCCTGGAGGTGATCGAGGCCCACGCCGCCCGGATGGGCGCACCTGTTCTGGCCTATGGTCAGCAATGGCAGGTTTGGGAAGAAAATGACCGGCTGATTTATCAAGATGAGCGCGGGCTTCTGGATTTACCCCGTCCCGCCCTGCCCGGCCCGCATCAGATCATGAATGCCGGGGCTGCGATCACCGCGCTGCGATACCTTGGACATGGCGAAGATATTATGGAGGCCGCGGTGACCCGCGCCACCTGGCCCGCACGGATGCAGCGGCTGAAAACCGGGCCGCTGGTCAGCGCCGCACCGCAGGCGGAAATCTGGCTGGACGGCGGGCATAATCCCGCAGCGGGCGTGGCCATCGCTGCCACGTTGGGCCTTCAGCCTGCACGCCCAACCCATTTGATTTGCGGCATGCTAAATACCAAAGATGTCACCGGCTATATGCGCCCACTGGCCCAACATGCGCGCAGTCTGCATGCCGTCGCCATCCCGGATGAACCCAACACCTTACCTGCACAAAGCACCGCTCAGGCCGCGCACGAGGCGGGCTTTGCCAATGTAGAACAGGCCGATAGCGTTGCAGCCGCATTGGCGCAGATCACCGCACAAGACCCGCAGGCCCGGGTTTTAATCTGCGGATCGCTCTATCTGGCCGGTACGATTTTGCGCGAAAACGGCTAAGCCCGATCATTGTCGAACAGGGTCTGTGCAATGGCTGCGATAGGCCCTCGACCTGTTGCCGCCTATCTTACGGTCAAGTTTTCACGGATAGGAGGCCCAAATGGCACTCGAACTTGGGCTGGATACATTCGGCGATATCAGCACCGATGATACAGGCGCGCGGCTGTCGGCTGCGCAGGTGATCCGCAATACCGTCACCGAAGGTATTTTGGCCGATCAAACGGGTGTTGATTATATCGGGCTCGGAGAACATCACCGCCCCGATTTTGCGATCTCTGCGCCAGAACCGATCATGACCGCGATCTTGACGCAAACACAGCGGATCAAGGTCGGCACCTCTGTGACGGTGTTGTCATCAGACGATCCGATCCGCCTTTATCAACGGTTTGCCACGATGGATGCCATCGCCCCGCAACGCGCCGAAGTGACGCTAGGGCGTGGATCTTTCACCGAAAGCTTCCCGCTGTTCGGGCTGGATCTGCATGATTACGAGACCCTGTTTGATGAAAAATACGATCTGTTCTTGCGGCTGATCCGGGATGAGCAGGTCAGCTTTGACGGGCAGCACCGCGCGCCCTTACACAATGTCACCGTGCATCCGCGCGCGCAAACCCCGATCCGCACATGGCGCGGCGTCGGCGGCTCGCCCGAGTCGGTTATTTCGGCTGCCGTCAATGACCTGCCGTTGTTGATGGCCATCATCGGTGGCAACCCCGCCCGCTTCGCGCCATTGGTGGATCTCTATAAGCGCGCCCACGATCAGGTCGGCACTCCTTCGCAACCCATTGGGGTGCACAGCCCCGGCTTTGTCGCGGCCACCGATGAAGAGGCCCGCGAGACCTATTTTGAAGGCTATCAGAAAATGCATGCCGCGATCGGTGCGTCGCGGGGGTGGCCGCCCCTTCGCCGCCAAGATTACCTGCATGAGATCGAAAACGGGTCACTTTATGTCGGCAGCCCGGAAACCGTGGCGCAAAAAATTGCGTCAACCGTCTCGGTGCTTGGCCTTAGCCGGTTCCAGCTGAAATACAGCTCCGGCCCGCAAAAAGCCTCGGCGTTGCTGCGCAACGTGGAACTTTATGGCCAAAAGGTCATCCCACGCGTGCGCGAAATCCTGACGCAAATCGACGCGCTTTAACCTAGCTGATCACACCAGTGTCGCGCGGCCATCAGGCGGCGCGGCTGCGGTTCACCCGCCCTCGACAGATGTTTCACATAGCACAGCCCCAAGCAAAACGGGACCAACGCGGCCCATTCCTCCTCTGGAATCACTTGGCTGGCGCGCAAGGCGAATGCCTCGGGCGCTGGCGTGCCATAAAAACTCCCGTCGCGCGCGATAAACCGCCCCGCGCGGGATGCCAGATAATGCGCAATATCCAAGGCAAGCGGCCCTTGCGTATTGCGTTCCAAGTCCACGCCCCAAATCTGCCCATCCGTTGTTGCGAACAGATTGTGATCGGCAAAATCGCCATGGGTAATACCGCGCCGTACCGGAAAATCCTGTAACCCTGCGCGCAATCCGTTCATCCGGGCAAGGACATCTTGCGCCTGACGCCGGTGATCCGTGGGCATATCAGGGTTCATATAGCCGTGCGCGATATCCATCCAATACCCCGGCGCAAACCGCCCCACCTGCACCTGCGGCGCAGCATAAGCGCTGAGCCAATGCCCCACCGCCCGCAGTATCGCGCTGGTTTGGGCCGAGTTGGCATGTGCCAACGCATCACGTACCGGTTGCCCAGGCGCGCATTCCATCACCAAAAGCCCATGAGCATGCTCTAACAGCGCCGGAACACGGTAGGTCGGCCCGCTTAAATCGCTATGGGCGCGGCGCAATTCCTGCGCCGCCATCTGCGCCAATGTCTCATCGCGGTACAGTTTGGCAATAACGACATCACCGCCCAGTCCAATCCGCGCCACTCGGCGTGGTCCCGGCTTTAGAACATCAAGTACCTGCCACTGCGCAAAACCGGCTGTTTGCTGCAACGCCACGTGAAGTGCCGCGCCTGCCTCGGCCTCCCGCGCTGCCTTTGACACTTGCCGCTCCAGCCAGTCCATCGCGGTCTATCCTTCGGATTTAGCCCAGCTTTCCGATTGCATTTCACGCAAACGCGATGCCGTGCGTTCAAATTCAAAGCTGCCACGGCCTTCATTATACAAATGTTCCGGGATCGCCACAGCAGAGCAAATAAACCGTACATGCGCCTCATAAAGCGCGTCAATCAATGTCACAAAACGCTTAGCTTCGTTGAAATTCGACACAGACAGCTGCGGGATATCATCCAGCATAAGCACGCGTACCGCCTGTGCGATTTCCAGATAATCCCCCGGCCCAAGCATCGCGCCGCATAGGTCCCAAAACCCGGCGCGCCCGACGCCATTGTGAAATTGCGGGATCACAACATCGCGCCCTTTCACCGTAAGTACAAGCTTTTCGCTGTCATCACTGCCGCCCAGCGCATGCCACAGCGCGTCCATATGCGCCCGCCCTTCCCGGCCTGCAGGCGTAAAATAGACCTGCTGCCCGGACAGACGGTTCAACCGATAATCCGTTTCCGACTGAATTTCATGCACCTGCAAACGCTCTTGCAACAGGGTAATAAAGGGCAGGAACAATTGCCGGTTTAGCCCATCTTTATACAGATCGTTTGGCACCCGGTTCGACGTCGTAACCACTGTCACGCCCTGTTCAAACAACAGCTCAAACAAGCGCCCGACGATCATCGCATCGGCAATATCGGTGATCTGCATTTCATCAAAGCACAGCAAACGCAGCTGGGATGCGATCTCTATTGCAACAGGGCGGATTGCATCTTCGGCCTTTGCCCGGCGGGCGACCTCAATCTTGGACTGAACCTCTTGCATGAACCCGTGAAAATGAACCCGGCGCTTGGGCACATCCACCGCATCACAAAACAAATCCATCAACATGGACTTGCCACGCCCGACCCCGCCCCACAGATATAGCCCCTGTATTGCGGCAGGCGTCGCCTTGCGGCCAAACAGGGCCTTCAGCCCGCTTTTGCGCTCGATTGGGGCCTCCAAGGCCTGGCGCACACGTTCCAGCATCGGCAATACCGCGCGCTGCGCCGCGTCCGCATTCAACGTGCCATCCGCCACGCGGGCGTCATAGATCTCGGTCAAAGATTTTTTCATGGATATTTACGTAACTTCAAGCTGAGGGGTTGAAAAGCGATACACACGCAGAGCTGAACACCTCATTACCTTGAGAACCCGGCCCGCTTCCCCTACTCTTATGACAGCGTCATTTCCAGAGGTCCATCTAATGTCAAAAACCACTCCACAACGTTTACATCTGGTCTTCGGTGGCGAACTTGTCGACCCACAGAAAACCGTTTTCAAGGATGTCGAAGACATTCACATTGTCGGTATCTTCCCGAATTACGAAACCGCCTATAATGCGTGGAAATCCGAAGCCCAGCGGACAGTCGACAATGCTCATATGCGTTATTTCATCGCCCATTTGCACCGTCTGCGCGACGAAGAGCTTGAAGTCGCCGCCACCGAAGAGTTGGGCGGCTGATCGCGCCTAACGATGCCGCTACCACTTTGGTTGCATCTTAAACTTTCGGCGCTGCAACCCCGGTCGGGGGATCAGCCGCCGATCCAGCCTGTGACCTCGGGTCGCAGGCTGTGGTTGCGTGTGTCCACACAGTCTGATCCCGATGTCGCACGGTTGCTGATCGACCGTTTGCTGGATCACGAACCCGATATTTCCATCATATTGACCCTTGCGACGGGCCTTCCGCCCAGCTTTCCACTGCCCGATGGGGCCACGTTATGCGCCCATCCTGACGCGACAGCAGCGCAGACAAAATCCGTTCTGGCGGCGTGGCAGCCTGATTTGATCTTGCTGATCGGAATGGATCTTCCGCCCGCCCTGATCACCCAGGCCTCTGCGCAACATATCCCACTTGTATTGATTGATGCCGCCGTCGCGCAGGGCACCCGGCCGCCACATTCAAAATCGCTGCTTCGGCGGATGCATCGGATCCTTGCACGCAGTGATTCGGACGCACGGAAATTGGTGCAAATGGGGGCTGCGCCCAATCGTATTGGCAGTAGCGGTGCGATCTGTGATTCCGCCAATCCGCTGAAATGTTCTGAACGTGAACGCGCAGCAATGTCGGCCAATTTGCGCAACCGCCAGATCTGGCTTGCCGCCGCAGTGCCCGACGCCGAGGTAGACGCTGTTCTGAACGCGCATACCCATGCGCTGCGCCATGCCCACAGGCTGTTGCTGATGCTTGCCCCGGCGGATGAGATGTCAGGCGCGGCATTGCAAAAGCGTCTGTCCTCCAAAGGATGGCGTGTCAGCCGGCGCACATTGGAAGGTGAGCCAGAGGAAGAGACACAGATCTTCATCGCCGATGACCCCGATGAATTTGGCCTGTGGTATCGCTTGGCACCAATCACCTATATGGGCGGAACCCTAAGTGCGCCCACGCCCTATTCCCGCTCCCCGTTAGAGCCGGCGGGACTGGGCTCTGCGATTTTGCACGGGCCCACCGCCGCACCGTTTACAGAAGACTATCGCAGGCTGGACAAGGCGCATGCGACCCGCCGTATCGTCTTACAAGACACATTGGGTGATGCCGTTGCTGATTTGATTTCGCCGCAAAAATCTGCGCTTTTGGCCCATAATGCCTGGGCCGTCTGTTCTGAAGGGGCGGGCGCGACAGAGCTGGCAACGTCTACGATCATGGCCGCCCTGTCCAATGATGAAAAGGTCCGCTGATGCGCCCCCCACAGTTCTGGTTTACCCCCCCGTCACGCCCCGCAATGGCCGCAAGGCTGCTGACACCGCTGGCGAAATTAACGGCACAGGCTACCGCGCGCCGGATCGCAACGCCAGGGCATCATCTTCCGATTCCAGTGATCTGTATTGGCAATATCAACGCAGGCGGCACGGGAAAAACACCGACTGTCATCGCCGTGGTACAACAACTGATCGGTCGGGGTCACAGGCCCCATGTGGTCAGCCGTGGTCATGGTGGCAGCCTGATTGGCCCGGTGCAGGTCAATGAACGCCATCATAGCGCCGATGAGGTCGGCGATGAACCATTGCTGATTTCGGCCTTCACGCCAACATGGGTCGCCAAAAACCGTGCTGAGGGGGCCATTGCCGCACATCAGGCGGGCGCGGATGTGATTGTTCTGGATGACGGGCACCAAAACCCCGCACTGCACAAGGATCTGACAATTATCGTCGTCGATGCGGTGAAGGGCTTTGGCAATGGTCGATGCATGCCCGCCGGACCGCTGCGCGAACCTGTGCCTGCGGGCCTTTCGCGTGCCGATCTGCTGCTGTCCATCGGGCCGCCGCCTGCGCAAGACAGCTTTGCGGCGATATGGTCCGATCAGATCACCGTGCCACATATGCAAGGCGCGCTGGCACCGTTACCCACCGGGATGGATTGGGCTGGCCTACCCGTTTTGGCCTTTGCAGGCATCGGACATCCGGAGAAATTTTTCATCACACTCAAAGGTCTAGGCGCAGATATTTTGCGTGCCGAAGCCCTGGAAGATCACCAACCTTTCACCCCTGCCTTGCTGAAACGGTTGCAATCAGAGGCAACTCTGCTTGGCGCCCAGCTTGTCACAACCGAAAAAGATGCTGCGCGCATGCCCGCTGATTTCCGGCCCAATGTCGTGACGCTGCCGGTGCGGTTACAGATCCTTGACTATGCAGCATTGGGGGCCGCGTTAAGCGCACTTAACATGTAACACCCAGGCACCAAAAAAAACGGCCGGGCGACGATGCACCCGGCCATTGCTGATCTGCGACACAGCCCGCGGGCCTTGGCACTAGCCGGCCAATTGCTCATCCAGAACGGCTTTCAGCTCATCCCACGGCATGTTGGAATATTTCTTACCGTCGATGACCAAGGTCGGAGTCGAGTCCACCTCATCCGCACTGGCGTTTTTCTGGAAGGTCGCAACCATACGTTTGGCGCGTTCCTGATCATTCAGGCAGGTTTCCAGTTGTTCATCCGAGAACCCGGCCTTGCGGCCCAGCTTCCGCAGATTTTCGGCAATGGTTGCCTGCTGCCCGTCACCAATCCATGATTTCTGTTCATCATAGATCATGCCGCCTACGGCGTAATATTTCATGTCACCGCCACATTGCGCGATCATGCCTGCCCACAGACCAAATTTATCGAAATAAACTTCGCGGTGGATGAATTTGACTTTGCCGGTGTCGATATACTCTGACTTCAGCGTCGGATAGATCGTCTTGTGCCAGTTGGCGCAATGCGGACAGGTGTAAGAGGCGTATTCGATCAATGTGACCGGGGCATTTTCATCACCCTGAATGATATCGGGTAGCGGTTCAACCCCTGCATCTTGCGCTGCTGCAGGAGTTACAAACCCCGTTTCGACACCGCTTTGACGGGAGGCAATCCAGCCACCGGTTACGGCTACAATGGCAGCCCCTGACACCCCAAGGAGGAAGGAACGACGGTTCATAACTTAACCTTTCTTCTGCTCAGCCCGTTTCGCGGACTTGGTAAGAACATTTTGTGCAAGCATTTCCAACGCAGCTTTCAAACCGGGGTCCCCGATCTGCTCTGCTGTTTTTTGCGCTTGCGCCTGAATTTCGGGTGATGGCGCTTGGGCTACTTTGGGTGGCGTAAGAAATTCGGCCTGGCCATCGGCGAACCCTGTGGGCGCGGTTTGGGTTAACACGATGCGTGAGATCGCATTATAGCCATAGCAGGCGTTGACCTTATCGCGCATCTTTGGGATCTGCATCTGCATCATCGGGCCAGATGCGCCCAGTGTCAGCACGGTCAAGGTCGCCCCGAACCCACCTTTGGCATAGCCGATTTTGACCGGGCGGGTTTGTGCTGCAATCTCTGGCCCCACGACCTCGGCCCAATGGGTCAACAGGCGCGACACGGCGAAACCACGGGCCTCTCCGACATTGCGGATACGGTCCTTCAGCAGCCCAGAGGCCGGTTCAAAACCGCGCATCCGTCGCTTTGACGGACCCGGTTTGAATGTGGCTTTTTTACCCGTTTTCGCGGCCATACTGTCTTTCCAAATGCTAGGCACTAACTTAGGCATTCACCGTCGCAATACCAGCAGTTCCACGAATATGGAGCCTTAAAGCAAGATGGAGGTCATAAATATTGCGTGACGACACTGCGATAAGCGCCGATATTTTGCACTGGTACGACCACCATGCGCGGATTTTGCCCTGGCGGGTTTCGCCTGCCGACCGCGCGGCGGGTGTGCGTCCTGATCCCTATCGGGTGTGGCTGTCCGAAGTAATGTTGCAGCAAACCACCGTTGCCGCTGTGCGCAGTTATTTTCGGACCTTTACACAGGCTTGGCCTACAGTTTCTGATCTGGCCGCCGCCGATGATGGGGATGTTATGGCCGCGTGGGCCGGGCTTGGTTATTACGCGCGGGCACGTAATTTGCTGAAATGTGCGCGGGTTGTCGCGGATCAGTATACTGGGCACTTTCCCAACACGGCGGCCAAGCTACTGACATTGCCGGGAATCGGCCCCTATACTGCGGCGGCAGTCGCATCCATTGCTTTTGACGAACCCGCCACAGTGGTTGATGGCAATGTGGAGCGGGTGATTTCGCGCCTGTTCGCGCTGACTGATCCGTTGCCCGGATCGCGGCCCCGCATTGCGCAACTGGCCGCCACAGTCACGCCGCGCGAACGGCCCGGCGATTATGCACAGGCAATGATGGATTTGGGCGCGACGATTTGCACCCCGCGCAACCCGGCCTGCGGCATTTGCCCGCTGCGCCCTGATTGTGCGGGATTTGCCCAAGGAATCGCGGCCGAGTTGCCGAAAAAAACACCGAAACAACCCAAGCCGACACGCCATGGCTTTGCCTATGTCGGGCGCGCATCGGATGGCGCAATTTTGCTGGAACGCCGCCCCGACAAAGGTCTTTTGGGCGGCACACTGGGGTTTCCCGGCTCGGATTGGGGGGCAGACCCTGACCCGGTGCCGCCCCGGACTGCCGATTGGACGGTTAGCGGCGAAGTGCGGCACACATTCACCCATTTTCACCTGATTTTAACGGTGATGGTTGCGCAGATCCCTACAGAACCTGCACTGACACCTGCGGCACAGTTCAACCCTGCCTCTTTGCCCACAGTGATGCGCAAGGTCTGGGACGGCGCACAGCCGGGCATCTGCGAATTGACCAACGACACCTGATTTGCGCACCGATTGCACTGCACGCCGCTTGGGCTATGGTGGCATAACCCGTATGAAAGAGCCGCCCATGTCCGCCCCAGCCACGAATATCAGCCCCGTCCGCGCCCTGCCGTTTTGGCTCTCTGTGCTTACGTTGCCCCTTGCCGCGATTGAAGCAGTCTATGGCGGCTGGACATTGATTTTGCTGCCTTTTTACGCGTGGTGGCTGATCACGTTTTTGGACAAAATCCTGGGCCGAAATTTGCAACAGCCCGACCCACAAACCCCCGATAGTAGTTTGTTTTGGTACCGGGCCGTGACCCTAATCTGGTTCCCGTTACAGGCCTGTGTGATCTATGGCACGATCTATTGGGTAACACGCACGGACCATCTAAGCGGATGGGAAATCGCCGGCCTTGTTTTTGGGGTCGGGGTGATTTCCGGCACGATCGGCATGGTCTACGCCCACGAGCTGCTGCACCAAAAGCCGTTGGTGGAACGCTGGCTTGGGGATCTTTTGCTGGCCTCTGTGATGTATGGGCATTTCCGCACCGAGCATCTTTTGGTGCATCATCTTTGGGTTGCCACCCCGCGCGATGCCGTATCGGCACGATATAACGAAGGCTTCCACCGGTTCTTTTTCCGCGTTTTGCGCGATGGTTTGACCTCGGCCTGGAGGGCAGAGCGGCGCAAGCTGGCCCGCGCTGGCCGCCCAGCCTTTCACCAAAGCAACCCGTTCTGGCGCTATGGCGCGCTGCAATTGGTGGCGGTTGCTCTGGCGGCGATTATCGGCGGCTGGTTGGGCGTTATGATCTTCGCAGCCCAAGCCTTTGTTGCGATCTGGCAACTAGAGCTGACGAACTATGTTGAGCATTACGGGCTGACGCGCGAATACATGGGCAATGGCCGATATGAGCATGTCAAACCCCATCACAGCTGGAACAGCGATCAAACGGCATCAAACTGGTTGCTGATCAATCTACAACGCCATTCAGACCATCATTATAAACCTGATCGCCGCTTTCCGCTGCTACAAACCTACAGCTCGCAAGAGGCACCGCAACTGCCCCTTGGCTATCCGGCAATGACCACGCTGGCGATGATCCCGCCGCTGTGGCGCCGCCGGATGAACCCGCGTGTGCGTGCCTGGCGCAAACAGCATTATCCCGGCATCACGGATTGGACCGCCTATAACAAGGGGCTGAACCCTATGCCCAAAAACGCGCTGTAACCCAACGATCATGTCACCACGCGCAAGGTGATATTAATGCGCCCGCCTTTGGGCAACAGCAGGGACGTATCAGGCGCAATCCGGTCCACGCCATGATAATACAGCCGCGCTGCCCCACCCATCACCATCACATCCCCTGAACGCAACCACAGCGTTTCGGTTGCGCCCCCGCGCGTGGCATTTCCAATACGAAACCGTCCGTCATCCCCCAACGAGATCGACACGACCGGTTGAGTGAAATCCGTCTCGTCTCGGTCCTGATGCATGCCCATTTTTGCCTCAGGTCCATAGAAATTCACCAGGCAGCTTTCAGGTGCCCGAGCGCCGGGCGCGACCGCCTCCCACACCGCCAAAATGCTGCGTGGAATCGCCGGCCAGCCCATGCCCGACGGGTGCCGCGGGCTGTAGCGATAGCCCGAGCGATCGCTGACCCACCCCAACGATCCGGCCGATGTCATCCGCACGGACATCGGCTTTCCCGACGCGGTGACCGGCGACATCAACGGAGCCTGCGCCACAATTTTGCGCAAATCCGCGACCATCGCGTATTGTTCCCCCGCCGTCAGCCAGCCCGAATAGTGCTCAAAGCCGCGAATCGTTACCGCCAAATGCCTGTTTTTCGGCAGATCGGAAGAATCCATCATTTTCTTGTCCTTTCTTACTGGTCCGGGTTCTTGCAGCGCCAAAACTCGCTCCTTATATACCCTTCCGAACCGGTTGCGGGTCCGTCCCGTGCCAAACATTGTTTTAACTACCACCCAACGGGATGGGGGACGGGGGCCAAAGTTGCGGACCCGACCCCGACCATCGCCAAAGAAGAGGTACTGATATGGGTAAAGTCATCGGGATTGACCTCGGGACCACCAACTCCTGCGTCGCCATCATGGACGGGGCGCAGCCTAAGGTCATCGAGAACTCTGAAGGGGCGCGCACCACGCCGTCCATCGTCGCCTACACGGATGACGAGCGTCTGGTAGGTCAGCCGGCAAAACGCCAGGCCGTTACCAACCCGACCAACACGATTTTCGCAGTGAAGCGTCTGATCGGTCGCCGCACGACTGATGCCGAAGTGGAAAAGGATAAAAACCTTGTTCCCTACTCCATCGTCGATGGTGGCAATGGCGACGCATGGGTTGAAGTGCGCGGCGACAAATACTCCCCCGCGCAGGTTTCCGCCGTCACTTTGCAAAAGATGAAAGAAACCGCTGAATCCTATCTGGGCGAAGAAGTCACCCAGGCCGTTATCACGGTTCCAGCCTATTTTAACGATGCTCAGCGTCAGGCCACCAAAGATGCAGGCAAAATTGCCGGTCTGGAAGTGTTGCGCATCATCAACGAGCCGACCGCAGCCGCACTGGCCTATGGTCTGGACAAGAAAGAAACCAAAACCATCGCGGTTTATGACCTTGGTGGCGGTACATTCGATATCACCATCTTGGAAATCGACGACGGTCTGTTCGAAGTAAAATCGACCAACGGCGACACATTCCTTGGCGGTGAAGACTTTGACATGCGCATCGTGACCTACCTTGCGGATGAGTTCAAAAAAGAACACGGCGTTGACCTGACCAAAGACAAAATGGCCCTACAGCGTCTGAAAGAAGCCGCTGAAAAAGCCAAAATCGAATTGTCTTCGGCCAACCAAACCGAAATCAACCAGCCGTTCATCTCGATGGGATCGAACGGAACGCCGTTGCACATGGTCATGAAATTGACCCGCTCCAAGCTGGAACAGCTTGTCAGCGAGCTGATCAAGAACTCGATCAAACCCTGTAAGGAAGCGTTGAAAGACGCGGGCCTGACCACAGCGGAAATCGACGAGGTTGTTCTGGTCGGTGGTATGACACGTATGCCGCGCGTCGTCGAAGAAGTGACGAAATTCTTTGGCAAAGAGCCGCACAAAGGTGTGAACCCTGATGAGGTTGTGGCCCTTGGTGCCGCCATTCAGGCAGGTGTTTTGCAAGGCGACGTGAAAGACGTTGTTCTGCTGGACGTGACCCCGCTGAGCCTTGGCATTGAAACGCTGGGCGGCGTGTTCACCCGCTTGATCGACCGCAACACCACAATTCCGACGAAGAAGTCGCAGGTGTTCTCGACCGCCGAAGACCACCAGAACGCCGTAACGATTCGCGTGTTCCAAGGTGAGCGTGAGATGGCTGCCGACAATAAAATGCTCGGTATGTTCAATCTGGAAGACATTCCGCCCGCACCGCGCGGTATGCCACAGATCGAAGTGACCTTTGACATCGATGCCAACGGTATCGTCTCCGTGTCGGCAAAAGACAAAGGCACCGGCAAAGAGCAGAAGATCACGATCCAGGCGTCGGGCGGTCTGTCCGATGAGGACATTGAGCAAATGGTCAAAGACGCCGAGGCAAATGCCGACGCCGATAAAGCCCGCAAAGAGCTGGTGGAAACCACCAACGAAGGCGAGCGTTTGCTGCATTCGACCCGCAAGTCGCTGGAAGATCATGGTGATAAGGTCGACGGTTCTACCGTCGAGGCGATCGAACTGGCTGCCAATGCCTTGGAAGAATCGTTGAAATCCGACGATGCAGCCAAGATCAAAGGTGGCATCTCCAACCTGACCGACGCAGCAATGCGCCTTGGCGAAGCCATCTATAAGGCCGAGCAGGAAAAAGCGGGTCAGGGCGAAGACAAAGCCGATCCCGAAGATGATCCGAACTCGGTCGATGAAGACATCGTTGATGCCGATTTCGAAGATCTCGGCGAAGACAAGCGCAAGTAAGCGCCCGGAACTAGGAAAAGCGGGCCCCCTGTGGCCCGCTTTTTCCTTTGTTCCCTCAAGGGGATAATTGAATGGCAAAACGTGATTTCTACGACGTGCTTGGCACTAAGAAAGGTGCGTCGCCCGAGGAGATCAAGAAGGCCTATCGGACGAAAGCGAAAGAGCTGCATCCGGATCGGAATTCCGACAATCCAGATGCCGAAGCCCAGTTCAAAGAGGCCAATGCGGCCTATGAAGTGCTGAAAGACCCAGAGAAAAAAGCCGCCTATGACCGCTATGGTCATGCAGCTTTTGAAGGTGGTATGGGCGGTGGCCAACGTCCCGGCCAGGGCGGTTATGGCGGCGGCCATGGTGATTTCGGATCGGCATTCTCGGATGTGTTCGAGGATCTGTTCGGTGATTTCATGGGCGGCGGTGGTGGGCGTCAGGGCGGCGGTGGCCGTTCGCGTGCGACCCGCGGTTCTGATCTGCGCTACAACCTGCGTGTTACGCTGGAAGAAGCCTTCAAGGGCGCGCAGAAATCTATCACTGTTCCCGGCTCTTCCAGCTGCGAGTCGTGCCACGGGACGGGCGCAGAAGGCGGTGCCGAGCCGCAAACATGTCCAACCTGCTCTGGCATGGGTAAAGTTCGGGCGCAAAACGGCTTTTTCACCGTAGAGCGCACATGCCCAACCTGTGGTGGCCAAGGTCAGGTTGTTAAGAACCCTTGCCGGGCCTGCGGTGGCGCGGGGCGGGTCGAAAACGAACGCACCTTGTCGGTTAATATTCCGGCAGGCGTCGAAACCGGCACCCGTATTCGTTTGGCGGGCGAAGGCGAAGCCGGACTGCGCGGCGGTCCTTCGGGTGATCTGTATATCTTCATCGAAGTGCGCGAACATGAGCTGTTCCAACGCGATTCGATGAGCCTGTTCTGCCGTGTGCCTGTGTCTATGGCCACCGCCTCTTTGGGTGGTGAAGTCGAGGTGCCAACGATTGACGGCGGGCGATCCCGCGTCAAAATCCCGCAGGGCAGCCAATCTGGTCGCCAGATGCGTCTGCGCGGCAAAGGCATGCCGGCACTGCGCGGGGGAAGCGTTGGCGATATGCTGATCGAACTTGCAGTCGAGACACCTGTCAATCTGACAACACGTCAGAAGGAAATCCTGCGCGAGTTTGAAAAAATAGAAGCCGAAAACAATCCGCAAGGTGCGTCTTTCTTTAAGAAAGTCAAAACCTTCTGGGATGGGATGACCGGGTAACACCGCCAAATTTGATTGGGCCAGCCTTCGGGTTGGCCCTTTTTTATTCACCCACTGTGCCGAAGATCTGCGCATACTCTGCGGCAGCTGTGTTCAACTGCCGGTCAAACGCTCGGCGCAGCCGCTGCGTATCGCCAAACCCGCTGCTATGCGCCACCTGCTTCAACGGCAAGCGCGCTTCCAATAAGCTGCGGGCATGATCCACGCGGACCCGTTCGACGAATTGGATCGGCGTGACATCCATATGTTGACGAAACCTGCGCGATAATGTGCGCGCGGTCACCCCAGCCTCCTGTGCCAGCATCGGCAGATCCCAGCGCCGCCTTGGATCGGCCACGATCGCTTCGATCAGCTGTGTCAAAAGATCATCATCGGTAAATTGTCCGGCCAAATGCATGGCATACTGGCTTTGCCCACCTGAACGACGCAGCTGCACCACCAGCTCTCGTGCGACGTCCAGCGCGACGGCCTTGCCGCAATCCGCCCGGATAATTGACAGCGCAAGATCTATTCCCGTGCTGACACCGGCGGAGGTATACACCCGTCCATCATCCACGCAAATCCGATCCAGATCCCACTGAACTTTGGGCCATTGCGCAAGCTGTGCGGCGCGTGCCCAGTGGGTTGTGGCCCTGCGCCCGTCCAACACACCGGCCGCAGCAAGGACCAACGCCCCGGAGCAGATAGAGATCAGCCGCTGATCGCCCGGCCGGGCCACCCAATCACGCAGGGTATCCAGCACCTTGGGGTGTTGGCACATGTGCCCCGCGCCCTCGCCACCCGGGACCAGCAGATCATCGGCGGGGCTGTCGCTGCGCAGCCGGTCTTGCACCCCCATCACCAATCCGTTTGACGCGCGGACACTGCGCCCATCCACCGAGACATAGCGCGGCTGATACACCCGGCGCCCGTCATAAAAGGCGGTATCAAATGCCTGCACCGCCCCGGCCACATCCAGCAGGTTCAGATCCTCATATAGCAGCACATCGATCACACGGAGCTTCGGCAGACTGTCCATTTTTGACGCCCATTTGACATTTGAGACATCTTTCTTCGCGGCTATACCCAATCAAATCAACCCAAATAATGGAGCCTGCCAATGTCCGACGACACGCATCGCAGCGCATATATCGGCTTATTATGCGCAAATACGCTTTTATCCTCCGTCATGCCCATGTTGATCATTCTGGGTGGCTTGGCCGGGTTGATGTTGGCGCCCAGCCCAGCATTCGCAACATTTCCCCCGTCAGTGCAAACACTTGCAGGCCTTCTTGTTACAGGGCCGTTTTCGTTGCTGATGGGGCGCTATGGACGAAGGGTCGGGTTTATATGCGGCGCGGGCCTTGCAATCTTTGGCGGAGCACTGGCCGTTGCCGCGTTTTATACCAGCAGTTTCGTATTACTGTGTATCGCGCATATGGGCTTCGGCGCGGCCTTGGCCTGTTATCAATACTTCCGCTTTGCTGCCGCTGAAACCGTGCCACCGTCGTGGCAACCTGTGGCGATTTCCATCATGTTGACATCTGGTCTGGTGGCCGCGCTGATTGGCCCGCAGATCTTTATTTGGACCAAGGATGCGCTTGCACCACTGCCGCTGGCCGGTGCCTATGCTGCAATAGGTCTGATCAGCCTTTTAGGAATTTTACCATTGGGCCTGCTGCGTTTGCCGCGCCCTACCGCGCCTGCGCGCGCAAAGACAGACCACAGCAGTCTGCGCAGCCCAAAAGTGCGCACCGCCATCACCTTGGGAGCGGCGTCACAAGGCATTATGGTGCTGCTGATGGCCCCTACCCCATTGGCCATGCTCAGCTGCGGCCTGACCGAAGCACAGGCAGGCGATGTAATCCGCTGGCATGTCGTCGCGATGTTTGCACCCAGTTTCCTGACCGGGATCATTATCCGCAAATTTGGTGCATTGCGGATCGCTTGCACTGGGCTGTGTTTGTTGATCCTTGCCGCCAGTATCGCCGCCAGTGGGATGCAATTGGACATATTTTACGCCAGCCTGATCATACTTGGCGTAGGGTGGAATTTCGGCTTTATCGGCGCGACGTCGCTATTGGCACAGGCAGTCCCGGTTGAAGATCGCGCATCGGTTCAGGGGATCAACGATACAATCTTGGCGCTGGCCGCGACGCTCTGCGCCTTTGGCTCTGGCATATTGGTAACCGGACCGGGATGGTCCGCAGTCGCGCTGACCGCTATCCCGATTGTACTGGCAGCATTGGCGGTGGCCACATGGGGCAAGCGCCAGCTTATGACATCTTGACAAGCCAAATCGCGAACTTCAGAATTCAATCCCATAAAAAACGAAATAGAAGGTGTAGCTGATGGCCAACCAACCGCTGAAAACCGAAAACGTCGCCTCGGTTCTGAAAGTTTTCGCGGTATTGGAAACTCTGTCAGATGAGCGCAGCGCCAGCCTGGCCTCTATCGCGCAGCGGGCGATGACGTCAAAAAGCACGACGCATCGCCTGCTGCAAACCATGGTCGAACTGGGCTATGTGGAACAACATGAAGATACCGAACATTATGGGCTGACGTTGAAACTGTTTGCGGTTGCCGCCCGCGCGATCAAGGATCAATCTGCGCTGATCCAGACCGCGGATAAGGCCATGGGCGTGCTGTCACGCGCAACAGGGGAATCGATCAATCTAGGCATTTTAGACGAGGTAGAACAACGTGTTGTCTATATCCATCAACGCCGTTCTGCCTTTAGCCTATCAATGAACTGCACAATTGGTCAGCGAAATCCAATCCACTGCACATCCCTTGGCAAGGCCCTTCTGGCCTTTCGCGATGAAATCGAAACCGACGAACGTATGTCGAAAATGGACTTTACACCCTGTGCCCCGCGCACGATTGCCAATGCCGAGGCCTTTCGCGCCTGCCTGCAGAAGGCCCGGACCCAGGGGTTTGCCGAAGAGGTCGAAGAGGCCGAGGCCGGTGTGCGCTGCATGGCAGCGCCTGTTCTGGATCATCTGGGCCACTCGATCGCGGCTATTTCCATGTCTTTCCCACTCTTCAGATATGCCGAAGACAAGCGCGACGAATATATTGACCTGCTGACGTCGCAGGCGCGCGCAGCTTCCCACGCAATGGGTTGGGACGGTTAATCCGCATCAATCCGCGCCCAAAAGCCGGTTTTGCGGCTATGCGCAAGCCGCAGGCGTTCCATGAAATCAAAATGATCCACATGGCCAAGATAGTCTGTAATCTCGGCATCCAGACGGGCATTGGTGCGCAGGTGATCGGCCGCATAGCCATAGCGTTTCACGCGCCCCTGATTGAGCGCATCAAGGACCATAGACCGGCGCAAAAGCACTGCGGCCAAAGGAAATGACCCCTCCAGCAGATCAGCGGCAGGTGTCAGCAGCTCATAGGCGTCGCCATCCAGTTCTCGCCCGCGATCCAATACAAACTGCGCCGCCGCGTGCATGTCAGGCCAATTTATAAAAAAAGCCAAGGCGGATTCGGCTTTGTGATGCGTTCTTGCATGGGCTTTGGCCCGCTCTTCGGCATCGATATCGTCAAACTCAGGCAACATGGACAGATAGCGCCGCAAACTGTCTGCATTCAAGTTGTCTAGAAAATCTTGCAGCAAGAATGTTTTTAGATCCTCTTTGCGGCCAAGCGCGGTCAGACAGGCGATATAGGCCGCGTCCAGATCGGGTGTGCCAAGGATCGATCGCCGTGTTGCCTGCCGATACTGCGCGGCTTCGACGATATGCAACGCCTCCTGCACACGATTGGCGGCAAGCAACCGCGCCGCTACATCTGGTGCAATAGTATGGAATGTAAGCTGCTCGGCGCTGTATCTAGAGATATAGGCATCCACATCGCCCTGCAGATCCGCAATCGTTTGCAAAACATGACCCGCCATCCTGCGCCGCATATCCTGTTGCGCAGCGCTGTCTCTGGTTTTTGCGGTTGGCACCCGACGCAGGCGCGATATATCCGGTGCAGGCGCATCAGCTGCGGCGCGGGCACGGGTTTTCAGCGCCTCAAGCCCTGATGCGCCCAACGCCTCCGAAAGGGCCACCACCACACCATCAAACACGCCATATTCGTCACCCATAACCGCATCAAACACCTCCTCCGCCAAGGCATTTTGATCGACCTGAGCGCGCGGCGCCAAATCTTGCAAGGCCTGCATCGCAGCAGCAAAAACATCGGCCAAAATATCATTATGATCGTCGATACGGTCAAATATACCATCGGCCAATTGCAGCAGTGACCATAGCAGGTCAAACCCTTCATCAGGGGCCGGCCCGCTGATTTTATCCGCGATCAACGCAATATGTCCGTGAAGCTCTTTTGCAAATGTCTTTCGCGTCTTACGCGGAATACGCCCCTTCGCCTGACGGATCGCGGCAAAGCGTTTGCGCAGGTCCAACGCGACCTCCTCCGGACCCTGATGTGCGCTAAGCTCCATTCGCACACGGCGTTGTTGCGCTGCATTGCCCTTCGTCACCTCAATCAACAGGGCGGCCAAAGGCTCTGCACCAAGGGCGGCAAGGTTCTTCACATTCAACGTTTTCTTCGACATCGGCATTCTCCTGCCTGATCCCTGTCAGATAACACGAGAATGCTCAATAAAAACTGGTCCCGGCCGAAAGCGCGCGGGACCAGTTTGCGCCTACCATGCGGCCTGATATAGCGCCAAAATATCTGCTTCAGAGATATCCACCGGGTTCCAATCCAGCAGGCGCCGGATCGCATGCGCGTCTTTGGCCATCTGGCGCAGATCATCTTCGGGCACGTTATGGGCACGCAGGCGCATGTCCAGACCAAGCGATTCGCAAAATGCAATTGCGCCGGCGCGCACGGTTTGCGCATCCCCAAAGGCGATCCCAAGCGCCGCACATACCGCGCATGTCTTTTCTGGAACCGCAGCAGCATTTACCGCCAAAACATGCGGAAAAATCAGTGCGTTGGCGATGCCATGTGGCAGCTTGTGGCGGGTCCCCAACGGATAGGCCAGGGCGTGTCCAGCGGTGGTATTCACCGGCCCAAGGCAGACACCGCCGTAAAACGCCGCCAGCGACAGGCCGGCGCGGGCCTCAATATCAGTGCCATCTTCGACAGCACGCCGCAGATATTTTCCGACCAGCTGCGTGCCCTGCAACGCATAGGCGTCGATCACCGGATGCGCCCGTTTAGACGTAAATGCCTCTACGCAATGCGCCATCGCATCCACACCCGTCGCCGCCGTCACAAAGCCCGGCACGCTGAGTGTCAGCGTCGGGTCAATCAACGCCATATCCGCCAACATATGTGGGCTTTCGGTTGCAATCTTTGCCTGAGTTTGTGGATCGGTGATAAGCGCACGCGTGCCCACCTCGGATCCGGTGCCAGCCGTGGTAGGGATCTGCACCAACCCAACTTTGCGCGCAGGGGCCCGATTGGGGCCGGAGATTTCGCTCAGCCCAAGCGACTGCCCTGTCATCACGGCCACCAGCTTCGCCAAATCCATCGCAGAGCCGCCCCCAAAGCCAATGACAAGATCACAACCGGCAGAGGCGTCTACCGCAGCTGTCAGATTGTGAATATCTGGCTCTGGCACGACATCCCCAAAACAGGCCACATCGCCCAGACCCAACAGCCCCAACCGTTTGGCATTTACCGGATCCGCGACGACAAAAATCTTTGAATATCCTTTTGATTCCACCCATTTTGTAAGCCCATCAAGGGTATTTTCACCGAACCGCAGCACCGAAGGCCGCAAAAGTTCAATCGGGTGCATAAGGTCGTGCATTTCAATTCTCCAAAGCGACTGGGACGGACAGCCAGCGATGCCGGCACTCCTTTCGATTTAGAAAATCTAATAAATTACAAGTTGTCAACACGACATTTAAGAAGGATCTCCTTGCGGCCGACAATAAAATTGAGATTTATTACAATATAAACAATGGATTAAATTTGCTTGCCTCTTCACAAAAACAAATCCAATGCGGCAATATCTGCCGGAATATCAACAATCATATTGACAAGATAACCAATAAACCGCAAACCAGCATACAAGATCATATATCAGGACAGGATCAAAATGCTTGAACGCAAAGGCGACATCTGGATCGGTTGCGGCCTCTTGGCGTTTTGCGCCTTTGCCGCCTGGCGCTCAACAATGGTTAAATCCGTGTCGGCCGGGACATCTGCAGGACCAACATTCGTGCCTTGGCTGATGATCGCTGGCATCGCAATTTTGGCGCTTGCGTTGGTTATTCGTGCCTTGCGATCGCAAGACCTGTCCCGCGTGGATCTGCCCGAAAAAGCGGTTTTCATCAAAATGGCCGCGCTGGCTGTATTGATGGTGGCCTATGCTGCGGCATTCATGGCCATCGGGTATCTACCCGCCACACTGACCGTTTTTGTCATCGGCCTGTGGCTGTTTGACGAGCGGCGCTGGCTGGTTCTGACGCTTGTCCCAGTGGGAATTACAGGCGTTGTCTATCTTGGTTTTACCGAATTTCTGAACGTCTGGCTGCCCTGAACGGCAGACAAGACATACTCATGAATGGGAGGTTTTCATGAAAAAAATCAGCACACTTGCGGCTGCTGCGGTTGCCTTTGCGACCCCTGCCTTGGCCGATTATCCAGAACGCCCTATCCAAATTATCGTGCCATATTCCGCCGGAGGCAGCACCGATCTTTCAATCCGTTTGGTTGCTGAAAGCCTTGAAAAACATATGGATGGGGCGACAGTTGTGGTGCGCAACCAACCCGGCGGCGGCGGCACAATCGGCACGTCCGCCGCCTTGCATGGGCGCCCTGACGGCTATGTTCTGGGGGCCGCGGCGCAAGGGCCGCTTGGCCTCGCGCCCCATTTGGGTGGCACTGATTACACATTGGCGGATGCCGATTTCATCGGCCTGTTCGCACGCTCACTTCAGGTGCTTGTAGCCTGTGCAGATGCGCCATTTTCTGATTTTGACACGATGATCAGCTATGCGCAAACCACGCCGGTTCAGGTGGGCAATTCCGGCGCGGGTGGTGCCAACCACATTTCGGCAGAAGCCTTCGCCAAGGCCGCCGATATTCAAGTTGAAAGCATCCCCTACCCCGGGTCAGCGGATGCGCGCACTGCCTGTGTGGGCGGGCATATTGATGCGATGGTCGCCTCCCCCGCTGAGGCGCTAGCCGCTTCGCAGGCGGGTCAAATGACACCAATTTTCGTGATGGAAGACGCCCGTATTGATCTGTTCCCAGATGTGCCCACGGCCGTTGAAAAAGGTGTGGATTTCACCTGGTCGTCGTGGAAAGGGCTTATCGCACCCAAAGGAATTGACGCCGCGATATTGGCCAGCCTACGCAGCGCCGTTGAACAAGTGGCAACAGATCCAGAATTTGTAAAAAAGATGACGGATATGGGTGAGTTGGTGACCTATGAAGACGCCGACACATTTGCCCAACGCGCGGCACATGACAGCGAAACCGCCGCCGGCACGATCGAAGATCTTGGCATGACCGGCATGAACAACTGACCCCTAGGCCCCACCCAATCGGGCGGGGCCAAATGTGCTTACGCAGCCCACGACAAGCTGCCCTGAAAAAGATACGGCCACCAATGGAATTCGCCTCTTATCTGCTTCCTTTGTTTCAGCTGAATGTGATTGGCGCGATTGCGCTTGGCACATTGGGCGGTTTGATCGTGGGCGCGCTGCCCGGTTTAACGGCCACGATGGGCGTTGCGCTGCTGATCCCACTGACATTTGGCATGACGCCCGTAATGGGCCTGAATATGCTGATCGGGATCTATATCGGCGGGATTTATGGTGGCTGCGTCTCTGCGATTTTGTTGCGCACGCCGGGAACGCCGGCCTCTGCTGCCACCGTGCTGGACGGCTATCCCATGGCCGCGCGCGGCGAGGCCGGTAAAGCCCTTGGCATGGCCACGATTGCATCCACAATCGGGGGGCTGTTTGCCGCTGTGGTTTTGGCCACTCTTGCGCCGCAACTTGCCGGAATAGCGTTGAAATTCGGTGCTCCAGAATATTTCGCGCTGGCGTTTTTTGGCCTGACCATTATCGCATCCTTATCCGGCGATATCTTGAAAGGTGTGCTGTCAGGCATGGTCGGCATCTTGATCGCCTGCGTAGGCGCGGATCCGATTTCCGGCGTCTTACGCTATACGTTTGGGGTGTCAGGATTTGCCTCGGGCTTTGCCTTTACTCCTGCACTAATTGGACTTTTCGCTTTGTCAGAAGTGTTTACCCAGATGGAACGTCTGGCGCTTGACCCCGGTCGGGCCATGCCCGTGACAGGGCGCTGGCCATCGCGCCAGGATATGTCCGAGAGCAAAGGCGGGCTTATCCGTGGTTCACTTATCGGTACGATCATCGGCATTATTCCAGGAACTGGTTCGGGCACGGCCTCTTGGATCGCTTATAATGAGACACGCCGGTCGTCAAAGCAGCCGCACAAATTCGGCACAGGCTATGCGCCCGGGATCGCCGCAACTGAAAGCGCGAATAATGCCGTTTGCGCCGCCGCATTGATCCCGCTTTTGGCGCTTGGCATTCCCGGCGATGTTGTCACCGCCGTTTTGATGGGGGGGCTGATGATCCAAGGGCTGGCACCGGGGCCGATGCTGTTCCAAACCAATCCTGACGTGATCGTTGGGATCTTTGGCGGCACGTTTCTTGCCACGATCTTCATGTTTATCTTTGGCATGCTGTTAATTCCGCTGTTCTCGCGCATCCTTTTGATCCCACGCCATATCCTTGCCGTCTCTATCGTCATTTTCTGTTTTATCGGGGCGTTCGCGATCAATCTGAACGCGGTTGATTTATATACGATGGTCGGTTTTGGCGTGCTGGGATGGGGCATGCAGAAATTCGGCTTTTCGCAGCCCGCGGTTTGTATCGCGCTGATCCTTGGCCCAATGATGGAATCCAACCTGCGCCGTGGATTGCTGCAAACCGGGGATGACGTGCTGGCCTTTGTGTCGGGACCGATCACCTTGCTTTTCCTTGGGCTGGCGGTTCTGTCGCTGGTCTGGCCGCTGATTGCCGCCCGGATTGCGCGCAACGTCACCTTGCCCTCTGAATAATACACCCTTTGAACGAACGGACAAATCATGACCCGGAACGCACATGTCGCCCTTGTCACTTGTTTCAACGAAGATGAAACCGTCAATTATCATGCCACGCGTGCGCAGGTGCGCCGTCAGGTTGCTGCAGGCAATGACCTGATGGTATGTGGCACCAATGGTGATTTTTCGGCCCTGACACATGATGAGAAAATTCGCCTGTGTGAAGAGGTAATGGATGAGGTCGCAGGCAAGGTGAAGGTGATCGCCAATATAGGCTGTCCCGCGACCTATGAAACATTGCAACTTGCGAAAGCTGTGGATGGGTTGGGGATGCATGGCACCGCCGTGATCACGCCCTATTTCATCGCCTGCACGCAAGACGGGCTGATCCGGCATTTCACCACGATTGCCGATGCGGTTCAAACCCCGGTCTATCTGTATGACATCCCGGCGCGCACGCAAAACCACATTGAACCCGAAACGGCAAAGGTTCTGGCGAAACACGGAAATATTGCTGGCATCAAGGATTCAGGTGGCTCGACCGAAACGGTGAAAGACTATCTGGCGGTCGCGCAAGAGGTTGGAAACTTTGAGGTCTACTGCGCGCCCGATCATCTGGTGTTATGGGGGCTGCAAGAGGGATGTGCCGGCGTTGTATCGGGCCTTGGCAATGTCGCGCCGCAGATCCTGGCTGATATTATCAACGGGTTTAACAGCGGCGATATGGCTGCGGCCACCACCGCACAAGAGCAATTCGCCGGGCTGCGCAAGGATCTATATGCGCTTGGCTTCCCGCCCGCATTGGTCAAACGCGCCCTATATATGAATGACCCGTCTGTTGGGATGTCGCGCCAGCCTGCGCTTTTGCCCGATGCCGCACAAGATGCCCAGATCGCGCAGATCCTAACCGCACGGGGCCTGAAAGAATGACAGTTGTTGTCACCACATCGCCGGGGTTCGGAAAACACGGGCGTGTCCCAGAAAAAATCGCAGAACTAGGTTGGGAACTGCTGCGCGCCGATGATCCGGCGCTGCCCGACGGGGGGCTATCAAAGCATATTGCGCGGGCCGAATATCTGGTGGTCGGTCTGGTCCCTGTCACAGCGCAGACGTTAGCGGCGGCCACTTCTTTGAAGGGCGTTTTGAAGCATGGCGTGGGGGTCGATAATATCGACATTGCCGCCTGTAGCGCGGCTGGACTTCCGGTCACCAACACGCCCGGCGCAAATGCCGACGCGGTGGCTGAGCTGGCGGTAGGGTTGCTGTTCTCACTTGCACGGATGATCCCCCAAGGGCACGGATGCGTGACGCGTGGCGACTGGAACCGCCGTGTAGGCACGCAGCTCGGCGGCAAGGTTCTGGGAATTGTCGGGCTGGGAACGATTGGCAAACGTTTGGCCAAATTGGCCCGCGGGATTGGCATGTCTGTCATTGCCACCGACACATATGAAGATGCGGCCTTCGTCGCCGAACATGATATTCGCTACCTGCCGTTGCCAAAACTTTTGGCCAAGGCCGATTATGTGTCACTGCATGTGTTCGGTGGGGCGGATAATGCCGCGCTGATCAATGCTCACACGCTGGCACAGATGAAACCTGGTGCGCGATTGATCAATCTGGCGCGTGGCGAAGTGGTCGATCTGGATGCCGTTTCCGATGCGCTGATATCTGGCCAACTGGGCGGCGTGGCAATTGACGCCTACGTTACAGAACCGCCAGACACCCGCCATCCGGCGTTCGCCCATCCTAACGCGATTTTTACCCCGCATTCGGGGGCCGATACGAAGGAAGCAGCGGAAAACGTCGGCTTGATGGTGATCGAAGATATCCAATCACTGATCGCCGGGCAGACCCCCGCGCGTGCTTTGAACGCCAAAGATCTGTAATATAGCCCCCCGGGCGCATTTCGCGCGCCGGGGGCTACGCTCAATTCAGGTTGTTACTGATACCCACCAAAGAGCCCAACAGGCCAAAGATCGTGCGCACGCTGGCCACAGGGGATTCCGTCGACAGCACAGTGTCACCGGGGTAAATCGGGAATTTCCGTGCTGCAAACAAACCATCGGCTGAGGTCAGGTCGAAGACGAACACGGCCTCTGTCTTTTGCGGCCCAGCCTCATCGAAGCTCAGCTGATCGGGCGTATACTCGCGCAGCACCAAGACCCCTTTCGGATCGGCTCGGGCGTCATTCAGCCCGCCGATCAATGTCATCGCTTCCATCACGCTGACATCATCACGCGGAAAGGTCACGCTGGTTTCCTGTCCGCTGGCACCCAAAGCGGTGAAGAAGCGCGCATCTTCTTCCACGATAATACGGTCGCCGCCGGTCACCAAAGCATCGAAAGAAGCCTCTGAGAACAGACGGTCGGTGCGGATTTCATAGGTGTTTCGCCCACGGATCAGACGCAAAACCGGGTTGTTCAGCGATGGCGAAACACCACCTGCCTCTGATAGAACGGCCAGAACCGTGCTGTTGCGATCCAATAACGGATATTGCCCGGGCTTGCCCACGCCAGACACGACATTCACTGCATTTTGCCGCCCCGGCGTGACGGACAACTGCACCTGAGGCGAGGCCACAAACTCTGTCAAAGCTTTCTCTACCCGTGCCCGCGCGGCGGCGGCTGTCAGGCCAGCAACGCGCACCTCTCCGACATAAGGCACAAAGACGGCGCCGCCGCTTGTTACCTGCAGTCCTGTGATGCTGGCGTCGGGCGCCGCCGGACCGCTTAGCAAAGGAGTTTCGCTATTGTCCCAAATCCGCAGGGTGATCAGATCCCCCGTGCGGATCAAGCCAGAGCTGGAGCCCTGACCCGCGGGCAACCACCCATGCCCGTCCGACCCGCTGGTATCAGGCCAGGCGCGCAGCGCGTTGATATTATCATGGCTGACCCGGACCACCTGAAACGGAGCATTTTCGTCACCCGAAGATGCCAGAACCTCGCGGGACATGCCCGCGCCACGGGGCAACGAACAGGCCGCGGTCCCTAAAATACAAAAAAGAATGGCGCTGATGCGGGCAGCTCGCGTCATGGTCATCATAGGTAAATCCGTCAAGAACTCTGGCCACCTTGTCTAAAGACCCAACCCCCATCTTCACAAGCAAAATCCGGATTTTCCGCCAAGGTTCCTTGCAGAGGTATCACCCTAAATGGCCCGATAGCAGCAAAAGGCCCGATATGGTCACGAAGGACAGCACAGTCGCCGCAATCAAAGAGGTGGCCGCGACATCTTCGCGCCCGAACCTCGACCCAAACAACATATAGGTTGCCATCATCGGCAAAGCCGCATTTACCACCCCCGCCAACATCAGTGGCTCTGGCAGCGTGCCAATCGCAAGCATGGCAAAAAATGTCATCAGCGGATGGCCAATCAGCTTACCCAAAGTGACCCGTACCACACCCCAACGCTGGGCATTCGCCCGCAGCTCTGCCACCGCGCCGCCGATGGTCAACAGCGCGATCGGCGCCGCAACCGGGGCCATGATTTCCAATACACGTCGCGGCACGGCAGGAATATCCCAACCGGTAAATGACCACACCACCCCCGCCGCCGCGGCAATCAGGATCGGGTTTCGGATTACCCCGCGCAACAGCCCGCTAAGTTTCGACCATGACACCCCCGCAGAAGCCTCGATCACCATCACCGAAAACGGGATCATCAAAAGGTTCTCGATCAAGATCGCCACGGCAAAGTTTTGCAAGGCAACCTCTGGTCCCACCACCATCGTAATGATCGGCAAGCCAAGGAATGCAGAGTTTGAGGCAGACGCGCCCATTCCCTCAAATGCTGCGACGCCATGTTCTTTGCCCGCCAGCTTGGCCATGACATAGGCCAAACCATAACTGAGTAAGGAGCCCAGCGCATAGGCGAGGATGAAATCGAAACGCAACACCTCACCGCCCGGGCTGGATCCAATGGCAAGGAACACAACGGCGGGCAAGAACAGGCTTAGCACCAGCCGGCCGGTTGCCCGCAGATCACCGCCCTTCACATAGCCCAAACGCACCGTCAAAAAGCCGATCCCGATCACCAGATAAATCGGTAGCAACAGTCGGATAATCTCGATCATGGGCGGTCTTTCAGCATGGGAGTGAAGATGAAGTCAGGGCCCAAGCGCGGCTGCGTCTTAACCCTTGGTCAGCAATGTGCAGATCCGCTTGACGCAAAAGCCATACCCTTCGATGCCGAACCCGGCCAACACACCCTCCGCGCGCGGTGAGATAAAGGAATGATGGCGGAACGCTTCGCGCTTATGCACATTCGAGATGTGGCATTCCATCACCGGGCCTTCAAACGTGTTTAACGCATCAAAAATCGCGGCCGAGGTATGTGTATACGCGCCAGCATTGATGACAATGCCACAGGCTTTTTCGCGCGCGTCATGGATCTGGTCGACCATGCCGCCTTCGTAATTGGATTGAAACAACGCTACGTCAAAGCCTTCAGCCTTGGCCACTTTGGCACACAGCGCTTCAACATCCGCCAGCGTCTCATGGCCATAGATCTCTGGCTGGCGCTTCCCCAAAAGATTTAGATTGGGTCCATTGAGGATATAGATCAGACGGCTCATTTCACTCTCCAAAGGTTGCCACCAGGGCATCTTACGTCGTCTATTGTGTATCCCAGCCGCAAACCAATTGCGAGAGGCCGCATTCGCGCTTGACCTTCGCACAGGAGGTCGCAATTTTCGCGCCACCTCGCATCTTGGCCGGGGCAACTTGACCGGGCATCTATCATGCAGCTGAATTTCGATCACGGGCCGCTTGGAACCGGAACATGCTTTGCCCAGCCGATCGCGCTACTACGGGCCGACACATTGGATGAGGTTGTGCCGGTTTTACACGCCGCGCAAGACGCGCAAAAGGATGGGCATTGGCTGGCAGGGTTTCTAAGCTATGAGGCAGGCTATGCCTTTGTGGACCGTCTGCGCAAGGTGGCACCTAAACCCGGGGATACCCCCTTGGTGCAATTCGGCGTCTATGCCAAACCCGTTGTCCATGAAATGGCGCACCCCGCCGCGGCGTCACTGCAACCGCTGCAGCCAGTCTGGTCACGCGCGCAGTATGCGCCGGCGTTTGATGCGATTAAGGCCAATATCGCGGCTGGGGAGTGCTATCAGATCAACCTGACCTTCCCGCTGACCAGCCAATTGCGTGGCCAGCCCGCGATGCTTGCCAACCATCTGGCGCGGACCGCACCCTTGCAACATGGCGTCACGGTGCAGTGGGATGATATGTGCATCATCTCACGGTCGCCGGAGCTGTTTTTTGAAACTGATGCGAAGGGCATGATCCGAACACGGCCCATGAAAGGGACACGACCACGCGGCCAAGATGCGCCGCAAGATGCCTTGCAACGCGCGGACCTGCTGGCTTCGGAAAAGGACCGCGCGGAGAACCTGATGATCGTGGATCTGCTGCGCAACGATCTGTCTCGCGTGAGTGTCATCGGATCCGTGCGAGTGCCTGATCTGTTCCGGATTGAAACATATCCGACGGTGCATCAGATGGTGTCGACGATCGAAGCCAGGCTGCGTCCCGGCACGACCCTATGCGACATATTTGAAGCGCTGTTTCCGTGCGGCTCGATCACCGGGGCACCCAAAATTCGCGCGATGCAGATCATCCGCGACCTGGAACCGATGCCGCGCGAAATTTACTGCGGCACGATTGGTTGGATCGCCCCCGACGGGCGCAGCAGCTTTAACGTCGCCATCCGTACGCTGACCTGCCGGGGGCCGCAGGTCACATTGAATGTTGGGGGCGGGATAGTGCATGACAGTGCCGTCGACGACGAATATGATGAGGCCGTGTGGAAAACCCTGTTTTTAGAGGCGGTCACCGAATGACACAGCCTAACGATGGCGCATTCCGCATTATTGAAACCATGCGCGGCGGCGCAGACGGCCTGGTTCATCTGGACCGCCATTTGGCCCGGCTGCGCCGAAGCTGTGCGGCCTTCGACATTCAACTGAACGCGCCGTTGCTCGATGACCTGCTGGCCAGTATCCCGCCCAACGGTCTGCGCCGCGTGCGCTTCACCGTGGACCTTAATGGACATATCGACATGATCTGCCCTGAGGTCGCACCCATCACAGGCCCTTGGACAGTTGCGTTGTCGCCCACGCGGTTGAACAGCGCCGATCCCTGGCTGCAAATAAAAACAACCAATCGCGCACTATATGATACCGCTCGCGCCAGCTTGCCTGCGACGATTGATGAGTGGATTTTTGAAAACGAACACGGCGCGCTGTGCGAGGGCACGATCACCAATATATTCGTGCAAAAAGATGGACAGCTGTTAACGCCGCCACGGACCAATGGCCTTTTACCCGGGATCTTGCGCGAGACATTATTGGCGCAAGGAGCCGCGCAAGAAGCGCAGCTTCGGCCCGATGATCTACTTCAGGCCGAAGCGTTTTTTGTTGGGAATTCCCTTCGTGGGCTGATCCCGGCCGTGCTGCGCTAAAAGTAGCTTCGAACCAAGGCGCCCGAAATCAGAACCCAGCCATCGGCCACGACGAAAAAGGCAAGTTTGAACGGTAGCGCCACCACGGCTGGCGGAACCATCATCATACCCATCGACATTAGCACCGCCGAGACGACAAGATCGATGATCAAAAATGGCAAATACACCAAAAAGCCAATTTCAAACGCCCGCGTGACCTCTGATAGCATGAAGGACGGCACGAGTGTCGAAAGCGGGGCTTGTGGAGTTAATCCCGACGCGGCCGTAGGATCTTGCAACACCGCCAAAGACCCAAATGTATCCGCATCCGTGCGCTGTGCCATGAACACTTTAAAAGGCTCTAGCGCTGCCAGAATGGCATCTTTCAATTCGATCTGATTGTTCACCAGCGGTTCAATTCCGGCGCTATAGGCCTCCATGAACACCGGCTCCATGATAAACCATGTCAGGAACAGCGCCAGGCTGATGATCAGCATATTTGGTGGTGCTTGTTGCAACCCGATGGCTTGTCGAAGGATCGACAAAACCGTGACGATGAAAGGAAAGCAGGTGATCATGATCGCAATGCCCGGCGCGAGGCTGAGCAGTGTCACCGCCGAGATCAGCAAAACGGATTGGTTTGCCAGGCTCCCTTCCCCACCTAGATCCAGCGTAATTTCCTGCGCAGCAGCGGGCCCGGCCAAAGTCATTAACGTTAATGCCGCAAGGCTGGCGAAAAAGGCCTGACGCATGGTCAAAGCCCGTTCCGCAGATCGACAACTTCAGTCAGGCGCACACCAAGCTGGCCGGCATGTTCGCCCTGCATCTCGGTCAATTCGCCCCGCGCGATTAGCTTATCTCCGACGTACAGCTCGACCGGATCATCGACGCGGCTATCCAATGGCATCACGGCATCGCGCTGCATCCGCAACAGATCGCGCACCATTGGCCGGGCTTTTCCGACAGAAATAGTGATTTCGATCGGAACCTGCGTGAAAGGGTTCTGCATGTCTTTGTCGTCGGTATCAGCCATGGTTGGCCTCCTGCGGTGCAATGTTGAAGTAACCGTTGATTGCTTCGGCAATCAGCCCGATCATCCCGTCCATATCGATATGAGTTTCTGTTTCGCCAAAGCGCAGATACACCTGCCCTTCGCTTAATGTGTCTTCGGCTTCAAAACGCAGTGGGAGCGCGACCTGCCCTGTCAGCGTTTCTTGCACCTGAGCCAGGCTTACAGGGCTGACAACGACCGTGATCGGCGTATCCCCAAGCTTCTCCGCAATTGGCGTTATCTTTTCCAAGATCATCTGCGGAAGCGAGGCGCGCGCAATTTCGGGCATGACTTTGGCGCACATATCAACCAACAGCGGTTTCATCGCCTCAAGCACATGTTGCCGCGCCTCTTGAAAGGTGAAGGACATCGCTTGCAGGTTTTGGCCCAAATCGGCATGCAGCCGCGCCGTTTCTGCATTTTGGGCCGCAACAGCATCCTCCCAACCTGCCGAATACCCTTTTTCAAAGGCGGTCAGCTTCACCTCTTCCAATTCGGCAACACCAAGGTTCACGCGCTGCGGGGTATGAGCCGGTGAATCAAACGATTCCAATTTCAATCGCTGTATCACGCGCGTTCCTCTTTCTCGTCCATCCAGCTCCGCAAGATTTCAACGGTTTCGCCACGGCGTTCCTCAATCATCCGTTTCAGGCGATCAACGGGATCGGCATCTGCTGCGGCGGAGTCATCGAACGCGTTTCCCATCGCCATCGGAAACCCCATGTCATCATCGGCCCCGAAGCCGCCAACCAAAGGCATATCGCCATCCATGCCATCGTCCTCAGCGATTTCACCGGTCAGCGCGTTGCTGCTGGCCGCCTGGCGTGGTTCAGGTGCTGGCAAGCCAGCCGCCTCTGCTCCACGCTGCGTCAAGATCGGCTTCATAACACCAAGACCAAGAACCAAGGCCACAACGGCCGCCACACCAATTTGGATTAGCTGCATAATATCAAGCGGCGTCCCAAAACCACCGGAGGTGACCTCGGTTCCGGCGACGGCCGTGGGTTCAAACTCCATCGATTGCAAGGTGATCACGTCGCCACGGCTTTCATCCAAACCAACGGCCGAAGACACCAAACTGCGCAATGCATCCAATTCTTCCGCCGGGCGTGGTGCCCATGTTGTTGTGCCATCGGCAGCGGTGGTCGAGATGCCGTTAACCAGCACGGCCACTGTCAATCGTTTCAATGCCCCCGGTTGGCGAACCACTTCACGACGGGTCTCCGATACTTCATAATTAGAGCGCTCGCGTGTTTCGGAATTATTGCTGGAGGATTGCCCCCCACCGGCTGCGTCACCCGCCGGCAGATTGGATGCCACGGTAACATTAGCCGGGTCCTGATCTTCCGAACTGGACGTTTTTTCCTGCGTATCTATCGAAATTGCGATCCGGCTATCGGGATCGATGCGGCGCTCGGTGATCGATTCGCTTTCGGTCAATGTCTCGACGGACACCTCAACGACCGCATTGCCATGGCCGACCCGCGCCTCTAGCAGACGTTCTACGTTGCGCTTCAAATCTGCCGCACGATCGTCTGTCGAGGACGATGCCGGGTTTTCATCAGCTGTCGCAATCAGCCCCGCATTGGCATCAATGATGGATACGTCCTCGGGCTGCATCCCAGCCACGGCGGAAGCGACGAGATATTTGAACGCTTTGGCCTGCTGAGCATTGATTGCACCCCCTGATCCGGTCACAAAAACCGACGCGGTTGATTTTGCGCTGCGGCGAAATGCGTTGTCAGAGCTGACCGCAAGGTGAACCCGCGCACTGCGCACGCTTGGGTTGGCAACAATCGTTCGGGCCAATTCCCCTTCTTTTGCACGCCAATAGGCCGCATCGAACATTTGTGATGTCGTGCCAAACCCGGACATCGAATCAAGCAATTCATAGCCCGCTCCGCCGATCGCGGGCAGACCTTCTGCCGCAAGCGTCATACGCAGTTCGTCGCGGCGCGTAGCCTCCACGTAGATCGAATCGCCCCGCACATCATATGTGACGCCGCGCTGTTCCAGCGCTGTCACAATGTCACCAGATTGCTGGTTCTCTAGCCCCGCATAAAGCAAAGACATGCTCGGTTTCGATGCCATGTTCGAAAGCACTAATACAGCGGCAAATACTACTACCGTCGCCGCCAGTACTATGAACCGGCGTCGGGTATCCATGGTCTGCCAGACGGCCGTTACTTGTTCCAAGACGCAACCTCCATTGAGCGGACTTTCTGCCCTGTCGTCGGAGACCATGTTTCGCCTATCGCCCTTAACAATCGGTTAGTGCCTGACAGCTATGACTCATTTCATCGAAGCAAACGGGTAGCGCGATGGCTGATGTAACCGCAGATGAAATGACAAATGACGATGAGCCGAAGAAAAAGTCGAAACTTCCGCTTATTATTGGCCTGGTGCTGATGTTGGTTGGCGGCGGCGGAAGCTTCTTTGCTGTGTATTCAGGTATGATTCTTGGTGCCGACACGGAAGCAACGTCCGAGCCGGAAGAACCGCCGATGCCGGGCGTGCCCGACATTGCATATGTCCCGTTAGACCCGATGGTAATTTCATTGCCAAATTCTTCCGCAAGGCATCTGCGTTTCACAGCACAGCTGGAGGTTCCCGCGCAGTATCAGGCCGATGTCGAACTTCTTCGTCCACGCGTTCTTGATGTTTTAAACGGATACCTTCGCGCCGTTGGATCACAGCAGTTGGAAGACCCTACAGCCCTGATCACCATGCGCGCGCAGATGCTGAGAAGAATTCAAGTCGTCACAGGCGAGGGTCGCGTTAACGACCTTCTTATTATCGAATTTGTCCTGAATTAAAGGAGAGCTAGAATGGATCTCATCGCGGATATACTGCTTGGAGCAGGCGCCTTTGGCGCAGCCATTTACTGTTATGTGCTGTCGCGCCGACTGAAGAAATTTAATCAGCTTGAAGGTGGCATGGGCGAAGCCATTGCGACTTTGTCAGTCCAGGTCGACGATATGACCAAGGCCTTGACTGCAGCGCAAACCACCGCGAATGGCTCGGCGGAGCAGCTGAAAGCACTTACTGAACGCGCCGAAAAAGGCGCCGAAAAGTTAGAGATCATGCTGGCATCTCTGCACGATCTGCCCGCCGAAGTAGAAACTGACGGTAAACGTCAACGAGTCGTTCGCCGACGCACCCGGACACATGAGATGGAGAGTGCTGAATGACCAAAAAACCGACGAAAAAAGCCAAGGCGCCCTCCCCCGATACAGGAGCGCCCCCGCAAGCCAAGGCGAATAAGAAACGAAGATCATATGGTGCACGAAATAGCCTGCTTATCGTCGCATCGCTGTTAGCGGGGTCGGGAATTTTGCGCCTTGGTGGTGAAGTAGGCTCGGCCTTTGCCTTGGCGGCTGATGCGCCAGAGGCGACGACGACCGCAGCAGACGAATGTACGACGGAGGAAGGTGTTTTCGCGTTGCTGGAGGAAGTACAAAAACGCGAATCCAGAATCACCGAGCGTGAGAGCGTCGTTGCAGAACGCGCCAAGGCACTTGAAGTATTCGAAGAGCGGGTCAATCAGCGCCTGCAAGAAATGAAAATGGCCGAAGAAGAATTATCGCGCACGATCGAAATCGCAGATCGTGGCGCAGAGGATGATGTCGCACGTTTGGTAACGGTTTACGAAAATATGAAACCGAAACAGGCCGTTCCGTTGTTTGAGACAATGGATCCTGAATTTGCAGCAGGGTTCCTGGCCCGAATGCGCCCAGATTCAGCAGCGTTGATCATGGCCGGGTTGATGCCCGATACCGCCTATTCAATCAGCGTTTTAATGGCAGGGCGTAACGCAAATGCACCCAAAAATTAGTCCCGTCAGGGGTTTCGTAACGATGTTATGCAAATTTAGAAGAAACGAAACGGAGCACACCAGATGGTCGGGATTGTAGGTATCGTAATCATCTTTGCGATGGTCTTCGGAGGCTATGTCGCCGCCGGTGGCAAAATGGGAATTATTCTAAAAGCGCTCCCGTTCGAAATGATTATGATTTGCGGCGCAGCTGTAGGTGCGTTTGCTTTGTCCAATGACATGGCATCGATCAAACATACTGTAAAAGATGTTGGCAAGGTATTTAAGGGCCCAAAATGGAAGCCCGAAGATTACCGTGATCTTTTATGTCTGCTGTTCGAAATTATAAAGCTCGCGCGGCAAAACCCCGTCGCAATTGAAGAGCATATCGAAGACCCTGAAAATTCGTCTATATTCAGCAAGTATCCTAAGATCGTTCATGACCACGAAGCGGTTGAAATGATCTGTGATACTATGCGATCGGCATCGATGAACTATGATGACCCTAATCAAGTTGAAGAAATTCTAGAAAAGCAATTAGACGCAAACTTTAAACATGCGTCGCACTCCAGCCATGCAGTTCAAGCGGTTGCTGATGCGATGCCCGCACTTGGCATTGTTGCTGCAGTTTTAGGTGTTATTAAAACAATGGCATCGATTGACCAGCCGCCTGAGGTTCTGGGGAAGATGATCGGCGGGGCACTGGTTGGTACGTTCCTGGGTGTTTTTCTAGCGTATGGATTTATCGGTCCATTTGCCATGCGCATTCAGGCAGTTGTTGATGAAGATTCGCATTTCTACAAGCTGATCAGAGAAGTATTGGTAGCGAACCTACATAACCATGCTACGAATATCTGTATCGAAGTTGGACGACAAAATACACCACATCACATCCGTCCAAGCTTTGGCGAGCTTGAAGAAGCATTAAAAGCCGTTAAATCGGAGGCCGCATGATCAGGTTATCCATAATTGCCGTCGCTGCGTTTTCTAGCGTAGCTGCCGCACAAGAGGTAAATATTTTATCTGGTGAGCATGGGGACTTTACTAGACTAGTCATCATGTTTGCGGATGATCAACAATGGAACCTAGAGAAAACGAGTTTCGGTTATTCTATTACGACTGAAAACAACATCACAGAATATAGAACCGATAGAATATATCCACGTATTGGCCGCAGTCGATATCGCGACGTTCAGCAATTCGGAAGCGGCGGTGCATTAAACATCGCCCTAGAAGATGATATTGATGTCACAACATTCGAACTACGATCTGGGGCACTGGTGATAGATGCAAAAACATCTAACACGCCGATTGATCATCAGGCGTTGCCCGTCGCTGACCTGAGACCCGATGCTCAAAATCCACCGGCGGTATTAGAAACATTGCCACAACACACCCCGGTCATCGAAATTTCTGAAGATGTACAACCGACAGTCACACCGAGCACCGCCCCACCACCTGTCGTATCAATAACTCTGCCTCAGTTAACCCTGGCTACGCCGGATATAAGTGTCTATTGGGATTCAGACAGTCCCGCGCCCACTCAAGAAAGTAAAGCCATAGTGCCCTCGACGGTTGCAAACCCGTTGAGTGACTTGCTTAAGAAACCTGACAGCAGAGTTTCAATCGCCGAGGAGGAGCTACTGCGCCAATTGGGCCGCGCGGCGTCTCAAGGGCTGGTAAAGTTTGACATGCCCACGACGGGGTCGAAGCCGACGGTTTCCACAAATTTGAGCATACCAGAGCCCGAACCCGTTCTAGACGACCACTTAGCCGTTCACTCCGAAACGGTGATCGACAGAGATTCCTCCTCACTCGCGAGCGCAATAGAAAATTTATCGGGTAGGGCCTCTTGTCTACCCGATCAGTTATTTTCGCTGAGGGACTGGGAAAAAGAAGGGGATGCGTTCGAAATGATCTCAAACGCGCGCCGGTCTTTGGTCGGCGAGTTTGATAAACCTAACACGAATAGCGCCTTAGAGCTTGCGCAGATTTATCTCGCATTTGGCTTCGGCGTTGAGGCGCGAGCGACCGTTGATGCGTTTTCGCTCACCAATAGAAACTCAGATGTTGTGCGTTATCTAGCCGGAATACTAGAGCAATCAGCCGCGGATGATAAGTTAGAAATTGTGCAAATGGCAGGGTGTGATAGTGACGTCGCACTTTGGGCACTATTAGGTTCAGATATAATAGACGATCCGAAAGCTGTAAACGTTAAGGCAATAGCGCGCGCATTTTCTGACCTTCCTATGACGGTTAGGAAGCAGATTAGCGTTCCCCTTACGAAAAAGCTTCTATCCATTGAAGCGGGCGCCACGGCAACATCCATTCAACATGCTCTTGCGCGAGGCGAGCTTAGTCAGAGCAACGAGTCAAGATTGATCAACGCAACCATCAACCAAGAAATACTTTCAGCTAACACGACGTCCGACACTCTGAACTCAATTGTTTCTCATGATTCTGAACTAACGCCGGATGCGATATTGCTAACTGTCGAAACGGCTTATCGCGACGGCCAATCAGTTGATGGGTTGGTCATTGAAAACGCGGTTGCGTTAGCCAACGAATTGAAACCCAGCATTGAATCTGACAAGCTACTTCGCGCGGCAGCTTTGGGATATGCGGCAAATGAAGAACTGCCTGAAGCAATGCGCATGTTAAAGAATTGGCCAGCTAAAGCGAACATCTCTATCAAGGATGAAACTGCTGTTGACATTTACACAAAAATAAAAAACATCATAGATAATAATGATTTTTTATCATTTTATTTTAAAAATAAGAACGACATAAAGTTCAACCTCATGCCTGATAAAGATCTTATGGCGAATGCTGAACGCTTGCTGGATCTTGGCTTCGTGTCTGACGCACGTATATTGTTGTCTAGCACAAAACAAAAAGATGATGATTATAATATTCTAATGGCGAAATCATCAATACTACAAGGAGACGCCCCCTCGGCACTTTCATTCTTGCAAGACCTTCCTGGACCGGCTGCGGAAAAATTACGTGGAATGGCCTTCGGCTACCTTGGAGAGGACAAATCTGCAATGGAGTCATATTCACTGTCTAGCGATGAAGATAGAGAAGCAGAACATGCGTTTCAGGCAGGTATTTGGAAAGAGAATACGGACACGAATAATCTTCCTAGAAATACCTTCTCTGAGGTATTCTTCGACCAAACAAGCGAACCACAAATCGACATGGAGAATAACCCCATTTCGTCTGCTAAGAGCATTCTAGAAACAACCAGCCGGGAAGTGGAATCTTTCAACATATTAAATTCTGCATTAAAAAACAGCGACCGACTGATGCGATAGCATTGGAAATACATGCTTGTGACTTTTCATAAAGTTTATTACTAGCCTCAAAAGACCCGGCAGTAAGTCGTTTTCCGGACTATCTTTGGGAAACGACCTCCACCACTTCAAGGGAAAATCCACGGTTTATGATGCCGGTGCAGTTCTAAATTTTGACGTCTCCCAGTCAGGTAATGCCAATGTTCGGACGGTCGCTGTCGTAAGTTTAGAGCGATCGTGTGGCGTGATCTTGGTGACCGCCCCCTGCTTGTCCCTCATTCATAGTGAGAGCCTGCAAGTTGAATTTGGGTATTGGGCTTCGCCGTCTGGCGCAAGAGTGCCGGGTGCTGGCCCTCAAATTGTGCAAGCGTTCAGCGCGCTTGCTGTAGTGTCTGGTCGGCCCGAGAAGAATGCGGCCGGACCGCAGGGTCGGATCGGCTCGACCCCGTGTGGGCTGCGATGAAACCCGCCATCACGTCGACCGGCGGTCGAGCTCCGCCATCGCAAAATATGCGCTCGCCTTGCGCAAGATTTCGTTGGCCTGCCGAAGCTCCCGGTTCTCCCGCTCAAGCGCCTTCAGCCGCTCAGCCATGTCTGTCAGGATGCAAGCGCACTTGCCGATGTTGACCTCGGCCTTCTTGACCCTATCATTCAGCGTTTGCGGCGCGCAGGCAATTGAACCGCCCCGGGTTTACCGGAAGGCAAAACTCTCGGAGGAGAGCCCTTTATGGAACAGTCACACAACAAGAAGACCTCGAAGCGGTATTCACCTGAGTTCCGCGAACGTGCGGTGCGGTTGGCGATGGAACATTGCGATGAATATCGTAGCGATGCTGCTTTATTCTCAGTGATCACAAGCAAATTGGGCTGTTCGCCAGACAGTCGTCGCACTTGGGTCCGCCAGGCCCAGCGTGATGGCGGCGAACGGCCAGGCCAACCCAATGACGAGAAAGTGCGGATCGAGGAGTTGGAGCGCGAGGTGCGCGAACTTCGGCAGGCCAATGAAATCCTGAAGAAAGCATCAGCGTATTTTGCCCAGGCGGAGCTCGACCGCCAATTTCGCAAGGTTCGCCCCGAACGCTTTCATTGAAGAACATCGCGCTGAGTTCGGGGTCGAGCCGATGTGCAAAATGCTGCAAATCGCCCAGTCCACCTATTATGAACGGCACGCCATCGCGCGTGATCCTGATCGAGCTTCATCCCGGGCGAAATCTGACGCTGATCTGTGCATCAAGATCAATGCCGCCTGGGAAGATAACCGCAAGCTCTATGGCGCGCGGAAGATCTGGCATGTCTTACTGCGCGACAATTACGAGATCGCACCATGCACGGTGGAGCGGTTAATGCGTAATTTTGGCATCAAAGGCGTAAGCGTTCGCTGGCCCTCACCTTTTGCCCGCTTGTCTGACCTGCGATGCCATGTCCGATGGAGATCGGTGCAGGGGTTTCGCGATGGTGACTACGTTGGAGTTTCTCCGGGATTACGGGGTGGAGATAAGGACCAACGGACAGCGACGCTGGCC
>NZ_MDHA01000031.1 GCF_001705665.1 Thioclava sp. SK-1 | reverse complement strand
TCAAACACTCAAACCAAACAAACCAAAATAAACACTCAAACTAAACAAAAACGCGCAGAAATCGCAAAAATCATGAAAAAATACAAGAAAAACGCGCAGAAACCCGAATCCTCAAACAAAAATAATACAAAAACCAACACCAACACATAAGCCAGCAGCGCCGATGACTTCAGCTCCGCGACCAGGTTTTGCGAACAGAGTCGCAGTGCGTAAACAAATATAGCGGATGATCCGCAACGTACCCTGCCACCGCAAAGCGACGACAGGCACGCTGAGGCTGCTGGCACAGACGCCATGATTGGACTTCTTTCCCGACGAGGTCGATCCGACCGGCAATGCGTCGAACACTGTGGTGATCCCAGCCAAAGCCAATTCCGCATCAAGTACAACGATGGCAGCGAATTGTAGCCAATCTTCTTTTGGACGCGGCTGCAAATGATGCTCCGGATTGACCGTATGAAATTCGGTCAGCCAAACATCCCAAGATCTCCGCACAACCAATTCCGTCGGAACTGATGTGGACTGCAACGACACCTCCGCAATCGAGCCTTTGCACGAGGTCATAACCCCGATCCCCAGCTTTACTGGCAGCACGATCCGTACGTTGGTCAAGATAGTCGTGCCCATTGGGGTTGTCCCGCTGTGGTGTTTTCGCAAAAACTGCGCCTAGACATGTCACGGAAGGGTGGCACAGTGGCGTCAGGGATCAGCGAATGGAAAATTACAAACGGTATGCGGTCTATTACGCCCCGCGTGAGGGAGACTTTGCGACCAAAGCGGCAGATTGGTTGGGGTGGGATGTGGAGAACGGCTGCGTCATGGCACACCCGTCGCTGCCCCTGCCAGCAGAGGTTACACGTTCGGTCGCGGATCTGACGAAAGCACCGCGCAAATATGGCTTTCACGGCACGATCCGCGCCCCGTTCCGCCCCGGCCTGAATGTGACGGTGTCGGATATTGATCACCGGCTACGCGACTTGGCCCAACAGGTGCCCGCCCCGCGATGCCCGGCACTGCAGTTGATCAATCTACATGGATTTTTGGCACTGGTCCCCGATGATCACGGGCCGCTGGACCTGTTTGGCGCAGCGGTTGTCAAAGCCACGAATGATCTGCGCGCGCCTTTAACCGAAACAGAGATTGCGCGCCGCCGCCCCAATCGGCTGACCGAGCGCCAAAACGCTGCGCTGCACAAATGGGGCTACCCGTTCGTGATGGAGGATTTCGGCTTTCATCTGACGCTTACCGGTCGGCTGAAGCCGCACGAGGTTGCCCCGCTGGCCGAGGCGCTGGACGACTATTTTGCCCCAGTCCTGCCCGCACCTTTCGTGATCGAAGACCTGTGCCTGTTCGGTGAGGATGACGCCGGGCGCTTTCACCTGCTGCATCGCTACGCGCTGGCTGACTGAAGCGTGGCCAGCAGGGCGCTTGCGCCCTATTGAGGCAGCGGTCAAATTTGTTTTGGTGACACCGATGAACGCCCTCCTGCCCCGCCCTGACCGAGGCGCCCACCACCGCCGCGGTCATTGCATTTCCCCTGCGTGGCCTGCAACAGCAGGGGTAAGTCCGATCACATACACCAATCGGTCCCAGATCTGGCGGCGCACATCCTCATCATAGAAAAATCGAAAACCCCGAGAATCGTCACCCCTTCAGCCTGGGTCTTCTGCTTCGACCCCAGCACAACGGCGCGGTTGGTCGCATTCAGCAACATCAAGGATCGCGCCTCAACCTGCATACGATAGGCAAAGCCCGTCGCAATCTCCACATTCCGGGCATTATCTTCATACAGGTTCATACACATCAGGCGCTACTCCTTCTCCTTATGCATCTTACGAGTTCCGTTTTTACGCGGCTCCAAGAAGCACGACAGTTCGGCGATCGGCATCGGATCGCCAGAGCCTTTTATAAAGCACGCTGGATCATCCGCTTGGTCCGCTCTTTACTAGAGCTTTGCGTTCTGACCGCCCCATCCAACAGCCGCGTGCAGAGATCAATGTTGGCCTGTGCGGGGGCTCGCTCATGTCATCCCGGACTGGGTGCGGATTTGTCTGGAGCACTATACAATTAAACAAAATTCTGTGCAAAACTGCGGCGCAGGGTAATTTCCATCAAATGAAATTTTGGCGTCCATTTCAGGAAAAACATGCAACCACGCCTGTGGAAATCCATTTCAAGCGCCCTGCACACGGATATTGCGGGGGGCCGCGACCACCCCGGTGACAAACGGCCAACTGAAGCCAAACTGGCCGCACGTTTTGGTGTGGGCAGCCACACCCTCCGGCGCGGCACAGGCGACCGTGTCACCCAGACCTTTTCGCCCGAATAGGCCAAGCTGAGCGTGACATTACCCGAAGCATCCGGTCATCTGCCAGTGATCACTCCAACACGCACCGGTCATATCTAATCGCTAGCCACGCCCCCTTGCCACCAGAAGGATCATCACCCATGACACAGATCGCCCCGCTTTGCCTGACCGGCGCAAGGGTTCTTACACCGCAGAGTTTTGACACAACATCTATCACCGTGGCACAGGGGCGCATTTCGACCCAAACCGCCCCTGAGGTTGATCTGTCGGGCTACTTGCTGCTGCCGGGCATTGTTGATCTGCATGGCGATGGGTTTGAACGCCACCTGAATCCGCGCCCCTCTGCCCCATTTGAAAAACGGCGCGCACTGGCCTCTGCTGCGGCAGAGCTGGCGGCGAATGGCGTGACCACGGCATGGTTCGCACAAAGCTGGTCTTGGGAAGGTGGGTTCCGCTCTGGCGGCGCGACCGAAGCATTGCTGGAAGCATTGTCAGCGGTTCGCCAGACATTACTGCCCGATGTGCGGCTGCAAGTGCGGCTGGAGACCCATGTGGTGCCTGAACATGGTGCGGTGGGCGCAGCAATCGCGCGGCACGGTGTGGATTATGTTGTATTCAACAACCACTTGCCAGAGGCCGTGGAGCTGTATGACAGCGCACCTGATCGCTTTGCCTCTTGGGCGGCGCAGCATCGGTTGACCACACCCGAGATGTTGAAAATCGTGCGCGACGCACAGGCGCAAGAGCCAGATGTGGCCCAAGCCCTTCGCGCAATCGCGGCCGAATTTGCCACCGCCGGGGTAAAGATGGGGTCGCATGATGATGATTGCGCCGCCACCCGCGCCCGGTTTCGCGCACTGCAGGCACAGATTTGTGAATTTCCAACCTCGGTCGCGGCAGCGCAAGCAGCCCATGACCACGGCGAGCCGGTATTGATGGGCGCGCCCAATGTTGTGCGCCGCGGAAGCCAATCGGGCAATATCGCCGCCGAGGATCTGATCAAGCACGGCCTATGCGATGCGCTGGTATCTGACTACTACTATCCCGCGCTGGCACAGGCGGCCTTTGCACTGGTGGATCGCACCATCTGCGATCTGCCCCACGCTTGGTCGATGATATCAACGGCACCTGCCAGAATCATGGGTCTGCATGACCGCGGCACAATCGTCCCCGGACAGCGGGCTGATCTGGTTGCGGTGAACCCCGACACACGGATGATTGAAATGACCCTATGTGCCGGGAAGATCGCGCATATGTCAGGCGCATTAGCCGCGCGGATGATGCTACCGGCTGCGGTCTACGCCTGACAAATCCCAATATATCCAGACATAAAACCGCCCCGCCCCAGCATCTCGCGGGCAGGCAGTCCCTCCGCTGCGCGACAAACTCATCAACACCTTACCCCTAGCGTCCAGCCCACCGCATTACGGCGCCAGATCGCGTTGGTCCATATGTCATGCGCCATTCCCGAAAGATCTGTTGGGGCAATTGTCGCGGGTCACATGGGTTTTATGGGGCCAGAACTGCCTTAGCAAAACGGTCGCATCATCCGCGCGGCTATGCGCCGCACAGATGCCCAATGACACAATGGCAAAAGCGCCGACACAAGACGCCGGCGCTTTTACAAAAGATATCACGACAAAACTGCGCCCCAAGATGGGCGCTGCGCTTATTCCGGATCGGTGCGGAAAATCAGCCGCTCGTCACAAGGGGCGACACGCAAGATATTGGTCGTGCCCTGAACGTTGAACGGGACACCGGCAATCACGATGATCTGGTTGGTTTCATCGGCAAAGCCCATATCACGCGCCGCGCGGGCGGCATTGACCACGGCCATCTTGAACCGGCCCACTTCTTCACAGCGCGCGGCATGAACGCCCCAGGTCAGACAAATTTTGCGCAATGTCTTAGTGATAGGTGACAACGCAATAATTGGAACCTGCGGCCGTTCACGGGCCACAAGACGCACGGATGCCCCCGATTGGGAATAACAACAGATCGCAGAAATATCCGTAGTTTCCGCGATTTCACGCGCGGCAGACACGATCCCATCGGCGATTGTTTGGCGTGTATGCGTCAAATTCCGGCTAGAGCCGATGACCTCCAGATAGGTCTTGTCGCTTTCAACCTGCTCGGCGACGGCATTCATCGTCTGCACCGCTTCCACCGGATAACGGCCGGCCGCCGATTCCGCCGACAACATGACCGCGTCCGCACCTTCGTAAATCGCGGTTGCGACGTCGGACACCTCTGCCCGCGTGGGCATAGGGCTTTCGATCATGGATTCCAGCATCTGGGTCGCAACGATCACTGGCTTGGCCGCCGCGCGGCATTTGCGCACCAATTTTTTCTGGATTGGCGGCACATTTTGCACCGGAAGTTCCACGCCCAAATCACCACGCGCGACCATGATCCCATCAGACACTTCAAGGATTTCGTCGAAGGCATCAACAGCCGATGGTTTCTCAATTTTTGACAAAATCTGTGCCCGGCCTTGCGCCAGCGCCCGCGCCTCGATCACGTCATCGGCGCGCTGCACGAAGCTAAGCGCAAGCCAATCGGCACCGATCTGACAAGCAAATTCCAGATCTTTTTTGTCTTTCTCCGACAGGGCCGCCAACGGCAGCACCACATCAGGAACATTCACACCTTTGCGGTTAGAAATTATACCGCCAACCGTCACTTCGCAATTCGCGAAATCGGCACCGCAATCGATCACACGCAGGCGAATTTTACCGTCATTGACCAAAAGATGCGCGCCAGGTTTCAACGCGGCAAAAATTTCCGGGTGCGGCAGGCAGACACGTTTCGCATCCCCCTCTGCCTGATCCAGGTCCAGACGGAAGGTTTCCCCCTCTGTCAGATCCTCAGATCCATTGGCGAACACACCGACCCGCAATTTCGGCCCCTGCAGATCAGCAAGCACAGCAATCGGGCGGCCCAGATCATCTTCAATCTTGCGAATGATGTCATAGCGCGCGCGCTGTTCTTCATGTGTGCCGTGGCTCATGTTCAGGCGAAAGACATCTACGCCTGCCTCGAACAGCTTACGGATGGTGTCATAGTCGGAAGAAGATGGGCCTAGCGTGGCCACGATCTTTACATTGCGAAGGCGTCTCATGCGTCCTCTAACGGTTGAATATTTCATTTGTTTTTCGTGGGCCACCCCCGGTATTGCGCATTCTAACGCTTAGGGCAACTGGCACTTCGGGGAAGCCTGCCTTAAACACTGTCTGACGCAGAAAAACTAAGATAACGTGACAGCTGTTAGCGCCTGACAAATAAGCCTTTCTACGGGACCAAACCATGACCCAACCCGTTTTTTCAATTGAGAGTGAAGATGCACCGTCGCGGTGGCTGGTGACGGTAGATCACGCCACGAACCATGTGCCTGACTGGGTGAATGGGGGTGATTTGGGAATTTGCGCATCTGATATGGCGCGTCACATCGCCTATGATGTTGGCGCATTGGGCCTGTCGCGGGCCTTGGCCGGGCAGTTGCATGCGCCGATGGTGGCGTCTAATTTTTCACGTTTGGTGATTGACCCCAACCGGGGCGAAGATGACCCGACGCTGGTGATGAAACTTTATGACGGGACGGTCATTCCCGCCAATCGGCATGCGGGGCCCGCGCAGCGGACACAGCGACTGAACCGGCTGCACCGTCCCTATCACGACGCGCTGGAACAGATCGCCAGTGCGCGCGACGATCGTGTAATATGTGCGGTCCACAGCTTTACGCCGCAGCTGCGTGGGCGTGCGCCGCGACCATGGCAGGTGGGTATTTTGTCAGACCCGCGTGACAGGCGTCTGGCAGATCCGCTGATCGCCTTGCTGCGCGCGGATGGCATCTGCACCGGCGATAACGAACCCTATATTGGCCATCTGGATGGGGATTCCATCGACCGTCACGCCTTGCAGAAATCCCTCCCCAATGTGCTGATCGAATTGCGCAGCGATCTGGTCGAAACGGCATCTGGACAGGCGCAATGGGCGGCACGAATCGCTCCGTTGCTGACCCGTGCCTTGGACAATGCGGGTGTCTAGCGATCCGTCGGTGCGGGAAACAATAAGGTGCAATTTGCCTGGTTGTTTCCGCCATTAAGCCCAAGCTATCACAACCACTGATTTTACTTGACTTGAAGTAAGCAATTACCGCTCTTGTTCACAGGTATTTAATCTTTCGCGGGTTTGCAAATATGTCGTCTATTCTGCTGCTAATGTTCCTTCCTGCCTTGGCGATTGCCGGGTTCGCAAGCTTCAACAATGATGACGATGACGACGATAAAACCGATGCCACACCTGACACATCGACTGATGCGCAGGCGAATGCAGGCGATACCATCACCGGCACTGATATAAGCGATTTCATCGTCGGCACCACCGGGGATGACAATATCTATGCGGGCGATGGCAATGATGTTGGCGAAACGATTGATGACAACACTTATGCCGACGCGACCGAAGCGCTGATCACGGGTGACCTGGACAGCTTTGACTCCCTGAGTGAGGGTTTCTTCGGCGTCAATGGTATCTCCGGCGATGATTATATCGATCTGGGCCACGGCAATGATGCTGGCACCGGCGGCGCGGGCGATGATACAATCCGCGGCAATTTGGGTGCCGATCTGATCGCGGACACTGAAGGCGCAGATTCGCTTGATGGCGGGTATGGCGATGATGTTTTGATCGCTGTTGATGGCCCTGATGACGCCTCTGATGTGCTGAATGGCGGCGCCAACGACGACCTGCTATGGGGCGATGGCGGCGATACGATGACCGGCGGCTCGGGCGAAGATCTGTTTGTGCTGAATTGGGCCCCGGGGGAGGACATGGCCTCGATCACCGATTTCGATACGGTGGATGATGAGACCGAAAGTGAATTTTTGCAAATTGCAGCCAGCGGCATCTCGGCGAATTCGATTTTTGCGCTGGAAGATACCGACGATGGCGCGATCTTTAGCATTGATGGCGAACCCGTTGTGCAATTCGATGGCAAAGACGCAATCGACCTGGAAAGCTTCAAGATCAACGTCTACGACATCGATGCCGACGCCTCTTATGATATTGATCTATCGGACGATGAGACGGACAACCAAGCCCCCGATCCCAATGATGAACGCATTGAAGGTGCCGTCTATGGAACCGATGACGACGACTACATCATGGGAATGGAGGGCAACGACACCGTGTTTTCTGCGGCGGGCAATGACACATTGACCGGAGAAAACGGCGACGACAGTCTTGAAGGCGGTGACGGGCTGGACATTGTCGATGGCAATGACGGCGACGACACGGTGATCGGCGACGCTGGCATGGATTTCTTGTCTGGCGGCCCGGGTGATGACCTAATCTACGGCGGGCCGGGAGATGATCTGGTGATCGAACGCAGCGCATGGGACGTCAACGACACGGAAGAAGACAGCGGCGATGACACAATCTATGGCGGCAGCGGTAACGACGTTTTAGCCGATTATCGCGGTTCTGACCTGATCGAGGGAGGCGCTGGTAATGACACGATCAGCTCTGTTCAGGTGACATTGACCGGCGTTCAGACCTTGTATGAAGCGCCAGACGGACCCGACACATTGTTGGGCGGTGACGGCGATGATGCTATCGTGGCCTCTGATGGGGATATCGTGAGCGGTGGCGCGGGCGCCGATATAATCGGCAACGTTATGGGCGACGGGTTTGATCCGATCACGATTACAGATTTCGACCCGGCCGAAGATATCCTGTATCTGAACGGGGATATTGTGGACCCGGCATCGCTGACGCTTGCGACGGGCACCTCCGCGACCACCACATTGGTGCAGGTCGATGGTGTTACCCATGTGATCTTGCAAGGGCTGGCGCCGACACAGGTCGGCACTGACGCGATCCAATTCTCAGCGTGATCCGAAAGTAGCTACGGCTGACGTGTTAGATCCCGTCAGCCGTGGTGCGATGCACCGGTTGAAAGCTGCCCGGCTGCGCCACATAGGTCGCAAGCCCAAGTGCCTGCGCTGCTGCCACGCCTTCGGGCGCAACAATCATTGTGGTTCCCTGCCCCACAACCGCGCCATAACGCAAGATCGCCCGTCCGCCACCATAGCTTAGACAAGGCACTCTACGCTCCAGATCAATCACCGTTACATCGGCATCAGCGCCTGGCGCCAAATGCCCTTTGTGCTGTGACAGCCCCATCATCCGCGCCGGCTCGGCTGCGGTTTTCCAAACGAATTCTGATAATGTCAGCGCGTTCAAATGCACCAGCGCAAGACCGCGTTGGCACAAATCATTGCGCGGAAGGCCGCCACCATCCGTGGCCAGCGCGTCCACTGCAAACCGGCCATTGTCGCGTTTCAGCAGCGCAAGATTGATGGATGTATCCGCCGGATTGACGAAATAGCTCATGCCTATGTCCGTCTGCGCGGCGCGCCAAGCCTCCACCGCCTCGCGCCCCGTCGCAAGACGTGTCACACCGTTTTCCAACAGGTGAATATGGGCCCAACCGTCAAGGATCGCTTGCTCCATTCCCTGTAGATTGGGGTCATACCCGCCCGCAATAAGATTGCGCCGGGTCGCCACGCTTTCAGGCACGCCATTCGCACATTTGGCAGAATTTCCATTGATCGGCGCCAGATAGCTTTCCGACCAAATATTGGGATAGGCGGCCAAAATCTGTGCCGCCTCATGCGCCTCTAAGATTGCCGGTGCCTCAAACCCGCGTGCATAGGCATTCACATGCGGCATGTGCAACGGATGCCCTGCCGCCAGATCGCAAGCTTCGCGCAGCCCATGCAAATTTTGCGGTGTATCCAAAGTGCCTGCGTGAAACGCGACATGGGCCCCTGCCCCAGCACAAAGGTCGATCACCCGGCCAGAGGCCTCGGTGGTCAGCGGGAAATGCCCGCCAAGGATTTTTAGCCCAACCGCACCTGCAACCCGCGCCCGCGCCAAAACATCTTCCAGCTCTGGCATCAGGGGGTTTGTCGTATCAACAGTATGACCCGGGCGCACATAATCAATACATGCCAGCGTTAACCCCGTGCCTGTGGTTGCCGCGATCTGCATCACACTGTCGATCGGCCCCGCCATATCAAGCGCGGTAGTCACACCGGCCAAAGCCAGCATCCGGTGCCCTGCCGCACCGCCCATCCAACCCGACACATGCACATGCGAATCGATCAAGCCGGGTAAAACATGCAGCCCCGTGACATCTTCTTCTTGCAGCGCGGGTCCGGTAATGTCCCCGGCAACTTCGGCAATCTTACCGCCCTCGAAGGCGATATCGGCAACATGGTTCACACCAGAGCGCGGGTCGCACACATGGCCACCACGCAAAATCAGATCATAGGTCATTTTCGTCTTTCACTTCGCCGCCATTGGGGCGCTGTTGGAGCGCCCCAATTGTCAGCGTGGCTTAGTCAGGTGATGTTCTGGGCGCTGTTCCTGTGTCATCGCCCGCCCAACGGGCGATCAGATGCACGAGGATACTGACAATCATAATCGGCACAGCAATCGCGACCCACACGGTCGACACCGGCAATGCCTCTGCCATTGTGTGGGAATGGCGCAGCAAAAACCCGCGCGCCAAATTCATCCCGGGCCCGACAAAGCAATACAAAAGCACCGGAATCAGATAGATCAAGACCACCAAAGACCGAACCGCCTCGGCGCAGATCTGCACCCAATGCGGGGCACGTTGCACGCTGTTGACAAGCGCCGGATCAAATCGCCGCTTAAACGCCATCGTGGCCCCGATCAGCCCCGCCCAAATCATCGCATACCGGGCCAGCTCTTCTGTCCATGCCGGAGGTTGATTAAAGATATACCGTGCCAAAACCTGTAACAAAACGACCGCAGTCAGGAGGACCAGCGCAGTGCATGTCACAACGCTTGCCACCCGATCAAGCCATTTGCTGATCCGCAAGATACTGGAACTGATCGACGCCATCGCTAAGGGTTACTCCACTTTCGCTTTGGCATCTTCCCAAAGCTTCAGCTGATCTGCCGTCAAGGTAGCGGCCCATAGCGGTGCCGCCATCTCCATCATCTTTTCACGCTCCCCTTCCGCCAGCGGCGTGACGGTCACGCCCAGTTCTTGCTGCTTTTGCGCAATGCCAGTGGTCCAATTTGCCAGCCATTCACGATTGGCTTGGATGCCGGCATCAATCGCGCCATCCACTTCGGTCTTTTCTTCATCCGACAAGCTGGAATACCAATCATCGGAAATCAAAATCGCGCGGGTCGAAGGAAATAGATCCGCCGGTGTGTAATGCGTCAAGAAGCTGGTATGACCACCACGAATGGCCGAGCTAGGCGGGTTAAAGTAGCCATCCGCCACACCGGTTTGGATTGCATTCGCCACTTCGGCCCATGCGATAACCGTGCCATTGGACCCCAGGGCCTCCATCAGGGCCAACTGTTCCGGGTTCAATGCGCGGAATCGCAGATCGGCCAGATCGGCCACCGTCGAGACATCTTTCTTTGAATTGTGAATGCCCATCGGCGTGCCAATGAAATTGATCCCGACCATGCGCACACCGTTTTCCAATAAGGGCGCGTTGAATGTTTCCATCAGGTCGTCTTGGCTAAGGATAGCGTCAAGCTGTTCGTTGCTGTCAAAAAAGAATGGCAAGGTCACGCCCTTGAACGCGGGAGAGATCGAATAGGGTGTGGAAATCGCAGATAGGTTGATTTCCAGCAACCCGGTTGCGACCTGATCTAGGCGCTCTTTTTCCTTTCCCAATGTCTCGGACGGGTAGATTTCCACATCGAAATCCGTGCCTTCCAGAGCATCCGCAAACGCATGGGCGAATGTTGCCTCGCCGCTGTTTTCGGGATCGTCAACGGAGTTAAAGGCAATTTTAATATCAGCGGCCTGTGCCGCGGCACCCAGGCTAAGGGTCAAAGCAGTGATCGCCAAAAGAGAGAGGGTTTTCATGGGAAGGCTCCTAAAATCGACAAAAGGGAGAGGGAGGAGGAAGAGAGTCAGTTCAGCCCCAACACATGCGGCAAGAACAATGAGATAGACGGGACATAAGTGAGCACGACCAGCAGCACCAATTCAGCGGCCAGGAAGGGCATCGTGACACGGATCAGTTTCCAGTAATCCAGATTGACCACAGTCGACAGGATCAGCAGCACCGCGCCAAGCGGCGGCGACAACAAGCCCGCGGTAATATTGAAGCAGATGACAATCGCCAGATGCACCGGATCAATTCCCATCGCCAAGGCGGGCGGAACAAAGATCGGGGCAAACAGGGCCACGGCGGCTTTCACATCCATCGCCATGCCAGCACATAAGAAGATCACATTGATCAACATCAAATAGCCAAGCGGGCCAAGGCCCCATCCTTCTACAAGACCCTGAATCGCCTGCGGCCATTGCAGCAGCGCCGCGATATAGGAAAATGTCGAAATCGCGCACAACAGGATAAACAGCCCGCCCAGCATAACGCCGGTGCGCATCAGGCTTGCCCCGATATCGGCCCAGCCCAGCTGACCATATAACACCCCAACCAGTGTCGCGGCCAGAACGGCAACGCCTGCGGCCTCGGCCGGGGTCATGAAACCAAACAATGTTCCCCCCAGAATGATCAGCGGCAGCATCAACGCAGGTACCGCGCGGATAAAGGACGGAACGAAGGCAGGCAGATCCAGCCCATCACCACCCGGATGATCATCACGATGGGCGTAATAGGCATTCATCGCCATCAGCACCGCTGCCAGCAGAAGACCCGGCAAAATGCCCGCGGCAAACAAGGCGGTAACATTGGTCTCCATCAAAGCGCCGTAAAAAATCATGATGGATGACGGAGGAATGATCGGCCCGATGATGGATGACGCCCCCGTGATGGCCGATGCATATTCTCGGGTGTAACCGCGCCGTTCCATTTCCGGCACAAGCGAATTGCCCAAAGCCGCAGCATCCGCTGTCGCTGAGCCCGACACGCCGGCAAAAAATACAGACGTCACGACATTCACATGACCCAAGCCACCCTTGAGCCGGCCAAAAACAGACATGCTTAAGTCAATCAGGGCGCTCGCCACACCGCCACGATTCATCAAATCGCCCGCCAAAATGAACAGCGGCATCGCCAGGAAGGCAAAGCTGTCAAGCTGACTGAACAATCGCTGCGGAAGCACGGCCATGAATTGCGCTTTATCCACGGCCCAAAAAGTTAAGATTGCAGAGGCGCCGATCAGATAGGCAATGGCAGTGCCCGCAGCAAGGGCGACGCCGGTGAAAAGAAGGACAATTGAAACTGGCACGCGGCGATCCCTGCTGAGACTGTGTTGCCACTGGTCTGAAAGGAAAGGAACCTAATTAAAATCAAATATTACTTTTATAACTATACGTATTTCTTATAATTGATATTTGATAATTAAGAAATATCAATGAGTTACTGGAAGAATGCGGGCTATGATCAAAAATGACCATTCGGGCATTATTATAGCCGCTTAGTCAGTTTTGGTTAAACAGTGTTCAAATATCTAAATTTGCCCAAATACTGTGCATTCTATGGACGCTTGGTCCGATGAATTACAAAAGGTATATGACACTCCACATAACGCGGTGTCTGCAAATGCGCGAAGGGCGCCCCCGAAAGGACGCCCCCACAATCGCCGAACGAAGGCGATTAATCATCCAGATCGTTGGTGGCCTGAACATAGGCTGCCGCGATCTGTGCTGGTGATTTGCCGTTGGGGTTGATCCCCGCGCGGGCGGCCAATTGGGCCAAACCAGCATTGTTTGTCGTTGCCTCTTTCGCATAAGCATCGATCAGGCGCTGTTTTGCGGCTGGGTCGGTGTTGTTGCGACCGGCTTTGATCAGCTCTTGCAGCTGGCCAGTGGTATAGACGCCTGCTGGAACATTCGCCTGCGCAGCAAGCTGGGCGTCACCGGCCGTAGCGGTTTCAACGCCTGCATTTTCCAACACAAAGGCACGTTCCAGCTGGGCGGGATCGGCTGAATCGGCGTCCGAGTTACGCTCTGCGTGGATGATCGCGTTCAGCTGACCAACGGTATAGGTGCCTGGCTCTACGCCGGCCTGGGTCGACAGCTGAATTTGGGCTGGCGAGAATGTCTGAGCAGTGGCTGCACCCCCTGCAAGGGCGGCGGTCAGGGCGAGGGCAATAGGTGTAATACGCATCGTAAGTCTCCATAAGTTAGAGCGAGGCGCAGCTTTCGTTCGGCCGTTGATCTTCAACTGTGGTCGTCTGCGTGTCGCTTCGATGAGAGACATATGGACCTGTGCGACCACACCTTAAAGGGCAAATTATATCCGCTTGATGTGCGTTTATGAACATATCAAATCACCCGATTGTGGGAACCAAATCGTTCCTGACCGCAAGCTGAAGAACGCCCACTTACAAAGCCGGCTGCAGCGGTGCGCCGAAATTTTCGCGCAATCAGGCGGGAAACCTATGGCTTGGACATCACTTCCTTTGAAGGAAATTACGCCGCTCTGCGTCGCCTGGGAACTGACGGAATAAGGGTGCAGTGCCGGCGATCTAAGGAAACTTGCGCCCCTTGGGAGGACCACGTGACTGTATCAGAAACACTTAAACGGCGCGGCATGACGATTGCAGCTGCAAGCCTTTTTGGCGGCGCAGTGATCAGCGAAGATATGGCATTCGCACATGACAGTATAACGCAAAGCTTCGTCCATATGGCAATCGGGGTTCCGGGCGCTCTGTATCAACCGGACCAACTCAGCCTGAAAGCCCGCATCGCGGTCATGTTAAGGCATTCAGGCGGCGACTACCTAAGCCACACCGGCTGCACCGAACTATCACAGCGTGACTACAGCGCGCTTTGCCCGAATAACTTCACCAGAAAAACCGGGCGCAACTTCGATATCGACATCTATCAAGCCATCAGTGAGGCCGGCAAAGGCGTGGCCTATCTGCGTGGCCGCGATGATAGTGACACCGTCATCTTGATGGGTCATAGCGGTGGCTCAGAGTTGTTCTCAGCCTATCAGAATATTGCGAAAAATCGCCCTGCCGCCTGCCAAAGCGAAGCCCTTTCGATCACATGCGATGCGCAGCCGATGACCTGTCTTCCCCCTGCGGACGGCGTGATGTGGCTTGACCCCAATTAAGGTATGAGCGTGATGGCCCTGTTCAGCCTTGACCCCGACGTAGCAAATGAAGCGACCGGCATGGTTTTTGACCCCCGCACTTGATCCGTATAACCCTGACAATGGTTATGTCGGCAGCGGCACGACAATCTATCCCGCGTCTTTCGTCGGCCGTTTTCAAAAGGCGGTAGCCGCGCACAGCAACCGGATCATTGAAACTTTACTGCACCGCAATAATCTAATCGGTGCCGGTCACGGGCTGTGTGCGGATGATGAGCCATTCTATGTCCCCAGCGGAATGTTCACCCGATTCAACAATATACTGTTTTCCGAGGATCTGACGACCTTGGGCAAGACGGGCAAACCGCATCCGTTTGTCCATCCCGATGGGACAGTTGAAACGATGATCGTGCCCACCACACGTGGTTGAATGCGGATCCCACATGCGGACACATGAATGGATTGACGGAACTATGAAATCGATCGTCAAACGCTATCTTGGGGCTTTTGCGGTGCGGGTAGACGATGACTGCGCCTATGGCGAGAATTTTATCTTTGGGGTGGACTGGCACTCCTCTGTCACCACACCGATTGGCAATGCCGAAGGTATCACGGTGCCAATGCTTGCAAGGGGAATGACGGCAGGATGGGAATATATCGCGGCGGAAATGATCTATGACCATGCCGCAAGCACGGATAAATCCATCGCATTTGTCGAAGGAGCAACTCATGTTCATACCCCGTGCAAGCCCTGCGAAGCCATGCCGGAGCGAAACAGGCCGCTTCTTGTAATCATAGCGCGGATCCTATCCACCGCGACAGGGCGTTGATGCAGCGGTATCAGCGCCCTATTCACGGCACGGGTCCACCACGCCATGGCTGAGAAATCACGGTGCATGGCCGATGCCAGTGCCCGGCCCCCTCTTCCCCGTTTCACAGGATTTTCTGAATTCTTATGACTATTCAAGTGATTTCGATTTGTGTCCCGGTGCCATGACCGGGCATCGAAAATAGAGCGACACGGGTCAACCGTGCCGCGCCCGGACCGAGGAATCGGCAGACGTTAAGGGGGGCGGCGCGACATGACAGAATCAATATGCGTGACAACAACAGGCCCGCAAGCATGTTCACCGTAGGGTGGCACTGATGGAATTTTTCGATCTGGGCTGTATGCTGGCTGGATGCTGCCGAGGTTGCGATGGCCAATCTGATGCAGTTCCAGCGCATCATGCTTTTGGTTTTCGACGCCTTGGTCGGTCTGTCCATCGACTATTGCACAGAATCGGCGGCATAGCGGGTTTCGCATTATTGGTGCCGTCTACCCCCTTGGCGATGTTACTGGGTATGCATTCGGTGACGTCCCACACCTGATACCATTCCGCCGGTATTATTTGGGGTGCCGGGCACGGCGGTATCACCGGCGACGGTGTTGGGCGGGCTTCCCATGACCAAACGCGGCGAAGCCGGACGCGCGCTAAGCGCGGGGGTCACTACCTCTGTCATCGACAGTATTTTTGGCGCATTCGTTGTGGCATTGTCCGTTCCGCTTATCCGGCCTTTTGTTCTGTCTATTGGCACGCCAGAACTATTGGCGATGACCGTGTTCGGGATTGCGATGGTTTCTGCGCTGTCGGGCAGCGCCCCGCTGCGCGGCGTTGTTGCCGCCTGTTTCGGAATTTTGGTTGCGATGATCGGTATCGACAATCAAACTGGCACCGTGCGTTGGGCGGGTGATGTCCTATACCTATGGAACGGTGTGCCGGGCTCTGCGGCGCAAGCGACTTTGCTGGGCGCGCTGATAGTGCACGGGTTTGTGCCCGGCCGCGAGCTTTTGACCACAAACCTGTCAGTCACTTATACATTGGTGTGGCCCATCGCCTTGGCCAATATTTCGGTGCCAGCCTGTGTTTCGCGCGATCGGGGAAATTCACCCGGATGTCCACGCTGCGCTATACGCTGGTGCTCCCCGGCATCACTGTATTGGCCCTCATCGGCGCGTTCCAAGGGTCCGGCGCATAGGGAGGTTTCTATTCGCTTATGTTCTTTGGCCTTTTGGGATGGGAGATGAAACGTCTGTCCTGGCCGCGTCCACCGCTCATCCTCGGGCTGGTTCTGGGCGTTCTAATTGAACGGTATGTGGCAATTTCAATCCAGATATATGGGTTCGGTTTGCTCAGCCAGCATGTGTCTATCATATTGTTTTTAATTTATTTTATTTTTTGATCCGCCCCTTGGTAGCCGAAGTTCGCGCACGCGGCCTACGGGCCATACTTCCCCGCGGTCGGTTTTCCATAAAACCCGAAGACCTGTTATATGTTGTCTTTCTTGGGATTGGCGGGTGGATGTTTATACAGGCGCAAAGCTGGGGCTTTGGGGCGCGGACCGGCCTGGTCATCGTGTCGGGCACCTTCCTACTTTGCGGTGGTCTGAGCCGGATCTACTTACTATTTTACGGACGCGGTGTGTTAGAATCCTATGCCCCTATCCTGGTGTGCATATGGATTTGACCGCTGATGATGGAAATGCCGTTTGGACGGAGGTTGGACGCAGCGCAATATTCTTTGCGACGCTCATCCCTGTTCCCTGGCCCGATGCAATGTTGGGCCATTGGATCCCTGCCCTGGCTTCGTCCCCTCGGTTTAGGCCCGTGCCCACGTTACGCTCACCACGGCACTGCGGGTCATCACCGCGATCGCCCACACTCCAGAAGAATTTTATACCGGCAAACGGTCACAATGGTGGTCGGTGCAGCCGCTGGCGGGTTTGCCGATACAATCGCCCGCGCCTTCGTGACAGAGCTTCAAAAGAACATCCCGGTCAACCCGTTGTTGTGGTGGTGAACAAGCCGGGCGCTGCCGGGCTTGTCGCCGCATCCCAATTGACCAAAGTCGAAACCAAAGATGGCACCACACCTGGTTTTCTTTTGGGCAACATTGGATAACCCCGGAGCTATCTCACGGAAGAAAGCCGAGCTGAAAACACCTGTGGTCAAGATCAGCGCTGATGAGGTGCAAGCCCTGATCGACGGGTGCTACTCCGCCGCCGATGATGTGCCAGAAACAGTGCGTGGATATATGGTGCAATAATTCACGCCACACAAAATACGATCGCCGCCCGGGCCAAGTGGCCTAAAGGCGGCGCGCTTTATACACCCAGCCTTGTGTTAATCTTCAAACGCATCTGGTGCCAGATCCTGCCAGAATTCTGCGATGGCACCGGCATTCAAAGCTGACATCCACCCATGCTTTTCAAAATCATCGCGCAGCGCACCTTCCAGCCGCGACTTAAACAGCCGTTTATCGGCATCGCGTTGCGTCGGTGTGCGGGCGGCCGCCAAATCCCGCACAATCGCCAATTGCCGCACACGCGCGGACAAGTTCGGATCGGCGGGCGCTGTCGGGTTTCGCCGCGAAACCTCTTCCCCCGTTTCGCCGTAATCTTGCTTTAGCGCGGCGCTCAGATACCCGATGGCGTTTTTCACCCCCCCCTGCCCCGCGACATAATCAAGCTTTTGGCGCACGAAATCCTCGCCATGCTCTCCCAGCCATTGCCGCGCCAATCGGTCACTGACCCCCAACGCCACAAGCCGTGCATAGATAGGAGAACGCCGCAGCCCCTCCCCATCGTCCAGATCCAGAATCGCAAGCTGCGGGTTCTCCGCAATACGAAACCGAATTTCAGTCACCGAACGGCCCATCTTCTTGAATTCCGGCGTCACCGTGATGTTGGAGGTTTTGTTCACCTCTGTCACCGCCGGCTTAATGATCTTGGCGTTGAGGTGCTTGAACACCTCGTAATACTCACTGTCCGCCACCCCCATCAGCCGGCGAAACAGCTCTAACGACCACCACCCGGTCGATCCCGTGCGCACAAAGCGATAGCAATTTTCATACAGCGCAAGCGCATGGCCGCTGGTAAAGCGGCGCTGTATATTCAGGTTGATCAGCGAAAAGACTTTCGGATCGTTCAGCTTTTCCGCCAGCGCAGGGGAATAGGCATATTCGCAAATGCCACCCTTCAACTTGGCGTAACTGAGCAACGAACTGACACCCCATTCCTGTTTGCCGTCCGTGTCCAACATGTCCCATTCGGCCACCGTTTCTGCCAAACCGCGCAAGGACTGTTTCAGCGTATCCATGTCATTGGAGTTATAGCCGATCATCAAGCACAGCGTGCGCGCGTCAATCTGGTGAACCTGCTGGCTGATCAGCGTGTCATAGGCATTTAGCAACAGCACATTCGACAGCTTGCGTTGTAACAATGTCAATTTTCCCGACACATGGATTGCCGCGACATGTTTCTTCACCGCGCCGCGTCGCAATGATCCTGTTAGCTGATCCTTGGGAATGTCATCTGCGTCTTGCATTCTGCCTGTCACTTTTGGGCCCAATCAGTCTATATATGGCACGCATTCTTTATGCGATTCTGCTTTAGGCTAGTTAAAGCGCGTTAGGTACCCAAAGGCAACACGCCTTATGGCACCTTAGGCCGATCCCGCAAACGGACACCCAAGGTCCGTACCAAACGGGAAAGGTACCCGGTTGCGGGATCACCACCTCGCGTTCGCGTGAATATTGACTCCATGATTCGCTATGGCTGCCCTTAGCCGCCACGCAAACCCCTATTTATAGGCGAAATAGACACGATCAGCCCCTGCCCGACCGAGAATCGGTTCCTTGGCGACCGAAGTCAGGCACCTATGAACCCGCAACCGGGCACCTAAAACCCTGAATACGGGTGCCTAAGGCATGATATGTCCATGATTTATGGTGATAAAATGGAACATAAAGACTCTAAATAACCTAAACTAAAACTAAACATCGTTGTCGTTTTTTCGGTATTTAATCTGGTTTATAGCCTAGGCGGAAAGCCAATTCCCATTGCCCCCCGGATGTGCGATAGTTGACGCGATATCGCAATTAATCGCGAACATGCGGAGGCTTCATGGCGAGCAAACCCGGTTCAGGCAGTAAGCCCGACATACCACCTTATTTCAACATAGACCCTGAAGAGGCGGCAGCAAAGCTCAATGGCACCATCGACACGGCCCGTTTTGCACGTGCCGCAGCGTTTGCATCGCGGGGGCGAGATGACTTGGCACGGCGTGGCTATGCGCCCGATGGTAAAAAGCGGTTGCGCAAGTTTTCAACATGGGAAATTTGCCGCTATCTGATCCCGGTGGCCCCTGCACATCTGCGTCGCGTGTTAAAGGCCAATCCAGAGCTGCCGCAGGGCACCGGTGATGGCGGTTCCAAGTGGTTCACCTTGGATGAAATCTTACTACTGCGTGAGCATTTCGCAGAAGAAGGCGCGCAGAACCGACAATACAAGCCGTGGCGGCCTGAGGGGTTGCCAGCGAAAGTGGTTGCGGTTGCGAATTTTAAGGGCGGGGTCGGTAAGACAACAACAGCGGCACATCTGGCAATGTCCGCCGCATTAGATGGTTACCGCGTTTTGGTTATTGATCTGGACAGCCAAGGCTCTATGACCTCCGTTATGGGCGGAACAGTGTCTGATGAATGGGAAACGGCCTTCCCATTGCTGGCGCGTGATTACGCGATGGCTTTGCAGGCCGAAAACCGTGTGCGTGAGGCGGGTGGTCAGGCGCCCTTCCCGCTGGACGAAACCTTGACCGAGGCCCTGGGGGTTTCGCCGCGAAACCTCGTTCAGAAAACACATTGGCCCAACATTGATCTGATCGGGGCGCAGCTAAACCTGTATTGGGCGGAGTTTCAGGTGCCTGTTTGGCGCATGCAGTTACGCAGTTGGCCGTTGTGGGATGCACTTTCTAATGCGCTGAATGACGGTGGGTTGCTTGACGATTATGATGTGGTCTTCCTGGATACGCCGCCTGCTCTTGGCTATCTGACGATCAATGCTTTGGCTGCGTCGGATATTTTGTTGGTGCCTTTAGGGGCGTCGTTTTTGGAATTTGATTCCACCGGACGTTTCTTTGATATGATCTATTCGACATTCGCCTCCATCGAGGAGGGCGAAAACCGCATGCGCCGGGCTGAGGGGCTGCCAGAGATCGGCTTTCAATGGGACGCGGTGCGCGCGATTGTCACGCGGTTTGATGCGGCGCAGCAAACTGATCTGGCAAATGTGGTGCAGGCCTATTTCGGGGATTTCATGACCACATATCGGCAGGAAGTGACGGCGATGGTCGGGCAGGCTGGCGAGCAAGTGTCGGGCATTTATGAAACCGACTATCGTGATTTTAACCGCGACACCTATATCCGGGGACGTGAGACCTTTGACCGCACCTGGGCCGAGGTGAAGGAAGTGATCCAAGGTACGTGGTGGCGGGATATGAAATTGGCCGAGGCGGAAGCTCAGGCCGGTGACCGGCAGGAGGATGAATAATGGCAAAGCGCCGGAAATTGATCGCACCGAGTGCAGAAGATCTGAGCCGTATCGAAGAAGAGTTTCGCCGCGAAACCACGGTGGATAGCAGCGGTATATTCGGGTCCGCGCCAATTGCTCAGGTGGTTGCCGAAACCGCAAGCGAGTTGGACCCGCGCAGTGCCGCCGACCGGGAGCGTTCGGCGCGTGACCGAAACGAAGCAGAAGCCTTTCGTGACCTGACCGACCGTGGGCTGGTCATGGCGGAAATCCCGCTGGCTGAGATTGATGCAGATTCGCTGGTGCGGGACCGTGTCATCCTTGACCCCGAAGAGATGCAAGAGCTGCAGATGTCGATCGCGGCGAACGGGCTGCGACTGCCGATCGAGGTCTATCCACTGGACAGTGCCACAGGCGGGCCGAAATATGGCCTGTTGTCCGGCTATCGGCGGTTCCGCGCTATGCAGACATTATATGAGCTGACGGGACGTCCCGAACATAGCCGCATCCGTGCGGTGCGTCGTGACGCGGCCACGATCGGTGGCAGTTTCGCAGCGATGGTCGAAGAAAACGAAGTGCGCGCCAACCTTAGCCATTTTGAACGGGGCCGGATTGCCGTGATTGCCAGTCAACAAGGTGCGTTCGGTTCGGTCGAAGCGGCTGTTGAAGCGTTGTTCCCAGTGGCCTCCAAAGGGAAACGGTCCAAGATTCGTTCCTTTGCGCTGATCTTTGAAGAGCTGGGCGATATGCTGAAATACCCAGAGCAACTGAAAGAACGTGATGGCTTGAAGGTCGCAAGTGCATTGCGTGTGGGGGGGGAGAGCAAGCTGCGTGCGGCGCTGGAACATGGCCAACCGCAAAGCGCTGCACAAGAAGCCGAAAGCATGTTGCGTGTGATCGACGGGCTTGATCTCGCAGATAAAACAGGTGCGCGCGGCGGACGCCCCAAAAAGCCGGGCGAGGCCAAGCCGCAAACTGTGCGCGAAACGCGGCAGTTGCCAAACGGTATCAGTTTGCAAAGTCAGCCGGACAAGGACGGATGGAGCATTCTTATATCCGGGCAGGGCGTGAATGAGGATGCCATTGATGATATTATGGAGGAGCTCTCGGCCCTTTTGACAAAAGGCTGACCGGTGTCGGCGTGCAGCATTAACCCGTTACAGCACCTGATATTCGCAGCGAAACCTGCCGTATCATAGCTGTTTCGTGGGTCGTTCGATTTTACGCCGGCACCGTTTCCGTAAAGAGGGCGGTCCTTAATTTGCTGTTGAAACTGTTCCGCGGGCATCCTGGTCAGGCGCTACACCTGCCTGATGCAGGTGTCTGGGGAACAAGCCACGCAACACAGCATAGGGACGTCGGCCATGTCAGACCTTGTTATTGATGTTCACCCGCATATAGTTTCGCCCGATACCGCGCGATATCCTGATGCGCCAATCTGCGGAATCCGTTCGGATTGGTCAGGGGGAACGCTACTTTCTCTTTCGGATCCCTTTCGGAAATAATTTCAGGCGATGGAGGCCGCAGGCGTTGGCGCTCTTTCCGAAGGTAAGGATTGTGTCGGATCATGTGTCCTTTAAATTCGCAAGGCTGAAAAATTCTCATGCTGGGTTCAAGGATATGTTACGGCAGAGAAAATTCGATATTTCTGAAATCGCAGTAGGAACGTGTTTGCAGGCGCATCGCTATGCCAATGGTTCCACCGATTAACCCCTGATCCCGGACGCGCATGCCGCCGCATTGGCAAGGTATGACCGCAATCACTTGGTGCCACCCAATCACTATCTGGTGGTGCCCAATGCGCTATGTGATCAACGCCCCGATATTGTAGAAGAGGTCTGGAGGATGTTGGTTCAAAGCCGGGAGAGTGCAGGCTATGACGATCCGATCAACGCCACGCCTTACGGGATTGAGGCAAATCGTAACGCGTTATAATGTGTTATTCAATTTGCCTATCAGCCGAAACTCAATGCCTGTTCACGCGTTTGGGTCAATGTCAGTGCCGGGGTCAATGCCTCTGGGTCGATCATGATCTCTAACACTGCCGGGCCGTTATGGGCATCGGCGCGACCGAAGGCAGCGGCAAAATCCTGTGTGGTTTCAACACGCTCGGCATAGGCCCCATAGGCCTTCGAAAAGGCAGTAAAATCGGGATTGCCGGCTGATAGATCTGTGGCTGATACTCGGCCGGGGTAATGGCGTTCTTGATGCATGCGGATGGTGCCCAGCATTCCGTTGTTCAAGATCAGGATACGAATTTTCAAACCATGTGCTGCGGCGGTGGCCAATTCCGTTCCCGTCATTTGAAAATCGCCATCGCCGGCGATGCAAATCACGGTCGACTGCGGCTTTGCAAAGGCCGCTGCCAGTGCAGCGGGCACACCATATCCCATAGAGCCACAGATCGGGGCTACCTGCGTGCCAAAGTAGCGGTAGCGATGGAACCTGTGCAGCCAGACGCTGAAATTACCCGCACCATTGGTATAAATCGTATCTGCGGGAAGGTGGGTATCAATCCAGCCCATGATTTCGCACATTTGAATGCTGCCGGGGCTAGTGCGCGGGGCGGTCCAATCCTCAAATTCCATGCGAGCCGCTTTGCGATACCCGGCCCATGTTCCGCTGACAGGACCATTCGCGACCAGGCTGTGAACGAATTCAGCCGGGTTTGACACAACGGCCATATCGGGCTGATAGACATGACCGATATCATCGCCCGCCGGGTAGATATGGATCAAACGCTGCGCGGGGCAGGGGGCCTGCATGATCGTGTAGCCATTTGTGCCGATCTCGCCTAAACGTGCGCCGATAACCAACAGCAAGTCTGCATTTTTCACCCGCGCGGCCAGTTTGGGATTCACGCCCAATCCAATCTCCCCGATATAGCTTGGGCTGGTGTTGTCCAGCAAATCCTGCCGACGGAAACTGGCGCAAACGGGCAGATTGCTGGCTTCGGCAAAGCTGCGAAACGCGGCCACGGCCTCTTGGGTCCAGCCTGAGCCGCCAAGCATGACAATGGGTTGCCGGGCGCGTGCGATGGCATCGCGCACCTGCGTCACCGCGGTAGGGGTCGGACCCGATTGCGGGGCGACGGCAGGTTTGCCATCCATGCAGGTGGCATGATCTGCCAGCATATCTTCGGGCAGTGGGATCACGACAGGGCCAGGGCGGCCCGAAATCGCAAGCTGAAACGCGCGCGTGACATATTCTGCGGTGCGTGCTGCGTCTTCCAACTGCAAAACCGCTTTGGCCTGCGTGGCGAACATCAGACGGTAGTCGACCTCCTGGAATCCTTCGCGGGTCATCACATGGCGCGGATTTTGTCCGATAAACATAATCATCGGCGTTGAATCCTGAATGGCCACATGCAGCCCTGATGACGCATTGGTTGCCCCCGGACCCCGCGAACAAAACAGGACGCCGGGGCGGCGAGTTAGCTTACCATAGGCTTCTGCCATCATCGCGGCACCGCCTTCGTGACGGCAGGTTACGATCTGAATTCCACTGTCATACAGCGCGTCCAATACCGCCAGAAAGCTTTCGCCGGGGACGCAGAAAACGCGGTTCACACCTTGTATCACCAACTGATCTACAAGGATCTGTGCGGCGGTGCGTGTCATGTTCATGCTGCGGTCTCCATTGCCTTTAGCAGGGCGTCCAGACTTGGATAAACCCGCCGGCCCTTGCCTTCAAAAATCGCGCGACGAGCCTCGGGTGACAGGGCCAGCGCCTCAATATAGCGGCGAGTATCATCGAAATAGGGGCCCGTTTCCGGATCGACAAAGCGCACGGCGCCGACCATTTCTGACCCAAACAGGATATTCTTTATCGGGATCACCTCATTCAGCAACGTAACGCCGGGTTGATGATAGACACAAGTGTAGAAGAAGGCATTCTCCATCAGGGCTTCGGCCAGCTGGGGACGGCCCGGATCCTGTGCCAAGCCACGATAGCGACCCCAGTGGTAAGGAACTGCCCCGCTGCCATTGGGGATGACCATGCGCAATTGCGGCAGGTCCTTGAACAGATCCGACAGCAGAAATTGCATGAATACCGTGGTGTCCCCATTGATCTAATGCGCGCCCGTGCCATGGAAATTCGGATTGCACGATCCGAAAAAATGGATCATCGCGGGTACGTCCAATTCGATCAATTTCTCATATAGCGGATACCATGATCGATCAGTCACGAAAGGATCAATCCAATGGCCGTCGCCGGGGATCGGGGTTAAGATTGAAGGCGACAAATCCCAGCTCGTTGACGCAGCGCTCCAGCTCGGGAATGGACCCTGCAGTGAAGGAATTTGATATTTTCTGAAATCTCGAAAATTAACTTCGCACAATGGTGAAATGCGCGTGGCATGACGGGCCAATTGGATATTATGCGGCACGTATAGCTATTTGCGCGGTGATTTAGGATTGATCCAATTTGTCTGCGCGGATCAGTCCTGGGAAAAGTCGCATCCATGCCACGCGGACCAATAGGGCAGTGACCCCGCCCCCCACGACAGCAATCACCGGGCCAAGAATGGCCGCCATACTGCCCGCGCGAAATGTGCCCAGCTCATTCGAGGCGCCGATGAACAATATGTTGGCTGCGCTGACACGGCCGCGCAACTGGTCGGGTGTGTTCAGCTGTACCAGCGAAGATCGGATCACCACGCTGATCATGTCCGTCCCGCCCAAAGCGGTCAGCGACAACGCGGACAGCCACAGCATAGGCCGTCTGCGGCGGAATACCGTATAAGACACCCCCAAGAACCGGACCGACGATCCTCTAAACTTTGCACGCAGCACCGTGCAGCGCCAACGCGCCGGGCAGATGCTGGGGCGCAACGATATTGGGGGCCAAGGATTTCCGCACCGGGTGATAAAATGCCCGTGTCGTGCCAAATAACGCCATAAGCGCAAATACATATCCCGGTGACAGCACATTCGTGCGCGTCAGCATCAAAAACGCCAATGAGATCCCAGCCATCACTGTCAAACATATTCGCATCAGCTCGCGCCTTGGGAGCCGGCCCGCTAGCCGATCCTGTGATTCAGACGAGCAGCAAGGCAGGCATGAATTGTGACAGGCCAACCCATGCCAAATCCATCGGATCACGGGTCAGATCATACAGCTGCCAGCCCACAGAAACCGTTTGGATTTGCACAGACAGCCCGTTGAAAAACAGTGCAGCCAGAAAACTTGGATATCCTTTGTTACCAAAGATGGCCCAGCGGCTGGATGTTGGCATGTCAGTCCTCGCTTTGGGGCGCAGACGCGCGCAGCCCCGGTAGCGATCAAGTCCGGTGCGATCCCTGTTCCGGGTGCGACGCGCGATTTCATTGGCGTGCGGGCGTATTCCATGACAACCGGCGCGATCTGTTCGATGACCCGACCACGTTGGATGCGCAGGTTTTTGCCAAGGACGGGGTGTTTCCGATCCACAGTTGTTTGGCGATCAAGGGGGAGTTTCTGGAACGCCACCCTGATTTAGCGGCCAATCCTTACGCGGCCTTCACGGCCGCCAAGGCCCCCTATCTGGCGGCTCTGCAACCGGTAAGACAGCCGCCAAAGACCGTAAACATATGGCCATCAGCAGGCGCTGAACGCGGTGGCGGCGTGTCGTTATGCGCGGGCCAAAACGGGCCCCAATTATGCCCCTAAATGGCAGTCGCGGCGATGCGCCCAAAGTCGCCTTGCGCTATTGGGGTTTAAGCGTGCCGGAATACTACGTCCGTGCCGATGTTGAGCCCTTGGTTCCCGAAGGGGAGATAATGGCAATCATGATGATCGAAAGCGTAGAGGCAATTGAAGATTTGGATGAGATTTTACAGGTGCCGGGTCTTGGGCGCGATCATGGTGGGAGAGGGGGATCTGTCACAGCAACCTGGCTGTCCACGACAATATGAACATCCCGATATGGTCGCTGCCAAGCGTGACATTCTAGCCAAGGCAAAGGCGGCTGCGCTCATCCACATGTGACAAGGGCCAATGCTGAGCAGGTTATCGCAGAGGGGTATAATAATTTGTCTACGGCTGCGCCGCGCAATTTTGCGACATTTGGAAAGGCCAGATCCCTGATGTGATCTTGCCATCACAGCATTGTATTGATGCTAAACACGGCCAAGGCGGGCACAGCTGAATGCATCGGGATGCGTGTCGCCCATGCGGACGACATCCATATTGCCCGCGCGCATATTCGGAAGTCAGGTGGCACCGCCGACATCGTCGACTGTCCAAATACACACTGGATGAAGACAGTGAGAAGATCCTGAGCATCTTTCTATCGCGCAAAACAATCCGCATAATCTGACGATGGCACAGGCATTGGGGCCATGGGGCGGCGGGCCGCCGCCGTGCTGGCGTGAAGAAATGACGCATTTCGACGGGTTTGAGGCCCAAACAGGCCCAAGGCGCGTTGGACATCGCTGTTTGATTCGCGCCACGCCTCGGGCTAGGCCGGATGCACCCTGCCAGGCGCTGGCAAAGGCCGCGCAGGGCAGGGTGCACGGGTTTGATCAGGCGAAGGCCGCGATGGTCACGCTGTTTTCGGTCAGCGCTTTGCGCAATGTGCGCGCCATTGTGACCGCGCCGGGCGTATCGCCATGCACGCATAGCGTTGCAGGTTCCACCGGCAATTTTTGTCCCCCCGTGGTTGGGATCACCCCGTTCACCACCATCTCCAGCACCTGATCCAGGCTTTGTGTGGGATCGTGGATGACGGCACCGTCTTGGCTGCGCGGTGTCAGCTCGCCTTGGTCAGTATAGGTGCGATCGGCATAGATTTCGCACGCCACGCGCAGGCCAGCCTTTTCTGCTGCGGCGTAGGTTTGCGAATAGGGCAATGAGACATAGACCAAGGCGGGATCCACCGCCGCAACTGCCCGCACACATAGTGCCGCCAGATCGGCATCCACCGCCGCCATATTGCCCAGGGCGCCATGGGTTTTCACATGGGTCATCGGATGGCCTGCCAGATCACACATACCGCGCATCGCGATGATCTGATAAATCAGCTGGGTTTCCAAATCCGCAGGGTTTTCGCCGCTGATCCGTCGCCGTCCAAACCCATAAAGATCGGCAAATGAAGGATGCGCCCCCACCGCCACACCATTTTTGCGCGCAAGTTCGATCGTGCGGCGCATCACCACCGGATCGCCAGCATGAAAGCCGCAGGCGATATTGGCCGTGCTGACCAGTTCCAGCATCGCCGCATCATCGCCAACTGTATAGGCGCCAAAGCTTTCGCCCATGTCGCAATTCAGATCGAGTGTCCGGGTCATAGTATCTCCTATCGCGGGTAATTTGCGCAAAGCGCATAATTTTCGCCCATTTAATAGTCACCTTGCGCTTTGCGATCAAAGTTCGGGCCTGTCGTCTTCTCGGCGGAATACAGGCGGTATACTGAAATCTCAAGCCGCGTTTCGTGGCCATAAAAACAGTCGATAACAGGGATAGACAATGCTTCAGGGACGTAAATTTGTTCTGGCCGGGATTTTGGCCTCTACTGTGGGTACAGCTGCGCTGGCGGAAACCACCTGGGATATGTCGGTGGTCTGGCCAGAAGGGAATTTCCACACGCAAAATGCGATGACCTTTGCCGATGCGGTCAAAGAGGCCACGGATGGAGAGGTCAACATCACCGTGCATTCGGGCGGCGCGTTGGGCATCAAAGGGCCAGAGGGCATGGCGGCCGTGCGTGATGGGTTGGTGCCAATCGCAGATATTTTGATGAGCCAGCAAGTCGGTGAAAACCCCGCGCTTGGCGTGGAAACGCTGCCCTATCTTGCGCCGACATTACCCGATCTGGCTTTGCTGCATAAATTCTATCGCCCCAAGATCGAAGAGATCGCGGAAAGCATGAACCAAAAGCTGTTGTACATGGTGCCATGGCCTGGTCAGGCAGTATATTCCCCCAATCAGATCAACACGATTGAAGATCTGGCTGGGCTCACCATTCGTGTGGTCGATGCCAATGGCGATGCGTTCTTCAAGGCCTTGGGCGCTGCGCCATTGCAAATGCCATGGGGGGAGGTCATCCCCTCGCTTGCAGCGGGCACGATCAAGGGCGTGACCACATCCTCCTCCTCCGGTGTCGATGGTGCGTTTTGGGAGTTCATGGATTACATGAACAGCTTCAACTGGCAGGCCTCGTCCAATATTGTCACGGTCAATCTTGACGCGTGGAATGCGCTGTCCGCAGAAGATCAGGCGGCAATTGAAGCCACGGCACATCAGCTGGAAGGCCAGTTCTGGAAGAACTCTGCTGAGGAAGACGCCAAGAAAATCGCGATTTTGGAAGAAAATGGCATGACCGTCACCGCGCCATCGCCAGAACTGCAAGCGGCCTTGTTGGAAAAAGCCAAACCGCTGTGGGACGCGTTCAAAGAGCGCGTGCCAGAGGCCGCCCCCTACATTGACGATTACCTTGCGGTTCGTAACTAACGCTGCCGCTCAACGTCATGCGGCCCGGTGAAAACGGGGCTGCCGCCGGCATCCCACCCTCCCCTAAAGCGGGATGCCGGCACCAAATCCCCACCAATAGGAGCGGCATTTGTCACATCACCCAGATCGTTTCCGCTATTTCATTGCGCCGGTTGACCGGATCACGGCCTTTGGCAATCTGATCGCGGGGTTGTGCCTGTTGGGGATCTTTGTGCTGATCCTGGCCGAGGTAACATCGCGCAATCTGTTTGGTGCGTCGCTTGGGTTTTCATGGGATTATTCGGCCTATCTGATGGGGGCCAGCTTTATGCTTGGCTCTGCCAGCGCGTTAAAATCTGGGGCGCATGTGCGTGTCACCGCCGCGCTGGAAAAAATGCCGCCACGCATTGCGCATGGTGTTGAAATTGCCGCCTGTGCGGTGGCGATTATGTGCTGTGCCGTGTTGGCTTGGGCGTTGATTGATATGACGTGGCTGTCAGCGATGCGTGGGTCGACCTCTTCCACGGTGATGCGCACGCCGTTGGTCTATCCGCAATCGTTGGTCGCTTTTGGTGCGGTGGTTCTATGCGCCCAATGTGTCGCGCAATTGCTGCGTTTGATGCGCGGCGAGACCCTGTCGACCGGCATCGGCCTAGAATAATTCCAGCCGTTGCGCTGACGAGAGAAGGATTTCACCAATGACCAAAACGCTGCTTGCCCTGCTGGGGCTGATGGTGCTGCTGTTGGGGTCCGGCGTTTGGATCGGGCTTGGGTTGCTGGGCACGGCAGGTGGCCTGTTAGAGCTATTCCGCCCGCAAATGCCCTTCTTGAAACTTCTGGCGCAGCAGGCGTGGAATGTCTTGTCCTCGACCGAGCTGTTGGCCCTTCCCTTGTTCATCCTAATGGCCGAAGTGCTGTTTCGCACCAAAATTTCCGAGGCCCTTTTCACAGGTCTGTCGCCATGGCTGCGCCGCGTGCCGGGCCGATTGTGCCATATCAATGTGCTGGGTTGCACGTTATTTGCCTCTGTTTGCGGATCATCGGCGGCCACGACCGTCACCGTGGGCCGGATCACCGCGTCAGAGCTGTTAAAGCGTGGTTATGACCGCAATCTGGTCATTGGCTCTTTGGCTGGGTCGGGCACATTGGGGTTCTTGATTCCGCCTTCGACCATTATGATCATCTATGGTGTGATGGCCGAAGAATCTGTGCTGCGGTTGTTTATGGCTGGGATTTTGCCCGGTGCGCTGCTTGCGTTGGGCTATATGGGCTATATCGGGATCCGTGCGTTGATGCATCCCGAACAGGTGGGTGAGGCACCGCCGCCCACAACCCTATGGGAAAAGCTGGTCGCGTTAAAGGATCTGGGGCCATTGCTATTGCTGATTTTTGCCGTGATCGGGTCGATGTATGGCGGGATCGCCTCCCCGACCGAAGCGGCGGCGGTGGGCGTTTTGGGCGCGGTGGTGATCGGCTTTGCGCAGCGTAAGCTTTCGCTGCCGGGTTTGGTGCAAGCCGCGCGACAGGCGGCGGAAAGCTGCGCGATGATCGGGCTGATCATGGTGGGGGCAATGGTCCTGTCGACGGCCATCGGCTATTTGGGTCTGCCCCGGTTCATCGCCGCCGAGATCCAAAGCTGGGGCATGCCGCCGCTGATGCTGATCGCGGTGTTGCTTGTGTTTTATATCATCCTTGGCATGGTCATGGAGGGTCTGGGCATCATCGTCATGACTTTGCCGATCACATTGCCGCTGGTGGTGGCTGCAGGCTATGACAAAGTGTGGTTTGGTATTTTCATCGTGATTGTGGTGGAGATGGCGCAGATCTCGCCGCCGGTTGGGTTTAACCTGACGGTGATTCAACGGCTGACGGGTGACAGTATGGGCCGTGTCACCCGCGCCACCGCGCCGTTCTTTGCCATTATGGCGGCGTTTGTCTTGCTAATTGCACTGTATCCGGGGATCGTCAGTGTCGTTCCCGATATGCTGGCCAGCCGGCCGTGACTGACCTGAAAACCCGGACTTGATATGCGCTTTCCTTACAGCTTCCTGCCCAGTGGCGATCAGACCCTGACGGTTGAATTCGGCACAGCGATTGATCCGCAGATCAATGACCGCGTTATCGCGCTTGCGGCGGATTTGGCGGATTATCCGATCGCTGGCGTGACCGAGATCACCCCGACATATCGCTCACTTCTTCTGCGCTATGATCCACACAATATCCGCGGCGCGGCGTTGGAGCGTGCGCTTGCCACCCGTATCGCGGGCCTAGGCGATGTCGCGGCGGCCGGTCGGGAATGGCGTGTGCCAATTTGCTATGGCGGCGCGGTGGGTCAAGACCTGCAAGACCTTGCGGACATGAAAGGGATGCCCGTGCAGCAGGTGATTGATCTGCATCTTAGCGCGCAATATCGGGTCTATATGATTGGATTTGCACCGGGGTTTGCCTATTTGGGCGGGTTGCCGCAGCCGCTGCACACGCCGCGTTTGGCAAAGCCACGGCAATTGATCCCTGAAGGTGCGGTGGGGATCGGTGGACAGCAGGCCAATATCAACTCTGTCGCCGGGCCGTCGGGCTGGCGTTTTATCGGTTGGACGCCGGTAAAACTGTTTGATCCCAAGCGGGCGCAGCCGTTTCTATTGGCGGCAGGTGACAGGCTGCGGTTTGCCCAGATCACTGCTGATGAGGGCGCGCAGCTGGCGGCACGCGCTGCCAATGGGGATCCGTTGATTGCGCCAACGGTGATGTCATGACCGGGTTGCGGATCGTGTCGCCGGGTCTGATGGTCACGGTGCAAGATGGCGGTCGTACGGGCCTGCGCGGCTATGGTGTTTCGGCGGCGGGGCCGATGGATGCGGGTGCGCATGCATTGGCCAATGTGCTGGTCGGCAATGACGCGGATGCCGCCGCGCTGGAATTCGCAGGCCACGGTGGTCAGATGGAAATGTTGCAAGATGCCCGGATCGCGGTCACGGGCGGCACTTGCGATGTTACGGTGAACGGCCAGCCGGTGCAGCCGGGGCAGGGCTATCATCTGGCGGCGGGATCTGTGCTTTGCATTGGGCAGTTGCGCGATGCCACATGGGGCTATATCGCAGTTGCAGGCGCGATTACGACGCCCCCTGTTCTGGGCGCGCGGGCGACGCATCTACGTTCGGGTCTGGGAGGGTATTTCGGGCGCAGTTTGCAGGCTGGCGATATATTGCCGATCGGGCCCGCGCCGGACGCCAGGTGCCGGCGCATCATCTATCCGCTGCGCGCGGCCACGCCGATGGCGCGTGGCCCTATTCGCGTTGTATTGGGCCCGCAAGACGACAGGTTCAGCCCGGATGTTTTGGACCAATTGACCGCCCAGCCCTTCACCGTGACTGCGCAGCGCGACCGTATGGCGATGGTGCTGGGCGGGGTGCAATTGCCGGCTAGCGGCGGGCATGACATCGTCTCGGACGGTTCCGTTCCGGGCTCTGTGCAGGTGCCGGGATCGGGAAATCCGCTGATCTTGATGGCAGAAAGCCAAACGACAGGTGGCTATCCGAAAATCGCAACCGTGATTGGGGCCGATCTGGGCCGTCTGGCGCAATTGCCATCTGGGGCGCAGTTCCATTTTGCCACGGTCTCGCGCGACATGGCAGAGGATCTGTGGCTGGCCCATTGTCGCCATCTGCGCAGTGTTCTTAACAATCTGGAGAACGCCTCAGATACGGTAATTGGGGGCAGTGGGGGCAGGGTATGAAGACGCTGGCACGCGAAGCCCATAGCGCGATCATTCAGATGATTTTCGACGGGCGATTGAAATCGGGCGATACGCTGGGGGAGGCCTCGTTGGGCAAGGTTTTGGGCATGTCGCGCACCCCTGTCCGCGAGGCGCTTAAACGGATTGAAAGCGAAGGGCTTGCCGCCCTTGAGGGACGGTTTTTACGCGTTCGGCAACTACAATTGCCTGAATTCGAAGAGATTTTCTTTCTGCGGTTAGAGCTGGAACCGGCTGGGGCCGCCGCGGCCGTTGGCACGCCAGATACGGTTCTGGACGCGTTAGAGGCAGATATTCAGGTGCTGATGGCCCGGTCTCCGGTGGATGAATCGCAGCAATGGCAAGTGGATACGAAATTTCATGATCTAATGGCGCAGGCGGGTGGAAATTCCACTATCGCCGCCGTCATTTCGGATCTACGCCAACGCACCTGCATCTTTGACCATTCTCAGGTGCCCGACCGGTTTCTGGCTGGCTGCGACGAGCATTTGCAGATCCTCGCCGCGATCCGGCGCGGGGATGGGGAGGGGGCGAAAGCCCTGATGACACAGCATTTATGCAATGCCCGCGATGCGGTTCTGGACTGCGTCGGTGATCTGCTGACAAAGGGAAATATACGATGAAATGTTTGATTGTTCAGCCGATCCATGCGGCAGGCCATGCCTTGCTGCGTGCCAATGGCATTGAGCCGGTGATGGCGCTGTCGCCCGATATGGCGCAGGTCGCGGCGCAGATCCCCGGTTGCGACGCGGTGATCACCCGCGATGCGGGCCTGTCGGCTAACGCTTTTGCGGTGGCAGATAAGCTGCGCGTGGTGGTTGTGCATGGTACCGGTCATAATGCGGTGGATAAGGCTGCGGCGAATGAACGTGGCGTGATGGTGGCCAATACGCCCGGCGTCAATGCACGTTCAGTCGCAGAGCTTTCGGTCGGCCTGGCGATTGCTGCAGCGCGCGGTGTGGTCGCTGGCGACACGGCCGAACGCAGCGGGCGGCCAGGCTTTCGCGATTCCGCAAGTTTTGTGGAACTGTCGGGGAAAACCGCACTGATCGTTGGCTGGGGGGCTATTGGCCGCGATGTCGGTCGGATGCTGGATGCAGCCTTTGGAATGCATGTGCTGGTCTACTCCCCCAATGCACCCGACACAGGCGCATTTGCACGCGTAGCGACCCTGAACGAAGGGCTGGCACAGGCCGATTTTGTGTCACTGCACACGCCGATGCGGCCCCAAACCCGGCATATGATCAACGCCACGACGCTGGCGCAGATGAAGCCCGGCGCAATCTTGGTCAACGTCGCCCGTGAAGGTCTGGTGGACGAAGCGGCCTTGGCACAGGCGCTGATATCGGGTCGTCTTGGTGGGGCTGCGCTGGATGTTTATGGCGCGGATGCGCCGACGGGTCCGCTGGGCGCGTGTGCCAACGTGATCTTCACCCCGCATCTGGGGGCAACCACCGAAGACGCATTGCGCAAAGTGGCGCAGGGGGCGGCGGGCCATGTGGTCACCGCGTTGGCGGGCCAGATACCACCGACCGCGCTTAATCCCGATGCATGGGGCGGAGCCACGGTATGAGCACGACACTTGATATCCTGCGTGACACGATCACCAGTTTCCTGACCGAGGTCAACGCGCTGTCCCTGCCCGGACCGGGCTGGACCCGACCTTCCTACAGCGATTTGGAATCGGCTGCGCATTCTATCGTTGAGCGGCGCGCGCTGGCGATGGGATTGCAGGTCAGCCGTGACAACGCAGGCAATTTATTCGCCAAGATGGCAGGGCGTAATCCCAAGGCAGTGCCAATCTATATTGGGTCGCATCTGGACACGGTGGCGCAGGGCGGTGCCTATGACGGGCAAGCGGGTGTCGCAGCGGCGCTGGCGCTGGTCGCAGGGTTGCGTGCACAAGGCATCACCCCCCAAAGCGATGTTATTATCACCGTAACACGGGCGGAAGAAAGCGTCTGGTTTCCGGTATCCTATGTCGGATCGCGATCGTTTCTGGGGCAAGTGACCCGTGATGAGATGGCGGCCAAGCGCAGCGACACAGGGCGCAGCCTTGCCGATCACATGCGTGAGGCCGGATTTGACCCCGAGGGGGTCTTGCAATCGCCACCACCCGCCCCGGCGAGGTTTATCGAATGCCATATTGAACAGGGACCGGTGCTGCATGAGGCGGACGAAAGCTATGCGATTGTGCGCGGCATCCGCGGTGGGCTGCGCTATCGTGCCGCGACAATCCACGGGGTTTGGGCGCATTCGGGCGGCGCGCCGCGCCCCAGCCGGGCCGATGCGGTGATGGCTTTCGCGGATCTGGCGATGGCGATGGACCAACATTGGGCAGGGATCTTGGCGCAGGGCGATGATCTGGCCGTCACCTTCGGGCGCGTCGATGCGGCCACAGCGGTGCATGCAATGGCCAAAGTACCCGGACAACTGGAATTTTGCCTTGATATGCGTTCAGACACCGTGGCGGTGCTGGAACGTGCCAATGGGGCCTTGATGCAAGAAATTGCGCGGATCGAAGCCGCGCGCCCCGGTATCCGTTTCGACCTTGGGGCCCAAAGCCGCAGCCAGCCCGCCACCCTATCCACGGCGATGCAAGATTTCGTTGCAAAAGGTGCGGATTTGCTGGGCCATGCCCCGCGGCGCATGGTGTCGGGCGGTGGGCATGACGCGGCTGCCTTTGCCGCCAACGGCTGGGAGTCGGTGCTGGTGTTTATCCGCAATTGGGATGGCAGCCATTGTCCGCAAGAGGGAATGAACCCGGAAGATCTGGTTCAGGCCACCTTGGCGATATTGGCGGCGGTAGGCCATGAGGCCGGTGAGGCCGCACATGAATGAAACCCTGTCGCAAAAAGCCTATACGCAAATCAAGCAAGATATTCTAGAAGGCCGCATCCGGTCTGATACGGTCTTGTCAGAACGCGGCTTGTCTCAGGCCATGCAGATTTCGCGCACGCCGCTGCGCTCCGCCCTGTCGCGACTGGAGCGGGAGGGCGTGGTGGATCGGCTGGGCAATGGCGCGCTGCATGTGCGCCCCGTCTCGGTCGAGCAACTGATGGAGATCATTCAACTGCGCATGGTGCTGGAATCGGCGGCAGCCGCCCGTGCCGCCCGCTTTGGGCTGACTTTTGCCTTGGCGGAACATGGCGCGGTGATGCGTCGATATGCTGATGGCCTAAGCACCACATTCGATGCGTTTTGGGCCGCTGATGATGCGTTTCATATTGCGGTGATTGACGCCGCGCAACTGCGGGTTTTGCCCGGGATTATTGCCGAACAACGCGCAACCGCGCGGCGCTGCACAATCACCCGAACACATGATAATTTTGCACAGCAGGCGCGTGAACATCTGGCCGTGCTTGATGCAATTGAGGCGCAAGAGCCCGACACTGCACAAGCAGCGATGGTTGCGCATTTCACCAATATCCGGCAGCGGTTTCTAAACTGGCTGACGCGTTGATATCGACCACGAAAGTTATAAGCATGCCAATTGACATGACAGGGCTGCGCGCCCTTCAGGGCCGCGATGCGGTGTTTCCACCTGATGAATTTGCCGATCGTCAGGCGCGTTTACGGGCCCGATTGGCGCAGAGCGGCGCGCAGGCGCTTATCTTGCTGGGACCAGAGAATATTTTTTGGGCCTGCGGGCGCCAGACAGCCGGGTATTTTGCGTTTCAGGCATTGGTGATCCCGGCCCGGGGTGAGCCGGTTTTGCTGCTGCGCACGTTGGAACATACCGGCGCGGTTAATTCCACATGGTTGGACGACATTCGCACCTATGGCGATGGGCAGGACCCAGCGCAGGCGCTGGGGCAGCTGGTGGCCGATTTAGGGCTGGCCTGCGTTGCGCTGGAACGTGCGGGCTGGTTTGTCAGCGCGGTGCAGATGGCGGCGTTAGAAGCCGCGCTGGCGGTGACGATCGTGGATGGCTCCGGCATGGTGGAACCGCTGCGCGCGGTGAAATCCACGCGTGAGTTGGCGGCCATCCGACGGGCGGCGGGCTATGCTCAGGCCGGGCTTGAGGCCGGGATCATGGCCTGTGGCGTGGGCGTCAGTGAAAATGACATTGCCGCCGCGATGATGGCGGCGGCAATTCGTGCAGGCTCCGAAGCCATGGCAATGGAGCCTTTGGTATCCTCCGGGCCGCGCAGTGGCGTGCCGCATGCGACATGGCGCAGGCGGGTCTTGCAGCCCGGCGATGGGGTGTTTTTGGAACTGGCAGCCAGCCATGACCGCTATCATGCGGCCTTGATGCGTTCGGTTTGGGTGGGGGATGTGCCACAGGAGGCGGCCCGGATGATGGATGTGGCCCAAAAGGCGTTGGAGGCGGCATTGGCTGTGATCAAACCTGGCAACCGCTGCGCCGATCCGCATAACGCGGCACTCGCTGTCATTGATGCGGCAGGGCAGGGGGACGCGTTTCGTAAAAGGATAGGCTATTCGATGGGCGCGGCCTTTGCGCCTGACTGGGGAGAGGGCGCGATCCTTTCGCTGTTTTCCGACCAAGACCGCCTGTTGGAACCCGGGATGGTGTTCCATCTGCCAGCGACATTGCGCAGTTTTGGCGCCTATACGGTAGGGGCGTCGGAAACGGTGATCGTCACGGAAACCGGGTGCGAGCCGCTGTCAGATCTGCCGCGCGCCATGACGATCTGTTAAGGCGCGATGTGCGCCGGCCACGGTTCGGGTCCGGCAGGAGGCGGGCAGATTGTCGTGCGGCTTGATTGGGGCTAAGATCTGCGCAAGGCCCCGGGGTGAAGTGGGCTATAATCGGGTGGCAGGCATATGAAATTATCGGGTTGGGGTCGGTATCCGCAGGTGGAGTGCACGCTGCATCACCCGCGTGACGCGCATGCGCTGCGCGATTTGGTTACGCAAGCAGGGGCGGAGGCGCCGGTGATCGCGCGCGGAAATGGCCGCGCCTATGGCGATGCTGCGCTGGCACCGACAGGCACGGTGTCGATGTGCGCGATGGATCAGATGATCCATTTTGACGCTCAGACGGGCGTGTTACAGGCGCAGGCCGGGGTGCTGTTGGCTGATGTGATCTCGGCCTTTTTGCCGCGCGGTTGGTTCCCTATGGTGACACCGGGCACCCGGTTTGTCACGCTGGGCGGGATGGCAGCGGCAGATGTGCATGGTAAAAATCATCATATCGACGGGTCGTTTCGCAGCTGTGTCGTGTGGCTGGACCTGATGCGCCCTGATGGCAGCACCGTCCGTGTGACCCCTGACAAGACACCAGACCTGTTTGACCGCACGCTGGGCGGGATGGGGCTGACCGGTGTGATCTTACAGCTGTGCATCCGTTTGACCCGAGTGGAAACCGGCTGGATCCATCAGCATACCATTGACGCGCCAAATCTGGATGCGGCCATGGCAGCGTTTGAGGATAATCCCGATGCAACCTACTCTGTCGCGTGGATCGATTGTTTGGCCAAAGGCGCGGCGCTGGGGCGATCCTTGGTGATGCTGGGCGAACACGCGACACTGGCGCAACTGCCTGCCAATTTGCGCCGCCGCCCGCTGCAGTTGCCGCCCAAACCGCGCAAGGCCATTCGCATGACCTTTCCGATGTGCGCGTTGAACCGGTGGTCAGTAAAGGCGTTCAACGCGCTATACTATTGGAAAAGCAGACGTAAAACGAACAGCTTTGTTGATTGGGAAAGCTATTTCTACCCGCTGGACGCGGTTTTGGGCTGGAACCGAATTTATGGCCGCAAAGGCTTTGTGCAATTCCAATGTGTATTGCCGCTTGATCGTTCTGCAGATGGGATGCGGGCTTTGCTAAGTGAAATTTCCGCTGCGGGGCAGGGGTCTTTTCTGGCGGTGCTGAAACGGTTTGGCGCACAAGACAGCGCGTTCTCTTTCCCGACCGAGGGCTATACATTGGCGCTGGATTTTCCTGCCACACCGGCCTGTCTGGCGCTGTTGACACGATTGGAGCCGATTGTCGCGGATCATGGTGGCCGGTTCTATCTGGCCAAGGATGCGGTGCTTAGCGCACAGCGCCTGCGTGAGACGGACGGGCGCGCGAAAGGGTTTGCCGATACCCGTTTGGCACAGGGCGAGGCCGGAGTTTTCAGCTCTGCGCAATCTGCGCGGCTGAAACTGTAACCCATTTCTGCACAAGGATTTCGATCATGAGCAAAGAAGCCGTTTTGATTTTGGGCGCGCGGTCTGACATTGGCTTTGCCGTTGCGCGGCGCTTTGCGCAGGCCGGGCATGCGATCCAGTTGGCGCTGCGCGATGCGCAGGGCTTTGAAGATCATCGCCGGGATTTGGAACTGCGCAGCAATGTGGGCGTGACATTGCATGAATTCGATGTGCTGGACAGCGCCGGAATTGAACCGTTTCTGGATAGCTTGCCCGAGCTGCCGATCGTTGTGGTCTGCGCCGTTGGCACGATGAATGAACAGGGCCGCAGCGAGCAAGAACCCGATCTTGCCAGCCTTGATATGCGGTCCAATTTTGAAGGCCCGGCCTTGGTGCTGGGCGCTATTGCGAACCGGTTTGAAACCCGAGGACGCGGAACCATTGTTGGCATTTCCTCGGTTGCGGGGGATCGGGGCCGGGCGACCAACTATATTTATGGCGCGGCCAAGGCGGGGTTCAGCGCGTTTTTATCAGGCCTTCGCAATCGGTTAACGGGCACTGGTGTGCATGTGATCACGGTCAAGCCGGGTTTTGTGGCAACGCGGATGACCGATGGGTTGGACCTGCCAGAAAAATTAACCGCCGCCCCGTCAGAGCTGGGAGAGGCGATTTTTTCCGCCGTCCAAAAAGGGCGCAACGTGATCTATGTCCGGCGGGTGTGGTGGTTGGTGATGACCATCATCTGTGCCATTCCCGAAGCCATTTTCAAAAAACTGCGGATCTGACCCCAGCCTCCTGCACAGAAGTGGGGCAGCCACGGTCCAGCCTATGTTACAGTTTGATCAGCAGTTCTGATTGGCGGCATCGCAGCCTGCCAGCGATGGTCGCATGTGCGGCTTTGCCGTCGAATTCAGCCTAAAACGCTTGACCGCCCTGCGATACAGGTGCACCATATAGTGGTATCGGGAGTGGAGGCCCGGTTTGGGAGGATCAGAATCATGAAAATGCTAATCGGCGGCCTTTGTGCGGCCTATCTTACTATATCTGCGGCACAGGCAGAGACCGTTCTAAAAGTGTCCAGTTACTTACCGCCAAAACATACTTTCACCGAAGCTGTCACCCAATGGGGCGCGGATCTGAGCGCGGCTACCAATGGGGAGCTGCGCGTTGAGGTCTATCCTGCCGGGCAGCTTGGGCCGGTGAACCGCCAGTTTGATCTTGTGTCATCGGGGGCGGTGGATGCGGCGATCATCTTGCATTCGGCAACGCCGGGACGTTTCCCGCTCAGCTCGCTTGCGGGGGCGCCGTTCAGCCACCCGGCAGCGGGTGACAGCAGCGCCATCACATCGCGCCGTTTTACCGAGCTTGCGCCGGAACTGGCAGGCGAACATCCCCGGACCAAAATCTTGTGGATGGGGGTGACACCGCCGTTGAAGATCAACCTGGCCAAGACAGATCCCACCGATCTGGCCGCGTTGAAAGGTCAAAGAATGCGCTACGCCGGAGAGGTCTTTCAGCAGGTGCTTGATAAAATGGGTGCCGTCCCGATGCCGGTGCCCCCTGCCGAAACCGCTGAATCCCTGGCCAAAGGCATCGTTGATGGTGCGCTATTCCCATATGAGGCGGTGATGGCCTTCGATCTGGGGCCAGAGCTGAATTACAGCCTGGAGCCGGGGCTGGCCTCTGTGACATTTGCGTTTGTGATGAACCAGCGCAGTTTTGACGGGCTGACCCCGGAACAACAGGCTGCTGTGGTTGAGACAACAGGCCCAGAGCGGGCCGCTGCATTCGGTGCGCAATGGGACGCAAACGAACAGAAGGGCCGTAGCTATCTTGTTGATGCCAATAAGGTCACGATCGTCAGCATGAACGATGCGCAACAAGCCCAGATGAAAACGCTGGTGACGCCGATCATCGATGCGCAGATCGACGCCGCACAGGCAAAGGGCCAACCTGCCCGTGCATTCTATGATGCCTATGTAAAATAAATGCTGTGCCGGGAACACCCGGCGCAGCATCGCACTCTGGTAGGGGAGGCCATGATGCGCATTGGATTTTTGAATTTGGCGCGACGGATTACCGATCTGTTCTTGCTGATCTCGCAAGGGGCGCTGTTATGCATGATGCTGGTGATTGTCGCGGATGTCATCATGCGCACTGCCATGGGTGCGCCGATACGTGGAACCTATGATATCGTTGGGATTTTGCTGTGCATTTCTGCGCTGTTTGCAGTGGGTCATGTGATTTTGTCCAACCAGGCCGTAGTGATTGATCTGATTGATATGGTTGTTCCGGCGCGTGGGGCGCGGGGGCTGGCACGCATCTGGTCATTGGTTGGCGTTGTGGCCTTGGCTGGGATTGTTGCGGCAATGCTTGGCCCGCTGACCGAAGCCAGACTGTATGGTGATCGCTCATTAGAGCTGGGTCTACCGCTTTGGATCGTCTGGGTGATCGCGGTAATTGGTATGACGGGCGCGGTCTTGGCGGCATTGGCCGCGATATTTGCACCATTGCCGGGCCATGCCGCGCTGGAGGAGAGCGGCGAATGACCGACGCATCCCTTGGCCTGACTTTACTGGGTATCATGTTCGTGCTGATGATCTTGCGCATGCCAGTGTGGCTGGCGCTGACATTATGTGGCATTGGCGGCAATTTCATCCTTTCTGGGCCGTTCGCTGCCAAACTATTGGCGGCCTCTGCCCCGTTCGATCAGGTCACAAATTACAACCTGTCCGTTGTTCCGCTGTTCATTTTGATGGGGGAGGTCGCCACTTCCTCTCGTCTGTCAGCCGAGCTGTTCCAGGCCGCCAGGACGATCTTTTCCGGGCTGCGCGGCGGTTTGGCGATTGCCAGTATCGGCGCGTCTGGCGCCTTTGGCACGGTCTGCGGGTCCTCGGTTGCCACCGCAGCAACAATGACCCGGATTTCCATCCCTGAAATGCGCAAGGCAGGCTATGCGGATGGGTTCTCCACCGCGTCCATTGCGGCGGGTGGCACGCTGGGCATCTTGATCCCGCCGTCAATCATTTTGGTGATCTACTCCGCGATTGCAGAGCAGTCCTTGCGCAAACTCTTTGCCGCAGCCTTCGTGCCCGGCATTTTGTTGGCGATGTTCTATATCATCGTGGCGCTGGTCGTGGCGGCGCGCAGCCAAGGCCGTGTACCGGCGGATCCCGCGGCCAGCTTGGGCCAACGCGCACGCGCCCTGATCGGGCCGTGGCAGTTCCTGCTGCTGTTCGGCGTAACGATCGGTGGGATTTACAGCGGTATCTTCAGCCCAAACGAGGCCGCAGCGATTGGTTCTTTTGGCGCCATCGTGTTGGGGTTTATCACCAAACGGCTGACCCGCGCGGGGCTGGGCCTTGCGCTGCGTTCAACTGCTGTGACCTCTGCTATGTTGTTTTTGATCATCATCGGCGCGACAATGTTGGCCAATTTCGTGGTGCAGACGCGGTTGCCCGATATGTTGATCGCCACGGCCACCGAAATCGGGCTGGGCCCGATTATGGTGATGGCGCTGATCTTGGTGCTGTATCTGATTCTGGGCTGCTTTTTGGAAGGGATTGGCATGGTGCTGATCACCGTTCCGGTCTTTTTGCCCGTTGTCACTGGCTTCGGGTTTGACCCGGTCTGGTTTGGCGTCATCGTGGTAATTGTCGTCGAAATCGGGCTGATCAGCCCGCCTGTTGGAATGAATATATTCGTTATTCAGGCGCAATTCCCTGATTTCAAACTGATCGAGATCTATCGCGGTATTGTGCCGTTCCTATTGGCTCCGTTCATCTTGATCATCGCGCTGTTCCTTGCGCCGCAAATCGCATTGTGGCTGCCAACAGCCCTGTATTGACCTTATTTCCATATCAAAGGAGTCCGTCATGACACCGAAAATTGCCCTTGAAGAACATTTCATGCATCCTGATTTTGTCGAATATTTTGGGACAACGGCCACCAATATTTCACCTGCTTTATTCGGTAAGGCGAAAGAGGCTCTGGCGGATTTTGGGGATCGCCGTATTGCCGCGATGGATAAGATTGGCGTCGAAACCTCGGTCCTGTCTTTGGCCGGCCCCGGCGTGCAGGCGGAAAAACAGGTTGCTGTGGCTGTAAAACGCGCGGCGCAGGTGAATGATTTCCTGGCACAAAAGATACAAGATCAGCCGCGCTACGGAGGGTTCGCGCATTTGGCGATGCAAGACCCGCGTGCCGCCGCAGATGAGTTGGAACGCTGCGTGCGCGATCTGGGTATGCAAGGCGCGATGATCAATGGCCAGACCGGCGGCACCTATCTGGATGATGATCGCTTTGCGCCATTTTGGGAGCGTGTATCGGATTTGGCCGTGCCGGTTTATATTCATCCCAATAATCCGCCAGAGCGCGTGCATATGTATGCCGATCACCCAGAGCTGTTTGGCCCGGTGTGGTCATGGACCGTGGAAACCGCAACCCATGCTTTGCGATTGCTGTTTGCAGGCACGTTCGATCGCTATCCCAATGCGCAACTGATCCTTGGCCACCTGGGCGAAACGCTGCCCTATCTGATGTGGCGCCTGGACAGTCGATGGGAGATCAGTAACCGCGGCGATATGCGGTTGAAATTGCCACCATCAGAGTATTTTAGGCGCAATATCTCTGTCACCACATCAGGCATGTGCGCCGATGCGCCGCTGCGCTGTGCGGTGGATATGATGGGTGCGGACCGGGTGATGTTCGCAGTGGATTACCCGTTTGAACGCCCCGAAGAGGCCGGCGATTGGATCGAGGCCGCGCCGCTGTCCGCAGAAGAACGTGATTTGATCTGTCATAAGAACGCCCGCAGCCTGCTTAAATTACGCGAGCTTGCACTATGATCACAGCGGTTCTTTGGGCGTTATGTCTGGCGCTGATCGGGGGTGATGCCTTTGCCGCGCCGCCTGATAATCTGCGCAAGGCGCTGGACGAAATCGGCCAACAGTTTGACCGGCAAACCATCGGCGCGACAGTCGCGCTGTATAAACCGCTTCATACAAGCGCCGTGCCGGATCTGGCCGATCAAAGCTATGGTGCGGATGCGCGCCATCGGTTGGATGTATTCCGTGGCCCGCCGGGTGCACCGATTGTGGTGTTCGCTCATGGTGGCGGCTTTGTGCGGGGCGATAAATCCGACGTCGCACATATTGGCCGTTGGCTGGCCGATCAGGGGATGACCGCGATCACATGGAATTATCGATTGGCCCCTGATGCGGTGTGGCCATCGGGGATTGAGGATCAGCAGGCCGTGCTGGATTGGATCGCGGCCAACCCCGATTTGCACCGGAGCGATCGGTATCGGATCGTTTTGATGGGGAACTCGGCCGGGTCTGCGCATGTCGCGGATTGGGTATTTGATCCCAACAGAGCGCATGATTTCGGGGTGATCGGCGCAGCCCTGCTGTCGCCTCCGGCGCTGGATCTGACCGACCACCCGCTGGATCCCGCCCGCGATGCATTGTATTTTCCGTCGGATCAGCTGCAGTCGGCCTCTGCTATGGCGCATCTGGCTGTTTCGGACATGCCTATCTTTCTGGGGATCGGGGAATATGACCTGCCTCTGGTCGAACGCCAAAGTGCTGCGTTGATCACACAAATGATGGAGGTGCGCGGGCATCCCCCCATCATCGCAACGGCGATGGGGCACAATCATATTTCACTGGTAGAGCATCTGGGAACGCAAGATCACAGCTTTGGCGATGATCTGATCGACTTCGTGACCGTCACCGCCAAACGCCGCCTGAATCCTTAACGATCCATCATGCGCTGAACCGCAATGGAAGTGCGCCGCAGGGCCTGCTCGACGGCGCTGCGGCGTTCGTCAAACCGTGTGACCGGGATCGGTACGGAAATTGCATGCAGATCACCGGTCCAGTCGCGAAAGCCGATGCCGATGGCCGCGATCCCTTCGGTATGGTCTTCGCGATCATATGCCAGCCCGGTTTCGCGAATATCTGACAATTCCGACAGAAGCGATTCCAGATCGTGGGATTGACCGCGCCGCGCCCATTCCGCCTGAATCAATGCTAGGGCGCGATCAGATGGCAGCAAGGCAAGGCAGGCCTTGCCATTCGCAGTGGTGGTCAGTGGAAATACCTCCCCGACCGAGGACACGGTGCGCAGCCGATGGGTGCCCGGCACCTGATCCAGAAAAATCATCCCGGCCCCGCGTAGCACTGATAAATCCGCAGTTTCATTGGTATCTTGTGTCAGCTCCGTCAACAGCAGACGGCAGCTTTCAACAATATTATAGCGCGCTGCCTCGGCAAAGCTTTGCATTTCTGGTCCGATCCGCAATCCGCCACCCTGCATCGCGGAAATCACCATCCGCTCTTCTTGCAAGGCGCCCACGATCCGCTGCACGGTGGAACGCGGCAATTGCGCAGCCTCTGCGATCTGGCCAAGGCTCATCCCGCCCTGAGCATTGCGCAGCACCCGCAAGATCGTCGCCGCGCGGGCGATTACCTGAATGCCGCCTTTGCTGTCATCCTTGACCATATCATTCATCGTGCCGCCTCCCGGTTCGTCTTAATTGTGTTTAGTGGAATTCAGCAGCCGTTCAACAGTTGCGCGCGCTAACAGCAATTCACGTTCGACAACGGGGCGCAACCGGTCATAGCGCGACCGGGGCACCGGCACGGAAATCGAATAGACATCGCCATGCCGGTCGCGAAACGCGATCCCAACGGCGCAGATCCCATCTGTGTGATCGTCCAGATCATGGGCAATGCCGCTGGCACGGGTGTCGCGCAGTTCTGCAAATAGACGCTGCACCTGACCGGGCCGGGTCAATTGACCAGAGGCGCGCAGCAGACGCAGCAACATATGTTCATCCAACAAGGCCAGCGCCGCACGACCATTGGCGCTGCGTGTCAGCGGAAAGACCTCTCCGATCGGGGTCACTGTGCGCAACCGATGCGGGCCGGGGATCTGGTCCAGCAAGATCATTCCATCTTCGCGCAAAACGGACAGATCAACGGTTTCCGCCGTGGAATGGGCAAGGTCTTGTAAAACGATCCGCAGCTCTGCCACGATGTCATAGCGCGATGCCTCGGCCAGGGCGCGCATCTCTGGGCCCAATACGATACCACCATTGATAGAGGACCAGGCGACCATCCCTTCGGATTGCAGGGCGCGAATGAGTCGCTGCACCGTGGAACGTGGTAAATCCAACTTCATCGCGATTTGCCCCAGGCTCAGCCCGCCCGGCGCATCACGGATCACCCTTAAAACCGCCGCGGCACGGCGTATCACCTTGATACCATGTTGTTTATCAGAGATATCTGGCATTTTCCTTAGCCTTTTTCAGCACGGCAATCCCACGGTTGTAGCCCACTATGTGATACAATAAAACCGCATAGTGGAAATTTGTTGACTGCATTACGATACAGCCATACCGTCAGGTGGTATCGGTTATGACCGAGACGCAGATCGCGCCGCAAAGGAGCCGCGTGTCAGGGAGGACATCATGATAAAGATCCGCGGGATCGAATTTGAGGAAAACACCTCAAACTCGATGGGTATCGAATTTTACAATCTGAGCCACCGTTTCGGGTATCAAAACCCGAACTGGCCGTATTTTCAGGACACGCAAATTGAGCGGATCCACTATATGGCCAAATCCGGTGTGCTAAGCCAACGCATCACCACAACGATGCATGCCACCACCCATATTGACGCCCCAGCGCATGTGGTGGCGGGAACGCCATTTATCGATGAAGTGCCTTTGCCGCATTTCTTCGGCAGCGGTTTGGTCGTGTCGTTGCCGAAAAAGAAATGGGAGCCAATCACCGGTGAGGATTTGGAAAAAGCCTGTGGCCACGCGATCCGCCCGGGCGATGTGTTGATCGTCAACACAGGCTGGCATCACGATTACGAAGACGGCGATTACTTTGCTTATTGCCCGGGGTTTGTTGCCTCGGCCGGGGAATGGATGGTCAAGAAGGGCATTAAGGTTGTCGGACATGACACCCAGGCCAATGACCATCCGCTGGCCACCGCTATTGGACCGCAGCGCAACGGCCCGCTGCTGCCCCATCTTGCAGAAGAATATAAGGAATGGTCCGGTGGTCGGGATTGGAAAGATGACTTCCCGGATTGGGAGCCGGTCCATAACATACTGTTTAAGAATGGTATTTTGGGAATTGAAAACGTTGGCGGCGATCTGGACGCGGTTACGGGAAAACGCTGCACTTTCGCATTCTTCCCGTGGAATTGGGATCGCGGTGATGGCTGCATCATCCGCTTGGTCGCGATGATCGACAAGGGCCAGCAATATCGGATCGAAGCTGGGGAGAGCTTCTGACCTGACATTCTTCCGACCGGGGCGGGTGTTGGTGCAACTCTGCCCGTGCCGGTTGGCTTGGGGCCGCCGTATTACGTGGCACATGCGGCGGCCCGTTTTGCAACATTGGCGGACTCCAGGGGAGGGGACGATGCTTACCAAACGTTTTCAACAGGCGCAGCCCTATGAGGCGCCCAACCATTACGGCTGCTCGGGTTTGCGGCTTCAAGGGTTTGAACCCGGTGGACCCAACAACCAATGGGTTGGGTTTTCACAATTTCTACCCGGCGGTGGTGCCGGGCCAGACGCGACCCCGTTTGAAAAAGTCTATGTCGTGCTGGACGGGGAAATGACCGTCGAAACACAGACGGAAACCGTCGTGCTGGGCCGCTATGACAGCTGCACGATTGCGCCCAATGAAATTCGTACGATCACCAACCGCAGCAATCATGGCTGCACCATGTTGGTTGTCATTCCCTACCCTCCAAAGGAGCCAAGCGCATGAGCGTGATGCAACCGCTAGAAATGTTTGATGTTGCTGGAAAAGTGGCGCTGATTACGGGTGCATCGGGGGCCTTTGGTATGGTCGCGGCGCGGGTTTTGGCCGGGGCGGGATGCCGTCTGGTGCTGGCGGCGGGCAATGCCGATGCATTGGCAGAAATCGCGCAGGACTGTCGTGATGGCGGTGCCGATGTGACCGAGGTCAACAGCCGCCCGGCGGATGAGACGGCCTGCAAGACGCTGGTGGATGCGGCCGTCGCGGCCTATGGGCGGCTGGATATTCTGGTTGTGGCCTCTGGCATGAATAAAGTCGCCAAGATTGATGAAATGGACCCGGGCGCCTTTGGGCAGGTGATGGATGCCAATGTCACGCAAAGCTGGCTGTTGGCGCGCGCCGCCACGGTACAGATGAAGGCACAGGGCCAGGGCGGAAAGATCGTCCTTGTGTCCTCGGCGCGGGGATTGCTGGGCCATCCGGCAGGCTACACCGCCTATTGCGCGTCAAAGGCCGCGGTGGATGGCATCACCAAGGCGCTGGGATGTGAATTGGGTCCGGTGGGTATCACAGTGAATGCAATCGCGCCAACGGTATTCCGATCACCTCTCACCGCGTGGATGTTTGAAGATACACAGCAGGCCAAGTCGGTGCGCGATGGCTTTTTGACCCGGGTGCCCAAGGGCCGTCTGGGCGAGCCAGAGGATCTGGCCGGGCCATTGTTGTTCTTGTCGTCCAAGGCATCGGATTTCTACACCGGGCATATTCTGTATGCCGACGGTGGTTATACGGCGGGATAAGCAGATGAGCATTCACACCATATCTGTCATTGGAGCCGGGCTGATGGGGCATGGCATCGCCTTGACGATGGCGCGGGCAGGCTTTGCGGTGATCGTCACCGACCCGGTGCCGGCCGCGCTGGACAGTTTGGCACAGCGGGTGCGTGCCAGCCTGCAGGCCATGGGTTGTAGCGATGTCGTTGATGAAACGCTGGGCCGTATTTCAACGGCAGTCAATGTGGCCAGTGCTGTTTCCAATGCCGATCTGGTGTTTGAAGCTGCGCCAGAAAAGCTGGATCTTAAACGGCAGATTTTCGCGGAAATTGAGGCCCACGCACCCAAAGATGCGATATTGGCCAGCAATACATCGGTGATGCCCATCACGCAGATCATGGCGGCGCTGTCACATAAGTCGCGGGCGCTGGGAACGCATTGGTGGAACCCTGCGCATATGATCCCGCTGGTCGAGGTGATCTCAACCCAATGGACCGACCCGGATGTGGCAGATGCTGTCGCCAAGGTTCTGGAGCTGGCGGGAAAATCCCCGGTGAAGGTTGCGCGGGATGTGCCGGGCTTTATTGGCAATCGGCTGCAACATGCCCTGTGGCGCGAGGCAGTGAGCCTTGTGGAGAACGGGATTTGCGACGCTGAGGGCGTGGACACGGTGGTCAAACAAAGCTTTGGCCGTCGGCTGGCGGTTCTGGGACCGTTAGAGAATGCTGATTTGGTCGGAACGGATCTGACCTTGGATATTCACAACACGGTTCTGGCGGATCTGGAGGCGCGGCCTGGCCCGTCGCCCTATCTTGAAAATCTGGTGGCGCAGGGGCGTTTGGGCATGAAAACGGGCCAAGGGTTTCGCGATTGGACCGAAGACACTGCACAGGCCACTCGCGACCGCGTCGCCACGCACCTAACCCGGCTGGAAGGGATTTTACCCAAAGCCTAAGGCCGAACGAAGGCGCCACCAGCCCGTAGCTCATCGAATTTGGGAGGATAAGATGACACCAACACGCAGATGTTTCTTGACCACAGTCACAGCCGCGCTTGCGGCCCCTGCGATTTTGCGCACGACCCGTGCCTATGCCGCCAATCCGGTGCTGCGCGTCGGTCATGTCAGTCCGCGCACCGGACCGCTGGCAGGTTTTGCCGAGGCCGATGACTATATCCTTGAGGCGGTCAACGCCAAGTTTTCGGCAGGGATTGAAAACAACGGGAAGCGGTGGCAGATCGAAGTGATCTCGAAGGACAGTCAATCCAATCCCAACCGTGCTGCCGAAGTCGCAAGTGAACTGATCTTATCCGACGAGGTGGACCTGATCGTCGCGGCGTCGACGCCGGACACGGTCAACCCTGTCGCCGATCAAGCCGAGCTGAATGAGGTGCCCTGCATCACGACTGACTGCCCATGGCAGCCGTATTATTTTGGCCGTGGCGCGACGCCGGATCAGGGCTTTGATTACACCTATCATTTCTTCTGGGGGCTAGAGGATGTGATCGCCGCCTTCTTGGATATGTGGGGGCAAACCGGGGTTGCCAAAACTGTTGGCGGATTGTTCCCCAATGACGCCGATGGCAATGCCTGGGGGGATGCGGAAATGGGCTTGCCCAAGCCGCTTGCTGCGGCTGGATATGATCTGATCGACCCGGGTCGTTATCAGCCAATGTCGGATGATTTCAGCAATCAGATCAATGCGTTCAAAGAAGCCGGGTGTCAGATTGTCACGGGCAATATGATCCCACCTGATTTTGGCACCTTCTGGTCACAGGCGGCACAACAAGGGTTTCAGCCCAAGATCGTGACAATTGGCAAGGCGCTGCTGTTTCCCTCTGTGATCGAAGCATTGGGAGAACGTGGCATCGGCCTGTCTTCTGAAGTGTGGTGGAGCCCGCATCACCCCTTTGCGTCATCACTGACGGCGGCAAGCGCGGCGGATTTGGCGCATGGCTATACGCAGGCCACGGGCCGGCCCTGGACCCAACCGATAGGGTTCAAACATGCGCTGTTTGAGGTGGTGGCCGATGTTGTTGCCCGGTCTGAGGATCCGCAGGATTACGAGGCGAACCTGGCGGCGATCCGGTCCACGGATATGAACACGATTGTGGGGCCGGTGAATTTCTCCGCAGGCCCGGTGAAGAACGTCACCAAAACGCCGCTGGTTGCGGGGCAGTGGCAAAAAGACGGGGATGGGATCGCGCTGGAAATCGTGGCCAATGGCGCCGCGCCGGTGATCCCAACGACGGCTAAGCTGGCCGAATTGGCGTGATGCCCATTTGGCGCGCGCATGACGTGCACGCCAGATCCGCGCCACAGGGGGAATAACGATGGCGACAGTTTTGGAACTTGACGGAGTAAGCAAGGCTTTCGGCGCGGTGACCGTGGCCGATGGCCAAACGTGGCGGCTGAAACAAGGCGAGGCCCTTGGCGTTCTGGGCCCCAATGGCGCGGGCAAGACATCAATGTTCAATCTGGTGACTGGCACGCTGGCAGCAGATGCCGGGGTGATACGCTTTGGTGGGCACGACATCACCAAATGGTCGGCAGCGCGGCGGTGCCGGGCCGGAATCGCGCGCAGTTTTCAGGTGCCGCAGCCCTTTGGCCACATGACCGTTTATGAAAATACATTGGTGGCTGCGACCCAAGGGGCGGGCCTGTCGGGACATGCCGCGCAGTCCTTATGTCTGGATGTCCTGGCGCAAACCGGGCTGCTGTCGCGGGCGAATGCGCGGGCCGGCGGGCTGACGCTATTGAACCGCAAACGGCTAGAGCTGGCGCGGGCCATGTGTGCAAAGCCCAAGCTGCTGTTGTTGGATGAAATTGCAGGCGGGCTGACCGACAACGAATGCCATGCGCTGATCGAAACCATTCAGGCGATCCGCAAAACCGGGGTTTCCATCGTATGGATTGAACATGTGGTTCATGCACTTTTGGCCGTGGTTGACCGCCTGATCGTGATTGATTTCGGAAAGCTGATCGCCGCCGGCGAGCCGCATAAGATCATGAACAGCCCCGAAGTACGCGAGATCTATCTGGGGATGGATGCCGATGTATGATTTCCTGACTATCACCGCATTAAACGCCCATTATGGGGATTTTCAGGCGCTATATGACCTAAACCTGTCCATCGCCCCGTCCGAGGTGGTTGCAATCATCGGTGCCAATGGGGCGGGAAAATCGACATTGATGCGCTCTATTTCCGGGTTGATGCGCAATGACGCGACCGCGATCCGCTGGAAGGGGCGGGATATCGGCCATTTGCGCGCTGATCAGGTCGCGGGGCTGGGCATCGCCTTGGTGCCAGAGGGGCGGCAATTGTTCCCCTCGCTCTCGGTCGAGGAAAATCTGCGGATTGGTGGCCAGACCGGGCGAAGGGGGCCGTGGTCTTTGGCGCGCGTCTATCAGTTGTTCCCGATCTTGCATGAGCGGCGGCGACAGCCCTCGACGTCGCTGTCAGGGGGGCAGCAGCAAATGGTCGCCATTGGTCGCGCCTTAATGGCCAACCCAGAGCTGATCATGTTTGACGAAATTTCATTGGGGCTGGCGCCGGTTGTGATCCGCCAGATCTATGACGCGCTGCCCGGGATCGTGGGCGAAGGCATGGCGGCGATGATTGTTGAGCAAGATATCACTAAGGCGCTGTCTGTCTCGACCCGCGCCTATTGCCTGCAAGAAGGGCGCGTGTCGCTGGAAGGCGGTTCAAACGACATTTCGCGCGAAGATATTTCCCGCGCTTATTTCGGAGTGTAGCGGATGGATTGGATCAATGTTCTGATACAGGGCATCTTGCTGGGCGGGTTATATGCGCTGTTCGCCGCCGGATTGTCGTTGATTTTTGGTGTGATGCGGCTGGTCAATATCGCCCATGGCGATCTGATGGTCGGGGCCGCATATCTGGGGCTGACGACCTGCGCGACGCTGGGTGTGACGCCTTTGGTGTCGTTGTTATTGGTGGTGCCGGCTATGGCGGGCATCGGCTATGCGTTACAGCGGGTGGTATTGAACCGGGTGATGGGCGAGGACATCTTGCCGCCGCTTCTGGTGACATTTGGCCTGTCGGTGATTTTGCAAAACACACTTTTATTGGGCTACTCTGCGGATCCGCAAAAACTGTCGACCAAGGTGTTAGACACGGCCAGCGTTGCAGTGGGGCCATTTAATCTGGGTTGGCTTCCGGTTTTGACCTTTGCGGTGGCGGTTGCACTTATCTGGGCGCTGCAATGGATGTTTTACCGCACCGCGCTTGGCCGCGCGTTCCGGGCCACGTCGGACAATCAGGATATTGCGCAGTTGATGGGGCTGAACCGGGCACATGTGTTTGGGTTGGCGATGGCACTGGCCTTGGCGGTGACGGCGGTGGCGGGCATCTTTTTGGGGATGCGCACAGCGTTTGATCCTTCGGTCGGGGGCACGCGCCTGATCTTTGGCTTCGAAGCGGTGATCATCGGCGGGCTTGGCAATCTATGGGGTACGTTGGCGGGCGGTATCCTTTTGGGCGTGGCACAGGCCGTTGGGTCAAAGATTGATCCGGGCTGGCAGGTGTTGGCCGGGCATGTGGTGTTCTTGGCCATTCTGGCTGTCCGTCCCAAAGGCTTTTTCCCGAGGATCGAAGCATGAGCGACATGACCAAACACGCAGCCTTGCGACCAATGCGCCCAGCCGGATTGAGCGTGAGCCGCGCCAGCCGGGCCTCTACCATAACGATGGTTCTATGTGTGGTCATTGTGCTGGGTTTGGTCGCCGCGCCCTGGTGGGCGGGACGGGCAGATCTGCGGCTGATGGGCGAGATGTTCCTATATCTGTCGCTGGCGGTTTTGTGGAACCTTTTGGCGGGCTACGCCGGGTTGGTTTCGGTCGGACAGCAGGCCTTCGTGGGCTTTGGCGGCTATATGCTGTTTGCGCTGACGATGTTGTGGGGGGTGCCGCCCTTGGCCGCTATCGCGCTGTCAGGGGTGATTGGGGCGGTGGTGGCCATGCCGGTGGCGGCTTTGATCTTTCGTTTGCGTGGTGCCTATTTCGCAATTGGCACATGGGTGGTGGCGGAGGTCTTTCGGCTGGTGGCCGCACAGATCGGCGCGCTTGGCGGTGGCTCTGGCACATCGCTGTCTCCGCAGATCGTCAAAGCGCTGGCCGATGGCCGCGCCGCGCGGGAGGCGCTGACATTTTGGCTGGCATTGACGCTCGCCGTTGGAGTGATTGCGGCGGTGTTTTGGTTGCTGCGCTCCCGTCACGGGCTGGCGCTGACGGCCATTCGCGACAATGAGTTAGCGTCAAAATCTCTGGGCATCGATATCTGGCGGACCAAATTCCTGACCTATGTCGTGGTCGGAGGCCTGACCACGCTGACCGGATCGCTGATCTTTTTACAAAAAATCCGGATCTCGCCCGAGGCTGCCTTTAGCGCGAATGATTGGACGGCCTTTGTGATCTTTATCGTGGTGATCGGCGGTATCGGCACATTGGAGGGGCCAATCCTTGGCACGCTGATCTTTTTCGCGCTGCGCGAAACGCTGGCCGATCTGGGCACGATTTATCTGATTATCCTGGGGGTTTTGGCCATTGCCATTATGGTGCGCGCGCCGCGTGGGCTGTGGGGGCTGGTGTCTGAAAAAACCGGGGTGGACCTGTTCCCGCTGTCGCGCCGGGTGCGCGGGCTGGATCGTTAAGGAGACCATCATGGCAAAGCAAAAAACGATTATTTCCTGTGCAATCACTGGCGCAATCCATACGCCCACAATGTCAGACGCACTGCCATACCGGCCTGATGATATCGCGCAACAGGCGATTGAGGCAGCGCAAGCGGGGGCGGCAATCTTGCATCTGCATACGCGTGATCCTGAGACAGGTAAGGTGAATATCGCGCCGGAAAACTTCCGCCCGTTCTTGCCGAAGATCAAGGCGGCAACGGATGCGGTGATCAATATCTCGACCGGGGGATCTTTGCTGAACACGATTGAAGAGCGGATCGGACCTGCCCTGACCTTTAGCCCCGAAATGTGTTCGATGAATATGGGATCGATGAATTTTTCATTTCATCCACTAGCGAAACGCTACACAGAGTGGAAATTCGACTGGGAGGAGGAATACGTCAAAAATTCTGACAGCTATATCTTTCGCAATACATTCGCAGATATCGAAAATGCGGCGCGGCAATTGGCTCCGCATGACATCAAATTTGAACATGAATGCTATGATGTCGGGCATTTGTATAATTTGAAATTCTGCATGGATATTGGCCTGTTCAAAGCGCCGATTTTTATTCAGTTCATCTTTGGTATCTTGGGGGGGATTGGCGCGGATGTGGACAATCTGGTGTTCATGAAGCGGACAGCGGATAAGCTGTTTGGAACACAATATCGGTGGTCCGTTCTTGGGGCTGGCAATGCGCAGATGGGATTAGCATCCACCGCGCAGCAGATGTCGGGCCATGTGCGGGTCGGGCTGGAGGACAGTTTGTTCATCCGCCGCGGGCAATTGGCACAAAGCAATGCGCAGCAGGTGGCAAAGATCCGCCGCATTGTTGAGGATCTGGGCGCAGAGGTGGCCACACCAGATGAGGCACGCGAAATATTAGGGCTGAAAGGTGCAGATAAAGTGGCGTTTTGAAGGGTCTTAACGCAATGGCGTGCCCTGGGACACGGGCACAAGGCTGTGCAGTGCCTCGGGCGGGGCTTGCCCGCCGCTCGGCACTGCACGGTGGCCCTGCGGGGCCACCCGCGGCGGGTGGCATCTGTCGCTAGATTGTGGTGATCGCGATGCTTTTGGACGCACCGATGCGGGTAGCGCCTGCGGCGATCATTGCCAAAGCATCTGAACGGGTGGCGATCCCGCCGGAAGCTTTGACCCCGATATCCGGTCCTACGGTGCGCGCCATTAGCGCCACGGCATCAATGGTTGCGCCGCCCGAGGAAAATCCGGTGGAGGTTTTCACGAAATCAGCCCCGGCTTCAACCGACAGCCGGCACGCGGTTTCAATCTGCGCCGGTGTCAGCAGGCAGGTTTCAAAGATCACTTTCAGGCAGTGATCGCCGCAGGCTTTTTTGACGGCGGCGATGTCATCGCGCACGGTGTCATGGTTGCCAGCAATAAGATCCCCAACCGAAAGGACCATATCAATTTCGCGCGCGCCATGGGCGATGGCCCATTCGGTTTCCAGCACTTTGACGCAGGTGGGGGATGCCCCAAGAGGAAATCCGACAACTGTGCAGGTCAGAACCTGGGTTCCACGCAATGCGGCGGCGCAATAGGGCACATGGATCGCCGTGACACAGACGGATTTGAAACCATGCGCACGGGCCTGATCACACAAAGCGGCAATCTGGTCTGGTGTTGCGTCCGGGCGCAGCAATGTGTGGTCAATCAAGGCAGCGATGCTGGTATCGGTGGTCATGGTCAGTCCTTTTGCTATCCCGGAGGCGGGCATATCAGCGCGGCTGCACACGATCCTACCCGACAATCTGTCCTTTGGACAGTAAAGTGATGTCGCCCGGAGATAGGATTTCACACCAGGGCAGAGGAGGTGCTGCGCTATATTTACTGTTACGCAGGTGAATGGTAAGCGAGGTTACGTTTTGGCTATCGGAGGGGAGCATAATGGAAGCGATTACCAATTTTTCGGTGCGAATTGTCCAGAGATATTTACCAAGTGCCTTTGTGCTAGCGCTGATCTTGACCGCGATAGTCTTCGTGCTGGGGATTGTGATCGGCGGGCAAGGGCCGATGCAAATGGCAGGCTATTGGGGCGATGGCTTTGCAAACCTGTTCAAATTCGGGATGCAGATGACGCTTGTTTTGCTGACCGGATATGTACTGGCGATGACGCCACCTGTGCAGGCAATGCTGTCGGGGTTGACCCGTATGGCCCATGGCCCGCGACAGGCGATTGTGTTGACCATCGTGACCAGCTTTGTGTGCTATTATCTGAATTGGGGCTTTGGTATGGTCGCCGGCGCCATTCTTGCGCGAGAGATGGGGCGCCGGGTTGCGGTACATTTCCCGCTGCTGGTTGCGGCGGCCTATGGTGGTGAACTGGTGCGCGGCCCGTCCTCCTCTATCCCGCTGGTGATTGCGACACCGGGCAATTTCATGGAGGACTCCATTGGCATCGTACCTGTCAGTGAAACATTGTATTCGTGGTGGAATATCAGCCTGACGCTGGCGCTGCTGGCGCTGCTGGTTGGGTTTTTCATGATGCAAAAACAACCCGCACAGATCCATCAACTGCGCGCCGATGACGAGGATGCGCCCGTAGCGCCTCTTGATCGGGTTCGCATGACACCATCAGATAAGATTGAACACAGCCGCATTCCCACGCTTTTCCTGGGGCTGCTGTCGCTGGCCTATCTGGTAGGACAGATGGTTGAGGGCAGCTTTGCTGTAACGCTGAACACCGTGATTTTGATCTTCCTGACGCTGGGCCTGTTGCTGCATTCCAATCCGGCCAAATATTTGGCAGCGGCAGAAAAAGCGGTCAGCGCCGCGCGTGGCATCATCGTGCAGTTTCCGCTTTATGCCGGGATTGCAGGGATGATGACGGCATCGGGGCTTGTGACGCATTTCTCCGAAGGGATCATTGCGATTGCAACGCCCGATACATTCCCGCTGTTGACCTTCCTGTCTGCCGGGATCGTGAATTTCTTTATCCCTTCGGGCGGTGGGCAATGGGCGATCCAAGGGCCGATCATGATGCAGGCGGCGCATGCACTGGGGGCAGATCCTGCGCGCACGATCATGGCCTTTGCCTGGGGCGACGGTTGGACCAATCAGATTCAGCCGTTCTGGGCCTTGCCTTTGTTGGGTGTGGCGGGCCTGTCCGCGCGTGACATCATGGGATATCTGGTGATTTGGTTGATGATCTCTGGCGTGGCGATCGCCGGCACATTCGTGCTATTGGCGGCGTTTAGCTAGGCGCGCCGAGGCGGGCAGATAGAAGAAATTCATCGGCAGATGCATCTTTTTCTATTTGCCGCATAGCGAAGTGTTTGAAACACCTAGTCGGGCATCGGATGCGGGTTTGCTGCGTCCGGTGCCTGTCACAAGGAATCCATGCCAATGCCCGCCATTCATTTGACCACCACGAAGACACCGGCCCAATCGTCCTGCGGCATGGTGACGGCCAATCATCCGCTGGGTGCGGCTGCGGGGGCCGAAATGCTGGCGGCGGGGGGCAATGCAGTGGATGCGGCCGTCGCGACCTTATTGGCCTTGACGGTTGTTGAACCGATGATGGTGGGGATTTTCGGTGGTGGTCTGGCGCATCTGCGGCTGCCCGATGGCCGTCATGAGGTAATCGATGGGCTGTCCAGTGCCGGGGGCGGCAGCCACGATCAAATGTATCAGCCGATCTCGGACGCGCCGGCGCAATATATGCAAGCCCGGGATCGGCAGAATGATTTGGGCCGTTCTGCGGTGGCCGTCCCGGGCAGTTTGCAGGCCTGGTCCCTGATGCATGTGCGCCATGGTGTCTTGCCCTTCGCCGATCTTGTTCAGCCTGCCATCCGCTATGCGCGACGTGGCTTTGCTGTCACGCCCTATTTGGCGGGCGCGGTGCAAGAGGCCCAGAACGATCTGCGGCGCGACCCCGAAATCAGTAAGCTCTTTTTGCCCGATGACGCACCAATCCAGGTCGGGGCGCGGTTGGTGCAGGCCGATTATGCCACCACGTTGGAACGTATCGCCGCCGAAGGCCCCGAAGCCCTGACCCATGGCACCTTGGGCGATGAGGTAATCACCGCCTTGGCGCAGGGGCCAGTGTCCGCCGCCCGGCTAAGCAAAGACGATTTGGCCCAATATACGCCGCAGATATTACAGCCAATCCACGGAACATATCGTGGCTTTGATATTTACGGCCCGCCGCCGCCCGCCTCTTCTGGTGTGCATGTGACCCAGATGCTGAATATGGTGGAGCCGTTCGACCTGTCTACGATGGGATTTGACAGCGCGAAGCGCGCGGATCTGCTGGCGCGCGTGATCCGTCAGGCCTTTGTCGACCGCAATCGCCACAGCGGTGATCCCAATTTCGTTGATATCCCTGTCGGGCGGCTGACCAGCAAAGACTATGCGGCGCAATGTGTGGCGCATATGGTGCAAGACGGGCTGGCCGCGCATCCCTTTAGTGCGGCGAAAGAGAGTGCGGATACCACGCATATCACCATCGCAGATGCTGATGGGCTGATCGTCACGGCCACATTTACCATCAACGCGCTGTTTGGGGCGCGGTTCATGGTGCCGGGCACCGGGATCATCCCAAACAATTACATGAGCAATTTCGATCCGCATCCCGGTCGGGCACTGTCTGTTGCGGCTGGGAAGCGTGTTCCAACATCCATGGCGCCGATGATAGTGGCGCGCGATGGCCATCCGGTTCTGGCCTTGGGGCAACCGGGGGGTTTGCGGATTTTCCCGTCCGTTTTTCAGACATTGGTCAATTACATTGATCATAAAATGCCGCTGCAGCGCGCGATTGAGGCCCCAAGGCTATGGACCCAAGGACAAGAGCTGGAGCTGGAGCCCGGCTATGGCCCCTTGACAGATGCGTTGGTCGATATGGGTCATGAGGTCAAAGCAGTGCCTCATATCGGTGGCGGGCTTAATGCGATTGAATTTCACTCAGATGGCACAATGACGGGCGCGGCGTGTTGGCGCGCTGATGGCACGGTGTTTGGCATGGGCGGCGGCTTGGCCGAAGCCGGCGTGCGTTTTTGGCCCGACCGCGCGCCGGATACAAATACCGCGGATGCATCGGACACCTAATCAAAAATCGTATGTTTTAATTGTCAAAGGCCCGCCTGTCGTGACAGGCGGGCCTTTGATGTTACTGTGGGACAAACCCCGGTAAGAGGAACGCCCCTTGCCGAAGCCTGCGCGCGTTTAGGCCGCGCGGCGCGGGGCTTTGCGGCGGTTGCCGCCATTACCACCATTGCCACCGGGCTTGCCGCCGCCACCAAACTTCTGGCCGCCCGGCTTGCCGCCACCGGGTTTGCCACCGCCGCCAAAGCGGGCGCCGGAGTTAGCTGCACCGCCACGACGCTGACCACCCGATTTCGGTTTCACGGGCACATAGCCATCCGCCGGAGGTTGACCGCCTTCAACGCGAATTTTTTGGCCGATCAACTTTTCGATGCCGCGCAAATCGCCCATTTCATCGCGACCGCAGAAGCTGACGGCACGACCCGATTTCCCGGCGCGTGCCGTCCGGCCAATCCGGTGCACATAGTTATCGGCCACATTAGGCAGATCATAGTTATAGACGTGACGCACATCGGGAATGTCGATGCCGCGTGCTGCCACATCCGTGGCAACCAGAATGCGCAGTTCGCCGCTGCGGAAACTGTCTAGGGCGCGGTTGCGCTGGCCCTGGCTTTTATTGCCGTGAATCGCGCCAACCGAAAAGCCGACCTGTTCCAACTTTTTGGTCAATTTGTCTGCGCCATGTTTGGTGCGGGTAAAGACCAGTGCCAATTCATCACGGTGCTTGTCCAGCATTTCTGTCAAAGCATGCGGGCGCGCGGCAGGTTCTGCGAAAATCACAGATTGTTCAACACGGTCAGCGGTTTTGCCGGGAGGAGAGACTTCGATCCGGACCGGGTCTTGCAGGAAGGATCCCGCAATTTCGGACATAAGTTTCGGCATCGTAGCCGAGAACAGCAGCGTCTGGCGCTTTTCTGGCAGCAGTTTCGCGATACGGCGCAGCGCATGGATAAAGCCCAGATCCAGCATCTGATCGGCCTCGTCCAAGACGAAATAGCGTGTGGCGTCCAGTTTCAGCGCTTTGTTTTGCACCAGATCAATCAAACGGCCCGGTGTCGCTACCAGAATATGCGTGCCGCGTGCCAGACGCTGTGTTTGACCATTGATGGACGCGCCGCCAACGACCAAACCTGTGCGCAGATGCGCGCCTTTCAGCAAGGCTGTCAGGTTGTCGTAGATTTGACGGGCGAGTTCGCGTGTTGGTGCCAGGATCAGCGCCTGCGCCTGTTTTGGCTCGCATCGTTCTTGGGCGGCCAAAAGCGCATTTGCAATCGGCAGGCCAAAGGCCAGCGTTTTGCCGGTACCGGTCTGTGCCAGACCCATCACATCACGGCCTTGCAGGGCCTCTGGGATGGCTTTTGCCTGAATGGGGCTGGGTGCGGTGATTTCTTGCTCAGCCAAACGCGTGAGCAATTGGGGGCGAAGCCCCAGTGATTCAAAAGTCATTCGGAATGATCCTTTCGGGCCAAGCATCTATGGCTGACCCATATGGTCCGCGCCCGAACGGGGGCGGAGAAAACGTCGGGTTGCGACTGATCTACCGGGCCGAATGCCCGCCAGATCGTAATCGCAAAACCCCTTCGCGAGACAGGATCACTGTCATGTGGGCTTGTCTCTCAGATATCAGAGGCATGCTCTGACACTGGCAAGGTGCCGACGACTACAGGGGCCAGATGCGCTGTATCGGATCAAAAGTCAAGGGGTGATTGCTGCAACTGCACGATTGTGTGGAATAGCCTGCCCGCGTGGGCCAGCGGTGGACCGGGTAGGTGGATGGGTTATATATACCCTTAGGCAGAGCCACGTTAGGGTGTCGCAAGATGGACCGCATTCCAAGAACAACGTTAGAGCAATGGGCTGTTTTAAAATGCGTTGTCGATAGCGGCAGTTTCGCAGATGCTGCACATATGCTGTCGCGCAGTCAGTCTTCGGTCAGCTATGCGATTTCGCGTTTGCAAGACAGTTTGGGCGTGACGATCATGGAAATGCAGGGGCGACGTGCCGTGTTGACCGATACCGGGCGCGGATTGCTAAGCGAGGTTGTCCCGTTGATCGGTGATTTGATCAGCGTGGAAACCCGTGCTGCCGAGCTGTCACGTGTGGCGGCGCCGCAGTTGCGGATCTATGTCGACAGTATGTTTCCGCGCAGTTGGCTATTGTCTGCTCTGGATCGGTTGATTGCCACCTATCCTAATGCGCAGGTCGATATTCATGAAACAGAGCGATCGGGGCCGCCAGAACCGGGCAGCTATGATCTGGCGATTTGCCTGCCTGATCCGCGTAGGATGGAGGGGCGGCGAATCTGCGATGTGGATATGGTGCCTGTGGCCCGCGCCGATCATCCTTTGGTTGAGCGCGCCGATCCATTGCGGCAATCAGAGCTTGTGCGCCATTTGCGGGTGATTGTGCGCGAGCAAGGTCCGGCAATCGGTGAGGTGCCGCTATCGCGCGGTCGTGTTTGGTTTGTGTCAACGGTTGAAAGTGCGATTGCAGCCGTGCGCGAGGGGCCGTGCTATGGCTGGTTGCCGCGAGTGTTGATTGCCGATGATCTTGAAAAAGGCACGTTGAAACAACTGAATACTGAAACCGATAGGCTGCGCTGCGTATCCTTGGATATTATGTTTGGCGACATCGATCACGCCAGTAGCCCTGTGCGGTATTTCGCGGAATGCCTGCTGGCGCAGCGCCAGTCATCAACGGATGCGCCAAATTAATCGAATTTTTCGACGATTTTCATCGAAAAAGGCGACTGGATTAGATCGGTCTGATTGGGCAACAGAACAAACAGTTGAAGATTTTTGAAATTTGGCCCCAGGGCAAGTCAGCAAATCGTCGCAGCTTTGGTCGGATCAGTTATATTTTATAGCGGTATCTGGCCGTGCCGACGATCGCCAAACTGGCATTTGGGGTCCGGTTTTTCTCTCAAGGAAGAGTGACATGACAGAAACGAAACCTTCCATCGCACCGGCGGCCAAGGCGCTGTTGGTCGTGTTGGGCGTGCTGTTCGCGCTTGCGGGGCTTGGCCTTGCGGTGGGCGGCGTGATGCTGATCGCGCGTGGCGGCAGCTGGTATTATCTGCTGATGGGGCTGGCTGTGCTGGCCACGGGCATTGAGCTTGTGCGCGGTGGCACCAAAGCCGCTGCGATTTACACGGTGGCATTTGCTGCGACCGTGGTTTGGGCGTTCTGGGAAGCGGGCCTGGACTTTTGGCCGCTGCATGCGCGGATCTTTACGTTCCTATGCGCCTTCTTCGTGCTGATGCTCATGCAGCCTTTGGTGCTGCGTCGCGCGGGACGCCCATGCATGGTACGTGCAAACCTTGGTGTCGCCGCTGTCGCATTGATCGCGATTGTGGGCATGGTTTGGGGCATGTTCCAGCCGCACGGCATTCACAATTCGGTTGCGGCTACAGGCCAGACGCCGGTGACGCCGGAAACCCAGCAGGTGAACTGGTCCAACTATGGGTCGGATGGCAACGAAGATCGTTTTGCCGCGCTTGATCAAATCAACCGTGACAACGTGCAAGAATTGGACGTTGCATGGACCTTCCGCACCGGAGAAATCCCCGACAGCCCCGGTGGTGGCGGTTTGGAAGATCAGAATACGCCGCTGCAAATCGGTGATTCTGTCTATTTGTGCACCGCGTCGAACACTGTCATTTCGGTGAATGCCGATAGCGGTGAAGAGAACTGGCGCCATGAATTCCCAACCGAGAACCGCACCTGGGTGCGTTGCCGCGGCTTGGCCTATTTCGATGCGGCCGCTCCGGTGCCACAGCCCACAGCGCCAAACTCAACGCCTGTGACACAAGTTGCGGTGGATCCGGGTGCCGCGTGCCAGCGCCGTATCATCATGAACACCATTGATGCCGTTCTGGTCGAGCTGGACGCGCAGACGGGTGAGCTGTGCCAGGATTTCGGAAATGGCGGTCTTGTGGATCTGAAAGATGGTTTGGGCGATGCAGAAAAACCGCTGTATTCCTTGACCTCGGCGCCGCTTCTGGCAGGAACGACAATCGTTGTGGGTGGCCGTGTGGCCGATAACGTGGCGCTGGATATGCCCGGCGGCGTTATGCGTGGCTTTGATGTCGTGACAGGTGAAATGCGTTGGGCGTTCGATCCGGGCAACCCCGATGATCGTGATGCGCCCACCGATGGTAAAACCTATGTGCGTTCAACACCGAACGTCTGGGCGCCTATGACCTATGACGCCGCATCCAATACCGTGTTCTTGCCGGTTGGCAATGCCGCGATCGATCTGTGGGGCGTCGAGCGCACCGCCGATGATGAAAAATATGGCGCCTCCATCCTTGCGCTGGACGCGACCACGGGCAATGAAAAATGGGTCTATCAGACCGTGCATCATGACCTGTGGGATTTTGATGTGCCGATGCAGCCGACGTTGATTGATTTTAATGGCACGCCGGCGCTGACAGTTGGGACCAAAGCCGGGCAGATCTATGTTTTGGATCGTGCCACTGGCCAGCCGTTGACCGAAGTGACCACGAAAAAGGTCAAAGGCGGCGGTATCCCGGATGAGCCCTACGCATTGGAGCAGCCGCTTTCGACCGGCATGCCGCAGATCGGTGCGCAGACTTTGACCGAGGCCGACATGTGGGGCGCCACCCCGTTTGACCAGCTGATGTGCCGTGTGATCTTTAAAGGCTATCGCTATGACGGCCTGTATACCGCGCCGGGCACCGATTATTCCTTGTCCTTCCCTGGTTCTTTGGGCGGTATGAACTGGGGCGGGATGTCCTATGATCCAACGGCAAAAACACTGTATGTCAATGACATGCGTTTGGGTCTGTGGGTGCATATGGAACCGCAAGAGCGTGATGCAAAAGAGTCGAATGGCTCTGAAGCCGTGAACACGCTGATGGGTGCTGTGCCGTTGAAGGGCACCCCCTATTCGGTCATCAAGAACAGATTCTTGTCGCCGTTGGGCATCCCATGCCAGGAACCTCCTTTCGGTTCGTTGACCTCGATCAACATGGAAACGCAGAAGGTGAACTGGGAAGTGCCGCTGGGCACCGTGCAAGACACCGTTCTGTTTGGTATGAAAATGGGGCTGCCTTTGCCCGTTGGCATGCCTACCATCGGCGGTTCGTTGACCACCCAAGGTGGGCTGGTGTTCTTTGCCGCGACGCAGGACTATTATCTGCGGGCGTTTGACAGCGCGACCGGCAAAGAAGTCTGGAAAGCCCGGATGCCGGTTGGCTCTCAAGGCACGCCGATTTCCTATGTCTCGCCAGAGACCGGTAAGCAATATGTCGTGATCTCTGCCGGTGGGGCACGTCAATCGCCTGACCGTGGGGATTATGTGATCGCCTATGCTTTGCCTGACAATCTGTAATCTTTCGACAGGTTGAAACAATTAGACGCGCGCCTGTTACGGCGCGCGTCTTTTTATATCGAGGTGCGGCTCATGCCCCACTATACATCGCGGTCCGATAGCGGCATCATTCACGGCTTCTTGGGACAGGGGCGGATCATGTCATCACATTCACATTCCTACGCGCCGGGGCGATGGCGCATGCTGACGCTGATGTGTATCGGGGTCGTGGGGGTGATGACCACATGGTTTTCCGCCACCGCCATTGTCCCAGAGCTGATCATCGATTGGCGGCTGACAACGGCGCAGGCCACATGGTTGACCAATGCCGTGCAGGCCGGGTTTGTGACCGGAGCTATCGCTGCCAGCCTGGTCAGCCTGCCCGATATCATGCCGATGCAGCGGCTGATGACAGGCGCTGCGCTTGTGGCGGCACTGGCAAATGCCATGCTGCTGCTAGAACCCAGCGCAGCAGGCGCCATCACGGCGCGGTTTGTAACCGGCGTCGCGCTGGCCGGGGTCTATCCGCCAGCGCTGAAACTGATGGCAACGTGGTTTTCACACGGCCGCGGGCTGGCATTGGGCTTTTTGATTGCCGCACTGACTTTAGGGTCATCAATGCCGCATTTGCTGCGGGCGCTGACAGATGGGATTGCATGGCAGGCGGTGGTGATCGGCACATCTGCGTTGACGCTGATTGCCGCGGGCATCTTTGGCTTCTGCGTCCATGAAGGTCCCTATGGTTTCGGCCGCGCGACATTCAACCCAAGACAATCTTTGCATGTGTTCACGGATAAGGCGCTTTGGCTCGCCAATCTGGGGTATTTTGGACATATGTGGGAGTTATACGCAATGTGGGCGTGGATCTTGGCCTTTGCGACAGCGGCGCAGGCACAAATGGGTTTGCCGTTTGGATCTGCCTCGATGCTTAGTTTCGTCGTTGTAGGCTCTGGCGTTATTGGCTGTATTTTGGGCGGCGTGCTGTCAGACCGAATTGGGCGCTGCTGGACAACAGCGGGGATGATGCTGGTGTCAGGCACATGCGCGCTGACGATCGGGTTCTTATTCGATGGGCCGGCATGGGCGCTTGGCGTGGTTGCGGTGATCTGGGGCATTACCGTGATCGGAGATTCCGCACAGTTTTCCGCCGCCGTGACCGAGTTGGCCGACAGCCATTTCGTTGGCACGGCTGTCACCTTACAAATGGGGATCGGATTCGCCCTGACCGTGGTCGCGATCTGGGCCGTGCCGCTTATGGCGCAGGCCGTTGGCTGGCAGTGGGGCTTCTTAATCCTTGTACCTGGCCCGGTAATCGGCGTGATTGCGATGCTGGCCCTACGCCGTCTACCACAGGCGATAAAAATGGCAGGCGGCGCAGGCTGATGATCAGTCGCGCGCGAACGCTTGGCCTTGAAATAATTTTCGTGCGGTGCGGACGGTGCCCGCACCGGTGACTTGTCCCGAGGGATCGCGCTCTATAACAACTTCCGCCGCGCCAGAGGGATGTTCAATGGCAAAGTGAGTGCCTGCAGGATGCTGTGCCAGATCATAGCCAACGGCACCTTCCAGGCAGCAACCTGTGGCAACGCTGATCGCGGCAAAAACCCCGATAGAGGCATGGGCGCGGTGGGGGATAAAACTTTGTGTGGAAATGACCCCGCCGTGACGCGGCGCGGACAGTAAAGTCATCTTGGGCACAGAGGCATTTGACACATCGCCAAGCCCCATCATCGGCCCAATCTCCAAGCGAATTGCTTCCAGTCGTGTCTTTAAGCCGGAATTTTCTTCAAGCATCATACGGGTTTCCGCACCGTCTAAGCCAAATTCGGCCGCATCTAACAAAACAACAGGCATACCATTGTCAATTGCCGTGACCGTGACTCCTTGGATTACATCCCGCACCCGCCCCGTAGGCAATAATGCTCCGCACATTGATCCGGCAATATCGTCAAATAATAGCCTGATCGGTGCGGCACTGCCGGGCACTCCATCAATGCATGTGTCCCCACGATAGGTGACGGCGCCATCCGGAGTCTGAACCGTCGCACGGGCAATGTCGCCCGTGTTCAACATATGAATGCGGATGGTGGTCTCGCGCGCCTGAGCGTGTATCAAACCCATTTCAATTGCAGCAGGGCCGACGCCTGCCAGAATATTCCCACAGCCTTGCGCATCAGAAATGATAGGCTGGTCAACAAAGATTTGCAAAAACAGATAATCGATATCGGCATCCGGGCGTGATGACGGTGCCAAAATCGCCACTTTGGAACATAGCGGGTCCGCGCCACCAATTCCGTCAATCTGATGTGGATCGGGTGATCCCATGATCTGCAACAATATCTTGTCACGCATGGCAGGGTCCGTAGGTAGATCGCGCGCCACGAAATAGGCGCCTTTCGATGTGCCTGCGCGTAACCAAAGGCAATTCAATCCCATGCCACTCAATGTCAGACCCTCCCTTTCATCTTGCTGAAAATATCCCGGGGGGACCGCGCCTTCAGGGGCATCGAGCCCCTGAAGGCGCGGTCGGGGCAGAGCCCCTCCGGGCCAAGCCCTACCGTTTCGATCAGATGTATTTAAGGCCTTTTGCTTCCAACCGGGGGCGCATCTCATAGATATCCAGACCCAGGTCGCCAGTTTCAAGGCGCTTGCGTTTTGCTTCCTCAGCATCCAGACGCGCACGGGCCTTGGCCAAAACGTCTGTCGCGTCGCCGCATTTAACAACGACAACCCCGTCATCATCGGCGCAAATTACATCTCCTGCGTCAATGATCTGTCCAGCACAGACGATGGGAATATTGACTGAGCCCAGCGTCTCTTTCACCGTTCCTTGTGCCGAGATAGCTTTTGACCAAACAGGGAAACCCATTTGTTTGAGATCGGCAATATCGCGCACACCCGCTTCGATGATCAAACCCCGGCACCCGCGTGCCTGTGCCGATGTCGCCAAAAGGTCACCGAAATACCCGTTGTCGCAAGGCGAGGTCGGTGACAGCACCAAGATATCGCCCGGTTGCAGCTGCTCAATCGCGACATGCACCATCCAATTGTCACCGGGAGCGGCCGAGATCGTGACAGCCGAGCCCGCGATTTTAGCACCAGAGTAAATCGGCCGCATATAGCTTCGCAGGCAGCCTGTGCGGCCCTGTGCCTCGTGTACCGTTGCTGTGCCCGCCGCGCCAAGCGCATCAATCACTTCGGGCGCAGCGCGTTGGATATTTTGGACGACGACAGCCATGCCAAACTCCTTCTCTCATATTTCAGGATTTTGTGGAATTTCGGTGGGTGGCGTTCCATGCGTATGGAAGCTCTCAATCGTTTTTAATCCCCACGCTTGACCCTTCATCCGGTCCGCTTGCGTCCATTTCACCGGTTGCCAATCGGGGGCCAAAATCAAACGTGCACCGGCGTTTGCCAGCTCAATCCGATTCCCTGCGGGTTCCCAGACATACAGGAAAAACGTGCCCTGAATTGCGTGCTTATGTGGCCCAGTTTCAATATGAACACCGTTTTGCAAGAAGATGTCGGCGGCGCGTAAAATATCTTCGCGCTGATCGGTCGCGTAGGTCACATGGTGCAGCCGCGCCGTCGCATTGCTATGTTCTTCGGTGCAGGCCAGGTCGTAGGTTTTATTATTGATGGTGAACCAGCAGCCGCCAATCCGCCCGTTATCAAGTTCGATATATTCCGTCACGCGCGCGCCAAGGCAGGTTTCCATGAACCGACGGAATTCGCGCACATCGGCGGCCAGAAGGTTCAAATGATCAATTCTGCGCGGCGCGGCACCCGTGAAAGATGAAGCGGTGTTTTTCAGGGCGGCTTTCTCGGTACCGTCTTGTGTCTCATACCAGTTGGTATCGTAATAGATCTCAAACACATGCCCGAACGGGTCTTCGAATTGAAAGGATCGGCCGTGGCTTAGATCCCCGTCGGTCCAACCGATCACCTTGAAATCCGATCCTTCGATTGCGGCCACGCGGCGCGCCAGGGCCTCGGGCGACTGTGCGCGGTAGCCAATATGCGCGACACCTGTCGTGTCAGATTTTGTCAGCTTTAGCGTGCAAAATTCGTAATCGTCCCAGGCCCGCAGATAGGCGCTGTTATTGTCCAATGCCGACAGTTTCAGCCCATAGACCTGCGTGAAAAACTGCAAGCTTTGATCAAATTTATTCGTCAAAATTTCGACATGGCCAAGATGCGCAATGTCAAAGCTGTGGTTGGTTGGGGCGTGGCTCATATGTGTTTTCCTCCGATGATCCAGATGTTGGATCGGTGGCGATTGCGGCGTCGGCTTTGCGCCGACATCGCGCGCCCGTGTAGGCAAAATATCGATGTTATAATTCGTCGACGGTTCGCGGGAAAATCGATTGAAATCCTTCGGCATATTGACAGTCACGGCCGCCAGATTGCCCGCCAGAATTACGCTTGAAATGGTTGGCGCGTTGCTGCGCGACCCGGGTGTAATACTCCCACAGATGGATTTGCCCTTCATTGCATTCCATCGCGTTGCGTTTTTTGTCCCAGACCGATGTAATGTCGAGGAAATGATCGGGCTTCCAGCCCATCTGCTCGGTCTGGTGCGGTTCAAACAGATACAGCTGCGGTGCGCCCAGCACTTTTTCGCCCGGGTTATGGCCCCAGGCTTGCGCGATCATCCGGCATTCCAGCGCGATCTGCGACATATACATATGATCAGTGTTGTAAGGGTCATATTGGCTGTGGCTTAGCATGAAGCTGGGTTGCACTTTGCGGATCAGGTCGACAAGCTTATACTTATCGTCTTTCTCCATATGCAGCGGGTAATCGCCCAGATCAAAACACTCCAGATGGGCCACACCCAGGGCGGCGGCGGCATTTTCGGCTTCGGTGCGGCGAATGGCCTTCACCTCATGCAATGTCTTACCCTCTTTCCACAGGCGCGCACTTTCGCCGCGTTCGCCAAAGGACAGGCAGGCCACGGTGACATCATAGCCTTTTTCAGCATGTAGCGCGATTGCGCCGCCGCAGCGCCAGACGAAATCCGCAGCATGTGCGCTGATCACCAGTGCCGTTTTCTTGTCGCCCATTGGATCCTCCCCGTGGTCGTGAATTTATTGCGCAGACCTAAGCGGGTTTTGACGGGGGGAGGCAATTTAGAAACCCCGCAGATGGCATAATTATGTGCTATAGTGTATTTATATGCGGGCGTTATTCGGTAAGGATAAAAAGGAAGATGATGCCGCCGGAGGCTATAAATGATTGGAGATAACCTGCGTCACCTACGCGTGTTTCGCGCAGTATGCGACGGGGGCTCAGCGACGCGGGCTGCTGAAAGTTGCCTTGTGTCACAGCCCGCCGTTACGCAGGCGCTTGGAAAATTAGAGGCTGAGGCGGGCATGGCGCTGTTTTTTCGCCGTCCGCAGGGATTTTTTCCAACACAGGCCGGAGAGGCTCTGCGCGCGCGGGCAGAGCGGGCCCTGGCGGTGTTGGACGCCGCTTTGGAAGATGTCGCGCCGCGGTTGGTTTTAACGGCGACCCGCCCGCAGCTTATGGCACTGATCGCCAGCGTCGAGGCGCAGAACTTCTCACTTGCTGCGCGGCGATTGGGGGTGGCCCAGCCCACAGTTCACCGGGCAGTGACTCAGCTAGAACGAGAAGCCGGGCGCGCGCTTTTTCAACGCTCCAGTACGGGGATATTGCCTACGCGCAGCTGCAATAATTTGGCACGCGCCGCCCGGTTAAGCTTTGCAGAAATGTCGCAGGCGCGGGCGGAATTGGGTGATTTGGCGGGGCGCGAAGTGGGGCAGATCGTCATTGGGGCGATGCCGCTTGGCCGGTCGCATCCTTTGCCGCATGCCCTTGTTTCCTTTAGAAAATCACGACCAAACCTTCCGGTTAGGATTGTTGAAGGCACCTATGACGAACTGTTGGGGCAGTTGCGGCGCGGTGATCTGGATTTTTTGATCGGGGCATTGCGCGACCCTGTGCCAATTGAGGATGTGGTGCAAGAATGGGTCTTTGATGACACGCTTGTTTTGCTTTGCGGTGGGTCTCATCCGTGGCGTCACCGTACGGATTTACGCGTGGCGGATCTGGCGGATCAGCATTGGCTTGTGCCGCGGGATGGCACGCCAACGCGCAGCCAGTTCGACGCCATGTTTACAACGCGCGGCCTGCATCCGCCACATTCCATCATTGAAACCGGATCCGTCATTCTTATGCGTGAGGTGCTGGACCAAACTGATCATCTTGCCTGTATCTCATGGCTACAAGCTAAGGCAGAAATTGCCCGTGGGTTGGTGCATGTTGTGCCTTTTGAAGTGCCAAATTCCAGCCGTGCGATTGGATTGACGCTGCGCCGAGATTGGACGCCCACGCCGGCGCAATCACAGCTGCTGAACTTAATCCGAAAATCGGCACAAGAAAATTCAAGCTATAGCATGAATTTATCGAACCTGCCGGCGAACTGATTGGCCCAAGCTGAGCCCTGATGGCAGATTTCCTTCCGAATGACGGCAGAGGACCGTCGTATCGTCATGGGAGGACGACATGTTCGCAAAACTTTCAATAGCAGCACTTGCTTTGGGCGCCACACTGGCCACAGCCGCATCGGCCGAGCAGATCAAATTTGCCAGCTTTATGCCGGCTGGCCATCCTTATGTCGGTTCGACATTCCAGCCGCTGGCAGATCAAATTGCCGAAGGCACCGATGGTGATTTGACCGTCAAACTGTATAATGGCGGTGAGTTGGGCGCCGGCCCGGTTGAACAATACAGCCGGGTTGTCGATGGCGTGACCGAGCTAGCGGTGTCCTTACCCGGCTACACCGCTTCGCAATTCCCGCTGACCCTTCTGGCAGAGCTGCCGGGCGTGTTAGATGAACAATCGGGCAACGCGGTCTTGAACGCCAATCTGGATTTACTGGCGTCGGAATATCGCCGTGCGCATCTTGTGGCGCTTTGGTCTTCGGCCGAAAACATCTTGTTCACCGCGGATAAGCCGGTGCATTCGCCCGGTGATCTGGCGGGTTTGAAGATCCGCGTGCCGTCGCGCAACACCGGCCTGTTGGTTGAGGCTTGGGGAGGGTCGGCTGTGTCGATGCCGGTGTCGGAGATTTACAACGCGATGCAGACAGGTGTGATTGATGGTGCGATGATCGACGGCACCGGGATCAATGCATTCAAATTGGGTGAGGTTGCCAACTATGTGACCATCGGCATGAATACGACGATCTCGCCGTTCTTCATTTTGATGAACCGCGACACTTATGGCGATCTATCAGATGCAGATAAGGCCGCGGTGGATGCGGCTGGCGCACAGGCTGCGGTCAATGGCCATGCGATGCAGCTTGATGTCGCGGCCAAAGGCATTGCGGGGTTTAAGGCGACCGAAGGTAAAACGGTTATTCAGCTGACCGACGACGAAGCGGCTGCCTTTGACGCACTTTCGGCAGATGTGGTGGACACCGTCGTCAAAGATACCGGCGGCGACGCGGCTAAAATCGTAGCGGCGCTACAATCCAAATGAGCACGCGGTCCCAAACCCTATCTTCGGCCTGGTTGACGTGGTTCAACCGGGCCAATCTGGCGCTGGCTGCCATCTCTGGCGGGTTCTTGGTGTTGGTGTTGATCCTTGTTTTTGTGGGTGTTCTGGCGCGCTATGTGCTGGGCACGCCGATCCTTGGTGTAAATGAGGTGATCCAGCTAACATCTGTTGGTGTGGTCATGCTGGCACTGCCCTATTGCACGGCGGGTTCTGGCCATGTGGCGGTCGACGTTTTGGACCATGCCATTGGGGTTTGGGGCCGTTTTGTAGGGGATGTGCTGTCGCGCGTCTTGTCCTGCTATGTGCTGTATGTGCTGGTCGACCGGGCGATTTACAAATCGCTTGATGCGCTGGAATTCGGTGACACGACAAATATGCTGGGCCTGCCTCTGTGGCCCTTTTACGCGTTTATCGCGGTGGGCATGGCGCTTTGCGTCGTGATTTTGCTTGTCCAGCTTGGCGTTCTTATTGCGCAAAAGGTCCGAACATGAGTGAAGTTTCCGTTGGAATGATCGGTATCGGCTGCCTTTTCGCGCTGATGGTTTTGCGCACGCCGGTGGCCTTTGCGATGCTGATCGTCGGCTATTTCGGGTATCTGTTCTTGGAGGGCTCTCGTGCGGCCAGTGCGGTGATGCTGACCGAGACCTATTCGGCGGTGTCAAACTATAACTTGATCGTTGTGCCGATGTTCATCCTGTTGGGCAATATCAGTTCCGTGGCGGGGTTTTCGCGCGCACTATATGATGCGGCCTTTGCATGGGTGGGGCGGTTTCGGGGCGGCTTGGCCTCGGCCTCTGTGTTGGGTTGCGCGGTGTTTTCTGCTGTATCAGGATCGTCGGTTGCGACGGCTGTGACCATCGGAAAGGTGGCGCTGCCGCAGATGAAACGCCTGGGCTATGGCGATGCACTGGCCACGGGGTCGATTGCTGCCGGGGGGACGCTGGGCTTTTTGATCCCACCGTCGACCGGATTTGTTCTGTATGCGATCTTGACCGAGGAATCCATTGGACGCCTGTTTATGGCTGGTATCTTGCCCGGCATGTTATTGATGGCGTTGTTCATGGGCACAATTGCCCTGATTGCAACGATTGATCCCAAAGCGGGGCCGCGCGGCGCGCGTGTGGGCTGGTCGGATAAGCTGACGCTATTGGGAAAATCAGCACCGCTGTTGGGTATCATTGGCGTGTCCATCGGTGGGATCTATGCGGGGATCTTCACCCCCGTAGAGGCCTCCGCGATCGGTGCGGGCCTGGTGACGGTGTTGGCCTTTGTGATGCGTGCCATCGGTTGGAAACAGTTCAAGGTGGCCGTGCTGGAAACACTCAAGACCTCTGCGATGCTGTATATGGTTGTGATCGGTGCCAACGTGCTTAACCCATTTTTGGCGGTGACACATATTCCAGAGACGCTGGGAAATGCTTTGGTCGGGATGGGTTTAGGTGCTTATGGCACATTGGTGCTGATCATCTTGGCTTATGTGGTGCTGGGGATGTTCCTTGACGGATTATCAATGTTGGTTGTGACAATCCCAATTGTGTTTCCGGTGATCTTGCAATTGGGGTTTGATCCGATCTGGTTCGGTGTCGTGGCGGTGATCGTCATTGAAATGGGAATGATTACTCCGCCGGTTGGGCTGAATGTGTTTGTTGTAAAAGGTGTGGCCGAAGATGTGCCGATGTTGACGGTCTTTCGTGGTGTCACGCCATTTTTGCTGGCCATGATTGTCGGTCTGGTGCTGATCATTGCCTTTCCGCAAATCGCATTGTTACTGCCAAACACAATGTTCAACTGACAGAGGATAAGGCCCGGTTGGTCGTAAGCGTTCGCTGGCCCTCACCTTTTGCCCGCTTGTCTGACCTGCGATGCCATGTCCGATGGAGATCGGTGCAGGGGTTTCGCGATGGTGACTACGTTGGAGTTTCTCCGGGATTACGGGGTGGAGATAAGGACCAACGGACAGCGACGCTGGCC
>NZ_MDHA01000030.1 GCF_001705665.1 Thioclava sp. SK-1 | reverse complement strand
ACACCGTCCTCACTGACAACGGCATTCTGTTCGCTGAGCAGCCTCGGAACAGGAATACTGCCTATTCTCGGCCCATGCGTTTCGACATGATCTGTGAGGCCAATGGGATCGAGCACCGGCTGACCAAGCCCAACCATCCTTGGACCAATGGACAGGTCGAACGGATGAATCGCACGATCAAAGAAGCGACCGTAAAACGCTTCCACTACGACACCCATGAGCAGCTGCGGACGCACCTTGCAGACTTCATGGCGGCTTACAACTTCGCTCGCAGGCTCAAGACCCTCAACGGGCTCACACCCTACGAATACATCTGTAAGATCTGGACTTCAGAGCCGGACAGATTCATCTTGAACCCGATCCACCAGATGCCGGGACTGAACACCTAGGGCGTGCTTTCCTCGTCGGCTGGGCGTTTGGTCTTGGCCAGTTCGGTTTCGGGATTTCGTGGATTGCAGAGAGTTTCTACGTCGAGGCCGAGCGGTTCGGGGCGATGGCGATCCCGGCTGTCGCGGGATTGTCCGCAGGTCTCGCAATTTTCCCAGCCATTGCCGCAGCGCTCTTCGCCGAAATCGCGCGGCGCGGAGCCCTGGGTAGTCTCCTCGCCTGCCTCCTGTTCACGACCTCCTGGACCGCGACCGAGTGGTTGCGTGGTCACGTTCTGACAGGGTTTCCCTGGAACCTCGCCGGCTACGCACTTGCCGACTACGCCGCCCTTCGCCAGACCGCCGCCTGGGTCGGAAGCTATGGGTTAAGCTTTCTCAGCGTGTTCGTCGCGGCACTTCCCGGCGCGGCTGTCATGACGTCCGGGCGGCAACGATTGACCGTTTCGCTCATGGCGCTGGCCGGCATCGCGACGATGTGGGCTGTCGGTACGCTTCGCCTCCAGTCGGATGCACAACAGCCACCCGGTGTCGACCTGCGCATCGTCCAGGGCAACATTCCACAAGAGGAGAAATGGGCGCCCGAGAACCGCGAGGCGACCTTCGCGCGCTATGTTGAGCTTTCAACCCAGCCCGGCGATTTCGACGTACTTCTTTGGCCGGAAACCGCCTTTCCGGGTTTCCTCGATGAGGATACGGAGGCGCGGGATCGCATTGCCGCAGCGCTACCAGACGGCAGCATGCTGCTCACCGGGGTGCCGGACCGTGTACCGAGCGAGGATGGCACCCGATATTTCAACACGGTCCAGGCTTTTGGCGAGACCGGCAGAATCCTGACCGGATACGCGAAACACCATCTCGTACCCTTCGGCGAATATGTGCCATTCCGTGGCTGGTTGCCCATCGAGCGACTCACGGCGGGTCTGGGCGATTTTACGCCCGGACCGGGCCCGCGAACGCTTGCGCTTCCGGGTGTGCCCCTGGTCGCCGTGGCGATCTGCTATGAGATCATCTTCCCAAGCCATGTGGTCGACGACCTGTTCAGGCCGGACTGGATTTTCAACGCGACAAACGACGCCTGGTTCGGCACCAGCATCGGACCCGAGCAGCATCTGGCTTCCGCACGGATGCGCGCCGTAGAGGAAGGCCTTCCTGTCATCCGAGCCGCGAATACGGGCATCTCCGCGGTCATCGACGCGAACGGTGACCTCGTCGCGCGGCTCGGCAACGGAGAAACCGGTGTAATAGATGCGGCTCTGCCCTCTGCTCATCCGTCAACGCTATATGCGCGCTTCGGCGACTGGGCGCTGCTGGCTCTCATCTTCACTACTTGGGCCGTGGGACTGGCTGCAGGTCTGGTCGGCACACACCGGTGCAACAAGAGAACACGAACGGAGAAAAAGTCATGCTGGTAATCGCGGGCATTGTCGCGGGTGCGATCTGGGGTGGATATCTGGCGCGACGCCGAAAAGGAAACCGGCTGGATATCCTCCAGTATGCGGCGAGTTCGGCGATCGCCTTCGGTCTTCTCACCTATTTCGTTTCGGTGGTCCTCTTGCGCATCTTTGCATGAGAAGGGTTTCGAAACGGCACCGACGTGAGACGTCTTTTCAACATATTACTGTACGGGTTCTTGGCGATCTGTATCACGGCATCGGTTGGTTCCGGGTTGGTCTATTTTCTGCTGAGCGCATCCGTTCCCGACTACAACGAGGACTTCTCGGTAGCAGGCTTAGGTGGACCGGTCGATATTCTGCGAGATGCCTCGGCAATCCCGCACATTACCGCGAGTTCCGCCGCGGATGTCTATTTCGCGATCGGCTTCGTTCATGCGCAAGACCGACTCGGTCAGCTGTTAAGGGCAAGGCGAATGGCCGAAGCTTCTTGGCCATCCGATGAGACATTGTCCGTTGCGCCAGCGGTCTCAGACGCGCTCGAATCCTATGCCGCCGGCGTCAATGCGTGGCTCGAGCTGGTGTCGGCGGGAGGGCGCGGCAGAGGCTCGCCGGAACTGTTGATCGCAGACGAACGGTCGATTGATGCCTAGACACCTGGCGATAGCCTGAGGATTGCCCGGTCTTTTCTGAATGGCCTGCGACCGGAAAGCGCACGGAAAGGAACGCCGAGCTTATCAAGTGCAATTATACCGTCGGATCGACCAAAAGTGCTCGAACTATTTGCGACTGATCCGCAGCAGCGCCTCGATGCATGGGCGATAGACGGTGACCGAACCGCTGCCGGGACACCAATTCTCGCCGCCGATATCAGCGGTTCCCTGTCGCTGCCCTCGGAATGGTATCTCGCCGATCTTCAGTTTTCGACAGGGCCGGCCATAGGGGCCACGATGCCGGGCGTACCTTTCGTTATTGTCGGTCGCAATACGCGCGTCGCCTGGGCCTTCCGGTCATTTCCCGTGCCAGACGAGGAGGCACCAAGGGGGCCGTCACCCGTGCAGGCGGCAGGTTTCCTGACGATGCTGGAGCTGTTCACGCGTTCGGCCGACGCGACCGATGCCATCGGAGTTGCCGCAGACATGTTGCCGAAAGGCATGGAGGCATTGGCCATTGACCGAGAGACCGTTGCCCGATGGCCAAAAGAGGAAGCCGTACGAGCGTTGTCATTTCGCGACATTCGACTGGCGGAGCTTGAAGCGCGGCAATCGATCTTCTCGACTGAAGGCGCCATCGGTGTTCAAAGGGACACCGTAAGTACCGTGGCGCGAACCCTGCTGCCCCTGATGGCGAAGGAGCTTTGGTTCGTGCAGTCCAGAGACAGCATCGAAGGCACCGATGCGAACGACCTTCGTCGTGAACTACTGGACAGGCTTGCGTCGTGGAATGGCGACATGGATCGCTATTCACCGGAACCTCTGCTGTTCTGGACTTGGCTCCGGGCTTTGCAGCAGCGCATTTTGAAAGACGAATTTCCGGCAGCGCAGCAACTCTGGACCCGTCCGAACCCGAACTTTCTTTATGCGGTACTCAGCGATCGTCGCGGTAGCGCAATCTGGTGCGACATCCGCCTATCCTCACCTCGCGAGACATGCGAGGAGCAGGTTCGCGTGGCCCTGGATGATGCCCTTGGCTGGCTGGTCGATCGATATGGGCGCGATCCCTCGACGTGGACCTGGGGGGAGGAGCATAGATTGGACATGCAGTGGTCGCCGATCAGTTCACGTGGGTTGCTGACCGACCTGCTGTCCCTTCAAGCGCCGATTTCAGGCGATCCGTTTACGCAATTCTTGACATCATTTGGTGCTGAAGAAGACCGTCCATTCCTTGTGAGTGCCGGAAGCAATTTTCAGGCGGTCATGTCGATATCGGAAGCAGCGGGATCATACTACATCACGCCCGCCGGACAGTCGGGACATCCGCTATCTCGATTCTACGACAATCTCTTTCCCTCGTGGATACAAGGCGAATACCTCGCCATGTCGACCGATCTGTCACTGGCCCGTGGCGGCGCTTCCGGGATCTCGCGGCTCACACCGGCTACCTCCGACAACCCTCGGATGAGCGAGGGCCAGAGCGAATGATCACAAACTTCTTCTTTCTTTACGACCCTTTCGGCTATGTGCTGTCACCGGTGTCGCTCATTGTTGTCGGTCTTACAGTATGGCTGTTTTTGCGTGGGCTCAAAATACACGCTCGCTGTCTCGGAAGGGTTTCTGGTTGGCGTCGAACCGCCTTCTTTGTCGGCCTCGCGGCCGTCCTCGTCGCGACGAATGGGCCGCTCGCGCCATTGGGGCACAGTCTGTTTTCGGTACATCAGGTCGAGCATCTTCTTCTGCGACTGGTAGGACCGCTTCTTATCGCGGTTTCTCAGCCCTGGCTTGGCCTTCAAGCCGGATTGAAAAGGGAATGGCGCCGACGCCTTGCCGCGATTGGGCGTGCGCGTATCCCGCGATTCTTGGCGTTTCCTGCATCTGCCACCTCCTTGTTGATTGGTGCGCTTTTCGTCTGGCAGATCCCGATGATCTACGCCCTTACACAACGTATTGCGGCGATGGAAGCGCTGGCACATCTGTCTATGGTGCTTGCTGGGCTTTGGTACTTTGCTATGCTGTTCGATCTGCGTGATCCGCCTGAAGGAGCGCGGCGCGGCGCTCGGCTGATGTCAGGGTTCGTGGTGATCGTTTCCAACATCTTTCTGGGCTCCCTGACAACGCTCAAGGAGGTGCCCCTCTATGGATCAGAAATCATCGCAGCGAGCGGTGGTCGACTTCGCGCCCTGGCTGACGAGACAATCGGTGGCTACGTAATCTGGGTCCCGTCGTCGATGGTTCTCATCGCGGCAATCATTCTGGTGCTGAACGGCTGGAACGCGGCGGAGGAACGGCGCTGGACGTCCCGCTACGACCTGATGCGCCAATCGAATGCGGCGGCGCTCGAGTTTCCGGAAACCGCGGAGGAACTGCGTCTGAAAGTAGAGAAGCCGAACCGGGACATGGGCCGTACGCTCGCCCTTGGCGCATTCTCCATGTTCATGGTTGTCATGATTACCGTCGTGACCATCGTCTATGCCCTCGGATAGATTGAATTCGACATGAGACCAGACGCATTCTTCTCCGCTAGGGCCAGCCTGTTTCGCCACTGCCACGGCTGGACACATATTGTAGTGTCCTTACGCGTACCGGGTGCTTGCGCTGGCCCCCGGCGGCGAGCGTCACTTTAGCCGTGATCGCCATCGAAGTGATCAACGTGGCCCTGTACCGACGATTTTCCTGATCTGACGGAAGATCATCTCCTCCCATCAGGCGTAGATGTCGATCGGTGTTCCGTCTTTCACCATTGCATAGATGTCCTCGATCTGCCGATCTGTGACCGCGATGCAGCCAGCTGTCCAGTCGCGGACATCCGTTGGGTCGATCCCTGGGCGTGGACCACCATGGATGAAGATGTCGCCGCCGGGGGAAAGGCCCTGCGCTTCAGCGAAGGCTATGTCGGCCTCATTCGGATAGGAGATGCCAACCGAAAGATGATACGTACTGTCGGGGTTGCGCTTATCGACTACGTAAGCGCCCTCAGGGGTCCGGCCGTCTCCCTCGAATTGCTTGTGACCCTCAGGAGCGAAACCCAGCCCGACCGGATAGGTTTGCAATACGCGATCGGCTCCGTCCAGAACAAGCAAACGCTGCCCCTTGTAAAGCCGAACACGGGTCACCTCGGGTCCGCCATAGCTGCGGAACTTGCTGGCACAGCCAGACAAAAACGCTGCCAACCCGCCCAACAGGACGGCGCGGCGGGGAAATCGGATGGTTTTCACTGCTCGATGCCTCTTTCGTGAGGTCTGATATGGACATTACGTTACCTTGCAAATGCTGCGTGATCAATGTCCGTGGGCAAGCGCGGCCTTTGCGATCTCTGGACCAACCTGCTCACCGCTGAATGCCTAGAGGGCCTACCGCAGCGCCTTAAGGGCGACCGGCAGGGAGGCCACGGCAAGCCTTAATCGAACAACTCGTGAAGCCAGGATTTGCGCCGATAGCCGTGCTTGCCGTCGCCGCCGCCGTGCTTTCCGCGCCGGTAGCCGCGATCATCGTCGTAGCCGCGCGGCTCAGGCACCCGCTGAGGCGCCACATCGGGTGCCGAACGCTCGATGATCTTGTCCAGTTCGCCCCGGTCGAGCCAGACACCCCGGCAATCGGGACAGAAGTCGATCTCGATCCCCTGGCGGTCGGTCATGCTCAAGGGCACCTCGCAAACCGGACACATCATCCTGCCCTTCACGCTCATGTCTCGTCTCGGCTCCTTTCCGGGTTCTCCCAGTTCAATGACCATGTGCCAGCGCCCCTTTGGCCAAGCCTTCGCCAACCTGTTCACCGCCGGACGGCGGCGCCTTGGCCTCTTGGCTGTTAAGCAGGCGCAGGGCGTTGGCCACCACCAGCAATGACACTCCTACGTCGGCTGCAATAGCGCCCCACATCGATGCCAGTCCGAACGCGGTAGCGACAACGAAAACGCCCTTGGTCGCCAAGGAAATACCGATGTTCTGATGGATAATCGACATTGTCCGGCGCGAATGACCGATCAGCCAAGGCACCTTGCCGAGGTCGTCGGTCATCAGGGCAATATCCGCCGTCTCGATTGCCGCGTCCGAACCAACAGCGCCCATCGCGATGGCGTAATGCGCGCGCGCCATGGCGGGGGCGTCGTTCACCCCGTCGCCGATCATGGCCACCATGTCATGCGTTTCGACCAGTTCTTCGATGGCTGTCACCTTGTCTTCGGGCAAAAGCTCGGCACGGACCTCGTCGATGCCGACCTCGGCTGCAACGGCACGCGCTGTCCGCTCGTTGTCGCCCGTCAACATGACGATGGTCTTCACGCCTTGCGCGTGGAGCTGTGCCACGATGCCCTTGGCGTCGGGGCGGATACGGTCGCGCAATTCCAGGATGCCGGTCACGCCGGTGTCGTCGCCCACGGCAACAAGGGTGCTGCCAGCCCCTTCGATGCGGTCGCGCAGATCCTTCGGAATGGCGTCGCCGAAACCCTTCTCCTCGGCAAACCGGTCGGACCCTAGCCAGATCGACCGGCCGTCTGTGCGTCCTTCAAGTCCCCTACCGGGAACGGTTCGGGTGTCTTCCGCGGCGGACACATTGATGCCGTCGGCTTCTGCCCGCGCGAGAATGGCACGCGCCAAGGGATGCGAGGAACGTGCCTCCAGCCCAGCGGCGAGGGTCATCAGATCTTGCGCCGATGCTTTGCCCAGCGGATGCACCGCCGCCACCTCGGGCTCGCCCATGGTGATCGTGCCGGTCTTGTCCATGGCCAATGCAGTGGTCTTGCCCGGTGCCTCAACATATGCACCGCCCTTGATCAGCACCCCCGCCCGCGCAGAGGCGGTGAGTGCAGCGACGATGGAGACCGGTGTCGAGATGACCAGAGCACACGGGCAGGCGATCACCAGCAGCACGAGTGCATTGTAGAACCAATAATCCCAGGCCCCACCGAAAATGAGCGGCGGCAACAGGGCAATTGCGATGGCGAGAGCCATGACGATAGGCGTGTAGATGCGGGCAAATTTCGCCACCCACTGCTCCACCGGCGCGCGGCGGGCATGGGCGTCGCCGACCATGCGGATAATCTTGGCCAACACGGTGTCCGAGGCGGCCTTCGTGGCGCGCACCGTCAGTGTGCCTTCGCCGTTGATCGTACCGGCATAGACATCGTCGCCCCGTTCCTTTGGGACCAGCGCACTCTCTCCGGTGATTGGCGCCTGATCGACGGCCCCTGCCCCATCGACAACCTCACCATCCAATGGGATGCGGTCTCCGCCGCGCACGACGAAACGTGCGTTGATAGCAACCGCGGAAGCCGGTACGTCCGCTTCCGAACCGTCATCATAAAGAATTCTTGCCGTCGGCGGCGCCAGGTCCAGCAGAGCTGAAACCGCATTCCTCGCACGCCCGACGCTCCAGCTTTCGAGGAAAAGCGAGAGCGAGAAGAAGAACGCAACCGTCGCCGCCTCGAAAAATTCGCCGAGGCCAATTGCACCCGCGACTGCGACTACCATGAGCAGGTTCATGTCGGGCGACAGCCGCCGTGCGGACGACCATGCCTTGGGCGCCACGAGCCAAACACCGAACAGGATCGCAACCGCGAATAGCCCTGCCTCGACCAGTGGCATCGGCGCTTCGCCGTGCCCCGCGAAAAGGCCGAGCGCCCCGCCCATGCCGGTCTCGATGATGTGCCACAGAAAACCCGCGGCCCAGAAGCCGCCACTGAGCGCGGTAAACAGCCGCTGTCGTGCAAGATGTGCCGCCTGGTCGACCGACGCGTTTTCGGCATCCCAGGGCTTGGCGGTCATGCCGGTGCTTGCGACCAGTTCTGCAATTTCGCCGTCCGATAAACTCTTGGCGCTGTCGAGAATAGTCATCCGTCCATTGATCACGTCGAACGCAAGATGCTCGGCCCCACCGATCTTCGGGCCGACCACCTTGTTCAGGATTGCTACCTCCTCGGCGCAATCGAGGCCGGACACCTGAAAACTGCGCCCGCCCGCTGGCGCGGGCGTCGTCGGAACGATGTCGCCGCACGTTCCGGCGCTCCCGCAGCAGCTGCCGCCGCTTGTCTGGGCATCTTCGGCGTGATCGTGACGATGGGTGTCGGACGGCATGAATGGACCTCTGGATTCGGGTGCTTTACCATGACATAGCTCCTACAGTAGCTAGAGCTTCAAGAGCAAAATACGGTGGTATTTCAGTTTGTTTTATTGTTAGAGGGTGCGGTGACCGGCTCTATCACGCCTTGAAGCATGAAAAGCCGATGCAAAGAAAAACAGACACGAAAGGAAGCTTGATGCGGGTTTTGATGCTGAAGCAAAAAATAATGGTTGCAGTGGCGCTGTCGCTTACGGCCGGGTGCGCAATCCAGCCGACTGGACCGGGCGACTCGGCAGACCGGCGGGGCAACGTTCCCGAAGCTGTGGTTGCAATGGCTGCCCCGGATCAGGATGTTGCAACCGCGCGCTTGGTGCCGGAAGACGGGTGCTACTGGTACGAACACAGCGGCCCCGTTGAAACGACCTTCCTGCCGCTGCGCACGGCGAACGGCAATCCGATCTGCGTCGCGCGGGAAGCGTGACGACGACCCGCACGTCACATCATTTCGCTCAAAGCTAATTACCTCATTCAACTTCTCGCGGTAACACTGTCCTCAGCCGAATAAAGATGTGCTGTCGATCCAATCTCGACGTTCGGATAAAGCTCGTTGATGTGTGCCATAACCATCCGCACGCAACCCGAACTCGCGCGCCCTCCGATGCTTCTCGGATAGGGTGTGCCGTGTATCCGAAGATAGGTGTCGCGATCTCCGACATAGAGATAGAGCGCCCGCGATCCCAAGGCGTTTTGAGGGCCGGGTTCCATCCCGTCGGCCCATCTTGCGTTTTCGGGATCCCGCTCGATCATGTTCTGTGTCGGCGTCCAGTGCGGCCACCTGACCTTGCGCTTGATGTTATAAACACCTGGCTCGTAGAGGTTGCCCCGCGCGATCGCCACGCCGTAGCGCATCGCGGTTCCACCCTCCTCAATGTGGTAGAGATATCGCGCAACCGCATCGACATGGATGTCTCCCGGCACGAGGCCGTCCTTCGCGTCCACACGCTGAGGCAAGAAGCGCGGGTGTAGCCCCCAAGGGTTTGACGTGGCCGGATCGAAGCCGGGCGGGCTGACTTGCGCGTCCCATTCAGCCTTCTGCGCTTCGGTGGGCCAGCTATCGGCAAACACAGGGTTGGCCACAGTCGCCGAAAAGAGCGCTGTTGTCGTTTGAATAAAGTGTCGTCTTGTCAGCATGTCATACCCTTTCGGTTCCCGCCGGCGATCAATGGCAAGAACGATATACATTCTCGTCGACTAGATAGGACTTCTAGTGGCTAGAGGTTCAAGGGCAAATTTTCGTGAACGCATGCACGCGACCCTGGTAGCACATGCTTGCCTTGCGGTCGGGTTAACGGCCAACCAGGTCAGGTCCGAATTAGCGTGGTAAAGCGGGAGTCGGAGGGCGGAGTAGGACAGATTTGCCGAATTGGTCCCCCGGTGGATCGGCTTTGGTCGAAAGATACTATCCTGACACCCTGTCGATCTTCACCCGCCCGTGTCATTGGCCGAAACTTCGGCTTGGAACTCACGTTGTCGCTCAGGCCAGGTGCTCTTGATGTAGACGAGGATAGCCGCGATCTCTGCGTCTGTCAGATCCTCTCCGAAGGCCGGCATGTCGCTCTCGTATCCCGGCACGACGGCCCCGACCCCGCCTTTAGTGATCTGAAAAAGCATGCGGTCTGAATGGTGCCAGGTGTGGCCTGTGTCATCATGCGGCGGGGCCGGCATTCTTCCGGTGTCAAGACGACGACGCCAATCGGGCTGGCCTTCGAGGTTCGCACCATGGCAACTGGCGCAGTTGTCCGCATAAAGCCGTTGCCCTGCCGTGACCTCGGCTGCAAGCACGGGCTCTCCCAAAAACGTCAGTCCCTCGACACGCGGGTCCACCGGTTCCGATTGGGCCAGCACCACGAGGCCGGTGGCCGCGATCTCTCCCTAGGTGTTTGATCCCACGGTTTGATGGTGTGATCCTTTCGAAGGAATGGAAGGATGCCCTATGGGACAAGTTCGTCACGGAAGCGCCACGACCACGTACGCCGTCAGAGCAGCAATACAGCGATCGCAAGCTTCGATCGCGGCGC
>NZ_MDHA01000029.1 GCF_001705665.1 Thioclava sp. SK-1 | reverse complement strand
GCACCTTGCAGACTTCATGGCGGCTTACAACTTCGCTCGCAGGCTCAAGACCCTCAACGGGCTCACACCCTACGAATACATCTGTAAGATCTGGACTTCAGAGCCGGACAGATTCATCTTGAACCCGATCCACCAGATGCCGGGACTGAACACCTAGAGGATCCCACAGATAGGTGAAAACACCGCAAATCCATCTGACTACTATTTCTGATCCGCACGTCGAAATCGACTGTCTCATATTTTTGGTCTGTCACGATTCTGGTCCTCCGTTGAACTATCAACAAATGATACGCACCAAAACGAGTGCTTCTTTAGAGGTGTTTCATGGCATCGCCCGCCACATGCGGAAACGCACCTGTTCGGTCACCTCGCGGATTAGACCTTGCGCTTCCATCCAAGCAAGGTTGCGCTGGACGGCGGCGCGGCTGGCACCGGTCAGGGTCTCGGCCATTGGAGCGGAGACGACGGGCCATTCGGTCAGCACCGCGCGCAATGCAGGTGGTGTCTTGCCAGAGAGCGGTGCCATCATGTTGTCCGCCCGCGCTGACCATGCCTGGATATCGTCGAGGTGCCGCATCGCGGTCAGGCATGCTGTTTCCATTCCCTCGAGCCAACGCTGCAAGCGCTCGGCAGGTGGGCCACTGGCGCGCAGCCCCCCTGCCCCGCGCATAGCCAGAGGCGCAAAGATGGCCCCCCCATTCAAATTCGGGCCTTCGCTCGCGGCAATGCGTGCGGCGGTAACCGCCGCTTCCATCCGGTCGTCCTGTTGCCCGAGGCCCGCAAGGTTCCAGAGGTGAAACCCCATGCAGGCGCGTGTAATCGAATGCAGGTGGGCGGCTTGCGCCATCAGGTCAAGCCAACCGACCGCGCGATCCGCAAAGGGCTCGGCTTCATTGGCCATGTTTTCAGGGTCACGGCGATCGAGGAAAGCGGATAAGTCCACCTCTGGACCGGGACCGCCTGTCAGACGGCGCACCGCCCATCCGACACGCGCGAGCGCTGCGGTGTCGTCCTGCACCCCGGACAAGCGCATGGATATCCAAAGCGCCAGCCGATCCGGGCCAATTCGGTCACCCACAAACCAGCTGAGGTCTGCCGCCTCGATCAGGGCGAGCCTGAGCCCCAGCCTTCCGGCCCACGGTGCAGACGGTCATCCAGCGCGCCAATCCGGCTAGCCACACGGGCAAGACGGGCGGCATTACCTGCCTCTGCCTTCCGCCAATCGTCGAGGACTGCGGTTTCAGGCAGCTCTGCCCTCGGTCTGGGCGGCAGATAATCCGGCTCCACTTCTATTGGACCGGGCAGGAACCACAGGTCGTCCTCGGACGTCTCTTCAATCCCCTCTGCATCAACTAGAGGATCGTCCAATTTACTATACTGCGTAGGTACTTGAGGCTTCATATGTGCAAAATATGGCGCTTTTGCATTTTACCAAAGTGTTTTGTTAGGGTGCGCCTGCACACCCTATATAGCACGCGCGCGCGGTGGTCTGCGATATCTCTCTGATCGCGCTCAGCATATGAAAACCAAGGGGTTTTTGATTTGCAGCACCACAAAGAGCGCCCTTGCCTCTGTTTACAAACGGTCGTTTATTAGCGATATATAAAACTGCAAAAAGACTGTTTTGATGCCCCTGATAGGTTACGCTCGGGTCTCGACCGAGGATCAGACCCCCCTGCCCCAGTCGCAGGCCCTGAAATCTGCGGGCTGCGCCGAGATCCATGAAGAACAGGCCTCGGGCGGCAATCGTGCGCGGCCGGTGCTGGCCCGGGTGTTGGAGCGCATCGGCAAGGGCGACACGCTGGTGGTCGTGCGGATCGACCGCCTTGCGCGATCCCTGTCGCATCTGCTGGAGGTGATCGAGCGGCTGGAGGCCAAGGGCGCGTTCTTTCGTTCCATTCAGGACCCCATCGACACCGGATCCCCGCAGGGCAAGTTCACGTTGCAAGTGCTGGGGGCCGCGGCCGAGTTTGAGCGGGCGCTGATCCGCGAACGTACCAAGGCGGGGCTGGCGAGTGCCCGTACTAAGGGCCGGGTCGGCGGGAACCCGGGGCTACGCGCCCGCGATCCAGCGGCGCTACGCAAGATGCGGCTCGCGCGGCAAGACGGCTACATGGAGCGGCTGAACGAGACGGCACAGGACTGGGTGCCCCAAGTGCGCCGGTTGCGCCCCGACTTGGCCTGGGAAGACGTTGTGCGCATCATCAACGGCCCCCTGCCCGAGGCCCGTCGCTGGACCCAAAGCCGTCTCTTGCGCGCCGTGAAGGCCTATGTCCGCGACGGCTTCCTGCCTACCGAGGTGCTGGCCCGCGCCGGGCGCCGCGAAACGGACGATCGCCTGCCCGCCATTATTGCTGGCATCAAGGGCGCAGATCCTGACATCACGCTTCAAGCGATCTGTGAACGGCTGGAATCTATGCGCGAACGCACGCCCCGTGGCCGAACGAGATGGCAGCCCTCATCGGTCAAGATGCTGTTGGAGCGAGCCGAGAGACTGGGAATGATTTAAGAGACTCAGATTCGTTCTTTGGAAGCAAAACCGCCTATGTGAATCGGGTACATCTTGCGTTTAAGAGATGGCAGCGACACAAGCACTTGACGCGCTGGATCCGCGAAATAAGATAAGTCACTGTAAATAAATGATTTCACCGGATACCGGCCCACCATTTGAAAAAATCCTTGCCTGTCAAACGCTTTCCTGACATTTTTGCGGAAGAACGCTAACCATCAGTTTCCGGCGGTTTTGCGTTCCTTCTCAAGATAGACCCGGAAGACGGGCGGCGGGACGGGCATGAACGAGCAGCGGATCAGAATGGATCAAAAGATCCAAACGATGGCGACACGTCTAAGCAAATCGCTTGATGTGAATATGCGCAAGTCGTTTCTACCTGATGAACGAAAGGCTCTCAGACGCTTCTCATCAACGGAAGTTGCCCAGATCCTCGGGGTAAGCCAAGATTTTTTGCGGAAGATGTTTTTCGAGGACAAGCTCGATCTCGGTGAAATCGAGACAGACGCCCGCGGCCGCAGGTTCTACACTGCAGAGCAAATCGATATAGCGCGCCACGAAATAGCCCGGTCAAGCACCAAGTTCCAGCATATCGTTCCTCGTCGTCGGGATGGGGAGCATATCCAGATCATTTCGATCGCCAACTTCAAAGGGGGCGCTGGGAAGACTACAACGGCGATCCACCTGGCCCAAAAGCTTGCCCTTGATGGTTATCGAGTTCTGGCAATCGATCTCGACCCACAAGCCTCCATGACCACCATGTTCGGTTTCCGGCCGGAAATCGACTTCCCTGAGGCCGGAACGGTGTACGATGCCCTTCGGTACGAGGACCCTATCCCATTTAGAGACGTTGTGCGCAAAACGTATTTCCACAACCTCGATCTAGCCGCGGCCGGCTTGTTGCTCTCTGAGTTCGAGACCGAAACCGCACACGCCCTTCGAAACAATATCAGGCCGCCGTTCTATCAGCGGCTTGCCCTTTGCATTAATGAAGTCGAGACAGACTACGACATTGTCGTCATCGACTGCCCACCGCAGCTCGGGTTTACCACACTATCGGCTTTGGTAGCGTCGACATCCCTAGTCGTCACTGTCATTCCAAGCATGCTTGACGTCGCCTCGATGGCCCAATTCCTGCAGCTCACATCCAGCCTCATGGCAACAATTGCTGATGTGGGCGCATCGCCCGACTGGGACTTCATGAGATTTCTAATCACTCGTTTCGAGCCCAATGACGGCCCCCAAACCCAGATGGCGGCATTCCTGCGGACCATGTTCACGGATGACGTTCTTACTCAGCCTTTCCTGAAATCCTCCGCAGTCTCTGACGCTGGGCTCACGCAACAGACACTGTTCGAGATCGCCAGAACGGATTTTCATCGCCAGACGTACGATCGGGCTATCGAGTCCATCAACGGGGTTGTGGCGGAGGTCGAAGGGCTCATCAGAACGGCATGGGGGCGTAAGTAATGGCCCGCAAAGTCACATTCGACATTCCCGAGGATGAAGAAAAGCAGCAGAGCTCGTCGATTTCTCCGACTCGAACCCAGTCACGAGCCCCTGCCCTTTCGGGAATGGCCCGTTCTCTTCAGGATGCGGCACAATCTTCAATTCAAGAAATCAGTACCGACCTTATTGATGATTCCGAGTTCCAGGATCGTCTGGCCCTGGATGACGAAGATGACATCAGGGAACTGGCTGAAAGCATTGACAAGCAGGGACAGCTTATCCCGATACTTCTGAGCCCCGAAGGGGGGCGGTACAGGATCATCTATGGGCGCAGGCGATTAGCGGCCCTTCGACTTATTGGCAAGCCCGCAAAGGCTCTCATCAGAGGCTTGGATGAGGATCAAGCGATTCTTGCACAAGGCCAAGAGAACAGCTTTCGAAAAGACCTCAGCTGGATCGAGAAAGCCCTGTTTGCACGTTCTCTCATAGAGTCCGGCAAGGATGAGGGACTGGTCTGTGACGCTCTCAACATCGATCAGAAAGCCAGGAAAGCCGGTGACAAGCTCACGGGACTTGCTCGTATGAAACAAGTCACTTCCTGTATTCCGACTGAACTCATCCAAAAGATCGGGGCGGCACCCGGGGTTGGACGGGATCGTTGGTATGCTGCCGCAAAGTCTTATGAGAGCCTTGGCTTCTCTGGAGATGAAGGGTTTCCGGCCGGAAACCGCGAATTCCATGATGCTCTCATGGAATCCAGAGGTTCAGGCAAGCCCTCCGACGAACGCTTTGCGATCTTCGAAGGGCTCCTGAAACAGCACAAGCCCCCTGCCCCATCGGCAATCAAGACAACACTCGGGATGGTGAAGGTCACCAAAAGAAACGTGATCATCACCGTCAAGAACGGAGATGACGGGCTTCATAAGTGGATTTCTGAGAATCCAGAGGCCGCTCTTCTCGCGTTGGCGAACGCGAAGGCCGCTGGTCCAGGGCAGATCATTACCCCAGAGAAAATGGAACCCATAGGTAACCCAGTCTCCGGCAGGGATCAGGATCTTGATGGTCCTGACATAGACGATAACAAAAACTGAGCAGAAAGGAGGACAGGCCAGAAAAGGAAAGACCCCCCGAAAGCAGTGCTTCCGAAGGGCCTCGATTAGCTTAGACACCTAATTGATACCCCGAAGCCGAATCGTTTTCAACACCGTTCGCGGTGAACGGGGAAGCTTTTTCAGCCGACATTATCATGAGACAGGTATTTTCTCACACACCCGCCTTGGCGGAACGATCTTCTGTACCCGGTACGAACCCGTACAGGGTCATCGAACCGATCCGAGCGCTTCGCAAAGAACTCGGTCTGTCACCAAATGACCTAGTAACACTGCAGGCCTTGATCAGCTTCATGCCGAAGAAGGCCGGACAAACAGCTCCAATGACTATCGTCTTTCCCTCAAACGCATCATTGTCTGAGAGAACGAACGGCCTGAACGAGAGAACGATTCGACGGTGTATCGCACACCTCGTGGATGCCGGGCTGATCCAGCGCAGGGATAGCGCAACCCGCAAACGGTTCCCTCTTCGCTACGGTGGATTGATCAGAGATGCCTTTGGCTTCGATCTGCAGCCAATGTATGATCGGGAAAGAGAGCTCACCGAACACGCAGAACAGCTTGTGGGCGATCAGGAAAAGCTGCGGTCACTCAAGGCGGAGGCACTGGCTCTTCGTGTCGAGGCTTTGCGCCAAGCAAAGGATGTTGAGACTGTCTCATTTCTCCAGAACGTACGGAACATCCTACGCCGTGCAACTCTCAAAGCCGACGAAATCATAGAGCTTATCAAGAGGCTGGCAGAGTTGGTCGGAGCGACCATCAGAGAGTTTCCGGCCGGAAACCATGATGCTCAGGAAACAATGCCCGACCAAATGTCCGTCGTCGCCGGACAAAATGTCCGGCACGTAGAACCCACAAGATTGAATATAAAAAAGGATAAAGCGGATGCGCACAGCACCTCTGGTTTTCAGGAACGCCGAGATCCAACAATTATGGCTTGGACGGACCTAAAAAACGTATCGGACTTCTTCCCGCATGAACCAAGAGATCATCAATCAGTTCTCGAAATATTGGCCGATGTCGGAAAATTGCTAAGAATAGAACAAGGCAGGATCATGAAACACCTTAGAGAACGAGGTCCAGGGCAGCTCCTTATTGCACTCGACGAATTAATTTTGAGAGCCAGCACAGGACAAGTGAAAAACAACAACGCCTACCTCGACGCTATGATGAGGCAAGGAAACTGATGCTCTTGCCACATAAACTCGACCGGCTGATGAGTCCGCATAGGCATCGAAGATCAAGAGACAAAGGCGGCAGACTTCAAACCATATGATCATCAAGAACAAGAATGTTAGTTTGAAGGTGAACCCAGATCACCCGCGTCAGGTGCAGGTCTGGGATGTGATGTTACCTGCCCCCCGGAGATCAACACCGATATTCTGGAGCGGTCCTATGTATGGGAGGACCGCACGACCATCGGCACGTTCAGTTCAGTCTTCACATCCAAAATCCAGTCCAGCCTCATCGCGCTTGCCAGGTCGGGCGGGGCATCGATTGTTGATCGGCTGAAGTAATCTCGATCACCGCAGGGTCTGCCCAGCTTCACTTGTTCCCATCGATCCACTTCGACATCAGCTCCTTGTCGCGGAAGCATTCGTCCGGCACGGCGCGGCGTTTGATCCGGGCGAGACGCTCGGCGAAGGCGACCTGCTTTGATGTCGGGCGGCTGTCCTGCGCGCCCGGGTTCAGTTTGGCTTGTGCGTCGATCCAGGCGCTCAAGGAGCGCCGATCTTGCTGAACCTCCCACGGCAAAAGCGTCTGGTTGCGCAGGGCCAGCGACCGCGCATAGGCAATCTGCTTTAGCGTCGCGGGCAGGGCGTAGGTGGTGCTTTCCATCGGGGATCTCCCTTCTTAGCGTGGTTCTTAAAATAGAACATAAAAAGAACAAAATCAAGCCACCTGCGGAAATCATGAGGTTTGAGAGGAAGAGGAGGGCCGGGGGGAGGTCAGGCCTGAGGATGCCCGAAAGAGGGCGTCCGGGCCTGATCCTGTTCCTCATTGGTGTCTGATGCCGGAAAGTGGAGGATCCTACGTTCTCATGAGCTTTGCATTTAACGCTCCCCGGCATCAGATCCCTAAAGAGTGAAAGTGTCCTTCGGGTTTTGTGACTGACGGATGAGGGCCTTTGGGGTCTCTCAGATGGGTCCGGGCCGGATTCCGGTCTGTCTTTCCTGATGAAGGGCATTCCCATGCAAACAGGTGTCTTGCGCGTGTTGCGCGCCACCGCTGCCTCGTGGTGGCGACAAAAGGAACTACGCCGAACCGGCCAGACGGGGCAGGCACAACGGCGCGAACGCGAGGCTGTCCTGCGTGATCTCGGCTATCTGAAGCAGGCGGCGTTATTGCCAAACGCGCATGTGATCTGCGGGGAGGGTGGGACATTCCTCCATCTCGGTTGGACCACCGTGTCGACCTTCGCGCCGATCGAGCGCTTTCCCTTGGCCGCCCTCGCGGTCGCACGAGGAACCCCGTTCATCGATATCCGACCCGTCACCGATGTCACCGCCTTCGCGAACCTACCGCGGGTGGCGCGGGACGGATCGGGCGACCCCGACCATTCGGGTGCCAGCAGGTCCGTTTCTCTGACCATCTACATCGACATAGTTGAAGAGCTCGGCGCGTGGATCACCAACGATCCACGACCCTTTCAGTCAACCTGATCCCCATTCCCTCTCACCAAAACTCGAAAGGAGGCCAGCCATGGCCCGATCCCGCACGCCCAAATTCGATGCCTCCGAGGTCATCACAAACGAAATCATCCGTATAATCGAGCGCGGCGTCCTGCCCTGGCGCAAGCCATGGACCGCAGGTGGCAGCTCTCGCCCCCTGCGCGTGGGCGGTGAACCCTACCAGGGAGTGAACAACTTCCTGCTGACCATGCGCACCGTGATGGCGGGCCACAGCTCGCCCTTCTGGATGACGCTTCCGCAGGCCAATGCTTTGGATGCAAAGGTCCGCAAGGGCGAGAAGTCCTCTGTCGTTGTTTATTACGGTCAAAGCCGGAAAGACGCAGGCGATGAGCATGACCGCAGCGACGGGGATAATCACTCCGAAGAAGCCCGTATCTTCCGCTTCCAGAAATCCTACCGCGTGTTCAATGCCTGCCAGATCGAGGGCCTGCCCGACAGTTTCTATCCGGACCCCGAGCCCGTGCCCGAGCATCCGCCGTCGGAGCCCATCCCGCACATGCAGGCGTTTTTCGACGCCATCGACATCACAACCGTCTTCACGGGCACGGAGGCGTACTATTTGCCGCCCGTGGACAAGGTCTACATGCCATCCATCACGCGGTTCCAGGACCCGCGCAATTTCTACGGGGTCTGGGCCCATGAGCTGGCCCATGCCACGAAGGCCCCCCATCGACTGAACCGTGATTTCGGGTTCTCCAAGTTTGGCAACACGTCTTATGCGCGTGAGGAGATCGTCGCGGAATTGGCTTCGGTGTTTCTGGGTCAGACGCTCGGCTTCACGGCGCATACGCTCGAGATGAATGCCGCCTACCTGCACAACTGGTTGCGGGTCCTTCGGTCGGACAAGGGCGCGATCTTCCGGCACGCAGCGGACGCGCAGCGCGCCTGTGATTATCTGATCGCCAGATCGGAGGTGGGCAGGGCAGGGCGCAGTGCCGAGGCCGCCTGACCACAGACAGAACGGAGACTCGCATGTCACGCAAGGAACCCAAGACGCTGCGGGTGGCCTGCTTCGAAGACGGCCGCTAGCCGGATCATCACCTTCAAGCGCGGTGCCTAGTGGTGGAGCCAGTCCGAGGGCGCTTATCCGTTCTCGGTAGCGCTCGAGAGCATCAATGAACAAGACGGCTGGATCAAAACCATCCCCTACCCGAATTACAGACCCAAGGGGCTGTTCGGGTAGGGCACCATTCGCTTCGGTCCTTCTGCCAAGCGGAAAAGTGAAAGCGGGCTTTGGGAAAGGTGTTTCAACTTCTCAAAGGAGATCCCCATGTCCATGACCGTTCAACCCCAGCCAGACCGTCCGGATCCGACCGTGATCGCGGCGCAGAACGACGCGTTTCGCAAGCTCGCGTGCCTTGGGGTGCCGCCCGCGCAGCCCATCCAGGGCCGGATGCATGTCACCCGCGCGCTTATGGAGGCCGGTGACGGCTTCATGGCCGAGGCGGTGAAGGCGACCGGTGAGTTTGCCACATTCGAGCCTGAGAATGATCCCGAGGGATGGCACGATTTCGGAGCAGTTGAGATCCGGGGCGAGACCGTGTTCTGGAAAATCGATCTCTATGAAGCAGACTCGGATTTCCGCTACGGGGCTGAGACCCCGGACAATCCCGCCACCACCATGCGCGTGCTGACCATCATGCTGGCGCGCGACTGGTAGAAGGGTAGGGGACACCCCCTCCTGAAACCCCAGGCGATGAAGGCCCACTGACCCCTCAAAGGGAGAGTGGGCCTTTTGTCGTGGTGATCCCTGAAACCGGGGATTGGTCACGCGCGTGAACGCGGGCCACACCTCACCCACCTGGAAGGATATCCCATGACCTCAAGCTTTGCCCCTCTCACTGTCGCCATCGGCGATCTGGTCCCGCATCCCGCCAATGTACGCAGCAACGCGCCGGAAACTTATGACCCCGAGAACATCGCGCATCTGAAGGCCAGCATCGCTGTGCTGGGCCTGCTCCAGCCGCTCTTGGTCCAGAAGCTTGACGGCAAGTACGCGGTGCTGGCCGGTGGCCGGCGCCATGCCGCGCTGAAGGAGCTGGTTGCCGACAAGGCCGCCAAGGGGTTCACGGCGAAGACCAAGGTGGACTGCCGCCTTGTGCCGGAAGACTGCGACGTCACCACGGCACTGTCGCTCGCCGAGAACATCACCCAGGCACCGATGAATGCTATCGACGAGTTCGAGGCCTTTGCCCGGATGATGGAGGTCGACGGCCAGACGCCCGAGACCATCGCAAAGACCTTCGGCACCACGGTAGCCGCCGTGAAAGGCCGGTTGCGCTATGGCCTTATCCACCCCGACATCCGCGCCGCGGCCCGGGGCAAGGTGATCACGCTCGACACGATGAAGGCCTTCGCCGAGCATCCGAGCCAGGAGGCGCAGCGCGAGGTCTTCGAGGCGCTCACGAAAGACGGCGGCTATCTGCAGGCCTATACCGTCCGTCAGGCGCTCAAATCCCGCGGTGTGCAGGTCAGTGACGATATCGGGGCTTTCGTGCGCGCGGACTACGAGGCGCGGGGCGGCGCTGTCGCGGCCGATCTTCTGGAAGAACATTCCGTGCTCGAGGATGCGGCGCTGGTCGAGACCATCTTGCTCGAGAAGCTCGGGGCTGCCGCCGAAGAGGCCCGCATAAAGCTGGGCTTTGCCTGGGCCGATGCGATGGTGCGCTATGATTACGCGACCATGGCCGACTTCGGCCGCGTCTATCCCGGCCCGATCGAGCCGGATGAGGCTGCCCAGAAGCGCATCGATGAGATCAGCGCCGAACTCGAGAAATTGCAGCTCGAGATGGAGAATGAGGGGCTCGAGGACGGTGCCTACAATGCCCTTTACGAGCGCGTGGACGCCTTGGAAGAGGAAGCGCGCGATCTGCAGGAGGCCTACAGCGCAGAGGACCTCGCGCGGTCTGGGGTGATCGCGTCGTGGCAGGGTGGGCAGATCACGCTCCATGTGGGTCTCGTGCGCCCGGAGGACACCGTAAAAGAGGAGGGCAAGCGCGGCGCCTCGACTAGCCCGACGGGGGAAGAGGCCCCTGACCTGGGCGAGATCACCTACCCGGCCTCGCTGGCTGAGGACCTCAAGACCGAGCGGGCCATGGCCCTTGGCGCTGCGATGGCGCTGCATCCGGAGGCCACGCTCGATCTGACGCTCTTCAAGCTGGTCAGTGATGTTCTGGTCAGCGGCATGAGTGTCACGCAGGCGATCAAGATCGAGGCCCGCAAGGAATATCGTACCCACGCCAAGATGGACGAGATCGATGAGATCTCGCTTGAGCAGGTGGCGGCGGCGCATGATGCGCTTGATCTGTCCTGGCTCGATGACACCCGCGCGCCCGCCGATCAGTTCGCGGCGTTTCGCGCGTTCGATGCAGGGGAGAAGGCCAAGCTCGTGGCCTATGCCACGGCCAGCACCACGCAGTCCTGCTTCGCGCGGGATCCTCGGCGCGACAGCCTGATGCATGCGTTCGAGATCGAGATCATGCCCGACATCCGCGCCCACTGGACGCCGAACGCGGCGCTCTTCAACCGCTTTAAAAAGGCCTGGCTCCTGAAGATCCTCGGCGAGGAACTGGGTCTGGCCCAGGAGGCGGTGACGCTGGCCTCGTCGAGCAAGAAAGAGATCGTCGCCTTTTGTGACAAGCTCTTCGCCGAGCCCTACGCCACGCTCACGGACGCGCAGCGCACTGCCGTGGCCGCCTGGTGCCCGCCGATGATGCAGACCGCCGGTGTCGCCTTTGATGAGGCGGAGCCCACTGCGGAAACCCCGGAGCCTGACAGCGAGGTCGCGCAAGCGGCCTGAGCCATCACGCGACCCGCGCGAGACATTCCTCCGGCGCGGGTCGACCCTCCCCCACCCAACGGAAAGACATCCCATGGCTATTCTCAAGTTCTCTGCGTCCGCTGTCGCGGCGCAAATCGCACATGCGCGCGCCTGCAAAACCTTCCTGCCCAACTGGAACGGGCCGGTGGACAGGCCCGCCCTGATCCTCATCGTCGGCAATGGTGTGCATCTGCGCTCGAACGGCATCGATGGCACGACCACCCGCATCGTCACCACCGAACAGGCCGATCCCTCCTTCGCCTTCGCCGATGGCATGAACCCGTTTCGAGACACCGACTGGATGGCGCAGCGCCGCATGGCGTTTCGCGATCTGACCGGCCAGTTCTACACCGACATCCTGGATGACGTGCAGGTGCTCATCGACCGGGGGCGGGGGGCCATCCGGCTCGCCACCGATGGCCACAGCATCCGCGTCCTCAAACGCCGGGCCTCGGATTATCTCATCGGCGGGACCTACGAAGTGCCCTCGGGCCTCGGCGGCACCTTCCGGGTTATCCTCAAGGATGCCTGCGACACCTTCGCGATCGTGCAGAACTGTTGCAATTGCGAGGATTTTGACGCCATGCAGCCCTATCGCGTGCCGCTTGATGCGCTCATGGAGATCGATGACCGGAGGGCGGCATAATGGGTTGGCTCTTCTATACCGATCGCCGCGTCAAAACCTACGTGGATGAGAGAGAGGAGATCACCCGGCTCTGCACTTTTGAGGGCGACACGCGCAAAACCGAACTGGTCAAGGCCTGCAAGGTCGGCTCAACCTGGTATGCGGCGGCAAAGGTCACCAATCTCGACGGCACCCCTGTCGAAGACATGACCTATGTCACCGATGCGGATGGCTCCATTACTTTCGGGGCTGTCTTCCTCACCCGATACGATGACGGCTGCTGGGGCTACAAGGACATGGAGGAAAGCGCTGGCCCGAACGAGTCTCGTGCTCCCCTTGGGCTGATCGCGCTCCTCTCCGACCTGAAAGACCCGGACAGCTACGCCCAGGACTGGCGTCAGCGCTGCCGGAATTGGGCTGCAATCCCGGACTACCAGGAAGGCGACAAGATCAGGCTCGCCACCCCTGTGACGCTCACCGATGGCAGCACCTGCCAGATCGTCACTGCGACGCACTACAGGCGGGGGCGGCAAAAACGCCGCTGCTACCGCATCGAGGAAACCGGCGGGCTCGTACGACTGTCGAAGGCCTCGCTTGCTGGCTCGAAGCTGCTCAGCTCCGCGAATGTCGCGGCCAGCCCGGTGCTGGCGGAGTTTCTGGCGGGGCGAGAATAGGTGCTGCGCCGGACGGTTCATCGACCTGCCGGCGACAGCAGATCCTGCGGCTTGCCTTGACAAGGCAATGCAAATGCATTACCTATCGCAGGAAGCAAAGACCCTTTTCTTTCAGGAGACTGCCATGACAGTGCTCACACAAGATGTCTCGAAGCTCACTGATCGGTATCAGACAACCGTGCCGGCAGGTGTGCGAAAGCAGCTCAAGCTGGGCAAGGGCGACCAGATTCGCTACTGCACCGAGCCGAGTGGCAGGGTCTATATCGAGCCCGTGCGCAGCGACGAGGAAGATCCCGTGCTCGGAGCCTTTCTCGATTTTGTCGAGGCCGATATCAAGGCGCATCCGGTCCGCATTCGGGCGTTCGATGGGGCTTTGCATGACCGTCTTGCAGCACTGGTCGGAGACGTTGACGTCGATCTCGATGCGCCGCTATCGCTCGAGGATGAATGAGTGGCGATAGCGTGCCCGCCCAATCGCCCCTTGTCGTAAACGGATGGTCGATTTATGCGCATCCGCTCTTTCTGGACCAGCTTGAAGGGCTGACCCTGGAGATCGAGGCGCGTAAGGCAAGCGATCCCAAGACCTGGCGCAAGAAAAATTCCACGAAACGGCTGGCCGCCATCTTCAAGCTGGTCACCGAGGCCATACCGGCAGATCCGGGTGCCGCCGCCTTCCGGCACGGCGGCACACTCGGCGATCACCGCAAGCACTGGTTCCGGGCGAAATTCTTCCAGCAGTATCGGCTGTTCTATCGGTTCAACAGCGATGCGAAGGTCATCGTGGTGGCCTGGGTGAACGACGACAAGACCCTGCGCGCCTATGGCAGCAAGACGGATGCCTATGCGACGTTCAAAGGGATGCTGGAAGATGGCAACCCACCTGACAATTTCGACGCGCTCTTGAAAGAAGCAGCGGCGGCGAACAAGCGGTTCGAAACTTCCCTTGAAGCGGCGCCAGATCGGTAACTGGGGTCGAATGCCGGAAGGGGCGGAATCCCACGCTAAGGCTGCTAGTAAGGGGGGCATTATGCGTTTCAATCCGCCGTCACCCTTGGGCCAAGTGAAATAGGCGGCTTTGGTGTGTCATATGGCTGGTACGATGAAATTCTCAGAAGTCCCTCCCTATCCGTACACCTGCCGTTCGCTGCATCGTGTACGAACTGGTAAGATTCCGGACAAAGCGCCATTTCGTTGCGGTTACGCCAATGGCTGCACTGAGCCCCTGAGCGGACGCAGTCAGCCTGCTTCAATCAGTGAAGGATAGCATTCACGCATTACGTGCAGCATATTTTCATATTGAAAAGATGCCTCGTAAGTAACAGACGTGATGAGCGCATGGTCGGTACTGCCTAAGAAGAGTGGATTGCTCGCAACATGTTCTTGGGGGAGTTGAGATAGATGCACATGCAGAATTAGGCCGTCTAAATAAATTCGCATTATCTTCACGAATTGATCGTTGGAGCCTTCGAGGTCAACAATTCGTTTCTCGTCGATCCCCGGAGACTGATTGTGTGTCATCCCTACTGTTGAAAGCTGTGTCAGCGAAATAGGAAACGGCGAAGCGCCAACAATCGGCTCTCCTAATACAAACTCCCTTAGCCTTTCTTCTTCCTCCGCCCCGAGTTTTGCTTCCGCAATATCTGGAAGCGACGACGCGGACGCTCGCCAAGCTATGCTAAGAGCAAAGCGGATCAATTTGCTTACTTCGGCAATTTTCACCTTCCGATAGCCGTGGTCCGGTAGCGTAAGCGCCATCTTCTCAAAATGCGGACGAAACACGGTCCAGCCGCTCCAGACAAGCTGATGCCTTCTAAGTAACTTAATCGCTGCATCGTCTATTTCAGAAAGAAAGTCTTCTCCTTCCCTTGTAACTAGGTTTTGGTCGTACCAACTGGACCATCTTCTTCGCTCTCCACTCCCTTTACTCGATTGGTACAGGGCTTCGCCTTTGACTGCAGGGCGGGTAAAGGCTTGTGGTAATATGTGGCACTTTACGAACTTGCCGTATGAACCAGTAAGTGCACAGTATCCGAGATTTGACTTCTTTTTTGACATCAGAATTTCGAACAGCTCACGTGAAAATACAAATAGCGCCAGTCTGGAAGAGACTTCAGATTAGCCCAAGTGCGCGAATATGCAAAGCATGTTTGGTTGCGCTTTACCCCATAGGTGCACGATGCAGCATCCAATACTTTGGGCTCGGCCCCGGCCTTCGCCGCAGGCTGCCTGAACGGCGGCTTCGGCGCTAGCGAGACAATATCGGCGTGGAGTCGAGCTTCCGCTCCCCTGTGCAACTCGCCAACCAAGGCCTGAAACGCCCGCGACCCTAATCGCCCAACATCCCCGCCGCGCGCATGCTGAACGCGGCCTGCTCTCGCCCGAAGCCGACGATGAGGTGATCGTGGACGGTGATGCTCATCACCCTGCAGGCATCAACGATCTTCCGTGTCATGTCGATGTCGGCCTGGCTTGGCTGCGGATCGCCGGAGGGGTGAGAGGTGGTCCCGGTTTTTCGACCAGTTTGCCGCCGGGCCTGCCGCGGTTCCAAGGATACCGCTTCCGCCCAATCAGATCCTCGTTAGATGAAAGTTCCACCACCATCAGGGAACTCAGGTCATGACCCAGAGCGCCAGAAGTAGGGCGATGACCACGGCTGGGGCAATGGCGTGACGGAATTCTTGATGTTGTATCAAGGTCAGCAATGCCCCGGCCATCACGGCACCGCCGAGTGCGATCCCAAACAGCCTTTGCTCTATCAGGACGAGAAGCAGTGCCGTGGCCAGCTCCAGCGCGGCTGTCACGTGCCGGAACCAGCTCGGAAAACCCCAGCGGGCGTAGTCGGCACGGACGGGACCCGGGCCTATTGCGTTCCCCGCGGCCCCAATCAAGAAGAAAGCGGCCAGCAGCAGGGCGAGAATGCCGGGTGGGCTCAGATCGATCATTTTGAGTTTCCTTAAAGTAGGGCATCAGCGCAAGCGCCGTGGAAGAAGAGTTGCGTGCAGTCCTTGGCGCGGCACTGCATCTCGGCGGCATCCATCGTTGTGGGGCCGCGGCCGGTGAGCGCCTCATACTGAAAATCGGTCACGAGCAGGTTGACGAACCGTGCCGCCAGAGCCTCGGCATGCTGGTCGCTGGTGAAGTGACCCGCCGCCTGCCAGCCCTCGATCAGTGTCGCAAGCTGCAGGATTGCACGATGATGGCCGTGGTCGTAGATCGCCTGCGCAAGCTCTGGGAAACGCGGCCCCTCGGCGATCATCAATCGGTGCAGAGCGAGCGTGCGGGGATCTTGTACGATCTCCAGCGAGCGCAGGGAAAACTGCATCAGCGCCTCGGTCGGTTCCAGATTGTCCAGATCGAGCGCGGCCAGCGAACGGTCGAGCTGGGCACAAAGCTGGCGGACCACCTCGGTGAACAGGCCCTCTTTGCCGCCGAACCGCTCGTAGATGTTGCGCCGCGAGCCGCCCGCCATCGCGATCAGGGTATCGAGCGAGACGGCATTGAAGCCATGGGCGAGGAACTGTTCAGCTGCCATGTCAGTCAGCGCCTCCAGTCGCTCCTTACCGCGCGGGGTGAGTTTGCGAATCTTCGAATCAGGATCAGTGGAAGGTTCGGTCATGGCGGCCTCGAATCTTATGGTAATTAATCGTACCATTTATGTAGGACCGCTGAAAGCGCCGATTGTCGCACTCACGCGCCATCCGTGCTGCCGATCTACATCGTCTGTGCCATCATTGCCCCCTTCATCGGCGGGTCGCGCGAGTTTTCGGCTTGCAGCCTAGTCTAGGACGGGCCTCTTCCTCGACCGCAGCCCGAAACTCTTTCACCATGCTGCCTCTCCCCCCCTACCGTTCCCGCCGAGATACCCGTGCGTCTGGCTGTGATCGTAGAGCAGACCTTGGTCGAGCTGGTGGCCGAACCCTTGTAGATACGCGTTCGTCCACGCCTTGAAAGGCAGTCGGAGCCACAGATTCCGGCTGCCTGATCGTCTGCATTGTCCGCTGTGCAGCCAGTGGCTCTGAGAAATTTGCTGCATTGCGCACGAACGACAGGATCCACGGCTGCGATGCGGCATGAATGTTTGCTGCGCCGAAGCAAACATTCCGCTGCGTGCGCGTGCAGCGCAAAATCGGCTCTTCCGCAATGGGCTCCTAGCGGTCGATCGCCGCGCGCTGCCTCAATGTCGGCCTTATTGATCAACAAGTTGGGCGGTTTTGCTGCGTGGCTTTTTCTTTGTTGCTGAGGAGGGCGGACCGCGTTGACGGCCCGCCCTTGTTAATAGCTTTCGGGCCGGATCCCCTGAAAAGCGAAAGCGGGCTTTTTGTTCTTTGGAACTCAGACCCTGATCCAAAGGAAATCCCCATGACCAAGCCCAAACCGGCAAATCCGGCTCTCTCAATCTCCGACGCAAACCTCGCCTCTGCCCTCGCGCAAATCGGCGCGGAGATCGACCACCAACCCCTGCGTAGCTCAGCGCTCGCGCGCATCATGCGCGAGACGTTTCATGGCAGCGATGCCGGCGGTGCCTGGGACTGGCGCATGGCCTATGATCTAATGCAGGCTGCGGCAAACCAGGTGCTGCTGCGTGGGGACGGCGCGGCAGGTGACATCGCCGTTGCAAAGCTGCTCGCCTCGCGGCTTCTGACGGAAACGCGCCGGTCGGAGCAGCAGATCCGGCTGCAGCAGTTTTCCACGCCGCTGCCTTTTGCCGCCCTTGCGGTGCAGGCGGCTGCGATCCGCAAGGGCGAGACCGTGCTGGAGCCCTCGGCTGGCACCGGTGCCCTGGCCGCTTTCGCCGCCCGAGCCGGTGCCACGCTTTTGCTCAATGAAATCGACCCCTTTCGCCAGCGCCTCCTGCGCGCGGTTTTCGGCGGCGAGGTCACAGGCCATGACGGCGAGCATATCGATGATCTGCTGCAAACGCCGGTTCTACCCGACGTCGTGGTGATGAATCCGCCCTTCGCCTCCTCGGTCGACCGCTCCCGGGACAAACACATCGCCGCCAAGCATCTCATCGCGGCTGCAAAGCGTCTGGCACCCGGCGGGCGGCTGGTGGCGATCATGCCGCCGGGATTCACGTCTGAGCGCGATGCTGCGCATTGGTCCCGCGCCTGCGGTTTGCTCACGCCACGCTTGGCACTCACGATGCCGGGACAGGTCTATCGCAAGCTCGGCACCTCTGTCGAAACCCAGCTGATGGTCTTCGACAAGGTGCAGGAGGACGGCGAGATGATCCACGTCCCTGTGCGGGATCTGGATGAAGCCTTGGCATATGTCGATGCCGTGGCCGCAACCCGGACCGAGATGCGCCCCGCCCAACGGGTTGAAGCGATCCCTCATGCTCGACCGACCGTTGCATCCTCTGCCCCGCGCAAGACCGCCGCTGTGCCTGTTGCCGCCTCCAAACCACGGACCAATGCCGTCCGCCCGCTCAGCTTCACAAGCTTCGATGTCCCGCGCGACAACACGCCCATCTCGGACATCTATGCGCGCTACCGTCCGCAGCGGATCGAGATCGCGGGTGCGCAGGAACATCCCACCCCGCTCGTCGAAAGCATCGCCATGGCCTCGGTTGCCCCGCCCATGCCCTCAAACATGGGCAGTGATGACTTGCGGCTGCCCGCACGGTTGATCGGGGAGGGACATCTCTCCGAGGCGCAGCTGGAAACCATCATCATGGCGGATGATGCCCATGGGCGCGACCTGCCCGGTCGGTTCACGATCGATGACAACCAGACCAAGCTGACGCGCGCCGATGACGACCCGGATGCACGTGCCTATCGCCTTGGCTATTCCCTCGGCGATGGCACCGGTTGCGGCAAGGGGCGCGAATGCGCGGGGCTCATCCTCGTGAACTGGCTGGCCGGGCGCAGGAAAGCGATCTGGGTCTCCAAATCCGCGACGCTCATCGAGGACGCGATCCGCGACTGGACCGATCTTGGCGGCTCGCCCGCCGACATTCAGCCGCTCTCCAAATGGAAACCGGACCAGCCCATCCCGATGGGCGACGGTATCCTCTTCGTCACCTACGCCACGCTGCGGTCCGCGGGCAAATGCGGCACCACGCGACTGAGCCAGATCCTCGCCTGGATGGGCGACGACTTCGATGGCGTGCTGGCCTTTGACGAGGCTCACGCCATGCAGAACGCGGCAGGATCCGAGCAGGGCAGGGGGGTCAAACCCTCCCAGCAGGGCCTCGCTGGTCTGCGGCTGCAACTGGCAGCACCCCGCGCCCGCGTCTTCTACATCTCGGCCACGGGTGCCACGAGCGTGCATAACCTCGTCTATGCCGCGCGGCTCGGACTCTGGGGGCAGGGCCCCGAATACCCCTTCTCAAGCCGCGAGAGTTTCGTCTCGGCGATGGAGGCAGGCGGTGTCGCCGCCATGGAGGTGGTGGCGCGCGATCTCAAGACGCTCGGCCTCTACACGGCCCGCGCCCTCAGCTTCGATGGCGTGGAATACGATGTGCTGGAACATGCGCTGACCCCGGCTCAGATCGAGATCTACGATGCCTATGCAGGTGCGTTTCGGACGATCCACCACAATCTCGAGGCGGCACTGACCGCGACTGGCGTCAATGACGCCTCGGGAGAGACCAATGCCTCGGCAGCACGCGTTTCGGCCAAGTCCCGTTTCGAGAGCACGAAGCAGCGTTTCTTCAATCATCTGCTGATGGGCATGAAGGCCCCGACCATCATCCGCGCCATCGAGGAGGATCTGGCGGCGGGCAACGCTTGCGTCATCCAGGTGGTCTCGACGGGTGAGAGCCTGCTGAAACGGCGGCTTGAGAAAATGGACCCCGAGGATGAACTGGTCGAGGGCGCGCTGACACCACGCGACTATGTTCTCGGCTACCTCGAACAGGCTTTCCCGATCCATGCGCAAAAGCTCGTTGAGATCGACGGCAACATGGTGGCCGAACCGCTCAGGGACGAGACCGGCGCGCTGGTCGTCTCGCGCGAGGCCCTCGCTTTGCGTGATGCGGCCATGATGGAGTTGATGACGCTGGCGCCGATCCCCTCGGCGCTCGATCAGATCCTCTGGGCCTTTGGCGAGGAGGCTGTCGCCGAGGTCTCGGGGCGGTCTCTCCGGCCCCTCAAGGCCGAGGATGGTCATCTTTTCATCGAAAAGCGCAGCCTCAGCAGCAATTCCTCCGAGACCCAAGCCTTCATGGACGGCGAGAAGGATATCCTGATCTTCTCCGATGCGGGCGGCACGGGCCGATCTTACCATGCGGCCCAAACGGCGAAGAACCAGAAACGGCGCCGGCACTACCTGCTAGAGCCTGGCTGGCGCGCCGATGCGGCCATCCAGGGGCTGGGCCGCACGCATCGCTCTGCCCAGGTCAGCGCGCCCTTCTTTCGGGTCTGCACCTCGGATGTGCATGGCGAAAAGCGCTTCACCTCGACGATCGCCAAGCGCCTCGACCAGCTAGGGGCCTTGACCAAGGGTCAGCGCGAGACCGGCTCGCAAGGCATGTTCCGCGAGGAGGACAATCTCGAAAGCCCGATCGCGCGGGCCGCACTACGTGGGTATTTCGCCGATCTTGCCGCCGGGCGCGCCGAGGCGATGAGCTACGAGAGCTTCACCGACTGGACGGCCCTGCGGCTGATCGACAAGGACGGGGTGCTCCTTGAGGAGCTTCCCCCGATCCAGCGGTTTCTGAACCGGGTTCTGGCCCTGCCCATCCATATGCAGAACGCACTCTTTGCCGAGTTCATGCGCCGGATTGCCGATCAGTCTGAGCGGGCGCGCGCGGCGGGTACGCTCGATCTCGGCGTCGAAACCCTGCGTGGCGAAAAGATCGAGCAGGTCTCCACCGAGGATCTCTGGACCTGCCCGAAATCCGGCGCCGTGACGCGGATCATCGGGCTCGAGGTGACTGACCCAGTGTATGTGCTGGACGCCGAAGAGGCCATGTCGCGCAATCCTGACAAGACCACGATGGTCAATCGCGCGTCTGGCCGCGCGGCGCTCATCTCGGCGCGGCCCATGCAGATGTATGACGAGGACATCGTCACGCTGATGCGCAAGGTGGTGCGGCCAAACGGGTCGAGCTATCTCGAAGAGGCGCGGTTCGGGTCTTCGGCCTGGGAAGAGATCGGCAAGCCTGAATTCGCACAGCTTTGGGATGCCGAGGCTGCGTCCTTGCCGAAAACCACCACGACCAAGCTCTACCTGCTGACCGGGCTGCTGTTGCCGATCTGGAAGGACATTCCGACCACCAATGAGCGCATCTACCGGGTTACGCCGGATGGGGCGACGGCGATGATCGGGCGCACGCTGAGCGAAGAAGGGGCGGCCGCGCTGCGCGCCCGCTTCCTCGTCTCCAATCCGCAAACGCCGCAGGAGATACTGACCGCCGCCCTCGGCACGACCGCGCCGGTCGATCTGGGCCGGGGGATGACCCTGACCCGTCGCCGTGTCGCAGGCGAGATGCGCCTCGAGCTTGGCGGTGCGGATCGGGGCATGATCGACGGCCTGAAGGCTCTTGGCTGCTTCACCGAGATCATCGCCTTCCAGCTGCGGGTGTTCCTGCCGCATGGGGACGGAATCGACACGGGAAGCATTCTGGCCCGGATCGTGGGGCAGGAAACCGCCACGACGTCAGAACAAGCCGCCTGAAAAGTCAAAGCGGGCTTTGGGCCGGGGGTCGCGGATCGGGATTTGGCCGGTCTGCACTTCCCGGGCGCGGGCATGACCATGCGCTGCTTGGCCCCTCACCTTAGACAAGAGGACAGACCAATGACCAATCCCCAAACGGACTATGCGGCAATGGCGGCTCAGTGGCGCGCCGAGCGCGAAGCGACCCTGAAGGAGACCCGAACGGAACTGATCGCGCAATTGCGCGCCCTTGGCATCAGCGAGGTCACTACCGAATACGAAGGCTATGGCGACTCTGGCAATGTTGAGGATGTGACGGTGCAGCCTGCAGCGGTCAAGCTGCCGGAGGCGCTTGCCACAGAGGTTGGTGACTTCGCTTGGTCGCTCGCCTATCATCATCACCCGGGGTTCGAGAACAACGAGGGCGGCTATGGCACGCTGACCTGGGACATTGCAGCCGACAGTATTACCCTCGATCACGCCGACCGCTATGTCGAATGCTCCCACAGCTATGACGAGGGGTTGTGAGATGGCGCATCCGCTTCATCATGCTGAAAGCTCTGCCCGGAAATTCGGCGGGGTGCCGTCTGACTATCAGGCCGTCCACGATTGGTTTGACGCCTCGAAAGAGCACCTCGCGCTTTTCACGCACCGGGCCTTGCGCCACCATACCCAAGGTCTGTTCGATGCTGAACGTGTCTTCGGTCTGACCCTGACCAATAGCGCAGGTCGGGACATCCCCGTGCGCTGGATCGGCGAGCAGCATATCCGTGAAGACTGCCAAGGCCGTATCCCGAGTATGGCGGACTGGCTGCGACGGATCCAGCCCGAGCCATGGATGGCCAATGGCCACATCGACCGGCATGCCGGCGATGAGCCCTGCGGCGACCCGAGGGTTGCCTGGGCCTCCGAGGTCGTCGCCGGAAGAACGGTTCTTGGCCTGAAAGATTGGATGGCGTCGCGCACGACGCAAGCCACGCAAAGCGCCTGACAGCTCTCGGTCGTTTACCCACCATTCTTCGTAAGGAGGTTCGCATGACACTCGATGAAATCAAGGCGGCCGTCGATGCCGGGCAGACCGTGCATTGGGCCAATACCGGCTACGTTGTCCACAAGGACAGGCTGGGTCAGTACCTGATCACCTATCAGCCGAACGGTAGCTGCATCGGCCTGACCGACCGGAGCGGGCACCGGTTGAACGGAAAAGAGGCGGAGTTTTTCATCGCGCGATCGGAGGACAGCGCGGAGAATCCGGGCAGCCAATCAAGACCAGACGGGCAGGGGAGGGGCGTAGCACCCGGAGGCGCGGGGGCATTCCCACTCGGACGGCAGCTCTGACCTGTGGGCGGGGCTGAAAGGAAAGCAAGCTTTCTGATTTGTGATCCCTCAAGGGGTCGAGAAAGCAATCCCGGATGCGTTGGCAAGAACGTCAGGCACCGGCCAATCCAAAAGGAACCATCCCATGTTCGCAGGAACCCTCACCCGCAATGTCGAGACCGCAGCCGCCGAGTACACCGGCATGATCCATTCGACGCGCTTTGACATCGCCATCCAGCTCGAGGCACGGGCCAAGATGTCCGCTCGCAGCCCGGATTACGACGTGACGGCAGTCAACAAATCAGGCCGCAAGGTGCGTATCGGCACGGCCTGGAACGAGACCGGGAATACCAGCGGCAACCCCTACATCTCGATGCAGATCGATGTCGGCTTGGGTCCGTTCCGGGTCAACGCGGTGCAGACGAAAGAGGCGCGCGCGGCCCAGAGCGGCGAGTTTGAGATCATCCCGCTGGTCTCGAACGGCCTGATGAAATCCGGCTCGATCTCGGGCGAGCTGACCGCCATGGACGCTGACAACGCCTTCACCGGCTACATCGCCAACATGATGTTTGATCTGGAGTTCATGCTGATCGAGAACAGCTACAAATCCGAGGAAACCCACCCCGATTACCGTATCGAGGTCAGCTCGCCCCGGGGCACACCGATCCGCGTCGGCTCGGCGTGGATGGCGAAAAGCAGCCGCACGGGCAACGACTACCTGTCGCTGCTGATCAACACGCCTGATGGCGACTTGCGCGTCAACGCCGTGCAGAACGAAGAACAGCGCGGCGGGCAGACCTTCTCGATCATCCCGTTCATCGACAGCGGTGAGCAGCCGCAGGACGCGGGCGCGGGGCTCTCCTTGGTCGCCTAATCGGCGCGCGAGGGGAGACGATCTGAATCGAAAGGGGAGCCGTGGGATCACGGTTCCCCTTTTTCCATGTTTGGCTGCATGACGGGCGCCATCTGCTTGCGATCTGCTGAATATGATATACGATAATATATTAACGTATATAGAGGGCGGGCGCGTGGCGGCTAGATCAGGGACGGTTCCAGGGTTCGAGAGCTTTGATGTAGAGGCAGAGGTTGCAGAGCTTCTTGCTCATATCGAGCGTTGCACCGGATTTGCGCTGCTTGACCGCAAGCGTGATGTCATCATGACCCATGCAAGGGCAAAGCTCGACAGGACAAGGCAGGCATTTCTGGAGGCCAAGGCGGCGGGAAAGCCGGTGTCCACATCGCGCCGCGCTTATCTGACCGACCTGCAGGACACGATCTTCATGGCGATCCCGGAAGAGAACCTCGCGCGGATGCCGCTGCGCGAGCAGGTTCTCAACGACCCGTCATTTTACGCGGATGCCATGCACCGCGCCGCCGCGATTAGCGAGGATGAGCTTTTCATGGCGCTGTCCTCTTCGCTGAAGGACATGACGGTCCAAGACGCCCGGGCCTTCGTCTCGAAGCTTTGGCACGGCACGATTGACGACAATGCCCGCAAATATGCCGAAGCGTTGAAGCGCCCCGAGCGTGAACCGCAGCCCTTTCGCCCGGGGAACACCGTGTAAGATCGGAGCCATTCTCTTGGCTTGAGCCGTACCGAGGTTGGCCGCCTCAAACCCCCTTTCCTGGAGGGGGCATCCTGTGCAGCGCGCGAAAGCCGTTGAAGGTGCTGTGGTGACGTCTACTGTCGCCAACATGATGAACCGGGATCACATGCGCGCCTTCTTCCAGCGCGCCGCGGCGCTTGCCGCTTTTGTCGCACTGCTCTGGGCGGTCCAAGTCGTCAATTGGATCACCGGCTACGGCTTGAACCCGGCCTTCGGCCTGATCCCCCGGCACGTCAGCGGATTGGATGGTGTCATCGCCATGCCCCTCCTGCATGGAAGCTTCGCGCACCTTATGGCCAATACGCCACCGCTCCTGGTGATGGGTGGGCTGCTGGTGGCCACGACCACGAGGGCCTTGCTGCCGGTGAACGCAGTGGTGATCGGCCTCGGCGGCGGACTCGTCTGGCTGTTCGGAAGCTCCGCCATCCATATCGGTGCGTCAGGGTTGGTCTTCGGCTGGTTTGGCTTCCTCGTCGCGCGCGGCTTCGTGGATCGCTCATTGATCACGCTGGGCGCGGCACTGGTGGTCGGTGTCCTCTATAGCTCCATTCTCTGGGGCGTTCTTCCGGGCCAACCCGGCGTTTCGTGGGAGGCTCATCTCTTCGGCGCTATCGCGGGCGCGGTCGCTGCAGTCCTTGTCCGGACGCATGTCCATGCGCCGCGCCTCGGCGGCGTCGATCTGGAATGAAACAGTACAATCGGCCCTGAGCCGCCTTTCAGAACTCTACGAAACGCTGCAATGCAGCTATCGCATAGCCGACATTGGTGGTACGGTGATCAAAAGCAAGGTGGTGAAATGAGAAATAGAGTGTTTGGCAGCCTTATCGGGGGAACTATTGGCTTCCTCTTTGGAGCTGGTACCGGCATCGTTGGGGGAGTGTTCGGGGCGATTGCTGGCGTTTCTGTCTTCACAGTAATCGGCGCCGGGTGGGGATGGAGCGCTGGCCCTGATCTCATTCAAACCGTCCGACGCTGGCGTAGGAAGTGACGGCTCATAGACGTCGTTGATTAATTACATGACATGCTGCAATGCGGCCCGTCAGACCGGACTTTCGCTGCGCAAGCTAAATGGGTCATTCCCAGTCTATTCTTCTTAAGTGCCACTATAACCCTGGCGCAGAAAATAACTGAACGCCTCAGCGATTATAGTAGTTCCGCACTTGCGACATACATTGACTGCGCGAGAATGCTGATCGACCGGTGCGGCCCCGATTAGCTCATTGCTCGCAAAAGCCGACCTGTCTGACGTCAACGCTTATGGGACCAAATAGGGTCATTTGCCAAGAGAGGATATCGTGAAGTTGTGGACGTATTGCTGTAGGGTCGAATAGTGACGGTAGTTGACTGGAAAGCGTTCCGTGACACACCTGCGCATATACCTTATTTAACGGCGGCAAGTCTAAGCTGTGGGATGCTTGGTTTTTTATGAAATTGCTTTGTTTTATTATAGCGGCTTGCCTCCTGAGTGGAAGTGCCTACGCCGATGAGAGTTTGCCCTACTCATCCAGGCCGGACGCGGCTGTAGTCAAGAGTAGTTCCTCTGTAAGCTGGACTAATCTGCTCAACTTCTCTGGATCAGACAGTAAAATTTGGTCCGCAGCGTGCTGCAAAGTTTGCAAAAAGGGGAAGGCATGCGGCGACTCTTGTATCAGTCGCGCATACACTTGTCGGAAAGGCGCTGGCTGTGCATGTGACGGCTAGGGCCGAAAGGTTCGGATTTTAGAACGCATTCCCTTTGTTGTGCTAGCCACCCACACCAGCCATTTATCTCGTATGACCTGCCCCGAGAGATTACTTGGAAGCAGGGGTGACGAGGACAGGGAGAGCATTTACGCCAACGGCCCGAAGCTGACATTCATGATTGAGAATGGTACCGCTATGCAACTCGCCATTGCCGTCGTTGTAGAAGGGCATTACCTCTGAGCGAGTAGAAGCGGGAAGGAAATTCGCCAATGTCAGACAACTCAGAAATCATTCTCAGTCAGGTTCTGCAGGATCAAAACGAAGCGATTGCCCCTGAGATGTCTCCGCCGGACTTCTTTGAAGCTTTTTGCGCAGAACAGGCCACAAAAGAGTACGAGTTGTCCTATGAGGAAATACAAGCCGGAATCGTTGACGGTGAACACGATGGCGGCATTGACTCTTTTTATACGTTTTTAGATGGTGAGTGCGTAGGAGAGGAGGTCGGTTTCACTCTGCCAAAGAAATCTGCTGAGCTGGAAGTTGTAATAATCCAAAGCAAATCAACAAGCGGATTTTCCGAAACGCCGATCGATAAGATGATATCTTCACTTAGACGCCTTTTGAGCCTGTCTCAAGATTTTAATGAGCTAACACAGTATAACTCAGAAGTTAAATCTCGAGCAGACATTTTTCGTAAGTCCTACAAACGACTTGCCTCAAAGTTCCCGTCATTAAAGATCAAAGTAATTTATGCATGTACCAAATCTATCACAGATGTACATCAGAATACCCAGTTAAAGGCGCAGGAACTCGTCACTGCCATAAGAAGCCTATTTGATGAAGCAGAGGTAAACTTTGAGTTTTGGGGTGCGAAGGAACTGCTGATTCTCGCCCGTACGAAACCTACGCAAAGTTTTGAACTTACTTTCGATCAATCCCTCAATGGAAGTAATGGCTACGTTGCGTTAGTGAAGCTAAGGAATTTCTATAGGTTTCTCTTGGGTGGCGGGTCAGAGATACGATCTGACCTTTTTGAGGCTAACGTTCGCGACTACCAAGGTTCAACTGAAGTAAACCAAGAGATCTCGAACACTCTTGAAAGTGGCGGTACCGATGATTTCTGGTGGTTCAACAATGGGGTTACTATACTTGCATCACGAGCCAGCTCAGGCGGCTCAATTATAACCATAGAAAATCCCCAGATCGTCAATGGCCTGCAAACAAGCTCTGAAATTGGTAGGTTCTTTTCTAACTTGGAAAGTGATGACTCAAGATCGGTGATGGTAAAGGTGGTTGCCTCAGAAAATGAAGAAGTCCGAGATAAGATAATTAAGGCAACCAATAGTCAAAATCAAGTGCCGCTCGCGTCTCTAAGAGCGACCGACAAAATCCAGAGGGATATTGAGCATCATTTGAAAGCTAATGGATATTTCTATGATCGGAGGAAGAATCTATACAAAAATGAGGGTAAGCCTGCTGCGAAAATTATCAGCATAGCACTGATGGCTCAAGCCGTTATGACCTTGTTTCGGGGCGAGCCAGACAACGCAAGGGCTCGACCTTCATCACTGATTAAAGATGATGCGGTTTACAGTTCGATTTTTTCCGACTCTTTTGCCCTAGATGCATATTTAGTTGCGGCTTCGACAATTCGAATGATTGAGTTGAAGCTCAAGGAAACGGATGGGCTTGTTGCAAGAGACAGAAACAACATTCGGTTTTACGTTCTTTTTTGGGTTTGTGCGCTTAAATCTAAGTCAATTTCCTTGAACGCAGATAGAGTTTCCAAACTGAAAGATCAAATTTCCGGCGACGATGTTTCAGACGCAATTTCGGAAGTATGGCAGCTATTTTCCGATGCCGGGGGAACTGATCAAACCGCGAAAGGACCGAGTTTCAAGGAAGAGGTGAAAGACAAGGTCAAAAACAAGATTCAAGCGCTATTTCAACAATCAGAGGTCTAAATTTTAGCGTAGTGGTATTCAGTTTGCTTAGTGTTTGACCGCTGTGAACCGCAAATTCAACAACTTCGATTTGTTTGTAGCGCGTCCAAGACCTAAACACCGAATGTCTGCTTCCGCTTTGGGGGGCTGGTGCGTTTGCACCTGCAGAGAACGACCGCTTCCCGCCGATCACGTCGAATGCCTGGACAAGCAATCCCTATAGTCGGCAGCGTAGTCCCTGCACATCTACCGTGGCCAGAGCCTTGCGGCCTCCCCAGCTCGGCTTCGCGTGTCGCAGGGGAGAACGGCCTTTCGGTCCGTCGCGCATTCGGCCATGCGGCCTCACCGCGGCGTTGCGCTTGGCATCCCGGTTTGCCCGCCTCGCGAGCACGTCCCTCCCCGGCCGCTTCGCCGGATTGCGCTCTGGTCTGTTTTGCGTGGCAAAACGATCCCGCCGCTCCATCCGTCTCCCGCGTCCGGTCGGGCCGTTTGCCTGCTCGGGTCGGGCAAACCTACCGTCAAAACATACAAACATGAGTGCGGAAGCATATCCTCCGGATGGCCCCCAAATCAGCCCGCGTCAAGGATCGCAAAACTTTTCGGCGAGGGCGGCGCCCGTGGCGCGGAGCGGTCCCGTGCGTGAGGGCGCGCGTGTCTCGGGTGTTGCGCACGGAAAACTTTTGCGCCCGGCAAGCCGGCGGCTGCGCCGTCCCTGACCCGGGCAGATTCGGAAACCAGGCATTCGGCCATGCCCCCACACTCACGTGGTGGCCTTGGAACCGAACCCTGGAGACCAAACATGGCTTACGACACCGCAAACACCTACGAGACCATCGAACTTTTCGGACTGACCGAGAAGGACGCGCAGCTGCCGATCCCAGAAGATCACATCCTGACCGACCACATCATCCGCGAGAGCTTCGAGGCTTTGCTCGGGCAGTTGCGCGGGACCGGGCTTGAAGCGGAAATCGAACCGCTGGCCCATGGGCTCGCCACGATCCTGCAGCGCCGCAAGGTGGCGCTTGGCAAGGAGGTCGACCGCACCGCCGACAAGATCGGCGCGCTGGCAAAATCCCACGACGGATCGGAGATCGCCGAGACCGCGCTCGAAGAGGCGCAGGCGCGCTTTCTGCAGTTGCGCGAGATTGTCGGCGCCATCGAGGTGATGAGCGAAGCAGCGGCGGAATGCTATGAGGTCGAGACGGGCCACGCCTTCATTCCGGCAGCCGGGTCGCGCGCAAGCGTCCGGGCGCAAGAGACCGGGGCGGTCTTCGAGGCGCGGCAGCTCCTGGAGCAGCACGATCGCGAAACCGCCGAGAAGTCGAAAGTCGAGGGGGTGCCCCTGATCGTCTCAGGCGCCACCGACTGGACCGATGCCGATGTGATCTTCAACACGCTCGACAAGGTTCGCGAACGGATCAAGCAGAACCGCAACCAGGGGATCTTCCTCTGCCACAAGGGTGGCAAGCACGGGGCGGAGATGATTGCGGCTCGGTGGGCCCGGGCACGCGGGGTCGCGCAGGCGCGCTTTGATCCTCGCTGGTCCGCGCATGGGCGGGCGGCACCGTTCAAGTGCAACGACGAAATGCTGGACGACAAGTTCGCGGCGACGGGGGTTGTTCTCTTCGGCGGCAACGGGGTCGCGCTGAACCTCGGGCAGAAGGCGGAAGCGAAAGGCCTGACGGTCATGCGGGTTGCTGACCCGGCGAAGAAGACTGCGCAGGATTGAAGAGAAAGGGTCGCGCTTGGCGCGGCCCTTTCGTCATGTCTCATGGCGCGTGCGGTCGGTTACGCGTGATCGGCAGTCTGCGGCGGCCAGCACCGTTATCCCTCTACCCAGTCCGTCAGAGTGCGGCCCATCCGCATCGGGTACGGGCTGGGGATGGTGAGCCCCTCACGCACATCGTCAGCAGCGCAAGACGCGAGGGGTCGAGACGTCGCACATGAGGCTGAAGACCTGCACGTCCCTCGGGGCGTGTTTCGGAACATCGCATCCACGCGGGCGGGCTCCGTCAGCACCCCGGCCAGGCTCGGCGGGACGCGGACGCGGATGGTGGCGGCTGCGTGATAGCAAGGGTCATCCGGGTCTCTCCTTTTTGCTCATAGATGTGGATCGCACGGGGTCGGCCCAATCGTGCCCTCCGCTCACGCTTCGGCAAGCACAAATACGGCTTCCACGGCTGGCCGCGGACCCTCCGCATTTGCGCTTGCGACCGGGCCTCTCGCCCTCGTGCCGGGTGATCCCCATCGCAACAAGGAGTAACCCAAATGACCAACCACTACGTCGCCACCGTCCCCGTCAAGTTCACCGATACCGATGGCCAGGAGCGCACCCGTTTTCAGCGCGTGGGCGCGATGTTCCGCAACACCCGCAACGGGGGCGGCTCGGAGTTCTTCAGCCTCAAGCTCGACTTCCTGGTCGCGGTCTCGGAGCTGGTGATGTTCCCGCCGAGCGCGAAAGATCCCCAGGACTGAATCCTCTGACGAGGATGGGCTGCCCCAGGACGATCTTGGGGCGGCCCGATCCCTGTTCCAGGGATGCCGCGTCCGGCGGTCAGATCGCCCGAGGCGACTTCACGAAGCCGTCGGCCGCTGCGCGTTCAACGGACGCACTCCCCCCGAAATGATCAGGCCGCGACAGGGCGGACAGTCAGCCTCAAGGGGGCCATCCACAAAAACCTATCGGCCAGGGCCTCCCGGTTTTTGCGGCAGAGATTTGGCAAGCCAAATCTGGCCCGCCTTGACCCTGACTGTCCGCCCTGTCGGTGGGGTTTGCGCCCGCCCGCGGTTCCGTCCGAACACTTGGCGTTCGGCCAGAGGCTCGGGCGGGGCTGGAGAAGGGGCCTTTGAAGCTGGAGGCTGTGCTGGTGGTGAGGGCGGCAGAGCCGCGTCCCTGCGGGCCGCGGGGGGAAGCGGACACCAAGGCTGCCTGAGCCTGAATGAGACGTAAGTATATAATTGACAGCTAGGTATAATATCGTAAGGTGGGGGCAGCCTTGGTGGAAGGTGGCAGGAAATAGGGGGTCTTTCTTCGCATGTCGCGCTCAAAACGTCTCACAGATGCGGACCGCATGGAGATCGTTCGCGAGGCCGCGGAAGGCGTTTCCACTTCAGTGCTGGCGGAACGGTTTGGCGTGTCGGTGCGGGCGATTCAGTACACGCTCAAAGCCGATGCCGAGCGCCAGACGGATGCCGCGATCCCGGTTTCAGCGGTCAGTGTGAAGGTCACGGCTGCGGAGCTTGAGGCGCTCGACGATGTCCTTGCGACAGCCGGGATCGAGAGCCGGGCCGAGGGGCTGCGGCGGCTCATTCAGGCGGCAGGCGGAGTGTTCGTTCCGGACGCGCAGATGGCAGCAGAGATGGCGCGCTACCGCGCCTCGCTGCACGAGGTCGGCAATGGGGTCGCGCAGATCGCCAAGCAGATGACGCAGGCCAACCGGCAGGGGCAGGGGGCTGGTTCGGAGTTCACCGAATTGCGCCTTGCCCAGATGCGCGGGCTTGCGCGCTTTATTCTGGATTCCGCTGACGAGATCGATCTGCTTCTGCGCCGTCGTCGGGACGCGATGCAGCTGGAGGCCACGGCCGCGCTGAGGGAGTTTGCCCATGCGGCTGAATGATGCCGTCCATGCCGTCACGGGCGAGGTCTTCCGGGATGGCTGGAGTCGCGTACGGGGCTCGATGCAAGGTCTACACGTGGCCAAGCAGACCCAGCTTACGCGCGCCGCAGCAGGGCATCGGCCAGCGGTCTTCAAGGCGATCCGGGGCGGCGGCACGCATACCAAATCGCAGCTCGCAAACCAGCTCGACTACCTCACCACCAAGTCAACCCATATCGTGGACAGTAGCGGGTTCCTGGATGGCAAGACGAAGCTCGAGGCAGGCGACATCAAGGACCTGACCGAGCGATTTGCCAAGCGGTGGGATGCGGGTTTCAAACCCAAGCTCGGACAGACCACCCACATGCTCATGTCCTTCCCCATCGGCACGCGCGGCGAGGATGTGCGCGACATCGCGACTGATGTGGCGGAGCGGTTTTTCCAGACCGACGCGGGGCATTTCGATTACATCATCGCGGTGCATGAGGACCGCGATCACCCGCATGCGCATCTGGTGCTGAACCGCCGCTCGCAGGAAGGCGAGTTCTTCTTTCTGGGGCGCAGCCATCGGTTCAACTATGACGATTTCCGCCTCGCCATGGTCGAGGAGGCGGAGAAGTACGGCGTGCGCCTGGAAGCCACGCGGCGGGTGGATCGCGGGGTTGTGCATTACCCGACCCGCACCAGCGAGGTTTATGCGGCGAAAGAAGAGGGTCGCGCGCCCCGCGAGCGCGAGCGTGTCGGAGCCGACCTGACGCGGACGCTGGCGGAGATCGCAAATACCAGAACTGTCTACCACTCACTTGCAGCGGAGGCTTCGCGCGAGGCCCGCGAGGATATTGCCGCGGCACTCTTCCGCGCGGGCGAGGTGCTGGCGCATGGCGGGCAGGTGGACCGAACAGGAGATGTGTATATGGCCGAGGATCAAAGCTTTGAGGATTTGAGAAGCCTCTATGCGGAAAAGCTCGCGCGGGTGCAGGGCATGATCGCCGAGAAGTCTGACGCGGAACGTCCCGTGCTGGAAAAACGCCTCATCGAGATCCAGACGCAGGTCCAGCACATGCAGCCTCTCGGCTTGCGATCATCCACGCTGTCAGAGACCCCCTCGGAAGGCGGGATCTATTCCGAAACCAATATCGACGCCAGCCAGCGCGAGCGACTGGCCGAGCCCGACCTGAGATCGCGCATTGACGCGGCACTACGGGGCACGGGGATCAGCACATCGGAAGTGGTGGCCCGGATCGAGACGGGCGCCTCAAATGCAGCGCTCGAGCATCAATGGATCGCTGATGATCTCTCCAAGGTGGCCGAGGCGCGCGATCTGAACCTCGAACGTCGCGCTGATCTGGAACAGGCGCGCGACATTCTCAACGATGTGCATGTCAAACTCGGCACGCTTCTGGAACAAGAAAATGTGCTGCGCCGGGATGGTGTCGTGGAAGCGGACCCGGTCAGCGAGCGGTTCCATTATCATGAGGGCGCGGTCCGGGCGATGGAAGGGACAATCCGTCAGGAAATGCGCGCTGACGGTCTGACAGCGCAGCAGATCGAGGACCGGGACTGGGAGGTTGTCTCACGGGCGGAGCGCCGGATCGAGACGGAGCAGCGCGCATATCTCGAGGCACACCCAGACCTGCTCGCACGCCCTGGTGATGTGATCGACCGGTCCGAGCCTTACAGGGAGACTATCACCGATGCGGCCCGCGCCAGTGAGATCGCCCGCGAGGTCGACCGGATCATGGAGGGTCGCGACGTCCGCACGCCCGTTACCGATGCTGTCACGGATGACTTACGAGCGCGCTATCCGGACATGCCGTCCCACCTTGCCCGTGGTCTCGGCGCGACCTATGCGGCCGTCGTCGAGATACGCGACACGGAGACCATCAATCAGGTCCGCCGCGAAACCGAGATGCGCGACGGGCTTGGGTCTGGCACGCGCGACGCACTCCTCGCAGCCCGCGGTGAAACTGCGCCGCAGTCTGACCGTGCCGACCGCCTTGCAGACGAGATTGCGCGTGTTCTGGACCATGAGCGGGCGGGGGAGTTGTCCGCGCCCTTCGAGACCGAGGCGGAGCGGGACGCCTTCCGGGACGAGATCGCGCGGGTGCTGGACGTTCGCCAACTCGACCGGCTCACATCCGGCGACGCCGATGCGCTGGAAAAGGTTCTCGAGGACCGCCTCGACCGGCTCTATGTCGCCAAGGTCTATCTGCAATCCGATGCCGTGACGGCCAACACGGAGGCCTTGCGCCAGGTGGTCGATGATCTTGCCGACACCGAATATGAAAAACACCGCACTGGCGATGTGGATGGCGAGACCGAGCGGGGTCAGGTCCATTGAGCGCCGCCATGGGAAAAGCGCGGATCGCCACAGGGGTCTTTCTGGCAACGCTTGTGACCGCCACGATGGGCTATACCATTGCCTCGGCGGTGCTGACCTATCAGGATCTCGGCTTTGGGGCCGAGATCGACTTTGCCTACATCGCGCAGAACTACATGGCGATCCTCGATCGCCGCCCGGAGGACGCCCAACTCATCCACCTGATCATCGGCAGCTTCGCCGCCGCCGGTCTGATGCTGAGCCTCGCCCTCTCGGGGTCCGCCCTGACACGGTTTGGCCAGACCCATTGGCAGTCTGCGCGCGAGATGAAGACCAATGGCTTCTTCGGGGCGCCGGGCACCGGGTTCATCCTCGGCAAGCTGGGGACGCCGGGCTCCCGCGCCAATTACATTTGCTCGAAGGTTTTCCCTCACGCGCTGATCGTGGCCCCCACGGGCCGCGGCAAGACCACGGGCTTTGTCATTCCGAACCTGCTGACCTGGCAAGGCTCCGCCGTGACACTTGATGTGAAGGGCGAGTGTTTCGAGGCCACGGCCCGGCATCGCGCCGCCCAAGGCGACAAGGTCTATCGCTTTGCCCCCACCGATTGGGAGGGCAAGCGCACGCATCGCTACAATCCGCTCCTGCGCATCTTCGAACTGAAAGATCCCGCGCGCCAGCAGATGGAATTGCAGCTCTTGGCGACGCTCTTTTTGCAAAGCGACAACGACCGGGTGCAGGGCCTGCTCAAGGGCGGGATCGATCTCTTTGTGGCGGCAGGCCTGTTGGCGTTCCAGCGCAAGCGCCCGACCCTGGGCGAGATCTATCGCATCGCGGCCTCCGGTGGGAACAAGCAGAAGGAATACTTCGCGCGGGGGCACGAGGTTGACAACAGGGCCGCCAAGCTGATCTTCACGCGGCTCGCTTCGACCAATAACGACACGCTGACCTCCTATGTCTCGCTCCTGATGACCTCGGGGCTCGACCAATGGCAAAACCCTGCCATCGATGAGGCGACGGCGGTGTCGGATTTTGATTTCCGCACGATCCGCAAGAAGCCCTTTTCGGTCTATCTCGTGGTCCAGCCGCTGATGGTCAAACCCCTCGCGCCGCTGATCCGGCTGTTATTCTCCGATCTGCTCTCGGCGATGCAGGAAAAGGACCCCGGGCCGGATGAGCCCTGGCCCGTGATGATCATGCTCGACGAGTTCAATCGTTTGGGCAAAATGCCCATCGTGGTTGAGAGCATCGAGACCCTGCGGGCCTATCGTGGTCACCTCGCTGTGGTCACCCAAACCATTCCCGCCCTCGATGAAATCTATGGTGAGAACACCCGCCGTGCGCTGCAGGGCAACGCGGGCGTGAAGCTCTACCTGACGCCTTCGGATGAAAAGACAGTCGAGGAACTGAGCAAGGCGGTTGGCAAGACCACAAAGACCGTCATCACGCGATCCCAGTCCATCGGCAAGAACCCCTTTGAAGGCCGCAGCCAATCCACACGGACCGAAGAAAGCTCGCTGTTGCCCGAAGATGAAGCGCGCCGCCTGCCGCTCGATGAGATCGTCATGGTGATCGATGCGCAGATGCCGGTCCGTGCAAAGCGGATCCAGTATTTTGACGACCGGCTGTTTAAGGCCATCCATGCGGCGCAGACAGGCGAGTTGCCATTTCCAGAGCCGGGGGGAGGGGGGCCGCAAGGCACGCTGCCGCTGAGCATGCGCGCCATGCCGATGACACCGCCACTGGACGGGTCTGGCGGATCCGAGGCCGACGTTGAGGCCGAACGCCAGGCTGCTGATGGCCAATCGTCAGGGAAAACTGATGTCGCTCCAAAGAAAACTTCGCCGGTCGTTCAAGCCGTTATCGCCGAGGAACAGCGACAGATTGAAATGGATTTTGGGGGGGAAGTGGCTGCTCTTGGTTCGGTGAAAGATGCGGATATCGAGCAGGTACGAACGGCCGTACATGATTTGGGCGAGTTGGAGACAGCCCTAACACAGGTGCTCTAACTTGATGGGTTGTCGTATCCAGAAGTTGATGCAGTAAGAGGTGGTCACCAGCCGCGTTCTAGAAGTCTGAGATTTCGCTCTCTATCAGGTTTGACCCTTTGCAAGGGTAACCTCCATATCTTGTTGCTCCTCCCTTATGTTACTCCAGATAAAGTGTTACATCTCGAAAAGCTTGTTTTCGGGAATCGAGATGTGAATAAGAAAGTTACAACCAGCCAGCGAATTGGCGAAATCGGGGAGAAGGCGGCTAATCTTCAATTCTTGCGAATTGGGTTCCAATTCGATGGGCGTTCGCGGTTGGAAGCAGGGATAGACGGCATCGCTGAGGTGATGGACGATGATCAGCCGACTGCGAAGATGATTGCCGTTCAGGTCAAGGCTACTGAGCGTGGCAGCTATGTCGGCGAGACGAACGCCGGTTTCACCTATCGTGTCCGCGCTTCAGATTTCGACTATTGGCGTGGCTCCAACCTACCCGTCATCCTAGTTCTCTACAGGCAATTAGATGACACATTCTTCTGGAAGTCGCTCGAAAACCTCGTTGGCGAGGCCGAACGCACATTGCAGTTCGACAAGGAGCGCGACGTCTTGGACGGACGTGCGAAGGATCGCCTCGCTGCCCTGACCGTCGCCAAGCAAGGACACGGTTACTACGTCCCGCCACTTGGGGGAGGGGAGGACGCGATCATCAACATGGTGCCATTGCAGCTTCCTGAGGAAATCTTCGTCGCACAGACACAGCTCTCCACCCAGAAGGCGCTCGCCCGGATGAATAAGGTCCGGGAAGGCCAACGGTACGATTGGATGATCGATGAAACCTCGCTTTGGACATTCTGCGACCCGCTAACCACACCCGTTCGCGACCTAGTTGAGCGGGATCAGGTCGAACGGATCGAAACCGACTTTCTGGCACAACACGACGCCGTAGATCAGCAGCACAAATTTGCGGGCCTGTTGCGACATACTCTGGCGCATGACTTTCGGGATTTGCTTGGATGGGACCGAAAGAAAAAGCAGTTCTACTTCTTGCCGACACCTGGAGGCGTCGCGCGCAAGTTTCGCTATCTTGGTGCGAAGCAGAAGACACAGGCCGACGTTGTCAGCGTCTATCAGAAGTCGAAGGGGGAGGGGCCCATCGACTATGTGCGGCACCATTCATTCCATCCCCGGTTCGAGCGCTTGGCGGACCAATGGTACCTGATCATCAACCCATCCTACTACTTCACTTCGGATGGAGCGCGCGCGCTCAACTATCCGGATGCCTTGTTGTCCGGGAAGAAGCGCCTCGACACAAACAGCACCGTTCGAGGCCAGGTGATCATGTGGCATCGATTGCTGTCAGGTCTGGAATTTGAAGATGCCGGCGAACTGCTGGCACCCGACACCAAGACGGATCGTATCATCAAGTTTGGTGACCCGCCTTCCATCGAATTGCCGAAGAGTGTGCCCGAGGACGTGTGGGGCGCGAAGGCGCAAAAGTCGAGGAAGCCGTCCGGCTCGAATGAACAAGGCAGCTTCGACCTATGAGCGACTTCAAGACAAAGATCTTCCCGGAGCCTGAACTGGAATTTGGTGACCAACACCATCATCCTGATCCACGATTGGGGTTGCTACAGGCGGGCCCGTTGCAAACGAACCTCGGGGACACGATCAAAGTCGGCGTTGTTGGCAGCGCTCTGACCGTCGAAAAATCAGGCGAGTTTCTGAATGCGATCGAAGATGGGTTCGAGGGTAAGACCGAAAAGCACCCGAACCTGCACCCGGATTTCCCCGGGTTGAGAAACCAGAACCCCTATCGGTGCCGGTTTGAAATGGTGGCTGCCGAAGATGGAGTACTGACCAAAGGTCAGATCGAGAAGATTGCCAAGGAACCGAGCGATGCGCGTGCTGTGGAGATGGCCGTCGACGCAGTTATGGCGCAACTGGAAAAGCTGGAGGCGCATCATGAACGGCCGGACGTGGTCATGGTTTCTCTCCCTGTCAAGTTGATCGAACGGGTCTGGAGAAACGAGCGGGCGCGCGATGACGAAGTTATAGAGGACGAAGCGGCCGACGCGAAAGCTGGCAGAGAAACCTCTCCGAACTTCCGTGGCTTGCTCAAGGCCAGAGCGATGGACCTCAGATTCTCAATTCAGATTGTTTGGGAGGATGTCATCAACCCCGATGCCAAGATCCCTCGCAAAATCAAGGAGAACTCTGACCGCCAAACCCAAGACCGAGCTGACCTCGCATGGAACCTTATGACGACGCTCTACTATAAGGGCAGCGGCAAGGTGCCCTGGCGCAGATTGCCGGAAGAAGGCGAGTTCACCGCCTGTTACATTGGCATCAGCTTTTTCAAGGATGCCGAAACCGACGAGATATGGACCAGTGCTGCGCAAATGTTCGACGAGCGGGGCAGAGGGTTCATTCTTAGAGGCGGTCCTGCACAGTCAGAGTCGCGGGGTCGCCACCCGTTCCTCACTATTGATGAGGCTCACAAGCTTACCGAGAGCGCCTTGGCCGCCTACAAGTCGGTCCATAGAACGATGCCGGCACGCGTGATCGTCATGAAGACGTCGCGCTTTCGCGAGGACGAGGCCGAGGGTGTTGGCAAGGCGCTCGACGAGGCAGGTGTGGAACTGCGCGATCTCGTTTGGATTCATGAGAGCTATTCAGTCAAGGTGCTGCGCGACGGCGACTTCCCTGTCCTCCGCGGCACCTTCGTTGAACTGGACGGCAATGGGCTGCTCTATACCAACGGCAGCATTCCCTACTATGGGACCTATCCTGGCCTCTATGTCCCGAACCCCCTGTTGCTCTGTCCACACCCGCAAAGCGAGAGCACGATCGAACAGATTGCGAAGGAAGTTTTCAGCCTCACGAAGGTGAACTGGAACTCGACCCAGATGAACCAACGCTTGCCGATTCCGATCCGAGCAGCCCGTAAGGTTGGTGACGTGTTGAAATACGTTCCCTCGGGGCAAAAGGTCAGCAGTGACTATCGGAAGTACATTTAGAGCCTCTTGGGCCTTCGGGAATTTGCAGAAAACCGATTTGAAAAAATAGAACGCTAGGGAATTCGGATGAAGATTGACACACTTTTTATACGGAACTTCCGATGCTTCGGCGCAGAGGCTGAAACTCTCAGGTTTGAGAACGGGGTTACGGCATTGGTTGGCGGAAACGGAGCCGGAAAAACGGCGGCGCTTCAGGCGTTAGCACGGCTTTTTGGTGTCTCAAGTGCAGAAAGACAGATCCAGACACGCGATTTTCATCTTAGGCCTGACCAAACCGAGCTCGATCCTGGAGCGACGCTGTCGATCGAGTGTATCCTGTCCTTCCCAGAATTAGACGGTCTTGACGAGGCGGCGGCGGCCAACGCCGTGCCGGATTTTTTCAACCATATGGCAGCAACCGGCCCTGGAGAACCGCTTAAAGCGCGCATGCGCCTGCAGGCAGTCTGGACGGATGACGGAACGCCCGATGGTACGGTGGAAGAGGACATTCGTTGGATTGGTACGCTCGGTGATGATTACGATTGGGATGAGTGCCAAAGGGTCGCCGCCGTTGATCGTGGCACCATCCAACTTGTTTATGTGCCGGCGACCCGTAATCCGGCGGATCGTGTTACTGATTTGCTTAAGGGGCGTTTGTGGCGGGCTGCGAAATGGTCGGATCGCCTGTCCAAGACGACCGAGCGCGGAGCCAAGCTCATCCAGAAGCGTTTTGAGCGCGAAGCACCCGCAGAATTCATCGTCGAGCGGCTTACGAAGCGCTGGCGGCAGGTCCACGAAGCCGACACAGATACGACGCCAGTGCTCAGACTTGTGGAAAGTCGGCTCGAGGAACTGGTCAGGCGCGTCGAATTTGCATTCCATCCCGATGAGGCCGGTCGCGAGCGGGCGCTTGTCGACCTAAGCGACGGTCAACGCTCTCTGTTTCATATAGCTCTAACTGCGGCGACGCTTGAAACCGAAAAAGATGCTCTGCGACTGGCCGCTGCCGATGGCCCGTTCGATCAAGAAAAGCTGCGGCGTGCTCATCTTACGATTCTGGCCATCGAAGAACCGGAAAACAGCCTGTCGCCGTTCTTCCTCTCTCGCATTATGAACCAAGCGCGCGACATCGGAGCGCTCAGCTCGGCGCAAGTACTGATCTCTAGCCACAGCGCCAGCATTTTGAGCCGTATCAAGCCGGACGAGGTGCGCTACTTCCGGCTCGATACGACCAGCAGGGCCTCATCGGTGAAATCTTTGACGCTACCTGACGATGCGACCGAGGCGGGTAAGTATGTCCGGCTCGCCGTGCGGGCGTATCCGGAGCTCTACTTCGCGCGGTTCGTCATCCTCGGCGAGGGGGACTCCGAACGCATTGTGTTGCCTCTGCTCGCGGAGGCGATGGGCGTCCCACTTGATCCTTCTTTCGTGCCTGTTGTGCCGCTCGGCGGTCGCCATGTCGATCACTTTTGGCGGCTTCTTGACGCGCTGAAGATACCGCATGCAACGCTGATTGATCTCGACCTGGGGCGCTCACATGGCGGTGCGAACACGATAAGGGCGACCGTCGGATCGCTCGCCGAAATTGGAAACGATCTCAGCAACAACTTGGATGTGATGATGGAAGTGGTCGAGCTCGCCAACCTTCCTGCCCTGTCCGACGAAGAGATGACTGATGGATTTGCTGAAAACAACTGGATGCAGGCGCTGAAAGACGAAGGTGTTTTTTTTCTCCGATCCACTCGATCTGGACTTCGCGATGCTCGCGGCATTTCCAGACGGCTATAAGGAGCTCGATCCGGGCGCGCACGGTCCTGACGACAGTGAAGAGGCCTTGGAGCGCAAGAAAGCCGCCACTCTCAAAAAGGGCGGGAACGCTGGTCTCTACGATCCTGAGTGGGATGATTGCTTTATCTGGTATCCATACCTGTTCTTGAGCCGAAGCAAGCCTGAAACGCATCTGGCCGCGATTAATCGCATTCCGAAGGCAGATCTTGCCGCAAACGCTCCGCCTGAACTGTGCGCGCTGGTTCAACATGTCAAAATGAAACTCGGTCTCGAGAACGGCGCAGATTGATGTTGGTGCTTCCCGATGATTGGAGGCCTCAGGGCGTCGACGATCTCGAGCCGGGCGCGTGGCAAGCGCTGCGGGAAACGGACCGAAGCGTATGCGTTACCGCCGGCGCAGGCGCGGGCAAGACAGAATTCCTAGCGCAAAAAGCAGCATACCTCCTGCAAACTGGCATCTGTCTGCCGCCCAAATGCATCCTGGCCATCAGCTTTAAAAGGGATGCTGCACAGACGCTCAAGGCGCGCGTAGGTAAGCGTTGTCAGCCCGATCAGGCGCGCCGTTTTCACTCGCTTACCTTCGATGCGTTCACCAAAAATATGTTAGACCGCTTTCGGGCCGCGATCCCTCAACCCTTTGGGCCGCCCCGCAACTATGAAATTGGGTTTCCGCGGCGCGATGATTTGGAGGACTTCCTCACCCGGAGCGGTCGGCGTGACATCGGCTGGCAAAAATTCGAAAAGGCGATCGCACGCGCGCCGCTTCCGTTCGATGCGGAGGGAATACCACCGGCTTGGCGCGAGCTACTTCATACTTATTGGCAGGAGCAATTGGAGCGTCCAACCGGTACGTTGCTCTCGTTTGCCATGATTAACAGACTTGTCGATTATTTGCTGCGCGAGAACCCCGCGATACGGCGTGCCCTGCAGCTCACCTATCCCTTCGTTTTCCTCGATGAATTCCAAGATACGACATATGCACAATATGATCTGGTGAAGAGTGCTTTTCATGGCAGTGATGCCGTTTTCACAGCTGTCGGCGACGACAAGCAACGCATTATGGGCTGGGCCGGGGCGATGGACAACGCCTTTCAGGAATTTGCTTCTGACTTCAATGCAGTGAACCGAGCGCTACGCTTTAACTGGCGGTCTCATGCGGATCTGGTCGCCATTCAACAGGTGATTGCGGAGCGCATCGATCCAAACGTAGAAGACGTTGAAGCCAGGGGGCAGCGCGCCGTCGACGGTCAGGTCGCTGCGCTTTGGCGTTTCGATACACGCGAGCAGGAAGCACAGCAAATCGCCGCTTGGATCGATAGCGAAATTGAGCACGGCATTCTGGAGCCGCATGATTGCGCCATTCTCGTGCGTATGCGCGCCGACGATGTTGAAGCCGAACTGACGGACGTATTTGCAGCGCAAGGCCTGAAGATCAGAAACTTGGCGCGTAGTGTCGGTGGAATTGCGATTCAGGAATTACTTGCCGAAGAACTGACAGGTATCTTTATACCGCTCTTGAGGCTCGGTACTGGTGAACGTAGCCCGGGTGCCTGGAACGCCACTCAAGAACAGCTGCAAGCGCTATTCGCCATCGATACTGGCGATGAACGAGCCCAGGAGCGGCTGCAGCGAAGTATTGAAGAATTCTCCTCCACTTTGCGTGCGGCTATGCGCGATAACGAACAGAATGGCGAGAGCGCGGCAAATGTGTTTCAGATCGCCCTTGAATTTGTCGGTGCCGATCGGCTGCGCCAGGCTTTTCCCGCCTATAGACGGGACGCGGACTTCGAACGGGTACGGACAGGGTTCATCACGCTGTTTTGCGAATGCGCCGAAGCTGTGGACGCTTGGTCAGACGCTCTCGATCGCTTCGAAGGCATAGGCCAGGTGCCACTTATGACGATCCACAAAAGCAAGGGTCTTGAGTTTCACACAATGATCTTCTTCGGTCTCGATGCACAGACTTGGTGGAGCCTTTCACCCGGACGGGATGAAGAGCTGAATTCCTTCTTTGTCGCCTTCACGCGTGCCATGCAAAGGGCCTTCTTCGCTTATTGCAGTGAGCGCGGACAAGCGATCGGATGGCTTGAAAACATGTTGCTGCCGGCCGGTCTGGAGCGGGTCGACGGGCTCCTGCACCTTGCGGTTGGAGATGAATAGCAAGTTTAGTTTCAATCCACGGCTTAGTGGCCCGTTGGTGCACACGGGGGTATGATCCCGGCTCAGAAGAAGGTGATCTCCCGCAGACCTCGAATGCACCTTCTCTAAACGCGCCCGTTTTATGCAGCCGAGGGAAATCTGGAAGCCTGTCTAGCTCGACTAACGGAAGCAAAATGTCAGCGCTGAACCATGGCATTTTCGCGGACCAGCTTTCATCATACATCTTCGAAAGTGCCCTTCCGACCGCATAGGCTCCGGCCAAGTCAATTTTGGAAACGCGTATTCGATTTCTGGGCAGCAGGCTCCCAGTTGTCGATTTACCGCCGACATTGAAATAGATCAGGTCATGGCCCCAACCGAGGCGTATGACATGTGTCCGGTCGGACCGTTGGATTGAAACTCTCGGAAATAGGTCCCTGGCCCAAACCTTATGCTCGTCGCACCAGTCGAGGGCTTTCTTCAACATCGCTACGCCGCCTAGGTCTTTCTTCCAGATCGGACATAGGTGCTGAAACCCGGCGAATTTGACCCGCTTCTCACTTCTGATGTCGTTGGGAATGAAAGCGCCTTTGCGTGTCACCTTTGGAGACCACATTCGTTCTTCGAGCGTGTCTGCGTCCTCCAAACCTATGTGTATGTTATCAATCGTAACTTTGGTATCCGCGGAAATGGCTCTGTGTCGTGCTTCAAGCAGTGTGATGGGCGGTAGCGGTTTCCTCGGGTATTGGTCGAGGATCGAAGGCCCGTTGGGTCGAACGATATCGTCAGAAACATCAACTGGTCTGTCCGTTTTCACGTCGTGGTCGACGAGCCAGCGGTAGGGTGCACCAAGGTCCATAGGATCGTCGTTCATGAGCGAAAGATGTGGCAGACCCTTTTTCAGGAACGCCATGATCTCGCGCGTATCCTGACGTTCCGCCCCCATGAGCCTCCCGTGGAAGGATTGGCGGTCTGACCTGCTTTGACGGGCTTTCAGCGCATTTTCGATGCGCTCACGTTCGATATCGCCTAGCTGGCGCCGCATATACGCAATCGAAACATCTACGTCCCCGTAGTCATCACGCTCCTCGAGCGCGCTGCCGAATAGCTTCAAGGTGATGGGCTGCAAGCGATCGGGGTCGCCGTTGATGACCTTGGCCCGGGCGAGAAGTTCAGAAATGATGGTCTCGACCTTATCGCGACCGATACGCTTTCGCTTGGGTTCCAGTGCGAGACGTGTGCCATGCGGCGTTAGCTGCCAATAAAACAAACCGTCAAGGATGTCGGCCGGTTCCAAGTAGCCAGCCTCGGCCATCTGGCGCAAGACGCGGTTGGCATGATGCGCATCGCAGTCCAGAACACGTATTGCCTCTTCAAGCCCGACAGATCTTCCATTCACTGCTGAGCGCAGGATTGCTTGAACCCGCTCTAGTGGTACCGTTTTTACTGGTGAATGTTTATAGGACCTCCGTTCATCCATGGCTCGGTAGCCTTGCAAAACAAAACGTCATCACCGTCGCCCCAACCTTCCAAGCCTAGCCAGTTGCGCCAGCATCTGGGACCCGGTCCCTGGTGACGCTGTGCCGCTTGCCTGACCCGTCTGACCCATCCCCTGCCGCACAGGCATCTGCTGCACACCGAAGAATTGCCGGGCCCGGAGAGCTGCGTATTCTGCGCTGCTTGCCCCACCGATCAGGTAGCGGTTGTATGCCTGCTGGCTGCCCATTGCGGCGCGGGCAAAGCTGTAGCCACCGCCGAGACCACCGGAGAGGGCGGGCATCATGATGTTTCCGGAGATCGCGCGGACGATGAAGGGCGTGGCAATGATGAAGCCCTTGGCCATGAGGACCATCATGAAGAAGGGGATGAGCGCGCCTATGTTTGAAGCCCCTTCCGGGTCGCCAAGCTCACCGATCAGAGCGGAAGAGACGCCAGTGATCGTTGCGAACACCCCTGCGACGACGATTGGGTAGAGTGCGAAGGAAACCAGTGCCGACAGCCAGCGTGCGAAGTAATCTTTAGTCACCTCGAAGAGGGTGAGGAAGATCATCACCGGCGCGATCCCGATTAGAAGTGCGATCATCAGGCGGGATGCCACAAGGATGAAGGCGGCCAGCCCGCCGAGTATCGAGAGCAAGAGGACCCCGACAATGTCGAGCATGGCGCCGGCCATCCAGTTCAACTCTGACCCGGCGGCGTTGAGATAGTCCCCTAGTTCCGCGATCAGCCGGTCAAACTCTTCGGCGAAAGTTCCAGAAGGGCCAGGAGTTCCACCGCCGACCGAAGCCACGAGCGCCCCTGCAATGCTGTCGATCCCGGCCAGGATGGCGGAGGAGAAGGCGTTGAACTGCACCCAGTTGGTTGCAAATATCCCGATGAGCCCGATCTTGACCGCGAGCCAAAAGGCCGTGCGCCCGTCCATCGCCTTGTACTGGTAGATCATGTTCAGGAAGACGAGGATCACCACGAGCGTTGTTCCCAGTACCAGAAGTGAGCCCACCGTTGCCGCGACCGACCCGAACTGGGTTTCGGCGGCGGTGTCGAGATAGCCCTGGGAGGTTTCAACGAAATAGGTGACGACGCTCATCGGAGATCAGCCTTACCAATTGCCTGCTGCTTCGCAGATGGCCTTGGCGGCAGGGCGAGCACCGTTGGCGCGGCGGTTGTAGGCGTCCGAGGCTTGCAGCATCTCCCATCGTTCGTCACTCGCGTACCTTTCCCGAAACACCGCCTCGGCAGCGTCCCAGGACGGGAACCGGATTTCACAGCCACAGCTATCGGTCTCGACGATGCGCTCGAGGTTCTGGGCGCGGTAGATGTCCTGGACCAGCACGCGCTGATAGGCTTGGCGCAATGGTATTTTTTGCATCCATTCGGTCTCCAGTGGTCTGTCCGGGCAAACATCAAAACTGCGCTCAAGGCTCGGGACCAGGTTGCGCTCGGCTGAGGAGGGTGACGCCGCCAGCAACAGAGCCAAAGTGAAGAAAGTGGTATCGATCCCGCGACGTTTCATCAGACCGCGCCGCCAGCTGTCGTTTCGCGCTTCAGAAACACCGTGTGCCCGACATTGGCGAATTCCGAGGAGCTGATCGACACCACCTCCCAGCCTTCGGCCCCCTTCATATTCAGGTCGGCTTTCATGTCGGCAAGACTGGTCTTGCGGGTCATGGGAAAGGACAGGATAACGTATTCAAAGGTCTTCATAGGGAAGTTCCAATCTCATTAGCGCCGGGGAGGTAGAATTCCGTGATGCCGCGTTTGCCGTCATGCCGGCCTGCCTGGATGATCACGTCGATGGAATTCTCGATGTACTGGATCATGTCGGCATGGGTCATCGGGATCTCGGTCTTCAGTGCGGCGATCGCGAGCCGCTGCACGGCCAGTTGCGGGGTTTCGGCATGCAGCGTGGTCATGGACCCGCCATGGCCGGTGTTGATGGCCTCGAGGAAGGTCATGGCCTCCTTGCCGCGCACCTCGCCCAGGATGATCCGGTCGGGGCGCATGCGCAGCGTGGCGGTGAGAAGCACATCGGCGGTCTGGAATTCCGCATCCCGGTTGGCGATGAGGGTCACGGCATTTGGCTGGGTCGGCAGAAGCTCGGCTGCTTCCTCGATGGTGACGATGCGTTCCTCGGATGGTACATGAGAGAGGATCTTCCGCGCGGCGACAGTCTTGCCGGTGGAAGTACCGCCCGAGACGATCATGTTAAGCTTGTTGTCTACGCAGAAGGCCAGCGCATCGTCGATGACGCCAGACGCCACGACCTCGCGCAATTCCCGGGTTTTCTCGAGGCGGAGTTCTTCGAGCTTGCGTTCTTTGCCAAAAAGGAAATCCAGCGCAATCCCGTCAAGCGGCAGGCTTGAGAAGAACCGCAGACTGATCGACATGGCAGTTAGCACAGCGGGTTGTGTGATCACCTGCGCCCGGATCGGTCGCCCCTTGTAGGTGATCGAGACCGAAACGATCGGGCGATCCTTGCTCATTGTCGTGTTGGCGGAAGAGGCGATCTGATTGCCGAGGTCCTTCACTTCTGTTGCTGTCAACTCCTGGTCCAGCTTTCGCATGAAGTGATCGCCCTGGAATTCTCCCCAGCAGGTGCCGTCGGGGTTGATGCAGATCTCGATGGCATCGTCGCGGGCGGCGGCTTCAATCCGATCAAGCGAGGTCTGGAGATAGCTCAGAGACATGGGCTTAGAAAATCTCCAGATCGCGGTCGACCATCACCGTGACGCGCGCGCCCTGGTCGACATAGATGACGGGACCGATAGAGAGGTAGTCGCCAATCACGCTGTCCGTGGCATCGGCCAGATCATCGCCCACGTCTTCGAGCACGTCCGCCGTGGTCTCGTCCTGAACATTTGCTGCAGCGGCGCTTGGCGCGGCGGAGATCAGCGAAATCAGCGCCGCCGAGCCGAAGCGCTCATCGAAGCGGGTATCGACAAAGCCGGTGACACCTGAGCGGCCCAGTTCATCACCCCCGAAGGAGCTGATCTGGATGGTTTGATTGTCGGGCAGAATGATCCTGTCCCAGGCGATGGTGACCCGGCGCTGCGCGATATCGACGCCGGAGCGATAACGCCCGATAAGACGGGACCCGCGCGGGATCAGGAGGCGCGCGCCATCGAAACTGAACACGTCTTCGGAAACAACGGCCCGGGTCTGGCCGGGCAGGGAGCTGTCGAGCGCGGTTTCCATGACGGCCTGGATCATGGTGCCCTGGATGATCGTGTTGGAGGGATTGGCGATGACTTCTGCCTGTGTCACCGAAGTGGGCAGCGCGCCGTTCAGCACAAAATCCGTCACTTCCCCAAAAGTCCGTTCGGTCAAAGCAGTTTCATTTGCGCCTGAGGTGCCGCCAAAGGCGATGGTGGGCGAGGTGATGCGGCGTTCCTGAAACGCCCGTTCCTCGGCCGCGCGGCGTTCAAGTTCCGCGAGACGTCTTGCTTCTTCCTCGCGGCGCAGTCGCTCTTCTTCCCGCGCGCTCAATTCGTCCTCGGTGGGGCCGATGGGCGCGGGGGCAGGGCGATTGGCTTCGAGTTGCGCAAGTTCGAGGTCCATGCGGATTTGCTCCAACTCCCGATCACGTGCGGTGAGCTCGTCTCGGAACTGCTGTTGCGCGGCTTCAGAGGCGGACTGCAGGGCGGCGATCTGGGCGGTCAGCGCATCGATCGCTTCGGCGGCAGCGGTATCTTCTTCGACCACCGGTTCGGGCGTGTTGCGCAACTCCTCGATCTGGGTCTGAAGGGCGGCGAGTTGCGCCAAAAGCTCGGCGTTCGGTTCCACCGGATCGGGTGCGACGAACACAACCTCGGGCTCGGGCGGGGGCAAGGTCTCGATGGCGCCGAACCCGTCGCCTTCGTTCTGGAACACGTCCGGCGTGGCCGTGGGAAGGGCTTCCTCTTCCTCGGGTTGGGACATGAGATAGAGCAACGCACCGCCCGCGCCGATCACGAGGACGACGACCAAAGCGAGCAGCGGTGAGCGCCGTGGGGCAGGGGGCGAACCAGCGCCCTTGCCTTGTTCTAGAGCAGCGAGGCGTTTCTCGAGGTCTGCGTTTCCAGTATCGCTCATGAGCCTACCCCCGCAGGTGGTGTGGCCTCGATGCAGACCACCTCCTCCCCGATCCGCAGCACCCATTGTCGGTTCACGCCAGAAACCCGGATCACGCCGTCCTCGGTGGCTTGCGTGTTGACCGTGCGCTCACGGCCATTGGCGTAGCGGAAGATCGCAGGCACCGGCGCGTTCCGCGGAAATTCGAAATACGTAAACGTCCCGTCATCCCAGACACGGGTGGGGGTGAACTCGGTCCGCGCGCTGGCAGCGTAATTATAGTTCGGCGCTTGGGCCGCGATGGCACGTGTGGGCCGCGTATTGTCTTCGGGGTAGCGGAACTGGACCACGTAAAAGGTCGGACTGCGGGTCTCCTGGACGTTAAAGTAATAACTGCGCCTGTTCGTGTAGACGGTCACATTGGTATGCACCCCGCGCGCCACCGGCTTGATCGCGAAGGCCTGACCGCCGGGTACGCCGTCGATCTCGAAGCCTTCCGTGTCGCCCGCAATGATCGAGCGGATGCTCTCGCCTCCCCCGAACTCGACCGTGGTCACATGGGTGAGCGACACGCTGAGGCGGTAGACCTGACCTTCTTGATATGTTGCCAGCCGCACCCGATTGTCATTGGTCCCGCCACGCGGGATGGCTTCGGCGAAAGCAAGGCCGGGCAACAGGGCAATCAGCAATATGAAAAGTCGAGCGGGGAACAAATTCAATTCTCCAATCTGTCGGAGCGGATGGAATATTCGAGGACCGTGAAGCCGAAGGGGTTGGTCCAGACCTCATCGATGGAGCGGCGGGTCTCGGGGCGGAACTCGAAGAGAAGCGTGGCAGTGAAGAGGCCTGTCTGAACGCCATTGATAGACGTCAGGCGCTTGCGCAGGCGGACCGTGGCGCGGTTGGTTCCGATCCGGTTGATGCTGAGGATTTCCACGTCGAGCCGGGCATTGGGGCCATAGACCGTCGGCGGGTAGTTCTCATTGGCGCTGTTCCAGATCTGGCGCAGCCCGCTCTCGGCAGCTCCGTCCGAGCGGCGCAGGACGTTGCGGATGCGCAGATCGTTGTCGAGCTGGTTGTAGACCTCCCGGTCGGTCACATAGCGGAACACCTCCGCCTCGATGATCGCCTGGTTGGCGGTCACCGAGGAGGCGCCGACTGATGCCTCAGGGAGCGCAAAGCCGGTGGCGGGATCATAGGGGACAACGACGGGGGGCGGGTCGACATCGAGAATCGAGACAGCCGCGGCACTCAGACAGCCGATGATGCCGAAGACAAGGCCAAAGAGACCCAAGCGTTGCCAAAGCCGTTCACGGCGCAGGGCACCGTAGACCAGTTCTTCCTCGATGAATTCTTGTTCAGTCGTCACCATTCATGCCCCCGCGATTACTCGGCCCGCAGGTCCGGCAAGGTGAAATCCATGAAGCGCTGCTCTTCGGCGATGGTGGCGGCATCGATCACGCCTCCCGTGCCATCGCCCACGGTCTGGATGGCTTCGAGCTGCCACATGGCGACCAGCGCAATGGCGAGCTCCGCGGTCACGCGCGTGTTGAGATCGATGCTTTCCTTGAGTTCGTCCATGTCGTCGATAAGCCCCACAAGACGGTCGACCCGCTCGAGCGATTGGCCGGCATCTTCATAGCTGTTCTGGGCGGCGGCTGAGACGAGCGCGCCGGTTGTTGCCTGCGTCGCCACGCGGTTGGCTCCGGGATTTCCGCTCGTGGCCATTTCCGAGAGGGTGTCCTCGTCAAAGCCGAGGTCGGCCAGAACGCGGTCCATCTGGGTTTCGATCTCGCCTGCGCCGGAGCCCGAGAGGCCCGAGAAATCCCCAGTCTTGATCGCCTCAATCGTGGCGAGGATGTCGCCGAACTCTTGGTCGAGCAGGCCGTTCAACTCGTCTTCCATTTCCGTGCGGATGATCACGGGAAGCTCGGCAAGGCGGGTGAGTGCTTCATAAGTTTTTTGCAGCTCCGCGAGTTGGTCCGTGAGCGTGGCAAGCTGTTCGCGGAGCTGCGTTAGCTGCTCGTTTTGCAGGATCTCGTCTTCGATCATCTGCCGGAGCTGCTGGATGTTTTGCGCGATATTCTGGGGGTCGACGACGGGTACGCCTTGTGCTGCGGCAGGGGGTAGGGCGCTGAACTGCAAGCCAACTCCAAGTGTCGTGGCCAAAGCTGTCCTCAAGAGCAGATGTCCCATCATTCAAACTCCCTGATCGTAAAATCCATGAACGCGCCTTCGGCCATGCGGGCGCTGGCCAGGGCCAGCTCCTCGGCAGAAAGGACGCGGGTGCGTGCCGCCTGAAGCCGGATGCGTGCAGCGACGAGGCGCACGAGTTCGGCGCGGGCATAGGTGTTGAGTGCGATGCTTTCCTGTACGTCTTCAGTCTCGGAAATCCGTTCGACGATGTCGGAAATGCGCAGGGCGGCTTGGCGGATCGCGGCGGGTGAGTTGCTGCCATAAAAGGCCGCCCCATGACCCGTGAGCGAGAGGTTGGCATTGGCGAGAAGCGCCGGATCGATCGTGCCAAGCGCATCGATCCCGCCGATACGGCTTAGATAGAGATTGTAGCGTTCAGGAATGACCGACACGTAGGCTCTAGTCTCGCGGAAGGGTGGCACGCCGCCATACTCAAAAACCCGGCCGGGTCCGGCGTTATAGGCCGCGAGGGCGTTGATGATGTTGCCATCGAATGTGTTGAGCTGGGTCGCGAGGTAGCGCGCGCCGCCATGCACCTGCAGATAGGGGCTGTCGTAATATTCCGGGTTAATGCCGAGATCGCTGGCGGTACCGGGCATGATCTGGGTGAGGCCAAAGGCGCCGACGGGTGAGCGGGCGCCAATCGTGAACCGGCTTTCCTGCCAGATGAGCGCCTGTAGGAGTGCGCGCCATTGGACCGGGGAGAGGCCCGCGCGGCCAACGCCGGCAAAGCCGCTGGTCTCCTGAGCCACGCGGATAATGAGCTGCTCGATGTTTTCCGCCGCATCCCCGAACATCTGCGCACCGCCGGGATTGGGATCAATGTCACCCGTGCCATAGACCGCCTCGACTGACCGGTCGGGATCGCCGCTGCCGCTTTCCAGCCCCGAGACCATAGCCGGCAAGCCCTGACCGCCGAAGCTGGTCTGGGCATCGAGGATGCGTCGGAGGGTTTCCAGCTGCTCCCGTTCGATCTCGGCGATGAGTTCGCGCACTGCAAGCTTGTCGGCCTGAACAGCCAAGTCTGCTTCGCGATCGCCGGTCTCGACGATATCACGCGCGGTCAGCCCACTGTCATTGGTCGGCACGCCTTGGGCGATGCCGAGACCGGGCAGCAAGCAAAATGCGAGGATATGAGGCAGGCTAGACTTCAATGTCGCCCTCCGGCGCATCTAGAGGGGTGAAGGTGCAATCAGGCGCGACAGGGGCTGTCGAGGCCAAGAAGGTGAAGCAATTGGCCTGCGGTTCCTTGTACTGGGCGCAGGAGGCTAAAGCGCCGAGCGCAGCCAAAGCGACAAGAATACGGATCATGAAAGCCTCCAAAAATCTGGGCGGGTGCGGTAATCGGCGCCGACAAGCGCTTCGCCCTTTTCCATGCCCCCAAGGATGGTGAGAGTGGGCCCAAGGGCGCTCAGATCGGCATCGACGACGATTGAGCCCTGATCGTCGCGGATCAGTGCGAGGCGGCTATTGCTGCCGGTGTTGAGAAGGACGTCGAGCTCCTTCTCCGTCAGGTTCAGCATGGCGTAATCCGCAGGCTGCGCGCGGATATTGGGGAGCAGGATTTGCGTCGGCACCGCCTCGACGATGGTCTTGCCGGTCCGGGTCCGCTCAAGCTGGCTTGCGTATTGCGTCATCATCACCGCGACGGTGTTCTGCTTGCGCGCGGTCACCAGCCAGTTCGACAGCCGTTCGGCGAAATATGCGTTGTCGAGCGCCTTCCAGGCCTCGTCGATCACGATGATGGTGGGGCGGCGATCCTCGATCTCTCGCTCGACCCGGCGGAAGAGATAGGAGAGGACCGCCATCCGTTCCTTGTCGGCCTCGCTGTCGAGAATGCCGGTCAGATCGAAGCCCACGACATCGCCTTTGAGCGAAAAAGTGTCCTCAAGGCTCTGCCCGAAGATCCAGCCATAGCGGCCGTCTTCGGTCCACTCGAGCAGGCGCTGGTGCAGATCGCCGCCATCATCGGTGGACACAAAAAGCGATGCGAAATCCCGCCAGTTCCGCAGGGCCGGATTGGTGGCCTGGGCATTCTGGCGCACGACCTCCTGGATGCGGTTGGTCTGCGCCGGGGTCAGGGGTTTGTCGGCGCGGTAGAGCAGGGTGCCCAGCCAATCGGAAAGCCAAGCGGTGCCGCGCGCATCGGTCTCTGTCCAGAGCGGGTTGAGACCGGTGGGCTGGCCGGCTTTCAGGGAGGCGTAGCGCCCGCCATTGGCGCGCACCGCCATCTCCATGCCAAAACGGTAATCGAAGACGAAGATCCGCGCCCCTGCGCGACGGGCTTGGGTCATCAGGAAGGCGGACAGCACCGATTTGCCCGACCCGGGTCGTCCCATGATCAGGGTATGGCCGCTGGTCGGTTCTTTGTCGGGCGAGCCTTGCTCGTGATAGGAAAACCGGTAGGCGCTCTGCTCCGGCGTGGGCAAATATGTGACGACCTGGCCCCAGGAGGTAAGTGCTGCAGGTTTGCCGAGCTGTGTCCGGTGGAAGGCCGCAAAATCCGCGAAGTTGCGGTTGGTGACGGCGCTGGCGCGGACGCGCTTTGGCTGGTTGCCGGGGTGCTGGCTGAGGTAATGCGCCTTGGCCGCGACCCGCTCGCCAATCATCTTCACGCCCTCAGTCGCGGCGGCGTTCACGATCTCGGCGCTGAGCGTTTGCAGCTCTTCGAGCGTTTCGCAAAAGAGCGTCACAACCATGTGATGCTCGCCGAAGCTTTGGCGCTTGGCCTCGAGATCATCGGCGGCGATGTCGAGGGCTTCCAGGAGCGAGAGGGCTGCGTCCTGGCTGGCCTGCATCTGGCGCTTTTGCCGCTTGATGCGGCCCGCCATGAGGTTCGAATTGATCGGCGTGAAGGAGTGCGTCACGATCATGTCCACCGGCAGGTTCAGCATGTCGAACATGGTGCAGGAGGTGCCTTCCGAGTATTCCCCGATGGTGAAACTCTTGCCGTAGCGATGGCCCACGACGCCTTCGGAAAGCTCGAAATGGTCGCCGTGAAACGTTACGCGGGTATTGGCGACGTTGAAGGACAAAAAGCCGTAGGTGTTTGCCGGGTAGAGCGGCAGCTCGGTGCCTGTGTTGAGCGCGCCCAAAAATCCCACCAACTCTCCCGATCCGGCTGACAGCAGGCGCGGCTTGAGCTCGGTAAGCCCCGAGAGGAAGATGTCCACGGCCTCACCGAGGCGCTGCAGGCGTTTGCGGGTCTCCTCCTTCAGTCGGTCCGGCGCGCTGCGGCTGAGGAACGGCAGGAGGCTTTTCGGGGGCGGGCGGTGAATGACGGTGAGCGTCAGCGTCTTGTCGCGTAGCCCGCTGGTCTCGAGTTTCGCGCGCCAGCGCCGGTCGACCTCGCCTGCGAAGCTGTCCTCACGGATGGGGTCGAGATCAGGTTTGATGGCCTTGGAGACCTTGTGGACGTAATAGCTGAATTCCGGCCCAAGTTGCGCGACGATGCGGGCAAAAAGCGCCGTCACCTTGTCGAGATAGGCATCGTCCGTCGTGTAGCTGTTGATCCCCTCGAGCCGGATGCAGCGGAAGAGTTCGTTCACCCGGGTCCGCACGGTCTGGTCGTCAACGAGGCTCACATAGGGCAGCATATGCGCGAGGCGGGCCTCGCGCGCATACCAGTCCGGCGTCATCGTACGGAGGTCGAACGCAACATTACGGGCTTCATCACGGGGCATAGCTGTCTCCGCCATGGATGCTGCGGTTTCGCGTGGGCGGTGTCTCCTGCAGGGCTGTCATCATCACATCTATGAAGCGCGGGTCCCAATCCGCGGCCTTCCACAGCACCGGATAGAGCAGGACGGCCACGCCCAGCACCCCGATGTGCTGGACCCAGACGAACAAGAGCACCGAACCGAAGAGCCAGACCATCGCATACATGATGGGCAGGCCCAGAAGCTTTGGCGGGCGCACGAGGCCGAGAAAGAGAGGCGCGCGCTCAGCCACCGGCAAAGACCGCGGCAACGATGGTGGGGGCGGCGGCGACGCCGGCGATGCCGACCAGCACCCAGAGCGCTTGGCGCAGGTCGATGATGTTGAAGAACCAGCTCAAGAAAACGCCAAGGACCGCAAGCGTGGCGATGACCACACCAAGAGGTCCGGTCAGCGCATCGACAATGCCTTGCAACAAGCTTTGGATCGGGGACAGATCGATGCTCTGTGCAAGGGCGGGCTCGGCAATCAGCAGGAATAGCGCCAGCGAGGCGATAAAGAGGTTTGAAATTTGTTTCATGAATTTGATCCTTCCAATCGGGCCACGACGGCCATGACGCGCGCCACGTGGTTCTGGGTTTCTTGGTAAGGGGGGATGCCGCCGTATTGACGCACGGCGTCGGGTCCCGCGTTGTAGGCCGCCAGCGCCAGATGCGGATCGCCGAACGTCTCCAGCATCATCGCGAGGTAGCGGGCGGAGCCGTCGAGGTTCTGCAGCGGATCACGTGGGTCAACGCCGAGATCACGGGCAGTGGCGGGCATTAGCTGGCCAAGGCCGATAGCACCCGCGCGGGAGACCGCATCCTGCCGGTAGGCGCTCTCAACCTCGATATTGGCCCGGTAGAGAGCCAGCCAATCCGTGACGGAAAGCTCCGCGCGACGCAGGCCGGGGTGGCCGGCATAGCGCAAGGCCGTTGCCTCGATGCCCGAGAGGACGTCTGCGCGGGGCAGGGGTGCTGGTTGGGCGAACGCCGCAAACCTCAGCGCGTCAGGCTCGGATGCCGCTTCAGTCTCACCAAGAATGGCCAGACCATCGGACGCCGATCCCTGACCAACGCCGTCATTGTAGTTCCGGGCAAAACCGCTCTGAGACCGGGATGGGGTCAGAGAGCCGTCGCTCTCCATGACCAGGACCATTTGCGCTGAGGCTGGCGCGGCGACCAGCCAGAGGCAGACAAGGTTAGTTGCCAGCGCCCTTGTCTGATGGGGCTTTGTCTGGCGGGGCGAGTTTATGCGTGCGGCTCGTACCCGCCTCAAGCGGCAGGTCGACATGCGCAAAGCCAAGGCCAATGAAGAATGACACCACGCCGGAGATCGTCTTGAACTCGCGGATCTTGATATCGTTGTAGGTCGTCCGCGTGCGGGCGGTGACGAGGAGCTTTTCCACGCCGTCATCAGAGACCACGCGCATGATCCAGACCCCGTAATAGCTGGGGCCTTTCTTATGTGCCGACTCCTGGCACAGGATTTCTGTGCTATAGCCGCTTTCCACGAGCTCGCGGAACCTGGCTTCCGTAACCACATTTGGTGCTTCGATGTCCCAGTTCATGGCCCGGCTCACGCTTTCTCCAATGGCGCGACCCCAGGCATTCCCACTTGAAGCCCAGAGTTACGATAGTATACTATTAACCGCAAGATGTAATATCGTGCTTTAGCTGTAGTTTGGTCACGCAAACACTAGTCACGGCCAGTGTCCGCGATCAAGGAGATAACAGGTTTGAGAAACCCAAGGTTGACATGCCTGCTCCCATTGCAAGCTATAGTCCTTCTAATCTGCGTTCCCGGGCCGGTTTTGGCGGAATCCTGCTTCGCCCCGGCCCGTCCTGTCCTGCCAAGCGATTCGCAGGCGGCGCGGGACTATGCGGACATCATCCGTGGCGATTTCGAAAACTACATCCAAGATATTCAGAGCTACTTCCGTTGCCTCGACGGTGAGCGTGCCCGTGCGTTCGAGGAAGCGCGTGAAGTCAGCGAGGACTATGGCCGATTTCTGCAACTGGTGGGGAATTGATGGGCTGCCCAGGAAGTATTAGACATGCAGCCCTTGAAAACCAGATGCCGATAACATCCTCATATATCTATTTTTTAGATAGCAGATTTCATCCGCTAGCGACGTCACAAAAGGTATGTGACGCGTGGCAAAGACAATCAGAAGCACGGGACAGGTGGCACTCTGCCAAGCATTGGTCGACGCTCGCATCAAGGCGGGCCTCGGTCAGGAGGACTTGGCGGTCAAGCTCAAGTGCCATCAATCCCTCGTGGCGCGCATTGAAAGCGGCCAGCGCCGGGTCGACGTCGTCGAACTGGTCGTCCTCGCCCGTGCCATTGGCTTTGACCCCTTCCAGGTTCTGGCGGTCGTTGAAGCCGCCACGGAGCCCGACCACCGGATTTGAGCAATTTCATTAATCGAAAACGCGGGAACTGACTTCTCCCTATGTGAGTATCGATGCCGCAAGGAGGAGCGGCTAACTAATTTAACGAAAACCGGCATGGAGCTGCAGCACACGATTTTAAAACCCACGCTGCGATCCGCAAAGCCCATTTGCAGGAAATTTATAGACAGTGAATGAAGATAAGGTCGAAGGTGTCGCAATTGCCAATTTGATTGCAGCCGATGAGAACAGCGTTGTCGGCTGGGTTTATCGCTGGAACACAGGTGCGCTTGCGGTCCGTTGGGATTTGCATGGCCCACAGCGCGTCTCAAAAATTTACCCGGATCTATGTGATGCTGACAAAGTCGAAATAGACTTCGCGTCTCTCACACAGCTGCCTTGCCGCAACGACTGAAACGGGAAGAATATGGCCTTTATGACCGTAGATTGTGTGCGTGCGCCTATATTGCAGTTATGATTTCGGACAAGGCTTTGCACGACGTCGCTGCGGCTCAACAGTCAGTAATTGACCTGCTCAAAGCCATAGTTCCCACTATAATCACGCCACTCCACGAAGACGGATTTGTGATATATACTGGGGCAGCGCTCGCCCCATCGCTCTAGACCGGCATGCGCAGCGGGAAGCGCTGCGGGTGACGACGCCCGCCAAGAAAAATCGCCTTGGATCCCGTAGGTGCCAAGGACAACGACGGCGCTGCGGTTGCAGTCGCTATCTCGCCCGGATTCCTGCTGGCGCGCATAACGCACGTCAAAGACGCGGATGGACCGCACGAAGTTGAACTCAGGTCCGCTGATATCAATGTCCGCGCGATCTTGAACGAGCCGGAGGGCCTGCTCGGCGGGAACAAGGTAGTCTGGGGCGTCTGGAGTGCGCCAAGCGGCCTCTATTGGCTCATAAAGGTCGGCTAAGTCGTGCGCAGCGAATGATTGGCGCGGTTTTGCGCTATTGGTTTGGAAGAATGCTTCAAAGATGCGGTCTGTATTGTTTGATGCTGGAGAGGTCTCATAGGACGCGCCCATGGGACAGCGCCAGATTTGGAGCGGCGGTTCCACTGGCCAGGGCGTAATCCGCCGAATGAATTCGGCGCGTGCTCGGGCGCAAGGAACGGAAGCAGGCCAGCCGCCAGACAAGCACAAGAGGATCGCGCAATCGATCGGATATGTCTGCGCGCGGACGGGCATCGGCAGCGAAAGGCCTGTCACAGTTAAGGCAACTGCGACCGAGGGGAGGAGCTTTCTGAATAGGTAGCGCATGCTTAGGACCCTTTTTGACAGGATTCAGCATACATACGATAATATACTATCGCAACACTAAGTATATTCACGCATAAGTTTTATTATGTAATATATTGGCAGTATCAATCAGCTTTCCTTCGCTAATCAGCAATCCAAGCTTGACCTTCCAGTTGCTGGAAGCCCCATCTTAGGAATTGGCATCATTTCGGAGGGCTAGAGCATGATACAGGTAACAGAACCGCACCCGCGAGAGCGGTCATCCGATCAGGCCAAGGATCCAGTTTGCGGCATGTCCGTCACTATGTCTCCGCAGGCCCGTCAGGCGGATTATGACGGTGAAACCTTCTACTTCTGCTCCGATAAGTGCCAGACCAGGTTCGAGGCCGATCCGATCTACTATGCCTCAGGTACGGCATCGGATCACAGCATGACCCCGAAAGCCGGAACTCAGTACACCTGCCCAATGCACCCCGAGATAGTTCGTGACGAGCCCGGCGCCTGTCCGATCTGCGGCATGGCGCTTGAACCGATGGTGCCGTCGGATGAACCCAGCGAAGAACTGACCGACTTTACCCGCCGGATGTGGATCAGTGCCGCCGTAGCCGTTCCTCTGGTTATCCTGACTATGGGGGAGCTGGTCGGTTTGCCGGTCCGGGACTTGATCGGACATCGGCTGGCGACATACATCGAGTTCCTGCTGGCGACGCCTATCGTGTTGTGGGCAGCGAAGCCGTTTTTCGTGCGGGGATGGGCGTCGATCGTGAACCGCTCGCCCAACATGTGGACGCTGATCGCGCTTGGTGTCGGCGCGGCCTACATCTATTCGCTGGTCGCCACATTCCTTCCGGGCGTGTTTCCGGAGGCTTACCGGATGGGCGCGGGAGTCGGCACCTATTTTGAAGCCGCCGTCGTTATCATCACTCTGATTTTCGTCGGACAGGTTTTGGAATTGCGGGCGCGGGAACGGACCGGCGATGCCATCCGGGCACTGCTCGATCTGGCCCCGAAAACGGCGCGGCGCATCCTGCCCGACGGCACGGAATATGACGCGCCGCTGGAAAACATTGTGGAGGGCGACCGGTTGCGGGTGCGCCCCGGCGACGCGGTCCCCGTCGATGCCAAGGTCGTCGACGGCACGTCATCCATCGACGAGAGCATGATCACTGGCGAGCCGTTGCCGGTCGAAAAAGGTCCGGGCGATACGGTCACTGGCGGCACAATCAATAAGAACGGCTCCCTTGTCATAGAAGCCGCTCGTGTAGGTGCCGACACGATGCTGAGCCAGATCGTCGAGATGGTCGCGAACGCGCGGCGATCCCGCGCACCGATCCAGGGGCTTGCGGACAAGGTTTCTTCCTATTTCGTGCCGACCGTTGTCGTGGTCGCCATCCTTTCCTTCGCCGCTTGGCTCGGCTTCGGGCCCGAACCTGCGCTCGTCTTTGCCATCGCCTCGGCGGTGTCAGTGCTGATCATCGCCTGCCCCTGTGCATTGGGCCTTGCGACGCCGATCTCGATCACGACGGCTGCAGGGCGCGGTGCACAGGCGGGTGTCCTGATCAAGGATGCCGAAGCGCTGGAACGCATGGCCAAGGTCGATACGCTGATCGTCGATAAGACCGGCACCCTGACCGAAGGCAAGCCGAAGCTGACCGATGTGAACGCTCTGGGCGACGAGACCGAAGAAACCATTCTGAGCCTCGCGGCTGCCTTGGAAAAAGGCTCTGAGCACCCGCTGGCAGAGGCCATCGTCGAAGGCGCGAAAGAGAGAGGTATCAAAGTCGGCAATGCCGAGAACTTCGAAGCCGTGACCGGCAAGGGTGTGAGCGGAACCGTCTCGGGCCACGCCGTCGCGCTTGGTAACACCGCGATGATGCGCGACATGTCCCTCGACACCTCCGCAGCAGAGGAGGCGGCAGACGTTCTGCGCAGCGAAGGCAAGACGGCCATGTTCGTGGCCATAGAAGGAAAACTGTCCGGCATCGTCGCCGTCGCCGACCCGATCAAGGAAACGACGGCCGAGGTCATCAAGGAACTGCACGAGGCGGGCCTGCGGATAATCATGGCTACGGGGGATAACGAACGCACTGCAAGGGCCGTGGCGCAGCTCCTCGGCATCGACGAGGTCCGGGCTGGAGTTCTGCCGGAAGACAAGAAGGCGCTGGTGGACGAGTTGCACGCGAATGGCAAAAAGGTCGCCATGGCCGGCGATGGTGTCAACGATGCACCGGCTCTGGCCGCAGCGGACGTCGGCCTGGCCATGGGCACGGGTGCGGACGTGGCGGTTGAAAGCGCGGGCATCACTCTCTTGAGCGGCGATCTGAACGGTATCGTCAAGGCACGGACGCTGGCCGTGGCGACGATCGGTAACATACGCCAGAACCTGTTCTGGGCCTTTGCCTACAACACGCTCGGTGTGCCCTTAGCTGCGGGCGTGCTCTACCCGGCATTCGGGCTGTTGATGTCGCCCATGTTCGCCGCCGCCGCAATGAGCCTCTCGTCGGTCTCGGTCATCGCGAACGCGCTCAGACTACGGCGATTGAGGCTTTAGACGATCCGCGTATTGAACGTGAAGCTGGACGATACTTCCATTTCAGCAAAACGTGTATTGCTGCATGAGGTTGCTGACCTTTGCCACTGGAAGCGTTCACTGAGAAAGCCGGAAAGACGAGCGCAAGGGCGCATGTGCAGGTTATCAGAAAATTCATAATGCTCGGCTACCTCCGTAGCGCTTGATTTAATTGCCTCAAAGCGTTGGGGCCGGGCATGTACGCCTCGGCCCCAAGGTCAGTCTTCACTTCATCTGCGTGACAGTAAGCTTGCCCTTGACCCGGTCGGCAACAAACTCGATGTCCTGACCTTCTGCCATCTTGGCCATTATCGCTTCGTCCGCGCGGAATACCATCGTCATCGCGGGCATATCGAGGTTGACCAGAGGGCCGTGGATGATTGTGACCTTGCCGGCCTTGGCGTCGATCTTCTTTATGGTCCCGCTCGTGTATTCCACGTCAGCCTGAGCTATCTGGTCCCCCACCGAGACCGCACGGTGCATGCCGGATTCGTAGTGACCCGGGATCAGGCACGCGGCTTCGAACGTACCAGCATTCGCGAACGTCCAGACGACCTCGCCCGTGGCACCCGGATCAAGACGGATACGGTTCGGGTCGTCGTGTTCCATGTCCATCTTGGCCATTTCGATCTTGTGCTCGGCGATATTTTCCAGCGTGTCGAGAACAAACTCGTGTTCCAGCTCACCCTTGTTCGTGATGTTGAAGCGTATGGTTTCACCCTGCTTGATGGTCATCTCCTCACTCTCGATCAGCATTTCGCCTTCGTCGTTTTCAAGCAGGGTTACATCAATCGTCCGGTCGACTTTTGCCGTATGGCCGGGCATACCGATGGCCATTTTGGCATGACCAACGTCAGCGAAAGCCCCCGTTGAAGCGAAAAGGACGAGAGAGGTGCTCAGAAGAAGTTTTTTCATTTGGTTTTCCTTTAGGTTTGGTTGGAGTCGACGAAGGGCCGTTCAGCCCTTCGAGTTTGGTTTTGGTGTGAGAATGGTCTTGGGACTGTTGTTCGAGGCGAACTCGGGCAATTCGCCAGTCCATTCGTAGGCCATCTCGCCCGGAGGATTTTCGTACCAGCCGGGATCGGAGTAATCGTCCGCGTCGATGCCGTCCCGCACCTTTACGACCGAAAACATGCCGCCCATCTCGATGGGGCCGTAGGGCCCCCAACCCGTCATCATCGGGATCGTGTTGTCAGGCAGCGGCATTTCCATTTTCGCCATGTCCCCCATGCCGGACATGCCCATGGGCATGTATTCCGGCTGGAACTGACGGATCTTCTGGGTCAGCGGCTTCTTGTTGACCCCGATGAATGTCGGCACATCGTGACCCATGGCATTCATGGTGTGGTGCGACTTGTGGCAGTGAATCGCCCAATCCCCCAGATGGTCTGCGACGAACTCATAGGCGCGCATCGCGCCTACAGGGATGTCGATGCTGACCTCCGGCCATTGCGCTTCTGGCGGCACCCAGCCACCATCCGTGCAGGTGACCTTGAAGTCATAGCCGTGCATGTGGATCGGGTGGTTTGTCATCGTGAGGTTGCCGACGCGTACTCGCACCTTGTCGCCCTTGTTCACGACCAGCGGATCGATGTCGGGGAAGATCCGACTGTTCCACGTCCACAGGTTGAAGTCCGTCATCGTCATGATGCGGGGCACGTATGTGCCGGGATCGATGTCAAAGGCATTCAGCATGATCAGAAAATCGCGATCCACCGGCATGAAGGTGGGATCCTTGGGATGGACCACGAACATGCCCATCATCCCCATCGCCATCTGCGCCATTTCGTCGCCATGGGGGTGGTACATGAACGTGCCGGACTTCACCAAGTCGAATTCGTAGACAAACGTTTTCCCTGGCGGGATGCTGGGATGACTCAACCCGGAGACCCCATCCATGCCCGAGGGCAGGATGAGCCCGTGCCAATGCACCGTGGTGCCTTCCGGCAGCTTGTTGGTGACGTAGATGCGGACCCGGTCGCCTTCGACTGCTTCGATCGTCGGCCCGGTGGATTGGCCGTTGTAACCCCACAAATGCGCGATCATCCCGTCTGCAAGTTCGCGCTCTACCGGTTCGGCGACGAGGTGAAATTCCTTGACCCCGTTGTTCATCCGGTGCGGCAGGGTCCACCCGTTCAGCGTGACCACAGGTGTGTATTCCGGCCCTGACGACGGACGCGCCGTAATCGCCGTTGCCGCACTGTCCATCTGCGCGGCTTCAGGGAGGCCCATGTTCAGGGTTTGACCCCAGGCTTTTGAAGAGACCAGCGTTGCACCTGCCGCGCCGGCTCCGAGTAATTGACGTCTGTTTAACATGTCAGTTCCTTTCAGTGTCCTGCGCCGCCACCGGCGGCAAGTGATGCGCCCTCTCCACCAGCACCACCACCGCCTTCGCCGCCGCCATAGATCGCAGCGGTCAGATCGGCCTGTGCCATGTAGAACTCGCGTTTTGCATTTGCCGCTTCCAGGGATGCGCCAAGTTTCTCGCGCACATCAGTCAGCAGCTCGAAAGTGTTGGTGATCATGCCGTTGTAGGACAGCAAACCCTCTTCTTCGACGGTCGTGCGTAGCGGCACCAGAACGTCGCGGTAGTGGCGAGCGATTTTGTATGCGGCATGATAAGAGGCTTCAGCACCCCGCGCTTCGGACCGGACGTTCACGGCCTTCTCTGCGAGCACGTTGGCCGCTTGTAGATAAGACAATTCCGCCTTGCGCATCCGGGCCTTGCCGGTGTCGTAGATCGGGATCGCGAACTCCACTTCCACCTGAGGCAAAGCCTTGGTTTCAATGTCGCCATCGCCGCCAACTTCACGCTCAAGCTCGGCTCCAGCAACGATCTCCAGATCGCTGACAATGCGGGTCTGATCGGTCAGACCAAACGCCTTGGCCTGCGCTTCCAGGCCAAGTTTGGCAACACGCAGATCCACCCGGTTTCTTAGCGCCTTGGCCTCGATGTCGGTCACACGGCCGACAGAACGCGGCAGTGCAGGAAGTGCATCTGGCACATAATAATCGACTTCGGTGCCCCAGAGGCCCATCAACCTGGTCAAAGTCTCCTTGGACCGAGTGGCGTTCAATCGTGCCTGTGCAAGTTGCCCCGCCAGTTCGGCATTGAATGCCTGTTCGCGGGCCTGCCCAGCTTTGTTGAGTGCGCCGGTCTCGCCCAACCGCATAGCCAGTTCCGAGCCGGCGTCAGAGGTCGCTTTCGCGCGCCGCAGATAGCTCACTGCCTCGAAGGCGGCGACTGCATCGACCCATGCCTTTCGCGTCTGATTGGCCAGTGCAAGTGTGTCGTTCACGGCATTGAGCTGAGCCTGCCGGAAGCTTGCATCAGCAATGGCCATGCGCTGTTTGCGCGTGGTGGCATCGAGGACGTTCGACCGGATCAGCCCTTCGATCGCCCTGTAGGCACCGAGTTCAGGCGCACCGATTCCCAAGACACCAATTGAGACGATCGGGTTTTCCGGCGTCGATTGCTGCCAAGCCTCAGCGGCCGAGAGGCCAACATTGGCGTAAGACGCTTGCAGACCCTTATTGTTCAGCAGCGCAACCTGAACCGCCGTATCGGCCGAGATCGTCTTCCGATGCACCATGCTGTGCACCTGTTTCTTGAGAGCTTCGTTTTCGGCCTGGGTTTCGGCGAAGGCCGTCCGTTTGCCGATGGCCGGTGTGACCTGGCTGGAAATGTTGGCGAAGCCGGCTTTCGGTTCCGTGTAGATACCCGGTACTGCGGTAGCGCAAGCACCCAAAATTAGGGGAAAGCCAAGAACCAGCGGAATCTTAGATACCCGCATCAGTTGCCCTCCGTCTGCTCTTGATTGACGGAACGCCAATCACGGGGGCCGGTCGGACCACGATAGGTGTAGCCAGCCAATGGATCTTGATAGCTGATCGGAGACGAAACGGTCGCGTTGACGACAGCCTGTTGTGTCGCAACGGAGGGCAAAGGGGTAGGCTCATAGGCGCATGCGCCAAGCCCGAGGGCCGAAGCCCCCATAATTAGATGAATTTTCATGAAGGTATCCTGATTGATGAACGATGTCTCACGCAGAGTCTGCGCAAGGCTCACACCCGGATTGGGCGCCGTTTCAGATCAGGAATCGAGGGGGCCGCAGAAACCCTGATGTTTCGACGGAATGCGTCTGACCGCTCAGGATCATATATTCTTTCGCAGCAATAGGATCCGGGAATACCAAGTCTGCGTCTGGAATGACGACAGAAATGCATATTCCGTTACAACACTGAGTTGATTGATGCTCTGTTTCACCCATGTCGGAGGATATGTCATCCACGTCAACTGTCGCCGGGTGTTTCATGTGGACGGCGTGGATATCAGTTCCCTGACCAACTGTCCGTTTGCTGAGAAGGGAGCTGATCGATCCAGAATGCTGACCATCATGCATTCCCGAGGCCGCGTGTGCCGCAGAAGGTGGAGACAGAACCAGCGCCAACGCAAAAGCGAAGCAAGTGAGGGCTCTCACCCATGTTGAAATGGCGACACGCATTCTCATGAATGGCAAATTGGACGTTTTGACAAATTAGTCAACGCTTACAGCGCGGGAAGGTTTGACACATTCTAGCGAGGCAGGCGAATTCTCGCTGCAAGCGCTCAAAACTGTTGCGCAATAGGTACATAGCAACGTTCACCATTCAGACAAAAGACGCGAAAATGGCAGGGAATATTTCAATAATGACTGGAATTGCCGGGACTAAGTCAGTCTTTCCGATCCGTAGCCCGCATCATGAATCGCTGCCTTCAGAGCGCTTTCATCCAATGCGCTATCTACCTCGACGGAACGCGCAGTCAGGTCACAGGTGACAGTCGCGTGTGGATCTATCGTCACAATGGCCTTCTCTATCGACGCGGTGCAATGTCCGCAGTTCATGTCCGGCACGCTGAACCTGATCATCACGATCTCCTTCTTGATGCTGCCATCTAGGCCGCTGCCCTATGGGAAGGTCAATGCCCGAAAAAATTCCTCGATGCATCTATTGACCTTCCAGCTAATGGAACCCTTATCTTTCGCAAGACCAGGATCAGGAGTCACCCATGTCGGATTCGCATACCCTTCGACTTTCCCTGCAGAACATGTCCTGCGCCTCTTGCGTTGGGCGGGTGGAGCGTGGGCTTTCCGGCCTGCCGGGTGTCAGCGACGTTCACGTCAACCTTGCCAGCGAGACGGCCAAGGCGCAGATCGACGCGCAAGGGCGCATTTCGAACATCGTCGAAAAGCTGGAAGAGATTGGCTATCCGGCCCGTAATCAGAGCACTCGCCTGAACGTGGCCTCCATGTCTTGTGCGTCCTGCGTTGGGCGGGTGGACAAGGCGCTGGCGGCGGTGCCGGGCGTGCTGGACGTGAACGTCAATCTGGCATCGGAAACTGCGACGGTAACGTATCTCGAAGGCTCGTTTGCGGTTGCGGACCTGCTGAAGGCGGCGGGTGACGCAGGCTATCCCGCGACCTTGCCGCCGGAAGACACGAGTGCCCGCAAGGATGAAGAGGCGCGGACGCTGGCTCGCAGGACCGCGCTGGCGGCGACCCTCGCCCTGCCTGTGTTTCTGCTGGAAATGGGCGCGCACCTGATCCCCGGCATGCATGGTCTGATCGGCGACACGATCGGCCATCGGGCAAGCTGGCTGATCCAGTTCGTCCTGACCACGGTGGTCCTGCTCTGGCCGGGCCGCAGCTTCTATACGCGCGGGTTTCCCGCGCTGTTCAAGGGTGCGCCGGACATGAACAGCCTTGTCGCTGTCGGCACCTCTGCCGCCTATCTCTATTCTCTGGTCGCTCTTTTCGCGCCCGCGCTGCTGCCCGAAGGGTCGCGCGCCGTCTATTTCGAGGCGGCGGCGGTGATCGTCGTTCTGATCCTGCTGGGCCGCTGGCTGGAGGCACGCGCCAAGGGCCGCACCGGCGCAGCGATCCAGAAGCTGCTGGGCCTTCAGGCCAAGACCGCCCGCGTGCTGGTGGACGGAGAGCCTGAGGACGTGGCCATCGAGCGCATCGCCGCGGGCGACATCCTGCTCGTGCGCCCCGGAGAGCGGATTGCCGTGGACGGTGAAGTGACCGAAGGCAGCGCCCGCGTCGATGAGAGCATGATCACCGGCGAGCCGGTGCCTGTGGCCAAGTCGTTGGGCGATCCCGTCACCGGCGGGACCGTCAACGGTTCCGGTGCCTTCCAGTTCCGTGCGACACGCGTGGGAGCGGATACGACGCTGGCGCAAATCATCCGTATGGTCGAAGAGGCGCAGGGTGCCAAGTTGCCGATCCAGGGTCTGGTGGATCGGATCACCCTGTGGTTTGTGCCCGCTGTCATGGCGCTGGCGCTGCTGACGGTGATGATCTGGCTGCTGGTCGGACCATCGCCCGCCCTGTCCTTTGCGCTGGTCGCCGGCGTTTCGGTGCTGATCATCGCCTGCCCCTGCGCGATGGGGCTGGCCACGCCGACCTCAATCATGGTGGGCACCGGCCGTGCCGCCGAAATGGGTGTGCTGTTCCGCAAGGGCGATGCGTTGCAACAGCTTTCTACCGTCGATGTGATCGCGCTGGACAAGACCGGCACGGTGACCGAAGGACGCCCCGAACTGACCGACCTGGTGCTAACGGAAGGTTTTGACCGGGCCGAAGTGCTGGCTCTGGTCGCGGCCGTAGAGGCGCGGTCGGAACATCCCATCGCCGAGGCCATCCTGCGGGCGGCAGAGGCCGAGGGCGTTGCCCGGCACGACGCCCGAAACTTCGCGTCCGTCACCGGCCACGGTGTCCGGGCAGAGGTCTCGGGCCACGACGTGCTGGTGGGGGCAGACCGCCTAATGGCGCGCGAAGGCCTGGACATCGGCGCGTTGATCGACGAAGAGCGCCGCCTGGCCGAGCGGGGCCGCACCGCGCTTTACGCCGCCATCGACGGACGCGTTGCCGCCGTTATCGCCGTGGCCGATCCGGTGAAGCCGTCCAGCGCGGCGGCCATCCGGGCGCTGCACGATCTGGGCCTGAAGGTTGCCATGATCACCGGCGACAAGCGCGAGACGGCAGAAGCGATCGCGCGCGAGACCGGCATCGACCATGTGATCGCGGGTGTGCTGCCGGATGGCAAGGTCGCGGCATTGGACGATCTGCGCGGCACGGGCCAGCACATCGCCTTTGTCGGCGACGGCATCAACGATGCACCCGCGCTTGCCCATGCGGACGTGGGCATGGCCATCGGCACCGGCACCGACGTCGCCATCGAATCCGCCGATGTGGTGCTAATGTCGGGCGATTTGCGCGGCGTGGTCAACGCGCTGGAAGTGTCGCGGCGTACGATGCGCAACATCCGCCAGAACCTGTTCTGGGCCTTCGGCTACAACGTGGCCCTCATTCCGGTGGCGGCGGGGCTGCTCTACCCGGTGTCGGGCCTGCTGCTGTCGCCGGTGCTGGCGGCTGGGGCAATGGCGCTCAGCTCGGTCTTCGTACTGACGAACGCGCTGCGCCTGCGCCGCGTCCGCCCGGCGATGGACGAGGCGGCGAAGGCCGCGATCGACCCCCGCATGTCTCCCGTCCCGGCTGAATGAAACAAGGAGAATACGATCATGAATATCGGAGACGTGGCCGACCTGTCCGGCCTTCCCGCGAAGACCATCCGCTACTACGAGGACATCGGGCTGGTCGAGCCGCTGCGCAGTGCCAACGGTTATCGCAGCTTCCGGCAGAGCGACGTCCACAAGCTGGCATTTCTCGGCCGGGCGCGCGCCTTGGGCTTCACCATCGAGGACTGCCGGAGCCTGCTGAAACTCTATGCCGATACCGAACGCGCCAGCGCCGAGGTCAAGCAGATCGCCGAGGAACACCTCGACCGGATCGACCGGAAAATCGCAGAATTGACCGAGATGCGCGCGACGTTGTCGCACCTTGTCGATGCCTGCGCTGGCGATCACAGGCCTGATTGTCCGATTCTCGCAGATCTGGCTATGGAAGAGGATAAGACCCGGACCGCCAGGGCAGCGGATTAAGCGGGCTTAGATATGTTCCGCAGCGGGCAGCGCCACCCATAAGGTGCGACTGACTGTAGTTATTTCGGAACATTCCAGCGCGGGAAAGTTGTTCCACCTCTAGACTTCACGATTTCGAGAGAGGACAACTTCATGTCATATGGCCGCTTTTTCGCGATGATCGCCACATCTACCGTCGTCATGTTCGGTCTGATGTATCTCAATACCTACCTCTGGACGCATGTGTTCTGGTCGGAAACGCGGGCCTACATGGCTCTCCTGATGGGTGCCACCATGGCGATCATCATGCTGGGCTTCATGCTGTCGATGTATTCCAGCAAGACGGCTAACGCAGCCATCTTCATCGGTGCCGCTGTGGTCTTTGCCGCCTCGCTTTGGCTGGTCCGCAGCCAAGTGACGGTGGGCGACACCAGCTACATGCGGGCAATGATCCCGCACCACTCGATCGCGATCATGACCTCCAGCCGCGCCGATATCTCGGACCCGCGCGTGCGCAAGCTGGCGGATGAGATCATCTATGCGCAGGACAAGGAAATCGCCGAGATGCGTTATCTGGTGAACGATATCGACGCCAACGGTGACAGTCCGGCACAGTCAGAAAGCGGACCGACGCAGATCATGAGCCTTGACGAGGCGCTATCAACCCCGGAAGTCGCCATTCTCGACCTCGAATTTCTTACTACGGAGGACATTGCGCAGATGTTTCCCGGCGGCGCCGCGTGCACGTTCACCTACACCACCACAAGCAGGCCTGCGCTGGCGGTGGGCCGCATCGACGGTGGGAGTGTAGCTCTCGCCAAGATCAGCGGCGATCTGGTGCGGCTGGAGGCTGGCGACGCCGGAAGCACTTGGGGCACGGAAGGCATGACAGTGGCGTTGAGCGCGCCGAGCGGACCCGGCATATTGGACGCAAATAGTGGCGAAATGCAGGACGCCGATCTCGTTCTCGAACTTGGGTCCGGTCTGCGTGCAGGGTATCGCGGATATTACGGTTGCGGTGCCTGAACCAGAAACTGGAGGAAACACCATGCCGAAAGACGCATCGAAATCAGCCCAACTCTACCGGATGGTCATGCAGGATCATCTTTGCCCTTACGGTCTCAAGTCCAAAGACCTGCTTGAACGGGAAGGGTACGAGGTCGAGGATCATCACCTGACGACACGTGAGGAAACCGATGCCTTCATGGAAAAGCACGGGGTCGAGACCACGCCGCAAACGTGGATCGGCGAGGAACGGATCGGCGGCCATGACGATCTGCGGGTGCATTTCGGTCTCGACGCGCCGGAAAGCGAACGCTCGGACACCTCCTATCAGCCAGTGATCGCGATTTTCGCCGTCGCGTTCCTGATGGCGCTCGGCCTGTCGTGGTACAGCTTTGGAACCATCCTCAGCCTGCGCGCGCTGGAATGGTTCATAGCGATCTCGATGTGCTTGCTTGCAGTGCAGAAGCTTCAGGATGTGGAAAGTTTCTCGACCATGTTCCTGAATTACGACCTGCTGGCGCGCCGCTGGGTGCGCTACGGCAAGATCTATCCTTTCGGAGAGGCATTCGCCGGCATCCTCATGGTCGCCGGGGCGCTCACCTGGCTTTCGGCACCCGTGGCCTTGTTCATCGGCACCGTCGGCGCGGTATCGGTGTTCAAGGCGGTATACATCGACAAGCGCGAATTGAAATGCGCCTGCGTCGGGGGCGACAGCAACGTGCCGCTGGGGTTCGTCTCGCTCACCGAGAACCTGATGATGATGGTCATGGGCATCTGGATGCCGATCCGGGTCTACCTGATCGGCTGACGGCCCCGCGACCTCTACAGAGGCGCGGCGTGTACGACCTTGCTGAGTGGTGGAGATGATCCTCACCTACCAGCCATCGCGCCAAGGGCTGGTTCGAGGTTCGTCAGCCGATCGTCGCGAGAAAGGGAAACGTCCCCAGCAGCCAATAGGCAAATCGTGACAGTTGCCCGGTCATGATGGCAACTCCCATGATGATCATGGCAACACCCGCGCCCTTGTAGAGCCAGCGACCGGCCTTGCCGATCTGCCTTACCCGCGCGGCGATGGCGTCGGTGAACAGCGCAGCCAGCAGGAAAGGCACCCCCAGACCAGCGGAATAGATCGACAGCAGCCAGATGCCGTCCGACATGCCGCCGGAGGTCGAACTGAGTGTCAGGATCGCGCCGAGGATCGGTCCGATGCAAGGTGTCCAGCCGAAGGCGAAGGCAAGCCCCAGCACATAAGCGCCAAACGGGCGACCGCCGGGAATGTCGAGATTGAAACGGGTATCGCGCGAGAACGCATCCAGACGAAAGACACCCAGCATGACCAGTCCGAACAGAATGATGATCGCGCCGCCGAGATAGTTCAGCTCGGTGCGCCACGTCAGCAGCAGGGACCCTAGCGCGCTGGCCCCGGCCCCGAGGGCGACGAAGACCGTCGAAAAGCCGAGGACAAAGCAGGCACTCAACCCGAGCGCCCCGGCGCGCGCCCGCAAGCCGACCGACCGCGTCGTGCGCAAATCCGGCTGACCCGCGATATAGGATACGTAGCCCGGCACAAGCGGCAGGACGCAAGGCGACAGGAACGAGATGGCCCCCGCCAGGAAGGCCGCGAAGATGCCGATGCCGGAGATGCCCATCACGCGTCACGCTCGGTGCTGAAGGGCCACACGGCCCACCAGAACGCGACCAGCGGGACCACGATCCATTGCAACACAGGTGACAGGCCCGCATCGAGGACCGGAATGATTGGCATCAGGTCCGAATAGGCCCAGGCGGCGCGGATCACGATGTTGAGCCATTCGCTGAACAGCGTGTATCCGAGCCCGAACACCACCGTCAGGACGGTCACAGACCGCCGCGTCGAGGCGACCAGGGGCCAGCCCCAGCCCGACAGCATGAGGGCAAGCATCAGCGCGCTCATGGCGATCAGGATATCACCACCCGTGCAATGGACGGCTGCGAAGACAATCTCACCCCAGGTGCCCTCGTTCCATATCGTGTAGAGCGGCATATGCGCGAACTCCCAGATCAAGTTGGCCGGGATGATCACCGCAAAATACCGACGCAGAGCTGTCAGGGAAATTCCGTCTGTCGAGGACAGCCTGACGCCAGTCTCGACGACACTCATTGAAACACACCTGTCAGCCGGTCCCACCAGCTGGGCTCCCGGCGTCGATGCTGGGCGTTGTTGGTCAACTCGCTGACATAGAGGATCAGGTTCACGTTCTTGAAGTCCATGCCATAAAATTTTGCAGCGAACCGCCCGCCGATGTCCACGACATGGGTGACCGCTCCGTGCATCATCATGTCGCTGTCGGCGGTCATCGTGAACTCCAGCCCATAGTCCCGCGCCAGAACGCGCGTTGCATTTTCAGTCTGATCGGGACGTTTGGTTAGAATAACCCAATTGCTTGGATCGAGCCCATGCCGGTCCGAGTAATCGCGCAACACGTCTGGCGTGTCGTTCACAGGATCGGTCGTGATCGAGATGAACTGCACAAGCTCCTTCATCGGCCCGTCGTTGATCGAAGCCTGGACCGCCGCGATCTTTTCCGCATGGAGCGGGCAGATATCCGGGCAGTTGGCATAGATGAAATGCAGGATGACCACCTTGTCGCTGAAATCCGACAGGCGCACGGGATTCCCCTCGGAATCCTGCAGCTCGAAACCCGGAGCCTGCGCTGCATCGATGGCTTGGAAGTAGGGCTCCATCTCGAACATGCGGGCATCCAGGTTTTCCCCCGGATGATTGGCGAAGGCCGGAGACGAAATCGTGGCCGCGAGTATCGCTAAAGCGGCGCGCCGTGTCAGTGCTGTCAATTCTTGTATCCTTACAATAAATGCCTGCCGATCCGTTGACCGACAGGCATTTGGGCAAATCTAGCCGTCAGACTTTTCCGACGGCATCATGCCGCCGTCCATGTTCTCGGTCATGGACGCCATCATCTCGGTGCAGGCTTCCATCATGGGTTTCATTTCGGCCATCATCTTCATCATGCCCATCATGTCGCCGTCCATCATGCCGCCTTGCATGGCCCCTCATTCTGCATCATTTCGCCCGTTTCCGGCGTGGTCTGTTCCTGGGCGCTGACGGCAAATGCACTTGCAGTAAGGGCCGTCGCAACGACGAAAGTTGTAAGTGTTTTTCTCATGGTTTTCTCCTTGGGTTGATCGTGTGGTTATCGAAAGAACTCAGTCGGGAGACGCCCCGTCCGGCGAGTTGGAGCATCTCTTTCCAGACCCGCCCTTCATGCACAGACCCAGGCCGCACATCGCGGCACAGGGGGCCAGCGAGACCAGAACAGGCGCGAGCCCGATCGCGGTGAGCCATCCCCAGTTCAGGGCCATGCCGCCCCCCATCACGGTTGCCGCACCGACGAACAGCAATCGTCTGCGCGTCAACCACCTGGGCCAATTTCCTGCGCTTTCGATGTTGGCGGCACCCGCAATGTTGGAAGGTGATATTTCGGTCATCCGGAAAGTCCTTTCGATGATTAAAAGCTAGTCATTCCAGTAGCTGGAAGGTCAAGGGTGGGCAGTGGACTTTTGCTAGGATTCATTCAATAAAGCTTCGCAAAAAGGACACCATCTCGGGATCATCCCATTCGGCCGGGCCGACCAGTCGCCCGAGCTCCCGCCCCTGCGCGTCGATCAGGATCGTCGTCGGCAGGCCAACGGTGCGCAGCGCGGTCATCGAAAGCATGGTCTGGTCGACATACATATTGAGATTGGTGACACCGATCTCGTCGTAGAAACGCCGAACGATTTGTGATCCGGCCCGGTCGATGGAAAGGGCAACCACTTCGAAGTCGTCGCCGCCAAGTTCCGCCTGAAGCGCATCGAGCGTCGGCATCTCTTCGCGGCAGGGGACGCACCAGGTTGCCCAGACATTCACGAGGATCACCTTGCCGCGAAAATCTTCCATGTCTCCGCGGCTGCCGTCATCTTTCTCGTAGCGCACATTGGCGACAGGCTGCGGGGTGTCGTGAAGTGCAAACCCTTGCGGTGTCGCGAAAGCCGCGCCGACGGACAGTGCCCAGGCGATCAGCGCCGGTTTCAGATTTTTCATGGCGTTGTCTCCTTGGCGGATTGGGTTTTGAGGTCACGGACGATCGGCAGCAGCGTTTCCTGCAGGATCGCTCGCGTGATCGGACCGACATGGCGGTAGGCGACCGTGCCATCGGCGATGACGTAGGTTTCGGGCACGCCATAGACGCCCCATTCGATACCGGCGCGTCCGTTGATATCGGCCCCGATGCGCGCGTAGGGATCGCCCAATTCGTCGAGCCAGGCGCGGGCTTGATCGGGCGGGTCTTTGTAGTTGATCCCGTAAAGCGGCACTTCGTCTGTTGCGCTCAGTTCCATGAACAACGGATGTTCGGCGCGGCAAGGCACACACCACGAGGCGAAGACGTTCACGAGCGAGACGTGGCCGATCAGGTCCTGTGTCGAAAGACCTTCCTCGCGGCCAAGCACCGGGGGCAGCGCGAAGTCGGGCACAGATTTGCCGAGAAGTGCTGACGGCAAATCGTCGCCACCCCTGAAAAGCCCCCAACCGAACAGGACCATGAGGGCAAAAGCTATCAGCGGCACCAGCAAGAACCCGGAGATTCTGCGCCGTGATACGGGTTCGGTTTTGCCGACGACCTCTTGCGTCATGGCTGCGCCTGCTCATCCGCGAGGGTGCGGCTTTCCTGCGACGCGCGAACCCGGTCGGGCCATGTGCTCTTGATGTAGTCGATGATTGCCGTGATCTCACCGTCTGTCAGTACGCCCTCATATCCGGGCATGTCGCTTTCGTAGCCGTTCCCGACAATCGCCGCCGGTCCGTGTTTCACGATGTCGAACAATACGCGGTCGGGGTGATGCCAGGTATGGCCGGAGGCGTCGTGCGGTGGGGCAGGCAACTTGCCGCTCGGCAATCGTGTGCGCCATTCAGGTTGCCCTTCCAGGTTCGCCCCATGGCAACTGGCGCAATTCTCTTGATAGAGGCGCTCACCCATGCGCACGTCGCTCTGCGCCGCTACGGGCAAAACCGTTGTGGCGAGCAGGACAGCCGAGAGCCTAATCGTGTTTTTCACTAAGTTTCCGCCTTCTTATTGCGAGCCACCTACAGAGGACGATGAGTGCCGAGAGCAACGACAGGACAAGCAGGACGCAAAGCGCCCAGACCAAGCCCATCGACAACAGGCTGTCGCCGCTGCTGGCACCTTTAGTCCGCATTTCGGCGCATTTCTATTTTCCGCTGTCCGAGCGAATGTATTTGACCAATGCGATCGCCGCGAGCACCAGCACCCCCACGATCAGCAACCAGACGAGGCCCATCGCGATCATCATGCCGCCGCCCATCATTTCACCGTTCATCATCATACAATTCATCCTTTGCTTTTCCTTGAAGCCGATCTGGCACGGGTTCGCACCAGACCGCGCAATTGATCATTCGACCGCATATACGGTCGGGCTCACACCTTCCTCGACGGTGTAAATCTTGAACGGCTCCTGTTTTGCGCCGCCCATACCCGGCGACCCCATCGGCATACCGGGAAGGGTCACACCGGCAATTTCCGGGCGCTCTTCGAGCAGCCTGTTGACGACATCGATCGGCACGTGACCGCTGACAACGTAATCGTCCAGAAAGGCGGTATGGCAGCCCTGAAAATCGTCCGGGATACCAGCCTCGCGGCTGATCTGCGCCAAGTCGTGGGTCGGTTTCACCTCCACCGTGAAACCGTTCTCCCGCAGATAGTCCGCGTAGCTTTCGCAGCATCCGCATTGCGGGTTCTTGTAGAGCGTGACCTCCTGCGCGGCGACCGGTGCGGCATTCAGGCTCATCGCAAGGACAGCGGCAGCACCTGCGGTGCCGAGGCTGGCAAATCCAAGTATCTTTTTCATCGGTTCTTTCCCTTTCGTCATCAGTGATCTGTGAGTTTTCAGGTTTTGGTCGTGCCGGGATCGACGCGGATGACGCCCATCATGCCCGCTGCCTGGTGTTCCAGGATGTGGCAGTGGAACATCCAGTCTCCCGGATTGTCCGCCACGAACGCGATTTCGACCCGTTCTTCGGGGGCCATCAGGACGGTGTCCTGCCATTCGCGATGCCGTGTCGGTTGCCCGTTGCGCGCGATCACACGGAACGAATGTCCATGAAAATGGATCGGATGGTGCCAAGCCGTGCGATTATCCATCTCGAACACGTGCGACGTGCCCTGCGGCAGGACCAGCAACGGGTCCATCATGTGACCCGTCGCGGCTTCGCCGTTGATGAACCACATGTTTCCTTCGCGCATCTGGCCCATCATTGACCCCATGCCGCCGCCCATCATCATCTGCCCCATCATTCCGCCGTTGAAGACGATCTGATGTCGCGCGGCCGACGCCATGTCCGGTTCCGCCAACGGGTTGGGTCGCAGGTCCATCGACCAATCCGGCACACTGTCCCGCAGCCTGTCAGGCCCATAGACGAGGTCGACCAGACGGTATTCGAGGCCGTCGTAGAACACATCGGTGACGGTGACGACTTCTCCGGGCTTGCCAGTCATGTCGATCACCAGATCAACACGCATGGCTGGTCCGATCACCACAATATCGCTGTCAGGGGCATGGGGAGTCACGGGTTGACCGTCCAAAGCGACCACAACCGGTGCAAGACCACCGAAATCCAGCCCGAATATCCGCGCGTTCGCCGCATTGACTAGCCGCAAGCGGATGCGCTCACCGGACCGCACCGCGATGCGGTCGGGTATCTGGCCGTTGATGGTCACGGAATTACCAATACGACCGCCGTGCGTCGCGTCGTGGCGGTTGCCGAAGTCATCCGCAATTTGCCCGTCCCGGGTCATGCGCCAGTCGTCCAGCATCCAGGTCAGGTCACGATCCACGCGGATCGGGTCCGCCTCCTCGACGATCAGTGGCCCGTAAAGGCCGCGTCCGACCTGTTCCGAACTGCGCTGGTGCGGATGGTACCAGAACGTGCCCGCATCCAGCGCATCGAACTCGTAGAGAAAATCGCCATCAACCGGGATCGGGTCCTGCGTGAGGAACGGCACTCCGTCCATCGCATTGGGCGTGCGAATGCCATGCCAGTGGATTGTGGTCCCTTCATCCAACCCATTCTGAGCCAGAACCCGCACGCGGTCGCCCCGCCGGACCCTAATTTCAGGGCCGGGGACGGACCCGTTATAGCTCCAGACATTAGTCGGGCCGTATGGTGACGGGCGCAGGGCGGCCTGTCCGGATGCCGCGCGTAGGACGAATGGGTCCCCAGTTGGATCGGCCATTGCCATTCGTGCAGGTGATAGAGCGGATAGGGCTGTGAATGCGGCACCTGTGCGAAGCACGTGCCTTCGTGAAATCGGTCTGTGGAGAATCATCGCAACTGCCTTGATCTGAAAGGGTCGCACTCAGCCAGCTTCGGCCAAGGCAACAATCAGGCCTCGCAGCAGGCGAGGCCGGTATCAGGTTCAAACAGGCAGTTTGGGAGGGAACGGATCAAGCGACGGATTTGCGCCGACTGGGATCAAAGGTTCGGCACCCCGGATGGCAGTACCAAAGGGCATCGCGAGCCGCTCTGACGGCATCTTGGCAAGGAGGCCAGCCGTACCGCTGGAGCCGCAAGGAACAGGACACCCACCTTCACAGGCAGTACCGTCAGCAAATCCAGCGGGATCGCAACCATTGCAGAGGCCATCGGCGCTTTCGGTGGGTTCCATCTGCGCCATAGCCGTGGCCGACATACTGGCCGACGACACATCCGGCGCAGTCACTGCACCGAAGGTCAGCATGAGAATCAAAACAAGGCGAAAAACGCGGAACATAAACAGTTTATACAACCTTCCAGTAAGGGGAGGTCAAGCGATATTCTGTAACTTGGACGTGATGTCCCTGTAGCCTCACGATCTTGAGGCGGATGTCATTTCACTCGAATCGCACATCGGCGCACAGTACCCGGTTAAAGTCGCTACGTAGTAGGTCCGGATTCGCCAGAAGCATTATTCCATATCCAATTCAGTTAGTCCTTTTCTTGCAGAATCGTTGGCTACCCGTCACGCGCCCACGCAAGTGCGCACTCGGTATCGCTGGATTCGAACCACTGCATCTCGGAGCCCGTCAGTAGGTTGACCACCCGTGCGCCCCATTCCATCCATCTGCGTTCTCCGACAACCGCTATGCGACAGAAATCGTTCACGTGTAGTGTCGATCTACAGAACTTCCAGGATCGCCGAAGGCTCTTCGTAGCCCTCGAAACTTGTAAGGTCGAGAACCAGACCCGGATTATCGGTTGTTCCAAGACGTTCATGAAGCAGCGCGTGCATTTTCTTGAAGTCTGCCTCTGTCAACTTGCCTTCGCAGACGAGCCCGATGACATCATCATGCTCGTTCAGCGTTTCCTTGAACATTGGTCTTCTCCTTTTCACTTGCGTTGCCGTGACCGTAGAGATCGGCGTTCTGATGAGCGCGATCCTCATGCTCAAATTCGAGACTGGAATGGCTGATGCCGAACTCTTCCTTCAGCCGCTTCTTGATCGCGCTCTTGATCTCTTCGATCTTCGACCAGCCCTCGGTTGCCACGACGACATGGCAGTCGAGCGCAGCCTCGTGCTCTTGCATTTGCCAGAGATGGACGTGGTGGACGTCGGCGACGCCTTCGACTTTCCGCATCGCTTCGACGACGGCCTCGTTGTCGATGTCCGGCGGGCTCCCGAGCATCAGGGTTCGGATTGGGCCGCCTATTTCAGTGAAAGACAGATACAGGATGTAGATCGCGATGCCGATGGTGATGGCCGGATCAACCCAACGCATGTCGTAAAGGATGATCAGCGACCCACCGACGATAACCGCGACCGAAGCAAGCGCGTCCGACAGGTTATGCAGGAAAAGCGCGCGGATGTTCACGCTGCCCTTCTGCATCGAATAGGTCAGTATTGCGGTCAGCGTGTCGACCACAAGCGCGATTCCACCGAGAATGACGACGGTCCACCCCATGACTTCGGGTGGATCAATCATGCGCATGCCACCTTCGTAGATCAGATAGAAGCCGATCACGATGAGGGTGGTGTAGTTGATCAGGGCTGCGACGATTTCGACCCGGCCATATCCGAAGGTCATGCGCTCATCGGCTGGGCGGCGCGCGATCCTGCGCGCGGAAAGGCAATGACAAGCGAAGCCATATCGGAAAAGTTGTGCAGCGCATCGGCGATCAGTGCCAGACTACCCGAGAATATGCCCCCGACGATCTGCGCAACGGTAAGAAGCCCGTTCGCCCAGATGGCGATGGCAACCCGCCGGTCCCCAGAATTCGGATCGATATGCGCGTGCCCGTGGTCATGTGGCATTGGCAGGCTCCGCGTGCGCGTGTGTCGCGCGTCGGTCAGTCTTCAGGCGGCCGCTGCGGAAACCACGTACGCGCGCATTCATCCAGTGGCGTATTATATGACGGTAAAGGGCGCCACGCAGCCATCCAAAGGATTGCTCATGGGACAAATAGAAGGCGTCCGGCGTATCGTACACGCCAAAATCTTGCACAATGCCGGTTTTCTGAATGTAGGTATCTTCTCCGTTCCAGGCGACGGGAGGCGCGCCAAGGCAATCCGTGCCCGCGCCATAACCGCAGAGACTTTCTGTGTTCGAGAATGACGTTTGCAGGACATCGAGGAAAGCGTCATCCAGGATGAAGCCTTCAAGGTTGATCCAGGCACCTTGAAATTCGATCTCGACCCATGAGTGGAGAATTTCCTGCGGAGCAAGCGGATACACCAGCTCAGGGACAACACCGCGCTGCAAGCCTTTGTGGATCGTGAAGCCATGCAACCGGCAACGAATGCCAACACCACGCAGCAGCGCCATCAAGAGCGTGCCTTTGGTATTGCACTGCCCGTAGCCGTCGGAAAGCACTTCGGATGCGGGGATGTCGTCAGCTCGATTGTATCCGAACGCGATTTCATTCCGAACGAAATCATAGGCAGCTCCGACCCGATCGTATTCGGATAAGCCGCGCCAGCTGCGGTTCTCAATTAGATGCGCAAGAGGCGCGGCATCAAAATCCAGTAGTTTGGTGGGTACAAGTAGGGGGTCGGTCATCTGCAACGGGTCGCTCCTCGAATCGTCTTGGAACAAGACTAATTGCTATAGTCACTGTAGCTTCAATCCTTTCTTTCAGAAAGAATCTCCCGCAATTATTTGCCCGTATGAACTGCTTTGTGGTGTTCGCCGTGTGCGTCGCGCAGAATGTCGATACCTCCCCAGGCCGCGATCCCGGCGACAATCACGCCGACGACGAGGTCCGGCCAGTTGGTTCCCAGCCAGGCGACGAGGCCGCCAGCCACGACGATTCCGAGGTTCGCGGCGAAATCGTTGTAACTGAAGGTGTTGGCCGCGCGGATGTTGACGTCCGGATCTTTGAGCTTAGCGAGCAGCCAGACGCAGACTGCGTTGATGGCCGCCGCAATCAGGGCCATGGCGATCATGATCGTCCCGAGCGGATCTGACCCGCCGATGTAGCGGCGCCACGCATCGTAGAGGATGCCTGCAGCGAACAGGATCAGCAGCCCACCGGAAACGTTCGCCGCCCCGCGTTTCCATTTGTCGGATCGGGACAAAGCGAAAAGGCTGATCGCGTAGACGAAGCTGTCGGAGAGGTTATCGAGCCCGTTGGCGATCAGAGCACTTGAATCGCCGAAGGCGCCTGTTGCGAAAAACGCCACGGCCAAACCGATATTGAGCGCCAGAACGATCCAAAGCGTCCGTCTCTCCATTGAATCTTGTCTAGCGGCCATTTTGTGGTTCCAGCTTGTGTTGTGCAACACATTAACTTCTGCGGCTGATCTGCGTTCCAGCCGGAATGTTGGCTGAATTCCTTCAGACCCCGATTTCCTCGTGCTCGGTCAAGCATTCCGAATGGTCCCGCAACACCTCAAGCACCTTGCAATCTCCCGTCCGCCCGCCGCTGCATTCGTGAACCATGCGTTTCAGTTCCGTGCGCAGCGCCTTCAGGCGCGCCATGCGCTGCTCCACCTGTTTGAGCTGGCGACGCGCGATGGCATCGGCCTCGTGGCAGGGCCGGTTGGGATGGTCGCTGAGGTCGAGCAGCTCGCGGATCGCATCGAGCGAGAAACCGAGTTGCCGCGAGTGGCGGATGAAGGACAGTCGATCGAGCTGTGCATTGTCGTAGCGCCTCTGTCCGCCTTCGGTCCTGCCAGGTTCGGGCATGAGTCCGATCTGTTCGTAGTACCGGATGGTCTGCACTTTTGTGCCAGTCTTCTTTGACAGAGTACCGATCGTGAGCATTTTCGCCTCCATGAAAAAGATACAGTTTGTGTAGGTTTTGCCGTCGAAATAAACAAGTGTCGGATTCACAGACGCGTGAGTTGAAGCTATACCATGATTTCGCGCTTGAACCTCTAGCGGCTAGAGGATGTATCCGCACATGCAATAAGAATCAAAAACAGGCGAACAGGATTGTCCCTTACATCGGCACAGAAGTTTCTTTGGGTTTTGGCAGGCGTTGCAGCGCTTGCCTTCCTATGGCTTTTGCTATGGTCCGATTATCGTGCCGATAGCGCCCGAACTGACGCCGAGCCGCCTTTTTTCGCTCAGTTCGAACTGACGGACCACCAGGGTATGGTTCGAACCGAGGAGGACTTTGCGGGGCGCTGGATGCTGGTTTTTTTCGGCTTTACCAACTGCCCCGACGTTTGCCCAACGACCCTATCTGAGGTCGCGGCGGTGATGAAGGGTCTGGGCGACGATGCCGCCAAGGTCCAGCCGATTTTCATAACAATCGACCCTGAACGAGACACGCCCGCAGCACTCGCCGAATACGTCCCGCTGTTCGATTCGGGCATCATCGGGCTGACGGGCACGCCGGAACAGATCGCCGCCACGTCCGAGACGTTTCCAATCTTCTTTGAGCGCGTCGAAGAGGCCGCAGCGCGGGATGGGTACACCATGGGCCACACGTCGCATCTGTTCCTCTTCGATCCCGACGCGGGCTTCGCCGACTCGTGGCCCTACGGCACCTCCGCCGAAGAGATCCTCGCCGATCTGGAAAAGAGGATCTGACCGAAATGAACCGTATGTCCGGAGAAACAGCCCTCGGGCTGGCGTGGATCATCGCGCTCGTCGCCTCGCTTGCCGTGCTTTTCATCGGCGAGGTGCTGGGGCAGACGCCCTGTGTGCTGTGCTGGTTCCAGCGCGCCTTCATGTCCCCCTTGGCCATTGTCCTCGGGCTCGGCCTTTGGTGGCGGGACGGCCGCGTGGGGCGCTACGGCATCGCATTGGCGCTTGGCGGCGGCGCAATCGCCCTCTGGCACATGGGGCTGTACGTCGGTCTTGTTCCCGAACGCATCCAGCCCTGCTCGGCCACCGGCCCCTCTTGCACCGATGACAACCAACGGGTCTTCGGCATCCCGATCCCGCTGATGGCGCTCGCCGCCTTCGCGCTGATCGGGGCCCTGTCGGCCCTTTCATTGAAGGATACACGAACATGAACCGACGCGGCCTGATCCTGTCCGTTCTCGCCCTCGGCGTCGCCGGTTTCGGCGGAGCCACCTGGTTTGCAACCCGCCCCGGCCCGGTGGCCGAAGCGGAGCCTGTTGCGCCGGAACTCGCGGACGCGATGATCCGCCCCTACTCGCCCATCCTCGGGCCTGCGGAAGCGCCCGTCACGATCGTCGAATTCTTCGATCCGGCCTGCGAGGCCTGTCGCGCCTTTCATCCCATCGTGAAGGACATCATGGCCGAGCATGGGGATGCTGTCCGCGTCGTGATCCGCTACACGCCCTTCCACGGCGCGGCATCCGAGGAAGCGATCCGCGTGCTCGAGGCGGCGCGCATGCAGGACGTTTACGTGCCGGTGCTTGAGGCCGTTCTGCGGGAACAGCCGAGATGGGCGTCGCACGGTGCCCCGGCGCCTGGCCTGATCCTTCAGATCGCCGCCACGGCCGGACTCGATGCCGAGGCCGCGCGCACGCAAATGCTGGCACCCGATGTCGTGGCGATCCTGAACCAGGATCGTGCTGACGTCGAGACCGTGGGAATTCGCCAGACGCCCACATTCTTCGTGAACGGCAAGCCGCTCGATCCATTCGGAGAGGCAGAATTGCGTCGTCTGGTGGCTGCCGAAGTCGCTGCTGCGCAAAGCTGAATGGAAAGGGCAGGATCAGAACGATGAAAAAGTATATTTTGACTGGCACACTGGCGGCGCTTTTGACCTTAGGAGGGCTCTCGGTGCCCGCGCTGGCCGGACCCGAGGATGTTGTCGTCGAGAACGCGTGGTCCCGCGCCTCCATCGGGATGAACCGTCCCGGGGCCGCTTACATGACGATCCGCAACACTGGCGACGAGCCAGTGACGCTGATCGGCCTTACAACACCGCTCGCGATGATGCCCGAAATTCACGAGACGAAGACAAATGCCGAAGGTGTGAGTTCCATGAGCCCGGCGGGGGAGATCGCGATCGCCCCAGGCGAGAGCGTCGCGCTCGAACCGGGGGGCCTGCACGCAATGCTGATGCGGCTACAAGAACCGATGACGGAAGGGGACACCTTTCCGCTGACCCTGCTTTTCGACGACGGAGGCGAAGTGACGGTCGAGGTGCCGATCCTCGGAATCGCTGCGCGGGGGCCAGAGGACTGATGCGGCGACGGGCGATCCTGGGGTACGGCGCGGCTGGTGTCGGGGCGGTCGCCCTGATGCTCTTCGTCGGTTGGTGGCAGGTCGATGGACCCGGTGGACCCGAATCTGTCAGGCAGCGGCCTGTGGCCCTGACCGAGATGGATTTCCGTCTGACGGATCATGAAGGCAACGCGGTCGGGCCAGAAACCCTGATCGGTCGCCCGACGATGGCGTTCTTCGGCTTCACCTACTGTCCCGATGTCTGCCCGACCACGCTCTCGGACATTTCGGGATGGCTCGACGATCTGGGAGACGAGGCCGACGAGATGAACGTGGTTTTCATCACGGTCGATCCCGAGCGCGACACTGTCGAAACGATGGCCGAATATGTCGGCTACTTCCATCCTGCGATCCGTGGCTGGACGGGACCGGAAGAGCAGATCGCGCGCGTCGCGGACGGCTTCCGCGCCACCTACGAGCGGGTGCCGACGGGGAGCGGCGATTACACGATGAACCACACCGCGAGCGTCTTCCTGTTCGCAGCCTCTGGGCGGTTCGTCACCATGATCGACTATCACGAACCCAGAGAATTCGCGGTGCCGAAAATTCACCGCGCGCTGGAAGAAGAAATGGAGGGGGCAACATGAGGCTCAGAACTTTGGCGGCGGTTGTCGCAATTTTGGGGACGGTTTCGGGGGCAGCTATCGTCATCTCCGATGTTCTGTCGAAAGAACCCGTGCCGCCGGAACTTGCCTCGGCAGGTAATTGGATGCCCCAGCGTCCTGACGCCCCCCAGAACGTTGACATCTTCGTGACGCTGCCCGTGACGGTATGGGCAGAAGATGCACCCAACCTAGGCCCCCTGCCCCTTCTGCAGGTCGCGTTTGCCGACAGGCCGGTAAGGGCGATCGAGCCACCGCTGTCGATGTGGTCGCGCGACATTGCACCTGGCGAGACGCTCGATTTCTTGCTGTCCGAAGCTGGACTTGCGGCACCTGACAGAGCCGAAGTTGCCCTCGCGCTTGGCGCGGAATACGATCTGCGACGGCTGCGGCCGGGGCACTCGGTCACTGTCGCTTCGACCGTGGACGGCAGCCCCCGCACCGTCTCACTCGCCGTCGAGGACGGAGTGCGGATCGAGGTGGTTTTCGGCGAGCAGTTGTCCACACAGGTCGTGGCTCCGGATCCGGAGATCGTAACCCTTGCCGGCGAAGCGGTGATCGACAGCTCGATCTTCGCGGCACTCGACGAAGCCGGCATACCCGCCCGTTTTTCCGTGGACCTTGCGCAGATGCTGGGTGGGACCGTGAATTTCCGCCGCGAGTTGGCCGGTGGCGAGACACTAAGGCTTCTCTGGCGCGAGGCGCGTGTGGGCGAGGACAGGATCGGACAGCCCGAGCTCGCCTTCGCCGCATTGGAGATCGGCGGTTCGCTTTACGAGATCGTATGGCCGGACGACGGCAGCGGTCAGGCGACGATCTACGTCGATGGCGAGGTGCTGCGCGTCTTCGCACAGCCGGTCGAGGGTGCGCGCCTGAGCTCGGTGTTCGGACGCCGTACGCATCCGGTCTTTGGCAACGTCCGGATGCACACCGGCGTCGATTTCGCAGCGGCACGTGGGACACCGGTTCAATCGACGGCACCGGGGCGGGTCAGTTTCATCGGCTGGCGGGGCGGCTATGGTCGAGTGGTCGAAATCGCCCACGGCTCCGACACCATGACGCGCTACGCGCATCTGAGCGCCGTGCCGGAAGACCTGGCACAAGGCCACCGCGTGGCGGCGGGAGATGTGATCGGCCGCGTCGGCGCGACTGGTACGGCGACAGGTCCGAACCTGCACTACGAAGTCCTCGTGGATGGGCGCCCGACTGACCCCCTCTCTGACGACCGGCTCGCCGAAACAGCCGAGAGCGAAGCGGAAGATACCGCCGCGCTCTCGCGTCTGGCCGAGGCGCGCGCGCTTCTGAATCAAAACCTCGGCAGCGAGATTGCCGAAACGACAACCGAAAGGCTCTGACCCATGAAACGCATGACCCAAGCTCTGGCAATCACCCTCGCCCTGTTACCAGCGGCCCAGGTCCTCGCAGAGGCAACGGCGATCGAGGTCCGCAAGACGAACGGTTGCGGCTGTTGCCTCTCGTGGATGAATCATCTCGAAGAAAACGGGTTTGCGCCGACGGGCGAGAACATGTTCGGTGGGTCGCTGGTTCGCTTCAAGCTCGACAACGGCGTGCCGCAGCGCATGGTCTCCTGCCACACCGCGCTCATTGATGGCTACGTGATCGAAGGCCATGTCCCGGCCGGTGACATCCGCCGCATTCTCGAGGAGCGCTCGGACGCCGTCGGCCTCACCGTTCCGGGGATGCCCTATGGCTCGCCCGGCATGGGGCCGGAAGAAGACCGTGAAGCCTACGATGTCTTCCTCATCCGCGAGAACGGGTCGACGGAAGTCTTTTCAAGCTACGTCGAAGGATAATCTGGCCCAATTATGGAAAATCTCTCTCCGATCATGCTCGGCTTTCTCGGAAGCCTCGCCGCCGGATCGCTTACGGCGGTCGGAGCAGCTCCCGTGCTGTTCGGGCGCATCCCGTCGCGGGCCACACGCGATCTGTCGCTCGGCTTCGCTGCCGGTGTGATGCTCGCCGCTTCCTTCTTTTCGCTGATCATCCCGGCATTGGATGCGGCAGAGCCAATGTTCGAAAACGGCGCGATGCCTGCGGCCATCGTATGCGTCTCGATCCTTCTGGGCATGGGGGCTGTCGCCCTGATGAACGAAAAGCTGCCGCACGAGCATTTCAAGACGGGACGCGAAGGGCCCGAAGCGGCGTCTTTGCGGCGGGTCTGGCTGTTCATCATCGCGATCACGATCCACAACTTCCCCGAAGGCCTCGCGGTCGGGGTCGGGTTCGGTTCCGGTGGCATGGAAGGTGGCCTCCCACTCGCCATCGGCATCGGCTTGCAGAACGCGCCCGAAGGATTGGCCGTCGCTGTATCTCTGCTGGGCGAGGGATATCCGAAGCTGCGCGCCTGGGGCATCGCGGCGCTGACGGGCATGGTCGAGCCGATTGGCGGTTTGCTCGGGGCCGGCATCATCACACTGTCGGAACCGCTGCTTCCATGGGGTCTGGCCTTTGCCGCGGGCGCAATGCTCTACGTCATTAGCCACGAAATCATCCCCGAAACCCATCGCAGCGGCCATCAGAACAGGGCGACGCTCGGTCTCGCAGTCGGGCTCGTTCTGATGCTGTTCCTTGATGTCTGGTTGGGATGAGGCAATGTCACTAAACAAGGTATCTCCGATGATCGGCGTCTTCGCAGCACTTTCTGCGTTCGCGATCGATCAGATCACCAAAGCCATTGTCGTTGCGAATGCCGTCACTTTAAGCGCCGGGATTCCCGTGTTTCCGGGATTCAACCTCGTCTTTTATCGTAATGACGGCGTGACTTTCGGGATGTTGGGCGGCGCGCCGTGGTGGAGCCTCATCGCTCTCGCTCTTGCCATCTGTGTTTGGCTGGGGATTATGCTGTTTCGCGCCGAAAATGCGGCCGAAACACTTGCCTATGGCGCGATCATTGGCGGAGCCCTGGGCAATGTCATCGATCGTGTGCGGTATCGGGCTGTAACAGACTTTCTCGATTTCTACATTGGCACAACACATTGGCCTGCCTTCAACTTGGCCGATGTATTTGTAGTCAGTGGCGTGGGGCTCTTGCTCGCCGCGGCATGGATCAGCGCGCGGCGTTCGATCAAGTCGTGAAGCCGGAAATTCTGAACCGCATCGCTCTGCGCCACCGTTTTCTTTCGCGGATGACGCTTGGTTTCGTCGCCGGGGCGCTGACCGTTCTGACTTTCCCGCCTTTCTCGCTTCTCCTGCTCGTTCCCGTTGCCTATTCCGCGTTCTTTGTCGGTCTTTGCGATCTCTCCCTAGGTGTTTGATCCCACGGTTTGATGGTGTGATCCTTTCGAAGGAATGGAAGGATGCCCTATGGGACAAGTTCGTCACGGAAGCGCCACGACCACGTACGCCGTCAGAGCAGCAATACAGCGATCGCAAGCTTCGATCGCGGCGC